>NZ_JAMYTF010000005.1:0-273730 GCF_040322295.1 Mesorhizobium sp. M0159
CGATGATCACCCACACGCTGAAGCTCGAGGACATCAACAAGGGCTTTGACCTGATGCATGAAGGCAAGTCGATCAGGAGCGTGGTAGTCTATTGAAGGAGGTACTGATCCGGGTTCGGATCCGATATCCGAATTTCAGCGAGTCGCTCAGTATGCAGAGCTGGCAATTCGGCGAACATCTTTGGGTAGCGCTTAGGAATAACAACCGCGTTCGCATCGACCTCGATGAGATCGACCGCGGCAGAGAAGAAATATCGTTTCTCGTGCGCGATACATATCTGAGCAAGGCTCTCAAGGTGGTAGAGCGCGTCAGGCAAGAACACCGTATGGAGAATGAAGCGGTAATCGAAACGGAACCAGCATAGAACCAAGGGAGGAGACAAAAATGCCGGAAAAACTGCATCCTAAAATCGACAATGGACTGCCACGGGAAAAGGCCGACTTTGCCGGCGGCACGCTGGTCTGCGCCTGCACCAGCAACCCGGTCAAGGTGAAGGTCAAGGGCCAGATCGCCCATAACCATGCCTGCGGCTGCACCAAATGCTGGAAGCCGGAAGGCGCGCTGTTCTCGGTCGTGGCGGTTGCCGGTACAAACGACGTGACGGTGACCGAAAACGGCGACAAGCTGAAGATCGTCGATCCGGGCGCGCTGATCCTGCGCCATGCCTGCACCGGCTGCGGCGTCCACATGCACGGCCCGGTCGAGCGCGACCACGCTTTCAAGGGGCTGTCCTTCATCCATCCCGAACGCTTCCAGGAAGACGGCTGGTCGCCGCCGGGCTTCACCGCCTTTGTCTCTTCGATCATCGAGTCCGGTGTCGATCCGAGCCGCATGGACGGCATAAGGTCACAGCTGAAGTCGATCGGGCTCGAACCTTATGATTGCCTCAATCCAGGACTGATGGACTATATCGCCACCTGGACGGCCAAGAGGTCCGGCGCGTTGCCGGCCTAGTAGCCGCTCGACTATCATCGATCGAGCCGGGCGACGCCGCCCGGCTCTTTCACATTTGGAACAACGATGCCCGCACCTGCTATTCTCGTCGATGCCGACGCTTGCCCGGTGAAGGCCGAGGTCGAAAAAGTCGCCGAGCGGCACGGCATCGTCGTCACCTTCGTCTCCAATGGCGGCTTGCGTCCGTCGCGCGATCCGATGATCCGCAATGTCGTCGTCTCCAAGGGCGCCGATGCCGCCGACGACTGGATCGTCGAAAATGCCCGGTCCAACGATATCGTGGTGACCGCCGATATCCCGCTTGCCGCGCGCGCGGTGGCGCTTGGCGCCCACGTACTTGGTCCGACCGGACGCCCGTTTACGCCCGAAACGATCGGCATGGCGGTGGCAATGCGCGATCTCAAGCAGCATCTGCGCGAGACCGGCGAAAGCAAGGGCTACAATTCGAGCTTCGCGCCGCAGGATCGCTCGCGGTTCCTAGGCGAGCTTGACCGCATCCTACGGCGAGCGCTGAAATCCGCGTCAGCGGACTGAAGGCCATGGCGACTGGTACCCCGACCAAAATGCCCATGCGACCCCACACGCCGTTCGCGGTGTCGGCCTGCATCGGCGTGGCAGCCTTTGGCGCCGCGCTGGTCTGGCGTGCGCCGCTTGCCTATTCGATCGGCGCCAATGTGTTCTTTGCCGCCTATCTCGTTCTTGTCATCGCCTACATGCCGCGGCTTACCGGCAGCTATCTGCGCAAGAATGCAGGCGACACGGACCTGCCGGTACTGGCCATCTTCGCGGTCACGCTGATTGTCGTCGCTATTGCCATCATTTCGTTGTTTCAATTGATCAACAGGGAGAAGAGCGCGGACACCGTCGAGCTTACGGTGGCGCTGCTGTCTATCCCGCTTGGCTGGTTGACCATCCACGCCATGGCGGCACTTCACTACGCGCATATCTACTGGTTGGATGGCGATGCGATGGATGGCGACACAAAAAAGAAAATTCCGGTCGGCGGCCTCGACTTCCCGGGCGGCAAGCGGCCGGAAGGCTCGGATTTCCTCTATTTCGCCACGGTGATCGGCATGACGGCGCAAACCGCCGACACCAACATCACGACCTCGCAAATGCGCCGTGTCGTGCTTGTGCATTCGATCCTGTCGTTCTTCTTCAACACGGTCATCGTGGCAGCCGCGGTCAACCTCGCCGTCAGCCTCGGCAGTCCGTAATAAATCCGTGATCGGGTGAAACATCGCTTAGGCTGGCGACGTATTGGGAGGAGAAGAGATCTGACGAGGCCATGCGGAACCACTTGGCAGGGAGGCACGGAAAATATGGAATCAGTTGCCAAAGGCGAAGCCAGCACCGAGGCAGATAGCGCTGCTTCGACGGATGCGACGCTGATCTATCGCCAGTCGCGCTGGACGCGGCTGACGCATTGGCTGTGGGCGATCGCGCTGTTCTTCATGCTGCTTTCGGGCCTGCAGATCTTCAACGCCCGCCCGCAGCTCTATATCGGCAAGGAGTCGGGTTTTGGCTATAACAACACCGTCTTCGCCATTGGCGCCGAGAATACGGCGACTGGCCCGCGCGGCTATACCGAAATCTTCGGCACGCGCTTCGATACCACTGGCGTGCTCGGCTGGTCGGGTCCGGCCGGCCAGGAGACCTCCCGTGCCTTCCCGTCCTGGGCGACGATCCCTTCCTATTACGATCTCGGCACCGCGCGCGTCGTTCATTTCTTCTTTGCCTGGGTGCTGACCACCACGCTGCTGGTCTGGCTGGTCGCCAGCCTGATCAACGGCCATTTGCGCCGCGATCTTGCCCCGCGCCTCGATGATTTCAGGCGCCTGCCGCGAGACATTGTCGAGCACGCCAAGCTCAGGTTCCATCACACGCGCGACTACAACACGCTGCAGAAGATGGCCTATGGCGGCGTGCTGTTCGTGCTGCTGCCGCTGATGATCATCACCGGCCTTGCCATGTCGCCGAGCATGGATTCGGTGCTGCCGTTCCTGAATGATCTGCTCGGCGGCCGGCAGACGGCGCGCACCATTCATTTCACGGTGATGCTGCTGCTCGTCGCCTTCTTCATAATCCATATCCTGATGATCCTGGCCGCCGGCCCGATCAACGAGCTGCGCTCCATCATCACCGGCTGGTATCGAACCGACCCGCCGGCGCATGGCGACAAAGCGCCAGAGAGGAGTGCCTGACATGGCGAAATTCGAGATCAGCCCCAAGCTACAGATAAGCCGAAGAAAGTTCCTGACCTCGGCCAGCCTCGGCCTTTCCGGCATCATGCTGTCGGGCTGCGACGCCTTCGACAGCCAGCTTGGCGTCGGCGACAGCCTGCGCAGCTTCCTCGAAAGCGCCAATGGCCTGACCTGGCGGGCGCAGCGACTGCTTGCCGGCCGTGACGCGCTGGCGCCGGAGTTCACCGAGGCCGACATTCGCCAGCCGCAGCGGCCGAACGGTGTCACCGCACCGGACGACGATTTCTACAAGGGCCTGCTCGCCAGCGATTTCGCCGACTGGCGGCTGGAGGTTTCAGGCCTCGTCGAAAAACCGCTGTCGCTGAGCCGCGAGCAGCTGATGAACATGCCGAGCCGCACCCAGATCACCCGCCACGACTGCGTCGAAGGCTGGAGCTGCATTGCCAAATGGACCGGCACGCCGCTGTCGCTGGTGCTCGACCAGGCAGTGGTCAAGCCGCAGGCGCGCTACGTCATGTTCCACTGCCTCGACACGATCGACCGCAGCCTGGCCGGCGATATCAAATATTACGGCTCGATCGACCTGGTCGATGCCCGTCATCCGCAGACGATCCTTGCCTATGGCCTCAACGGCAAACCGTTGCCGGTCGAAAACGGCGCGCCGCTGCGCGTCCGCGTCGAGCGCCAGCTCGGCTACAAGATGCCGAAATACCTCTACAAGATCGAGCTGGTCGACGGCTTCGCCAATCTCGGCGGCGGCAGAGGCGGCTATTGGGAGGACAATGGCTACGACTGGTACGGCGGCATCTGACCGAAACCTGACCCAAGCTTCATCTAACTGTCGTCGTCGCTGTCGTCGCCGTCGCTGCGCAGGGCCGGATTCAGGTCAGGATTGTCGTCAGGGGTGACAAGCTTGCCCAGCCCATGCGGTCCCTGGTAGTTGCCGTGGGTATCGAAGTTGGGGTTGCCCTGATTGTCGAATTGCGGCGTCGGATCGATCAATTGGTCGTAACGGCGCGGGCGCGGCTTCGGATAGTAATTATCGGAATGATGGCGATGCGAATTGCCGTTATCGAGAATGGCGCCTACCACGCCGCCGACGATAATGGCTGCGGCGACGTCGCCAGCAGAGGGATTGCTGTTGGGGCCGGCGACTGCGAATTCGGCCGAGCAACCATTGTCGACCCAGATGCCGCCGCCGTCATAGCCCCAGCTTCTACCGTATACGCAACGCGCCTTCGACAGCCTGGAGGTCAACTGCACGCCGCGGCGCGTATCGATCCCGCAATAGGAATAGCGGTAGTCGGCGCTGGAGCAGACCACGCGTTTTGCCCCCGCAGCCTGCGCTGCCGCCGGCAGCAGCGAAAGCTTCGCCGGATTGCCCAGGATGCAAACCAGGAACATCATCGAACCGGTAACCGTCATCCGTGTCGACATCGCAACTCTCCATCAGGGTCCGCTATCGACAGAATGGCACCTCTGTGTAAATCTGACAACCGGACGGGCTCAGCGAGGTTATATTAATGCGCGCTAAGATGATCGCCACAACTATACTTGCCCTTTCTGCTTGGTTGGCTTTGTCGCTGCTGCCAGCCCGGGCGGACGACAGCCTCAAGCGCATCATCGACCAGAAGACACTGACGATCGGCGTGGCGCTCAACCCGCCATGGATCCTCAAGAAGGCCGACGGGAAGTTCGCCGGCTATGATGTCGACCTGACCAGTGCGCTGGCGTCTGATCTCGGCGTCGACCTGAAGCTGGTCGAGGTGCCCTGGAACGACCTCAAGACAAGACTGCTCAAGGGTGATTTCGACATGATCGCGGCGGGCTACGCCAGCACGCCGGAACGCGCACGCGAGGTGGTGTTCTCCAACCAGACCGGTACCGCCGATATCCGTATGGTTGCGACGATCGCCAGCCTTGGGAAAAGGCCGGGAAAGGCAGTGGCGGCGCCGGGATACGAGATCGCCGTGCTGTCCAATTCCACCGATGAAGCCGCCGCGAAGGAAGCTTTTCCCAAGGCGACCATCCTGTCTTTCGACAATACCTCAGATGTTTTCGCCGCGATCATCGGCGGCGACGCACAGGCGATGGTCGCGACGTCGCCGACGCCGCAGATGGCCGCCAGGCTCTATGACGCGAAGTTGACGATGGTGGGCGGCCCGCTGTTGCGGACGCCGGAAGCGTTTGCGATGCGCCCGGACGATGTCCGCCTCATCCAATACGTCAACAACTGGATCGGCGCGCGCACCGCCGACGGCACCATAGGCGGCGTGCGCCGCTACTGGTTCGGCAGCTTCAAATGGATGTCGCGCTTCGAGACAGCTAAGTCCGAGCCCGCCAAGCAATAGGGTCGCGACCTGTTATGCAACCTTGTCGATCAGCGACCGTATTTCAGCGACAGTGGCGCGCTCGCTCCATGATCGTCGGATTCAGCTGTTTCACGGCCGCAAAATTCGCTTTGGTCCCCTTGGCCGGCATGTGCTAGCGTTGCCAGATGAAAAGTCGTTCCCCCAAATTAGATCGCTCGCCAAAGAGCGGACACTATGTCCTGACGAGCAGTGGAGGCGCCAAAATCAGCGCCGTCGAAGGTATGAAGCTAAGTCCACGCATGGGGCATATCCTTGAGCAAAGCTCGCAGCGTGGGCTGAGCGGTGATGAGCGACGCAAGCTCATCAAAGAACAGGCGCGCAAGAAGTAGCGGACCTTGGTCTATGCCGCAGAATCCGATCCTCTGTGCTATCCGGGCACGACCGTCCTTCGCAACCTCCTCGACATTCATGATCAGTCCGAGCTCGACGAGTTTGAGCTCGCTCTGTTTCTGACCCGGGCCGATGAGGCTTTTCCAGCTGGTGATCTGGATTATCCGCACTATCTGGCACTGCATCGTCACCTGTTTCAGGACGTCTATGCGTGGGCCGGTGAACCGCGCACCATCCGCATCGGCAAGGGCGGTAACTGGTTTTGCTACCCCGAGTACATCGATGCCGAGATGCAGCGGGTTTTCGGAGAACTCTCAGCCGCCGGCCATTATTCCGGCACATCAGCCGAGGTCTTTGCAGCTGGCGCAGCACACGTTCTCGCTGAGATCAATGCGATACACCCTTCCGAGAAGGCAACGGCCGCACTCAGCTGGCGTTTCTGGCGATATTAGCCGACAACGCCGGCCATGGTTTCGACGATGACGAACTGGATCGCGATCGGGTCATGAAGGCCATGATCTCAAGCTTTTCCGGCGACGAAGCCCCACTCACGCGCCTGATTCAGGACATTGTCGCTTAAGGGCTGCCTACCGATCCTGGCTGATGTTGCCTGTCCTCGGAAAGGTTAATGCGCTGCCGTCGGCTGTAATCAGTCGCTAGAGATGCACTTGAGCCTGTCCGGTTAATTGGCTGCCTGTCCGTTCGCATCGCTTCAGGGTTGGCAGTGACGCTCGGTTGCTCGTGAAAGGCTCACGCAACCTTGTCGATCAGCGGCTTGAGCGCCGGATGGATTTCCGGCGAGGCGTGCTTGATCAGCGTCAGCAGCGCGCGCTCGTTCTCCTGCAGCGGCCGGTCGCCGATGTGTTCAGCAAGCCACTTCGCCTCGCCGGCATCGACCGTCTCGGCGCGGCGGGCCAGAGCCTCGGCTGCCTTGTTCCTCGATTCCCATTCGGCCTCGACGTCGCCCGGTGAACGATAGGCCTCGATAACGCCGGACAGGCCGCCCGATACCATGCGGCTGAAGAACCCGCCGATCTCCGGATCGGCCTGTTCGAAAAAAGCATCCCGGCGCAGCGCGACGTCTCGCACCGGCGGTTCGTAGCCGGCCGAACACATGACGAAATTGGCGATCGCCTTGACGAACAGATCGTTCCAGGACGGATCGTTGTCGCCCGCCGCTGTCCGCTCGTTGATCTCGAACAGCACCTCGGCCTCGGCGCGGCTGATGGCGATGTTGCCATCGCCGCCGTAGGCGTAAAGGATGCGGCGCAACAGCTCGACCTCAGCCTTGGCAATCGACCCAGGGATAAGCCTGCCGCCGGCCATCAGCGGCCCCTTGCCGTCCACGACCGCATGAGCGACCTGCTCCAGCGCATAGCTGGAAAGCGTGCTCGGCGATGATTTGGCAACTTCCAGCACATGCACCAGCAGCTCGAGTTCGGTCTGGCTGTCGACCATCCCGTCGCGCGAAATCGTCCGGATCAGCCAGTCGGCATTGTCCTGCGAAACATAGCCCGCCGGCTTCTCCTGGTGGACGATGAAATCGGTGACGGCCTCGACGAAAAACTCAAGCCATTCCGCGCATTTGTCCCTCGCCGTTGCATCCAGCGCAAACAGCGCCTCGGCCTCGCCGCGCGTTACCACGCCGTCGCCGAACACTTCGCCGCGCAGCATGACCACGTCTTCCGCCGTGATCCGATTTTTCGAGGTCAGCCCGGCCACCGGCGCGCTCATGATCAATTCGCCCATTTTCTTCCCCGCCCGCCGCCGGTAATTGCCGGCCCTTATGCGGTATATCGGCAAGGTCTTGAGAAACCGGCAAGCGGCGTGGTTAGCGAAGGCTTGCCTGTAAAGAAGGCCCGCAGAAGACTTGGCAGTAAAAATGTCGCCGGCAGGTGACAAGGTGTCGTCCACGGGCTATGGATGACGAGTCGAGGGCTCCTGACCGAGTCCTACCTGTTTGCGGGAGAGAGCAGCGAGAGCTGCCGCCGAAGGGGAAATCGCCCGAAATCTCTCAGGCAAAAGAACCGTAGACGGGAAAGACACTCTGGAAAGTCGGGGCTTGCCCCCGCGCCGAAGGTGTAAGCGCTGCCGACAGAGTTACGGGGCGCGAGTCTCTCAGGCTTCAGACAGAGGGGCACGGACTGGTCGCCATTCGCGGCCGCTTGCGTGCGACTCTGGAGATGACATGACGGGCGACGACACCAAACACCTTCCCCTCGAAGATCTGCACATGGCAGCTGGTGCGCGCTTTGGCGCCTTCGCCGGCTGGTCGATGCCGCTGACCTATCCGGCCGGCGTGATGAAGGAGCACCTGCACAGCCGCGAGCGTGCCGGCCTGTTCGACATCTCGCACATGAAGCTGTTCGAAATCAGCGGCCCGGGCGCAGCACCGCTTCTGAACCGCGCCTGCCCGTTCGATGCCGGCGCGCTTGAGATTTCCCAGTCCAAATACACGTTCTTCCTCAATGAGGCGACCGGCATTCTGGACGATCTGATCGTCACCAGGCTCGGCGCCGAGCGCTTCATGATGGTCGCCAATGCCGGCAACGCCGCCGCCGACGAAAAGCATCTGCGCGCACTGGCCAAAAATTTCGATGCAGAGGGCGATTTCGATGTAAAAGTGGATGCGCTCGACCGCGTCTTCTTGGCCATACAGGGCCCCGAGGCGTGGGCTGCCCTTTCCCGCGCCGGCATCGAGACCGGTTCGCTGGTGTTCATGCACGGCATCGAGCCGCGCGAAAAATGGTTCATGAGCCGGTCCGGCTATACCGGCGAAGACGGCTTCGAGATCGGCCTGCCGGAAGCGGATGCAAGAAACCTCGTCGCCAGGCTGCTCGAGGACGAGCGGGTGATGTGGGTCGGCCTTGCCGCCCGCGACAGCCTGCGGCTCGAAGCCGGACTGTGCCTGCACGGGCTGGACATCACGCCGGAGATCGATCCGGCCAGCGCCGGGCTGATGTGGGCCATCCCCAAGGAGGTTCGCGCCTCTGGCGCCTTCATCGGCGCCGATGCGCTGCGCGCCATCCTGGAGCGCGGTCCGGCGCAAAAACGCGTCGGCCTGAAGCCGGAAGGCCGCCAGCCGGTGCGCGCCGGTGCTGCCCTTTTCGATGCTGACGGCAACCCTGCCGGCCATGTCACCTCAGGCGGCTTCGGCCCCTCGGCCGGTCATCCGGTCGCCATGGGCTACGTCCAGACGCCGCTTGCCAAATCCGGTGCAAAACTGTTCGCCGATGTCCGCGGGACGAAAATCCCGGTCGACATTCACCCCTTGCCCTTCACGCCCCATCGCTACCGCAAAGGATGATTTCAATGGCAAAGACCTATTTCACCGAAGATCACGAATGGCTGCGCGTCGAGGGCGGCATCGCCACGGTCGGCATCACCGATTACGCGCAGCAGCAGCTCGGCGATCTCGTCTTCGTCGAACTGCCGGAGCCGGGGAGGAAGCTGGCCAAGGGCGACACCGCCGTGGTGGTCGAATCGGTCAAGGCCGCATCGGATGTCTACGCGCCCGTCGACGGCGAGATCACCGAGGCCAACACCTCGCTGTCATCGGATCCTTCACTCGTCAATTCGGCAGCAACCAGCGACGGGTGGTTGTGGAAGATGAAGCTGGCCAATGAAAGCCAGCTCGACGGACTCCTCGATGAAGCCGCTTACAAAGCCCATATTGGTTGATAGCAGGACCAGGAAGATGACCGCAGCACCCTACCCCTTCTCGGCTCGCCATATCGGCCCGGGCCTCCATGACGTCAGAGCCATGCTGGCGACGATCGGCGTTCCTTCGGTCGAGACCCTGATCAGTCAGGCAGTGCCGAAGTCGATCCGGCTCGACCGGCCGCTGGCCCTGCCCGCCCCCGCAAGCGAAGCGGAAGCGCTGACCGAGCTCGCGGCGACGATGGCAAAGAACACGGTGCTGAAGAGCTTCATCGGTGCCGGGTATCATGGCGTCCACGTGCCGCCGGTGATCCAGCGCAACCTGTTCGAGAACCCGGCCTGGTATACGGCTTACACGCCTTACCAAGCCGAGATCAGCCAGGGCCGGCTGGAAATGCTGTTCAACTTCCAGACGCTGGTGACAGAACTGACCGGCCTGCCGGTGGCGTCGGCCTCGCTGCTCGACGAGGCGACGGCGGTGGCCGAAGCTGTCGGCATTGCGCTGCGCCATCATCGCGACAAGCGCACCAAGGTGGCACTGGCCGGCACGCCGCACCCACAGACGCTGGACGTCGTGCGCACCCGCGCCGAGCCGCTCGGCATCGAGGTCGACGGCGAGGTGATCGACGACAACACCGCCGCCCTGCTGGTCTCCTGGCCCGATACATTCGGCGTCTACGGCGACCACAAGGTAGCGATCGACAGGGCCCGTGCTGCCGGCGCGCTGGTCGTCTTCATCGCCGACCCGCTTGGCCTGACGCTGACCGATGCGCCGGCCAGGCTTGGCGCCGACATCGCCGTCGGCCCGATGCAGCGTTTTGGCGTGCCGATGGGCTTTGGCGGGCCGCACGCCGCCTATTGCGCCGTCTCCGACAGGCTGACGCGGCTGATGCCCGGCCGGCTCGTTGGCCAGTCGACGGATAGCAAGGGCCGTCCCGGTTATCGCCTCGCTTTGCAGACACGCGAGCAGCATATCCGCCGCGACAAGGCGACGTCCAACATCTGCACCGCACAGGCGCTGCTCGCCAATATGGCGACGGCCTACGCGATCTGGCATGGCCCTGCCGGGCTGCAGGCGATTGCCGGCCGCGTCCACACGCTGGCCAACCGCCTGGCTGCCGGCCTCAAGGCAGCGGGCGTTTCGGTGCTCGGCGACAGCCGCTTCGACACTGTGACCGTGGAAGTGAAGGGCAGAGCCGGCGCGATTGCCGCCGCCGCAGAAAAGACCAGCCGACTGCTGCGCGTCATCGACGCCGACCATGTCGGCATCAGCTTCGACGAGACCTCCACCGAAGCCGATCTGGAGGCGATCGCAGCACTTTTCGGCGCCAAGGCCGGCGTTGCCGCCAGCAGTTCCATGCCAGGAAAACCGCGCGGCAACGAGTTTCTCACCCAGCCCGTCTTCCGCGAAAACCACTCGGAAACCGACATGATGCGCTTCCTGCGCCGGCTGTCCGACAAGGACCTGGCGCTTGACCGCGCCATGATCCCGCTCGGTTCCTGCACCATGAAGCTCAACGCCGCCGCCGAAATGATGCCGGTGAGCTGGCCTGATGTCGCCAACCTGCATCCCTTCGCCCCGGCTGACCATTCGACAGGCTATCGCGCCATGATCGACGAGCTGGAAGGCTGGCTGGCGGAGATCACCGGCTTCGACGCGGTGACCCTGCAGCCCAACGCCGGCAGCCAGGGCGAATATGCCGGCCTGCTCGCCATTCGCGGCTACCACCGCTCACGCGGCGAAGGCCATCGCACCGTCTGCCTGATTCCGTCCTCGGCGCATGGCACCAATCCGGCAAGCGCGGCCATGGCCGGCATGAGCGTTGTCGTCGTGCGCTGCACCGAGGACGGCAATATCGACATGGAAGACCTGCAGGCCAAGGCGGCCGAGCATGCGCACAATCTCGCGGCGCTGATGTTCACCTACCCTTCGACGCATGGCGTCTTCGAGGAAGGCGCGCGCGATCTCTGTGCGCTGGTCCACAGCCATGGCGGCCAGGTCTATTTCGACGGCGCCAACCTCAACGCGCTGGTCGGCCTCGCCCGTCCCGGCGATATCGGCGCCGATGTCTGCCACATGAACCTGCACAAGACCTTCTGCATCCCGCATGGCGGCGGCGGCCCCGGTGTCGGCCCGATCGGCGTCAAGGCGCACCTGAAGCCATATCTGCCCGGCCACATCACCGAAGGCTCGGCCCATGCCGTGGCGGCGGCACCGTTCGGCAGTGCCTCCATCCTGCCGATCACCTGGATGTATATCCGCATGATGGGCGCTTCCGGCCTGAAGCAGGCGACCGAGACGGCGATCATCTCCGCCAACTATGTGGCGACGCGGCTCGGCGAGCATTTCCCCCTGCTTTACAAAGGGCGCAACGGACGCGTTGCGCATGAATGCATCCTCGACACCCGCGTGCTCAAAGACAGCGCCGGCATCAGCGTCGACGATATCGCCAAGCGGCTGATCGACTATGGTTTCCATGCACCGACCATGTCGTTCCCGGTGGCCGGCACACTGATGGTGGAGCCGACCGAGTCCGAGCCCAAGCGCGAGCTGGATCGCTTCTGCGAGGCGATGATCGCCATAGCCGGCGAGGCAGCCAAGGTGGCGAAGGGCGAATGGCCGTTGGGCGACAATCCTCTAGTCAATGCGCCGCACACCGCCGCCGAGGCGTTGGCCGGCCAGTGGACCCATCCCTATTCGCGCCTGGAGGCGGCCTACCCCGCCGGCGATGCCGACACGGCGGCAAAATACTGGCCGCCGGTGTCACGCATCGACAATGTCGCCGGCGACCGCAACCTTGTCTGCTCCTGCCCGCCGCTGTCGGAATATCTGGGTGCGGCGGAATAGATCATGATCCCGAAAAGTGGAATCCGGTTTTCGGACAAGATCATGGGTCTAACAAGAAGATAGAAACCTCAATCAGGCAGAACGCAAGGCCGGCCCGTCGGCCTTGCTCGCCCGGTCCCGGACGACGACGCGATTTCGCCCGGCGCGCTTTGCCGCATAGAGTGCTGCGTCGGCTTCGGCCAGCACATCGTCGAGACCGGTGCCGTTTGTTCCGCCAAAGCCGATGCCGCCGCTGACTGTGCTTCGCAACGGACCGAGTTGGGTGGCCACGACTTCCGTGCCGAAGGCGACGCTGATCTTGCTCGCAATGTCATAGGCCTTCTCTTCCGTCATCCGCGACATGACGAGCACGAATTCCTCGCCGCCCAACCGGAAGGCGTCGACGCCGGTCCGGGCGTATTTCCTGATGACGGCGGCAAAGCGGCACAGAACCTGGTCGCCGACCGGGTGACCAAATACGTCGTTCGTCCTCTTGAAATGGTCAAGGTCGAACATGGCAACGGACATGAACGGACCGAAGACCCGCTCGCCGTAGAGTGCCGTCAACGCCCGCCGATTCATCAGCCCGGTCAATGGATCGGTCATCGTCTCGGCCTTCAATTCGATCTGCGCCTGCAAATGGTGCAGGGAGAGCGTCAATGCGCCGAGCCCGGTCATGCAGGCGACGGCCACGACGGAATTCACCCGCTCGGCCCAATTGTCGGGCGCAACACCCAGCACCCATTGGCCCGTGACCAGCAGGACCGCGCCGCAAAGTCCGAACGACAGCGCACAGACGCCGCTCAGGAACGAGACGACCAGCAATATCCGGCGATCGTGACCACCCTCAATCCAGAACATCGCTCCGATGAGCGAGAGCAGCGCCGTTACCGTTGCGTAGGTGACAATAAAGCCGACACCATCAAATCCGAGATACGTCGCGCCTGTGCAAACAGCCATCGCAACCAAGGTCGGCAAGATGGCGCGCCTGTAGTCGCCTATGCCGAGATATTGCATGGCCGACAGGCAGATAATCAGGAAACCGAGGCTGAGAAGCGCAAGCACGATCTGGCAAAGCCAGGGGCTTGGATCTCTTGCGTAATGCCAAAACAACACGACATGTGCGACGAGCACGAGAATGCCGCAGGCCACCGTCAGCACAAAGCGTGCCTGTGGCGCGCTGAACCAGATCGCAAACATGGTGATGCTAAGGCACGTGCCCGACAGCGCCGCCGCGAGCAGAAGCGAACTGTAATCCAACATGCTTAAGCGACAGCCTCTTGAGGGTTCCACTGCATTCTAGGTCAGCGACAGTTCGCGGATATCGTTTTTCAGCCAACCTTGCGGCGTAACCTTCGGACAAGGTTTACAAAGCGTCGATGCCCCAAGCTTCGACCCCATTTCCGCCGCTTGGCTGTCGAATGGTTTTGCAGTAAGAGGCTCTATCCTCGAACGTAACAGGAACCTCCGTCGCCTGCCCGCGAAAAGCGTGGCAGTATCGGGTGGTGATTCGCAGCATCGGAATCCAGGATCGGCATGGACGACAATAACGATCTTTTCGCCAAATTGGACAAGCAGCCGCAGCCGGCTCGCGCCGCCGCGCGACCGGCCGATCCGCTTGTGCAGGCGGCGAAGCGGCCGGCGCCCCGCGACGCCAGCGAGAGCTACAGTGCCGCCGATATCGAAGTGCTGGAGGGGCTGGAGCCGGTGCGCCGCCGCCCGGGCATGTACATTGGCGGCACCGACGACAAGGCGATGCACCATCTGTTTGCCGAGGTCATCGACAATTCGATGGACGAGGCGGTCGCCGGCCATGCGACCTTCATCGATGTCGAGCTTTCCGCAGACGGATACCTGTCCGTAACCGACAACGGCCGCGGCATTCCGGTCGATCCGCACCCGAAATTCAAGAAGCCGGCGCTTGAACTCATCATGACGACGCTGCATTCAGGCGGCAAGTTCGACAGCAAGGTTTACGAGACGTCCGGCGGCCTGCACGGTGTAGGCGTTTCCGTGGTCAACGCGCTGTCCGACCATCTCGAGGTCGAGGTCGCGATTGGGCGCAAGCTGTATCGCCAGCGCTTCTCGCGAGGCGTTCCGGTGACCGGCCTGGAGCAGCTCGGCGAGGTGCACAACCGCCGCGGCACGAAGATCCGCTTCCATCCAGACGAGCAGATTTTCGGCAAGGGTGCTGCTTTCGAGCCGGCGCGGCTCTACCGCATGGCGCGGTCAAAGGCCTATCTGTTCGGCGGTGTCGAAATCCGCTGGACCTGCGATCCGTCGCTGATCAAGGAAAAGGACACGACGCCGGCCAAGGCAGAATTCCATTTTCCGGGCGGCCTCAAGGATTATCTGAAAGCCTCGCTCGGCGACGAATTCCAGGTGACCCGTGAAATGTTTGCCGGCAAGAGCGAGAAGCAGGGCGGCCACGGTTCGCTCGAATGGGCGGTGACCTGGTTCGGCGGCGACGGTTTTATCAATTCCTATTGCAATACCATCCCGACCGCGGAGGGCGGCACGCATGAGGCCGGGTTCCGCAACGTGCTGACGCGCGGCTTGCGCGCCTACGCCGACCTGGTCGGCAACAAGCGCGCCTCGATCGTCACTTCCGAGGATGTGATGATCTCGGCGGCGGGCATGCTGTCGGTGTTCATCCGCGAACCGGAATTCGTCGGCCAGACCAAGGACAGGCTGGCGACGATCGAGGCGATCCGCATCGTCGAAAGCGCCATCCGCGACCCGTTCGACCACTGGCTGGCCGACAATCCGCAGGAAGCTTCGAAACTGCTCGAATGGGTGATCGCGCGCGCCGACGAGCGGGTGCGCCGCCGCCAGGAAAAGGAAGTGTCGCGCAAGAGCGCGGTGCGCAAGCTGCGCCTGCCCGGCAAGCTCGCCGACTGCACGCAGAATGCCGCCGCCGGTGCCGAGCTGTTCATCGTCGAGGGCGATTCGGCCGGCGGTTCGGCAAAGCAGGCGCGCGACCGCGCCAGCCAGGCGGTGCTGCCCCTGCGCGGCAAGATCCTCAACGTCGCCAGCGCCGGCAGCGACAAGCTTGCCGCCAACCAGCAGATATCCGACCTCATCCAGGCGCTTGGCTGCGGCACGCGCTCGAGATATCGCGACGAGGACCTGCGTTACGACCGGGTCATCATCATGACCGATGCCGACGTCGACGGCGCCCATATCGCCTCGCTGCTGATCACCTTTTTCTACCAGGAGATGCCAAGCCTGGTCCGCGGCGGCCATCTCTATCTGGCGGTGCCGCCGCTTTATTCGATTCGGCAAGGCGGCAAGGTCGCCTATGCCCGCAACGACGCGCACAAGGACGAACTCCTGCGCACCGAATTCACCGGGCGCGGCAAGGTCGAAATCGGCCGCTTCAAGGGGCTGGGCGAAATGATGGCCGCCCAGCTCAAGGAAACCACCATGGACCCGAAAAAGCGCACGCTGCTCAGGGTCGACGTTATCGATGCCGAGGCGGCGACCAAGGATGCGGTCGACGCATTGATGGGGACCAAGCCCGAGGCCCGTTTCCGGTTCATCCAGGAACGCGCGGAATTCGCCGAGACGGAAGTGCTGGATATCTGAGCTCCCGCCGCTAGCTTGGCCTTCTGAGCTGGAGACGAGCACTTGACCTGGGCGCGGCTGAAGGACGATATCGGCACGCGGATCGCTGGCCTGACGCGGCCGACGCGCTCGGACTGGATCTTTGCCCTGCGCACCGTTTCGGCCGGCCTCATCGCGATTTTGGCCGCCTATGCGCTGAAGCTCGACCACCCGCAATGGGCGATGATGACGGTGTTCATCGTCGCACAGCCGGTCGCCGGCATGGTGCTGGCGAAGGGGTTTTATCGTCTCCTCGGCACGCTTGCCGGCGCGCTGGCGGCGATCGGCATTACCACTGTTTTCGATGCCAACCCGTGGTTGCTGGTTGCAGTTCTTGCCGTCTGGATCGGCATCTGCTCGCTGGTCTCGTCGCTGCTACGCAATCCGGAAGCCTATGGCGCGGCGCTTGCCGGCTACACCGCGATGATCATCGGCCTGCCGGCTTTCGGCCAGCCGCACCTCGTCATCGATCTCGCCGTGGCGCGCTGCGCGGAAATCGTGCTTGGTATCGTCTGCGCTGCGCTGACCAGCCGGCTGATCCTGCCGAAACTGGCCGCCGACGCCATCATCTCAAGACTGAAACGCAGCATTCTCGACCTGGCGGCCTATGCGGACGGCGCTTTTTCCGGCGGCGATGCGGAAAAGCTTGCCGGGCTGCACCGCAAGCTGATCGGCGACGTCCAAACGCTCGGCGAGATGCGCACCTACGCAAGGCTGGAGGGGCCGAGCCTCGCCACCCGCGCCTATCCGGTCCGGCGTACCATCGGCCAGCTTCTGTCGGCCCTGTCAGCGGCGCGTGCGCTGCATGCCCACGCCGCGCCGAAGAATGCAGCCCTCATCCCCGTTCGCGCCGAGTTGCAGGCTGTTGTCGGCGAACTGGTAGCCAAGCCGGGCGCGCTGGACGATATGGCGCCCTGGGTGGTGCGGCTCGACGCAATCGCCGGCAAGGCGCGACAGATGCCTGACATCGCGGCCGGGCAAGACATTGACTGGGCTGGCACTGTCACCCGCCTAACCATTGCCGCCGACTTCGCCGAGGCAATGCAGCAAGTGCTGCGCGGCCTGGATGCACTCCGCTCTCCCCCGTCTCGTGCCAGTCGCGAACGGCGGCAGCCGGCGCTGGTGGTGCACCGCGATTACCGTGCGGCATCGCGCAATGCCGTGCGCGCAGCTATCGCCACGCTCCTGGTCGCCGGCTTCTGGCTGGCGACGAAATGGTCGGACGCGACGGGCACGGTCATTCTGGTCGCCGTTGTCTCCAGCCTGTTCGCCGCGCGCGCCGATCCGATCCGGTCGGCATGGAACTTCTTCGAGGGCACGTTGCTCGCCCTGCCGTTCGCGTTTGTGGTCGGGCAGATAGCACTTCCAGCGCTGCCGGGCTTTGGCTGGTTCGCGGTTTTCGTCGTCCCGATCCTGGTGCCAGCGGCACTGGGCATGGCCAATCCGCGCTATGTCGGCGTGGCAACGGCCTTTGCGATCAATTTCCTCGCCTTCCTCAGCCCACATCAGGTCATGACCTACGATCCGGAGCCGTTCCTCGCCAATTCGGCAGCGGTCCTTGTCGGCATTCTTCTGGCGATCGGCGTCTTCGCCGTCGTGCTGCCCGCCGACCCCTGGGTTACAGTCAACCGCATCCTGCAAACAATGCGCGAAGATCTTGCACGCCTTTGCCTGCACGACCGCCTGCCGCGGCGATCGGCCTTCGAAAGCCTTGCCTACGACCGGATCAACCAGTTGATGCCACTGCTGCAGAACGCCGGCAAGAAAGGCGACGCGGTTCTCGGCGACGGCATAGCTGCGGTTACCGTCGGCCTCGAAATCCTGCGGCTGCGCAACGCGCAGCAAAGTTCCGCGATCCCGCCTGAAACAGCACTTTCCATCACCAATTTCCTGCGCGGGCTGGCACGCGAACTGCTGTTCAGGCGGCCCGGCGAGCCGCAGACGGCGACCGTCGCGGTCGCCAGGCAGTATGCAGCTGGCATCGCGGAGCGCAGCGTCGCAGCCGAAATGCTGCAGACCGCCGCCTCGCTGCGCATCATCGCCGCCGCGATTGAGGATTTTCCGGACTTTTTCGCGAAAGACCGGGTTTAGGCAGCAGCGATCGCCAGCGCGTGCCCGCGTGCGTTCTCGCGCAGCGCGTCGAGATGGATCGATTTGACCAGCCCGGCGAGATCGCCTTCCGCGGACTGTCCGCCCAATTCCTTCAGCATCAGCCAACTGACTTCCTGGACGCCGGCGAGGCGTTTGCCATTGGCGACCTCGCGCCAGACCTTCAGCGCGCGCAGGATGATGGCGTGGGTGGCGGCGGCAAGCCCGGCGCTGCGGAACAGTGCCTGCAACGCTATGTCATGCCCGCCGGCCAGCAGTGCTCTCACCCGTTGTTCGGACTGTTGGCTGAGCGCGACCAGCGCCGAACCAAAGAAGTCGACCTTGCCGTGCGCAATGGTGCGGACGACGAAGCTTGCGGTCAGGTCGCCGCGCAGGCGCAGATGTTCGACAAGTGCGGTATGTTCCTCTGTCCGCGTGCCTTCGATCAGCGTCAGCGAAGCCTTGATGCAAGCATCGCGCGTGACGCGCTCGGCCCTGGCGGCGCCCATCAGCGCCAGCACCAGCGGCGACCCCTTGAGCATCTCCCCGAGCTTGACCAGCAGCATATGCCGGCAGTCGGCGGGCAGCCGGGTGTCGGCGATCAGCGCCTCGCGCACCAGAGGCAGATGGCCGTGCCGCTCGGCCATGCGGCGAAAGCTGACGGATGCGATGTCGGCGCCGCTGTTGGCGAGCAGCGTGGTGCAAGCCTCCGGCTCACCGATCTCGGCGATCGCCGCCGCAACCGACATCGAGACACGCGGCCGGTCGGCGATCACCTTCTGCGTCGCTTTCTGGCCGCCGGCAACCCGATCGATCAGGTCGGCATCGGTGAGCAGCGGCGAGCGCGCCAGCACCAAGGCTGCGACTTCCGGCTGGTCCGAGGCCAGCGCGCTGACGATCTGCGGCGGCGCATGATGGCTCATGGAAAGCGCGTCGGCGATCGCCAGCCGCACCTTCGACGATACGTCATCGAGCAGCAACGTCAGCGCCGCCTCGGCAGCGCAGCGGTCCTCGAAAGGCAGCTCCGAGTCGACATAGGCGCGAGCCAGCGCGCTTGCCGCCGCAGCACGCTCCGACACCTTCGCCGTATGGATCCATTTCAGGAAATGCGAAACGACCATGTCGCCTGCTTACGCCCCTTGCCAGAACGCTTCTGACCCTGGTGGAGACCGTAGGCACAAATGGTTTACGAACGGTTCACCATGTTCGTTAACTGGCTTGCGAGCCCGGTATGCAACGCCTATCAACCCTTAAGCAGCGGAGGAGATCGACAATGGCCGGACTTTACCTTGAGGAGTTCGTTGTCGGCCATGTGTTCAAGCACACGCTGCGCAAGACCGTGACCGAAAGCGACAACATGCTGTTTTCGGTGATGACGCTGAACCCGCAACCGCTGCACATCGATTTCGACTTCGCGGCGAAGAGCGAATGGGGCAAACCGCTGGTCAATTCGCTGTTCACGCTGGGCCTGATGATCGGCATCTCGGTCAATGACATCACCGTCGGCACCACCATCGCCAATCTCGGCATGAAGGAGACAGTGTTTCCGCACCCCGTCTTCCATGGCGACACCATTCGCGTCGAGACCACGGTGGTTTCGGTGCGCGATTCCAGGTCGAAACCGGACCGCGGTATCGTCGAGTTCGAGCACCGCGCCTATAACCAGAACGATGTGCTGGTTGCCAAATGCACGAGGCAAGCCATGATGATGAAAAAGGCATAGCCGATGCGTTCTCTGCTCTTCGTTCCCGGCGATTCGGAAAAGAAGCTGGAGAAGGGCTTTGGCGTAGGCGCCGACGTGGTCATCATCGACCTCGAGGATTCGATTGCCGCGCAGAACAAAGGTCTGGCGCGCGACACAGCGGCGCGTTTTATCGCCGCGCACAGGCACCGGACCAGCTCCGCGATCTATGTTCGCGTCAACGATCTTTCGACCGGACTGACCGACGACGATCTGGCGGCGCTCGTGCCGGTGAAACCAGACGGCATCATGCTGCCTAAGTCGAACAGCGGACTGGATGTCCAGCATCTCTCGGCCAAGCTCAGGGTGCACGAAGCCGAAGGCGGCCTGCCGGATGGCGCGATAAGGATCCTGCCGATCATCACCGAAACCGCAGCCGGCGTAATGGCCGCTGCAACCTACGCCAAGGCAAGCGCGCGGCTTGCCGGCCTCACTTGGGGCGCGGAAGATCTGTCGGCGGCAATCGGCGCACGCGCGACGCGCGACGGGAACGGCCGCTACACGGATGTGTTCCGCTTCGCCCGCACCATGACCATGCTTGCCGCAAGTGCCGCGGAAGTCGCGGCGATCGACACCGTCTTTCCGGACTTTCGCGACATGGCCGGCTTCGAGGCCGAATGCACTGAGGCCGAGCGCGACGGCTTCACCGGCAAGATGGCGATCCATCCGGCGCAGGTGCCGGTCATCAACGCCGCCTTCACACCTTCGGCGCAAGCGGTGAAAAGCGCCCTGGCGATCGTCGAGGCGTTCGAGGCGGCAGGAAATCCCGGCGTCGTCGGCATCGACGGCAAGATGTACGATCGGCCGCATCTCAAGCTCGCCGAACGGCTCCTGGCGCGAGCCAAGGCAGCGGGGCTTGACGCTTAGGGTCTGTTCCGCGCGAAAATTATCCCACCCACGGCCCCGAATAGTCGGCATAGAGCTTTGCCGGATCGGGCCGCGGTCGTTCCGGCGCTGGCCCCTGGTAGGAGCCGATATGGACGAAGCCGACGACCCGCTCATGCGGCGCCAGGCCGAGGATCGCCCTGCCCTCGGGCACGTCGGAATACCAGTTGCTGATCATGTTGGTGCCGTAGCCCAGCGCATTGGCGGCAAGCATCAGGTTCATCGCCGCCATGCCGCCGGACAGGAACATCTCCCATTGCGGGATCTTTGGATTTTCCCTGGGGATAGAAATCACGCCGATGACCAGCGGCGCCCGCGAAAAGCGCGCCAATTCCTGGTTGCGCCGGCCTTCCGGCAGCGGCCCTTCGCGCTGTTCGGCAAGTTCTGCCAGCTTCTTGCCGATCTCGATGCGGGCCTCGCCGCGATAAAGGATGAAACGCCAAGGCTCCAGCCGGCCATGGTCCGGCACCCGCGAGGCGGCGGCGATCATCGTCGCGATCTCCGCATCGCCCGGTGCCGGTTCCTTCAAATCCGGGATCGGCGCGGAATTTCGGGTCAGCAGAAGATCGATGATCGGCGACGCCATGGGCGCAAGTCTCCTGGAATTTGAGCTGAAGCGCACCATCGGGACATCGGGCGGCTTGGGCATTGGCGCGGCGCGCCGGACAAAGAGCCCTGTAGCAGAAGCCGACCGGACTCTTAAGCCTTGAAATTGCCACCGCCTTGGGCTTCAACGCAAGGCATGTTTGAGGGGACATTGCGTCTTTTCCTGATATGGCTCGCTGCCGCACTGTTGATGGTGCCGGTTTCGCTTGCCGTCGCCCAGGATGTGGACGGCCTCGGCGAGCTGAAGCTTCCCGGAATTTCGGGCTATGCGCCTCCGAAAAGCGAGACATCGCTGGCATTGGGCAGCAGCGGGGCGATCACGCTGTCGGCGCAATTGACCGACAAGGGCGCCGACATCACGCGCGGCATAGTCTGGCGCGTCTTCAAGCCCGAATCGGCCAGCGACGGCAAGCTGCCGATGGTCGCCTCCGCTCATGGCGGCACCGCCATATTCCAGCTCGAGCCGGGTTCGTATCTGGTCCACGCCTCCTACGGGCGGGCCGGCGCCACCAAGCGCATCACCGTCGGCAAGGAAGCCAAGCGCGAGAGCCTCGTGCTCGATGCCGGTGGCCTCAAGCTCGATGCCGTGCTGTCCGGCGGGGTACGCATACCGCCGAAGAAGCTGCGCTTCTCGATCTATGAGAGCCACGCCGCGGCCGATGGCGATCGCGCCCTGATCATACCCGATGTCGAGCCGAACAGCGTCGTGCGGCTCAATGCCGGCACCTACCACGTCGTGTCGACCTATGGCGCGGTGAACGCGGTCATCCGCTCCGACATCCGCGTCGAGGCCGGCAAGCTGACCGAAGCGACCGTCGAGCACCGTGCCGCCGAGATGACCATGAAGCTGGTGCGCGAACCAGGCGGCGAGGCGATCGCCGACACCTCCTGGTCCCTGCTCAACGAATCCGGCGATCCGATCAAGGAAACCGTCGGCGCCTTTGCCTCGATGGTGCTGGCCGAGGGCGACTACACCATCATCGCCAAGAACCGCGACCGCATCTACCAGAAGGATTTTACGGTGGTGGCTGGGCACAACCAGGACATCGAGGTTCTGGCCACCGAGGCTTCGGCCATCGATTCCGAGGAAGGCGCCGACTGAGGCGCGCCCCTCTAGGCTGCTTTGCGCATGCGTCGCGCCAGCGCATCGCCGACGCGCACGTCGATCGATTTGCCAGATAGGCGCGCGGCGTGACAGGCATATGAAAATGGCGGTGGATCGCTCCACCGCCATTCGTTGCTGGTCGGCTGGTTCAGGCCGCGCGGCGCTTGCGGTCGGGTGTCACCGCCTCATCGGCAAGCAGCTTCACGGCGGCTGCGAGGCCGAGTGATTCCTGGTCGCGCGACCCGAGACGACGGATATTGACCGTTTCTTCCTCGGCCTCGCGCTTGCCGCAGACGAGGATGACCGGGACCTTGGCCAGCGAATGCTCGCGGACCTTGTAGTTGATCTTCTCGTTGCGCAGATCGGCTTCGGCGATCAGCCCCGCCGCCTTCAGCTGCGCAACGACCTTTTGGGCGTAATCGTCGGCATCGGAAGTGATCGTCGCCACCACCACCTGCAGCGGCGCGAACCAGAGCGGGAAATGGCCGGAATAATTCTCGATCAGGATGCCGAGAAAACGCTCCATCGAGCCGCAGATGGCGCGATGCACCATCACCGGCTGCTTCTTTTCCGAATCCGAGCCGATGTAGAAGGCGCCGAACCGTTCCGGCAGGTTGAAATCAACCTGCGTGGTGCCGCATTGCCAGTCGCGGCCGATGGCGTCCTTCAGCACATATTCGAACTTCGGCCCGTAGAACGTGCCCTCACCCGGATTGACGCCCGTCTTGATCCGGTTGCCCGACCGCGCCGCGATCTTGTCGAGCACGTCCTGCAGCACGCCCTCAGCATGATCCCACATCGCGTCGGTGCCGACCCGTTTTTCGGGGCGGGTCGCCAGCTTGACGGTGATTTCGTCGAAGCCGAAATCGGCATAGGTCGAGAGGATCAGATCGTTGATCTTGATGCACTCGTCGGCGAGCTGTTCCTCGGTGCAGAAGATGTGCGCATCGTCCTGGGTAAAGCCGCGCACGCGCATCAGCCCGTGCAGCGCGCCGGACGGCTCATAGCGATGCACATTGCCGAATTCCGCAAGTTTTACCGGCAGATCGCGGTAGGATTTCAGCCCGTGCTTGAAGATTTGGACGTGACCGGGGCAGTTCATCGGCTTCAGCGCAAACACCCGGTCGTCGTCGGTGTCGTCGCCAGCAACCGTCACCTTGAACATGTTGTCCCGGTACCAGCCCCAGTGGCCTGACGTCTCCCACAGGCTCTTGTCGAGCACCTGCGGCGCGTTGACCTCCTGATAGCCCTGTTCGTCGAGGCGGCGACGCATATAATTGACCAGGTTCTGGAACATCCTCCAGCCCTTGGCGTGCCAGAACACGACCCCGGGGCCCTCCTCCTGGAAGTGGAACAGGTCCATCTCACGGCCGAGCTTCCTGTGGTCGCGCTTCTCGGCCTCCTCCAGCATCGTCTGATACGCTTCGAGCTGCGCCTGGTCGGCCCAGGCCGTGCCGTAGATGCGGGTCAGCATCGGGTTGTTGCTGTCGCCGCGCCAATAGGCGCCGGCGACCTTCATCAGCTTGAAGGCGTTGCCGATCTGGCCAGTCGCGGCCATATGCGGGCCGCGGCAAAGATCGAACCAGTCGCCCTGTGCATAGATCTTGAGATCCTGATCCTCGGAGATGGCGTCGATCAGCTCGAGCTTGTAGCGCTCGCCCTTGTCGGCGAAGATCCTTTTCGCCTTCTCACGCGACCACACCTCTTTGGTGAACGGCTTGTTGCGCGCGATGATCTCGCGCATCTTCTTCTCGATCACCGGGAAATCGTCGGGCGTGAACGGCTCGTTGCGGGCAAAATCGTAGTAGAATCCGTTTTCGATCACCGGCCCGATGGTCACCTGCGTTCCCGGCCAAAGTTCCTGCACGGCTTCGGCCAGCACATGGGCTGCATCGTGGCGGATGAGCTCCAGCGCACGCGGGTCCTCGCGGGTGATGATCTCGACTTTGCCCGATCTGCCGATCGGGTCGGAAAGATCGCGCACTGTGCCGTCGATCGAATAGGCAACGGCCTTCTTGGCCAGCGACTTCGAGATCGATTCCGCCAGGCCGGCGCCGGTCATCGCCGCGTCGTAATCGCGAACGGAACCATCGGGAAATGTCAGGGAAACGGAATTCAGCATAAGATTCTCCTATCCAGTCCCGCAAACGAGCGCGGGTGGTGAAAATGCATGTCGCCCAAAAGTGCGCAGCGGTTTTGGGGTAACGACATGCATCAGGCAAAAGCCGGATGCGTCCGGCGGCGAGCGGTCTTTTATGGGCAGTTTTCGGCGCCGTAAAGCCGGATATAGGGTCACCTGACGAGATTCGGCAGTTCTTTCAGGAACATCGCCCGCGTCTTGAGCCCCTTTGGCGTGTCGGAACGTTTCGTATCGATTACCAGGCGGACAAAGACGATCTTGCGACCATCGTTCTGCCCCCAACCGACAAACCAGCCAAGCGAGCGCTTGTCGGCGCTGTCGCCGAGCCTGGTCGTTCCGGTCTTGCCCTGCACCGTCCAGCCGCCTGCCCGGAAGGTCGGGACAATCGCGGTGGTCATCGCATGGGCCTTGTCCGAGACCGGCAGTTTCCGCGCCAGCAGCTTGCGCAGGAAATCGACCTGCTCGACCGGCGATATCTTGAGCGAAGAATTCACCCAGGAATGGGTGAGGCCGTCATTCTTGCCGGCAGTGCCGGAGACTTCGATGTTACCATAGTCCAATCTGGACACATAGCCGGCAAACTGTTTGCTGCCGAGCCGGCGCGTAATCTCGCGTGAGAACCAAAGGACCGAATCCCTTTCCCAGATCGTCGGGTCGACGGTCTTGCGGTCCCGTTTCGGGGCATTGAACTCTGCCTTGTACTCCCAGCTTGGCGTATGCTCGTCGCTCAGGATTCCAGCATCATAGCCGATCAGCGCCAGCGGAACCTTGAATGTCGAGGCGGGGCTGAAGCGCTGATCGCAGGTCCCTTGGCGATACAGCGTCTCGCCGCTTGCGGCGTCGACGATCAGCGTGCATTCGACGTCCCCGAGCGGCGCCGATTGCGCACGGATCGGAAAACCCATCAGCCACGCCAGGACATAGAGAACCACGGCGAAAACGAAGGGAAGACGATCTATCCGGCGCATTTGGTAATCTCTCCTGAAGGGTGTCAGGAGCGGCTTAGCGAGGTGTCTTGTCTCGATTTTGTCTCAAATGCGCTATGTCAGCGCAAGCTGCGGTTAACCCTACCAGATCGTAAAAAGCGATCCCTTTGTGCACCGCACAGTTGCGGTCAACTGTCCAGCTCGCCACGTTTTTTTTTCCCGATCCGCCAGTACCGCCATGGCGTGAACCAGAGGTAGCGATCAGCCAGTGCCTCAGGCACCCGGTCGATGCCGTGCGTGCCGAACGGTCCGCAGCGCAGCACCCGGAAAAACCCCATCCAGCCGCCGGCCCACAGCCCGTGGCGGGCGATCGCTTCGTGCGCGTATTCGGAACAGGTCGGCAGATGCCGGCAGGAATTGCCGACGAAGCCGGACAGCGTCAGCTGGTAGAGTCGGACAAGCGACGTGCCGAAGACGCGGCCCGGCGTCTTGCGCCACGGGCCGGGCCAATTGCGTCCTTGTCGAATCGGTCTGGCGCCGTGCGCTTGCCGATGTTGGCCGACCACCGCAGTCTCCACATCGCGTTTCCCTACGCGATAGATGTGCGCATCGGGCCAGGAACGCAATGCCGTTCCGGCAATCCGGTCATGGCCTGGTACGGCGAACCGGGTAGTGGTCGGGCGTCGGCCTTCGACATACGGCGACGCTGGTCGGCGGCCTCTCCTCGCACCAATCCCTATGCGGTTTCTCGTCGTACCACTGAAACGTCGCGATCCGCACGACATCGCCTAGAATGTTGAGAAACTGGATCATGGCGGCACTCCTTGAGCACCGATTAGAGCGCCGCTGGCCTTGCTCTTCAAACGAGTATAACGTCCACGTCAGATAACTCTGAGTTATGCGAATGAAGCGCGGACACCTCCCCCTGACGGCCCTCAGAAGCTTCGAAGCAGCCGGTCGTCACCTGAGCTTCAGCCGTGCGGCCGAGGAGCTTTATGTTTCGCAGGCGGCGATCAGCCGACAGATCCGCGAGCTCGAAACCTTCCTGCGCCAACCTTTGTTCTTCCGCCATCATCGCCGCGTCGAGTTGACCGACACCGGCCGGCGGCTGCTCGATCAGTTGGTCAGAAGTTTCGAGGGCATCGACAGGCTGCTTTCGGAATTGACGGCAGCCCCGACGCAGTCCGTGGTACGTGTCAGCGTCGAGCCATCGCTTGCATCCGTATGGCTGGTGCCGCGGCTCAACCGGTTTCGCGAGTTGCGACCCGACATCGACGTTTCCCTTGAGGTCGACCCGAGGTTGATAGAGTTTCGCAGCGATCAGCCCGAACTTGCCCTACGTTTCAGTGCGCACGCCAACTCATGGCCACGCAGCGAAGCCGAACAGCTTGCCGCGGTCGTCGATTCCCCAGTTCTGTCGCCGGCACTTCTTGCATCCGGCCCAGCTCTGGAAAAGCCGATCGACCTTGGTCGCTATACATTGCTGCACGAAGAAAACCGTCAGGCTTGGGCGCGCTGGTTCGAAGCGGCGGGCGTGACGGCTGATGCCGTGCCTGCGCGCGGCCCGATGCTGGCCGATGCTTCGCTTTCGAAGCAGGCAGCCTTGCTTGGACATGGTGTCGCGCTGGGCGATCTTTTGCAGATCGGCGAAGAACTTGCGTCCGGCGCGCTGATCAAGCCTTTCGACATCGACGTCGCGTCGGGCGCCTATTGGCTAGTGGCCAGAAGGCTGAATGACCTTTCCGAGCCAGCCAGGGCTTTTGCCGAGTGGGTCCGGGCGGAATTCGCCGAAAGCCGGCGTTTTCTCGCCAAGGTTTAAGCCGCCTCTTCCGCCCGCTTCTTCTCGATCTGGCCGATGGCATCGACCACTGCGTCGAAGGTCAGCATGGTCGAGGCGTGGCGCGCCTTATAGTCGCGCACCGGCTCCAGGTATTTCAGGTCGGCGAAGCGGCCTTCGGGCGGCGGGCCATTTTCCTTCAGCATCTTCAGCATCGTCTCGCGCACGCTGCGCAATTCTTCTGCACTGGCGCCGACGACATGCTGCGCCATGATCGAAGACGACGCCTGGCCAAGCGCACAGGCTTTCACGTCATGCGCGAAATCGCTGACGACGCCGTCATCCATCTTCAGATCGACGGTCACTGTCGAGCCACACAGTTTGGAATGTGCTCGTGCGGTTGCGTCGGGCCGGTCGAGCCGGCCGATCCGTGCGATATTTCCGGCAAAACCCAGAATTTTCGCATTGTAGACATCGTCGATCATATTTTTCCAATCCGTCGCCGCCCAGCGAACAGCGATTGCCGCTCTGGCGTCTTCCTTTCGCTCGGCACGAACATATATAATGGCGGTAGTCGGGTATCGACAAGGCGACCACAAACCTCGTCATGCCCAAATCTGTTCACGCCACTTACGGGCTGGAAACCGGGCGAGTTTCTAACACCCGAAAGGTCGTGGTCCGTTCAACTCGTTCCTCCTGAGAGAGGAACTACGGGAGACGCCTTTATGGACGCCGTTATCAAGAAACTCATGCCGCAGTCGGCCTATATGGAAAAGCCGGTCACCGACCGGCCAAGCGAGGCCGAAGTCGAAGCCGCGGTGCGCACCTTGCTGCGCTGGACCGGCGACAACCCTGACCGCGAGGGTCTGATCGACACGCCGAAGCGCGTCACTAAGGCGTTCCGCGAAATGTTCAACGGCTACGACATGTGTCCGGCCGAGGAACTCGGCCGCACCTTCGAGGAAGTCGCCGGCTACGATGACCTCGTGATCGTCAAGGACATCACGTTCCACTCGCATTGCGAGCACCACATGGTGCCGATCATCGGCAAGGCGCATGTCGGCTATCTGCCGGACGGCAAGGTCGTCGGCCTGTCCAAGATCGCCCGCGTCGTCGACATCTTCGCCCATCGTCTGCAGACCCAGGAAGCGATGACGGCGCAGATTGCCGGGGTCATCCAGGACGTGCTCAATCCGCGTGGCGTCGCCGTCATGCTCGAGGCCGAGCATATGTGCATGGCCATGCGCGGTATCCGCAAACAGGGCTCCACCACACTGACCTCGACCTTCACCGGCGTCTTCAAGGATACACCCGAAGAGCAGGTCCGCTTCGTCACCATGGTGCGCGGCGGCGGAACTGATCAGACCCGCCCCACCTTAGTTAAATAAGGACCGGCGAATGTCGGCATTGGAGTTCCCGAAAGCTCCCTCAGACAAGAAGGCGCTTGAGGAAGGCACGGTCCTTTCGCCGCGCTTCGATGCCGGCGGCCTCGTCACCGCCGTCGTCACCGATGCCGAAGACGGCATGCTGCTGATGGTCGCGCACATGAATGCCGAGGCGCTGGCGCTGACGCTCGAGACCGGCATCGCGCACTACTGGTCGCGTTCGCGCAACGCGCTGTGGAAGAAGGGCGAAACCTCGGGCAATGTCCAGGAGGTTGTCGAGATGCTCACGGATTGTGACCAGGACGCGATATGGTTGCGCGTCAAAGTGCTGGGTCACCAAGCAACTTGTCACACCGGCCGACGTTCATGCTTTTATCGGACGGTGGGGCTGAGCGATGGCAAAGGGACACTTGCCAGCGACGGCAGCAAGCCGCTGTTCGATGCGGAAAAAACGTATCGAAAGCGCAATACACCATCAATATGAACCATTCGCAGCACTTCAGCCACGTATATTCATGATTTCGATACGGCCCGCCTATAGGATGGCCGTGGGACAAGGGAGATTGTGATGCTCGACTGGGCGTCATTGCGCAACAGACCTGACGTTCGGGAGGCCAATGGCCTCTCCTCGGCCGCGGGCGCATCCGAAACCAAATCTCCGGGCAAAACAGGGATTTCGCTGGCATTGGGCGGCGGCTGTGCGCGCGGCTGGGCGCATATCGGCGTGCTGCGCGCGCTTGACGAAGCCGGCATCGAAGTGTCGATGATCGCCGGCACCTCGATCGGCGCGCTGGTCGGCGGCTGCTATGTTGCCGGCAAGCTTGACGAGCTGGAAGAATTCGCGCGCAGCCTGACCAGGCGGCGCATTTTTGGCCTTCTCGACCTCAATCTACGCGGCAGCGGCCTGTTCGGTGGCATGAAGCTCGATGCGCGGCTGCGCGAGCACATAGCCGGCATCCGCTTCGAGGACCTGCCAAAACCATTCGTCTGCGTCGCTTCGGAAATCCGCACTGGCCATGAGATCTGGCTGTCGAGCGGCTCGTTGAGCACCGCAATGCGCGCCTCCTACGCGCTGCCCGGCGTGTTCGAGCCGGTCGCCTGCAATGGGCGTGTGCTGGTTGACGGCGCACTGGTCAATCCGGTGCCGGTCTCGGTCTGCCGTGCCTACGAGCAGCCGCTCGTAGTTGCGGTGAACCTTCACTACGATCTGTTCGGCCGCGCCGCGGTGATCAAGCACAATGCCGGCGAGCTGGTCATCGAGAAAGACGCGCCGAGGGCCGGCCACGCCGATCCTGAACGCCAGTCACGCGAGACGCGGCTCGGCATTACCGGCGTCATGGTCGAGGCCTTCAACATCATCCAGGACCGCATTTCGCGCGCCAGGCTGGCCGGCGACCCGCCGGACATATCGCTGCAGCCGAAGCTCAGCCATATCGGCCTGACCGAATTCCACCGCGCCGACGAAGCGATCCGTATCGGCTACCAGGCAACGATGGCGCAGATCGGCGACCTGACCCGGCTGCAGACCGTCCTCGCTTAGGCAGGGCGGCAGCGAGCTCTCAGGCAAGCGCCGCGTCGACGATACGAAATTGCACCGTGCGGTTGCCGTTCCAGTGGTTGCCCGACAGCGAGCCGGCGACATGCACCGGCTTACCCCTGTTCTTGAACAGGAATTCGCCAAGAGCCGTGTCGACGGCGCGAAAGGCGATCGCCTGGATGCGGCCGCCGCTTTCCGACTGCAGGTCGGCGCGGATGTGGTTGCTGCCGACCGCCCGCGCATCGACAAGCCGGTGGCGCGGCAGCGCGAACACCGGCGCAACATGCCCGGCGCCGAACGGCCCTGCCTTCTCAAGCACATCGAGCAGCGCAAGCGTCGCGCCCTCGGCGGCAAGCGCGCCGTCGATCGCCAGGCTCTCCTCGCCTTGCAGCCGGAACACATCCACCGCCGCGCGTTCTTCGAAGAAAGCCCTGAGTTGGCCGAGCTTCGCCCGCTCGACAGTGATGCCGGCCGCCATTCCGTGGCCGCCGCCCTTGACGATCAGCCCGGCATCGGCGGCCTCGCGCACCAGCCGGCCGAGGTCGAAGCCCGACACTGAACGGCCTGACCCCGTGCCGACACCATTGGCGTTGAAGGCGATGGCAAAGGCCGGCCGTCTTGCATGGTCCTTGAGCCGCGAGGCAAGCAGGCCGACAATGCCAGGATGCCAGTTGCTGCTGGCTGTGACCACGATGGCCGGACCATTGCCGCCAGCAAGCTCGGCATCGGCCTCTGAGCGCGCCGCGGCCAGCATCTCCTGCTCCATCGACTGCCGCTCCTGGTTGAGCCGATCCAGCGTCTCGGCGATGGTGCGGGCTTCGACCGGGTCGTCGGTTGCAAGCAGGCGGCTGCCAAGTGCTGCGTCGCCGATGCGCCCGCCGGCGTTGATGCGCGGACCGATCAGAAAGGCCAGATGGAACGTGTTGATCGGCTCGCCGATACGCGAGACCCGCGCCAACGCCGCCAGCCCTTCGTTCCTCTGCTGCCGCGCAACCTGCAGCCCCTTGACAACGAAGGCGCGGTTGATGCCGGTGAGCGGCACCACGTCGCAGACGGTGCCAAGCGCTACCAGATCGAGCAGGCCAAGCAGGTCCGGCGGTGCGGCATCCGGCAGGCGGCTGCGCAGAATCTTCGCGGTCTGCACCAGGCAAAGGAAGACGACACCGGCGGCACAAAGATGACCTTGGCCGGAAAGGTCGTCCTCGCGATTGGGGTTGACGACCGCAGTCGCCGCCGGCAACGGCCCGCCGACCTGATGGTGATCGAGCACCACGACGTCGGCGCCGACGGCCTTCGCCGCGTCGATGGAAGCAGCACTATTGGTGCCGCAATCGACGGTGACGATCAGCGTCGCGCCGCGCGAAACGAGTTCGCGCATCGCTTCCGGATTGGGGCCGTAGCCCTCGAAGATGCGGTCCGGTATGTAGATCTCCGACGGCACCGAGAAATGCGCGAGAAAGCGCTTGAGCAGCGCCGATGAGGCGGCGCCGTCGACATCGTAGTCGCCAAAGATCGCCACCTTTTCCCTGGCCATCACCGCCTGGGCGATGCGAGAGGCGGCCTTGTCCATGTCGGTCAGCGATGCCGGGTCGGGCAGCAGGTTGCGGATGGTCGGATCCAGAAACTGCTCGGTCTGCTCGGCGGTGACGCCACGCCCGGCCAGCACGCGCGCCACGATATCGGGCACGCCATACCCTTGCGCGATGGCGAGCGCGGCCATGTCCTGACGCTCGGTCAGCCGGTGTTCCCAGGAAACGCCGGTGGCCGACTGCCTGACATCGAGGAAAAAGCGTCTTTCCCCCGTCACGTGACGCGCCGTCTGCAATTTGTCATTGCGCACAGTATGCAACGGCTAACTGAGTCGAAATCAAAACTTTTCCAGATCCTGGTGCCTGGCCTTGATTTCGCGCACGGTCCGCGATGACGATCGCAGGACGATCGTGTGCGTGGTGATGAAATTGCGGCCGAACTTGACGCCGGCCAGCATATTGCCGTCGGTGACGCCGGTCGCGGCAAACAGCACGTCGCCGCGTGCCATGTCTTGCGTGTGGTAGATCCGTTTAGGGTCGGAGATGCCCATCTTGGCGGCGCGCGCCAGCTTTTCCGGCGTATCGAGGATCAACTTGCCCTGCATCTGGCCACCGGTGCAGCGCAAGGCGGCAGCTGCGAGCACGCCTTCCGGCGCGCCGCCGGTGCCGAGATAGATGTCGATGCCGGTCTCGTCCGGGTCGGTGGTATGGATGACCCCGGCGACATCACCGTCGCCGATCAGACGGATTGCGGCTCCGGTCGCCCGCACGGCTTCGATCAACGCGCCATGGCGTGGCCGGTCGAGAATACAGGCGGTGATCTCCGCCACCGGCACGCCCTTGGCCCTGGCCAGGCTGGCGATGTTTTCGGCCGGCGAGGCATCGATGTCGATGATGCCGTTGGCATAGCCCGGGCCGATCGCGATCTTGTCCATATAGACGTCCGGCGCGAACAAAAGGCTGCCTTTTTCGGCAATGGCGATAACGGCCAATGCGTTGGGCAGGTTCTTGGCGCAGATCGTCGTGCCTTCGAGCGGATCGAGCGCTATGTCGACAGCCGGGCCTTTGCCGGTACCGACCTCCTCGCCGATATAGAGCATCGGCGCCTCGTCGCGCTCGCCTTCGCCGATCACCACCGTGCCGTTGATGGCAAGACGGTTGAGCTCCTGCCGCATGGCATCGACCGCGACCTGGTCGGCGGCCTTCTCGTCGCCGCGTCCGCGCAATCTGGCGGCCGCGACCGCGGCGCGTTCGGTGACGCGCACCAATTCCATGGTCAGTATCCGGTCGAGGCCGGCGACAATGTTCTGGGCCACATTCATCGATGGACAATCCTCGTTGGCACTTTGTTTTTATTATGCATGTCGTTGTCCCAAAACCGCTGCACACTTTTGGGCGACATGCATTAGCCTCCCGCCAGAGACGCGCTTCTTGTGTCAAAGCCCCGTGACAACAGCAAGACCTGCGCTGGACCTTTTTGAAAGCGCAGCAATATCAATCGATTAAACGCAAAATGTGAGACTGCTATCCGGCCCGCTCGATGCGGATGACTTGCGGCTTGTCGGTCAGAAGGCTGTCCCTGGTGATGCCGTCGACGGCCTTGCGCACCGCCGCCTCGGTCGTCTCGTGGGTGACGAGGATAACCGTCTTCTGTGCCTCGGTTTCCGGCCCGGCGGCATGCTGGACGATCGATTCCAGAGAAATGTCGTTGTCGGCCATGCGCTTGGCTATTGCCGCGAAGACGCCGAGGCGGTCGTGTACGGTCAGCCGGATGAAATAACCGCCAGCATGGCTGCGCATCTGCGCTTTCTTGTAAGGCTTCAATTCCTTCGCCGGCCGGCCGAAGACCGGACCATGCTGGAAGCCAGGCCGGCTCTTGGCGATGTCGGCAATGTCGCCGATCACCGCCGACGCGGTGGCGTTGCCGCCGGCGCCAGGGCCGGAAAGCAGCAATTCGCCGAGGATGTCGGTTTCGATCGCCACCGCATTGGTGACGCCGTGCACCTGCGCGATGACCGAGGCCGTCGGCACCATGGTCGGGTGCACGCGCTGCTCGATGCCGCTTTCGGTGCGTTGGGCGACGCCAAGCAGCTTGATCCGGTAGCCGAGATCGCCGGCCGCGCGGATGTCGGCCTGGCTGATGTTGGAGATGCCTTCCATGTAGATATCGTTGGCGGCGATCTTCGTGCCGAAGGCAAGGCTGGTCAGGATCGACAGCTTGTGCGCGGTGTCGTGACCCTCGATGTCGAAGGTCGGGTCGGCTTCGGCATAGCCCAGCCGTTGCGCATCCTTCAGGCAGGCATCGAAAGACAGGCCCTCGGCTTCCATGCGCGTCAGAATGTAGTTGCAGGTACCGTTGAGGATGCCGAAAACGCGGGTCACCGAATTACCGGCCATCGCCTCGCGCATTGTCTTGATGACCGGAATGCCGCCGGCCACCGCCGCCTCGTAATTGAGCAGCACGCCTTTCCTCTCGGCGATCTCGGCCAATGCCACCCCGTGTTTGGCAAGCAACGCCTTGTTTGCGGTGACGACATGTCGGCCGGCCTCGAGCGCCGCTTTGACGGACGAGCGTGATGGGCCTTCGTCGCCGCCGATCAGCTCGACGAACACGTCGATCTCGGCGGTCTGCGCCATCTTGACGGCGTCGTCGAACCACTGTGCTGTGCCAAGATCAACGCCGCGGTCGCGTTTGGGATCGCGGGCCGAAACCGCCGACACGACGATGTCGCGCCCGCACTGCCGCGTCAGTTCGGCCGCCTTGTCGCGTAGCACGCGGGCGACCGACGCACCGACGGTGCCGAGCCCGGCAATTCCAACACGCAACGCTTCAGCCATGTCCGGCGACGCCCCATTCAGTCGGTTCATGTGTAGAAAATCAGCGATGCGCGGCGAGCGGCACGACGTTATTCGGCTGCTTGGCGCTGGATGCGAGGAAGCGCTTGATGTTGCGCGCCGCTTGCCGGATCCGGTGCTCGTTTTCGACCAGCGCGATGCGCACGTGATCGTCGCCATGCTCGCCGAAGCCGACGCCCGGCGCCACCGCGACGTCGGCGTGCTCGATCAGGAGCTTGGAGAATTCAAGCGAGCCCAGGTGCTTGAACGGCTCCGGGATCGGCGCCCAGGCGAACATCGAAGCCGCCGGTGCGGGAATGGTCCAGCCGGCGCGGCTGAAAGCGTCGACCATGACATCGCGGCGTTTGCGGTAGACGTCGCGCACTTCGGCGATGTCGGCGCCGTCGCCGTTGAGTGCATGCGCCGCCGCCACCTGGATTGGCGTGAAGGCGCCGTAGTCGAGATAGGATTTCACTCGCGTCAGCGCCGAGATCAGCCGTTCATTGCCGACCGCAAAACCCATGCGCCAGCCCGGCATCGAAAAGGTCTTCGACATCGAGGTGAACTCGACGGCGACGTCTATGGCGCCCGGCACCTGCAGCACCGAAGGCGGCGGATTGCCGTCGAAATAGATCTCCGAATAGGCAAGATCCGACAGGATGATGATGTCGTTCTTCCTGGCGAAGGCCACCACCTCCTTGTAGAAATCGAGCGAAGCGACCAGTGCCGTCGGGTTGGATGGATAATTGAGGATCAGTGCCAGCGGCTTCGGGATCGAATGGCGGATGCCGCGCTCCAACGCCGGGATGAAGCCGTCGTCCGGCTCGACCTGCAGCGAGCGGATGACGCCGCCCGACATGATGAAACCGAACGCATGGATCGGATAGGTCGGGTTGGGGCACAGGATCACATCGCCGGGGGCGGTGATCGCCTGCGCCATATTGGCAAAGCCCTCCTTCGAGCCGAGCGTCGCCACCACCTGGCTGTCCGGGTCGAGCTTCACACCGAAGCGGCGGGCATAGTAGTTGGCCTGGGCACGACGCAGGCCCGGAATGCCGCGCGACGACGAATAGCGGTGCGTGCGCGGATTGCGTACCACCTCGCAGAGTTTGTCGACGATGGCCTTGGGCGTCGGCAGGTCCGGATTGCCCATGCCAAGGTCGATGATGTCGGCGCCGCGCGAACGGGCGCTGGCCTTCAGCCGGTTGACCTGTTCGAAGACATAGGGCGGAAGCCGGCGGACCTTGTGAAATTCTTCCATGGCAGTTCCAGACAGTGAGGTTGCGGTCGCGCGTATAAGCTTATTTGCAACTAGGGTCGAGAGCGGGGTCGCATTTGCCTTCGATCTGCTTCAGCGCCTCGGCGCCGTGTTTTTTTGCCAGCTGGTCCAGCGCTGCCTGGTCCGCAACCTTGACGCCGCCGCCCTTGGCGGCCTGGCTCTGCTCCTCGGCCTTCAGTTGGGCGAGCTTGGCGTTCTTTTCCTCGTCGGTGAATTGCTCGGCCGCCACCTGCGGCCGGATGTTCAGGTTCGGATAGGAACCGGTGTCCTTCGCGCCGACAAGGCCGGTGGCGGGCGCCGCACCTTCTATGTTGCTGCTCGTGCAACCGGCCATCGCCAACAGGACGAGCGCCATGCGGCAAAAACGACCAGTGCCGGAAAAAACGTTCTTGCCAATATTAATCGTCATATTGTTTTCCTGGCGGCCGGGTTAGAGCACATTGGACCCTGTTCGATATCCCATGGTAATATGTCAACAAAACGCTTCGGGAGGAACCCCGCGAACCATGTCCAAAACACCCGATTCGGGCAAAGCGGAAGATGACCAACCTTCGACCGTCGAGCAATATCTGGTGAAGGACCCGGAACGCTTCGCTCTGAACATGGCCCGCATGATCGAGCAGGCCGGCAAGGCCGCCTCGGCATGGGCCGAGCCGCGGGAAAAGGGCGAGGTGCGCGATCACGTCGCCGAGCCGGTCGTCGACATGGTGAAGACGTTCTCCAAGCTCACCGAGTACTGGCTCTCCGACCCGCAGCGCGCGCTGGAGGCGCAAACGCGGCTGTTTTCCGGCTACATGACCGTCTGGGCCAACGCCGTCCAGCGCATCGGCGCCGGCGCCGAGGACGCCGAGGACGCGGTCAAGCCCGAGCGCGGTGACAAGCGTTTCCAGGACCCGGAATGGGGCCGCAACGCCTTCTTCGATTTCCTCAAACAGGCGTATCTGGTCACCTCGCGCTGGGCGGCCGAACTGGTCGAGCACGCCGACGGCCTGGACGAGCACACCCGCCATAAGGCCAGCTTTTATGTCAGGCAGGTGTCCAACGCCATCTCGCCGTCGAATTTCATCCTGACCAATCCGGAATTGTTTCGCGAGACTGTCGCCTCGAACGGCGAAAACCTGGTGCGCGGCATGAAGATGCTTGCCGAGGACATCGCCGCCGGCAAGGGCGACCTGAGGCTGCGGCAGGCCGATTATTCATCCTTCGAGATCGGCAAGAATCTCGCTACCACGCCCGGCAAGGTGGTCGGCCGCAGCGACGTCGCCGAGATCCTGCAATATGAGCCGGCGACTGACACCGTGCTCAAGCGGCCGCTGCTGATCTGCCCGCCATGGATCAACAAATACTACATCCTCGACCTCAACCCGCAAAAATCCTTCATTCGCTGGGCAGTCGAGCAAGGCCACACCGTCTTCGTCATCTCCTGGATCAACCCGGACGAGCGGCATGGCGCCAAGAGCTGGGAGGCCTATATCAGGGAGGGCCTGCAATACGGCCTCGACACGATTGAAAAGGCCACCGGCGAAAGGCAAGTCAACGCCATCGGCTATTGCGTCGGCGGCACGCTTCTGGCGGCGGCCCTGGCGCTGATGGCGCAGGAAGGCGACCACCGCATCAAATCCGCCACCTTCTTCACCACCCAGGTCGATTTCACCTATGCCGGCGATCTAAAAGTGTTCGTCGACGAGGAACAGGTCGCGGCCGTCGAAAAGGCGATGAACGAAAAAGGCTATCTCGACGGCACCAAGATGGCGACCGCCTTCAACATGCTGCGCTCGGGCGACCTGATCTGGCCCTATGTCGTCAACAACTACATGCGCGGCAAGGATCCCCTGCCCTTCGACCTGCTGTACTGGAATGCCGACTCGACCCGCATGGGCGCTGCCAACCATTCTTTCTATTTGCGCAATTGCTATCTCGAGAACAGGCTTTCGCAAGGCATGATGGAACTGGCGGGCCGCACGGTTTCGCTGAAGGACGTTACCATGCCGGTCTACAACCTCGCCTCTAAGGAGGACCATATCGCGCCGGCGCTGTCGGTATTCCTCGGCTCGAAATATTTCGGCGGCGAGGTCGATTACGTCATGGCCGGCTCCGGCCACATCGCCGGGGTCGTCAATCCGCCGGCAGCGCAGAAATATCACTACTGGACCGGCGGCAAGCCGGCCGGCGACTTCGACCAGTGGCTCGCCGGGGCCACCGACCATCCCGGTTCCTGGTGGCCGCACTGGCAACGCTGGATCGAAGCCAAGGACAATACCCGCGTACCGGCCCGCAAACCGGGCGAGCATATGCAAGTTCTAGGCGAAGCCCCCGGCACCTATGTCAAGGTGCGCGTGTAACCATCTGTAATGTGTGGTGAGTTGACGCGCCGCCAAAAGCGGGCGAAATGGTGCCGTCAACCCTGAGCAGCCTTGATTCATCCTCTAGCCGCCAAAGTACTTTGAGGCTTGCAGATTTGACACAGGTCTCGTTTCCGGTTCGGGGAACAAGGGTCATTTCGACGAGACGTTTCGACGCCGCGCCAATGACGAACCGGTCGGATATCGAGGGGGAATATTGTTTTGAGATCAGCAGGATCGCGCCTCGCGAAGGGAGAAAGCCGCGCCATTGTGGCGGCGCTTTTCTCGGTGCTCCTGGCGTCCTGCACCTCGGCCGGCGACCCGACCATGTCGGTCGGCATGCCAGGCTACAATACCTCGGCTACCGAAATCAGCACGGCCGCCGGTGCGCCCCAGGCCAGCACGGCCGCATCATCGTCGCAGATGACAACCGCACAAATGACGATGAATGCCGACGGCGACGCCAACCTTCCCGAGCAGGTCGCCTATGTGCCAATAGCCAAGCCAGGGGCCAAGCCCGATGCCGGCTTCCCGATCGCCGTTCCCACGGCAGCCGAGACGATCACGGGACACACGCCGCAGCCGCTGCAACCAAACGCCCAGACGGCCGATCAGGCCGTGGCACAGAACAGTGCTGATGCATCGAAGCCCGACGCCAAGGCCGCCGCGCCGGCGATGAACAACCCGGTCTATGTGACCGCCGGCGAGATGCCGCAGCCACAGGCCTACGCACCGAAGAAAAACTTCCTGGCCTCGCTGTTCAGCGCCACCCCCGCTTCGGCAGCATCGCCGGCCAACAGCAGATCGGGCGGGCAGCCAACGGTCGTGCAGGCCAAGGCGACGCCTGCGGCAAAACCCACCGTTACCCTGGCCTCGGCCAATCCGGCTGAAAAGCCGGTGCAGCTGGTGTCGACGGGCGATACCAGCCACTTCACGGCCGATGCGCTGCCCGGCGTGCGCCAGACGGCGCTGTTCGAGATCAAGCGCAAATCCGGCCTCGACGATGAGAGTGACGTCGATCTCAACGAAGACGAAGGTTCGGGTGGCGCCTACCAGGTCGCCTCCGCCGCTGGCCTCGCACGGCTGGCACCCAACGGCCTTCTGAAACAGAACGAAAGCGTCGATGTCGCCTGCTTGAAGCCGTCGCTGGTTCGCGTGCTGAAGACGATCGAAGGCCATTACGGCCGCAAGATGACGGTCACCTCCGGCTATCGCGACCCAGCCCGCAACCGCCGCGCCAACGGCGCCAAGAATTCGCTGCACATGTACTGCGCCGCCGCCGACATCCAGGTCCCCGGCGTCTCGAAGTGGGAACTGGCGAGCTACATCCGCACCATGCCGGGCCGCGGCGGCGTCGGCACCTACTGCCACACCGAATCCGTTCACGTCGATGTCGGACCGGAGCGCGACTGGAACTGGCGTTGCCGCAGGCGCGGCTAGGGCGAGGATCTTCCGTCACCGCGAAGGCCCTTCGGCGGCGTTGCATCATGCCGCAAAAACCAGCTTGGCTGTCGGAAAGACGCGGTTTGGAGCCAAAGGAAAAAAGTTGTCGCAGCCGGCGGCAGACGGGTTGCCGGTTTGTCGCGACGCAACTATAAGCGCTCACATCTGAGCGCGCCCATCGTCTAGCGGTCAGGACACCGCCCTTTCACGGCGGTAACAGGGGTTCGATTCCCCTTGGGCGTACCAGCAATTTCAACTTGGCATATGTCTATCGCCAGCGTGATGCTGGCAAGCTTTGCTGGACCCTACCCACTCTGATGGGGATGTCAGCAAAGGCGGCGAAGACAGACTGGGGATTGTGTCGACGGCTTCCTACGCCCGCAGTACCCTCGCCTCGCCGCCGCGCTTGCGCGGAACCATCATGTCCCTGGCAAGCAGGCCGCTCACCCGGCAAAAGGCCATGAAGGCCCGCCATGCGTCTTCGGTCTCGACGATGTCTACCGTGGCGCCAAAACAGGCATTGAACGCGGCCTGGTAGGTTGGTCCCTTCCGGCGAACCGGCCACGTTTGCAGGAAATCGAGCGCCTGCTCGACACTGTAGATTTCCTCGACCGGCTGGCCGGGCACAGGCGCGATCCGCACCGGCACCTCGAATTGCAGTCTGTCCATTCGATCTCTCCCGAACCGACCCCCGCAGCAGCGCCGTTCGTCGCAAAAAGTTGCCGTGGCGGCTAACGCTTGGGCCGACTTCTCGCCTAGAAATGTGTCGTCACTACGGTGGTCAATGAACCCGGCGAAGCATGGGCCGCTAGAGGCAAGGAGAATGCTCCCAGGCGTGAATATCGCCGGTCTTCGGCCGTCGCCGGCAGTTCGTCCTTGAACCTTGCGCTTTCCAGTGCCAAATCTGGGAAGGTTTCTCTCGCGGAGGCTCATCCAGCCCCGCATCCTGCAAGACGGATAAAAATGGTCACCTATCTCGACGCCGCCACGGCACCGCTCAGAAACACCGGCCAGATCCGTCTTTACGACGAGGAAGGTTTTGTCGGCATGCGCAAGGCTTGCGATCTCACCGCGCGCTGCCTCGACGAACTGGTACCGATTGTGGCGCCCGGCGTCACCACCGAAGCGATTGATCGCTTCGTCTTCGAGTTCGGGATGGACCATGGCGCGCTTCCGGCGACGCTCAACTACCGTGGCTACACGAAATCATCCTGCACCTCGATCAACCACGTCGTCTGTCACGGCATACCCGACAGCAAGCCATTGAAGGATGGCGACATCGTCAATATCGACGTCACCTATATCCTCGACGGCTGGCATGGCGACTCCTCGCGCATGTATCCGGTGGGTACGATCAAGCGTGCCGCGGAGCGGCTGCTCGAAGTCACGTATGAGTGCCTGATGCGCGGCATCGCGGCAATCAAGCCGGGCGCCCGAACCGGCGCCATCGGCGCCGCCATCCAGACCTATGCCGAAGCCGAGCGTTGCTCGGTGGTGCGCGATTTCTGCGGCCACGGGGTTGGCCGGCTGTTTCACGACGCGCCGAATATCCTGCATTACGGCAGCGCCAGCGAAGGCGTCGAGATGCGGCCGGGCATGATCTTCACCGTCGAGCCGATGATCAATCTCGGCCGGCCGCATGTGAAAGTGCTGTCGGACGGCTGGACCGCGGTGACGCGCGACCGTTCGCTGTCGGCGCAGTACGAGCACACGATCGGCGTCACCGAGACCGGCTGCGAGATCTTCACGCTGTCGCCAAAAAACCTCGACCGCCCCGGCCTGCGGGCCTAGTGTCTGGCAGATCGGGCGTTACCTTGCCCGGCAAATGCTGGGTGGGGCAGCCATGAACGGTGACGATGACGAGCGGGCCTTCTTTCCCGAAAGGCCAGTGCGATCGCCCGCGAAGGCGGTGGCCGCCGACAAGCCGCATTATCTCGGCCATCGCGACCGCCTGCGCGAGCGCTTCGCCGCCGGTACCAACACCCTCCCCGACTACGAACTGCTTGAGCTTTTATTGTTTCGGCTGATCCCGCGCGCCGACACCAAGCCGGTCGCCAAGGCATTGCTGGCACGCTTCGGTACATTGGCCGAGGTCCTCGGTGCGCCCGTCGAGCGCCTGCAGGAGGTGAAGGGCATCGGCCCGGCGGTGGCGCTCGACCTCAAGGTGGTTGCGGCAACGGCGCAGCGCATGGCGCGCGGCGAGATCGTCGGCCGCGAGCTGTTGTCGACCTGGACGCAGGTTCTCGAATACTGCCGGTCGGTGATGGCCTTCGAGGAGCGCGAGCAGTTCCGCATCCTGTTCCTCGACAAGAAAAACGCGCTGATCGCCGACGAAGTCCAGCAGGTCGGCACAGTCGACCACACACCGGTCTATCCGCGCGAGGTGGTCAGGCGCGCCTTGGAGCTCTCCGCCACGGCGATCATTCTGGCGCATAACCATCCGTCGGGAGACCCGACGCCGTCGCGCGCCGACATCGAGATGACCAAGCTGATCATAGAAACGGCCAAACCGCTTGGCATTGCCGTTCACGACCACATCATCATCGGCAGGAAAGGCCACTCCAGCATGAAGGGCCTGCTGCTGATCTGAGGTTTGGCGTTGTTTTCAGCTTTGTCCGCTGTGCGCCTCTGTACCGCAACGTCAAGGCGGTCGGCTCGATAAATTCTGGCGCCGAGGCTCAGCTGGCCGTGCGCAGGCGTCGCGATCGGACAAAGGTCTTAAGTCCCTCGGAATCGAATGCGTGGCCGAAGGCATAACCCTGCAATATGTCGCAGCCCAGGCCCTTGAGTAGCCGTGCATGCTGCATCGTCTCGACGCCTTCCGCCACGACCTCGATACCCAGCGACTTGCCGATTTCAATGATCGACGAGACAACCTGCCTTCTCTGCGGAGATTTGACGATTGGGGTGACCAGCTGCCGATCTATCTTCAGCCGGCGCGGCTGCAACTTCAGCAAACTGACCATCGAAGCGTAGCCGGTACCAAAATCGTCTATTTCGACGTCAATCCCCAGCTCTTTTATCTGCTCGATATTCCAGGTGACAAGGTCGTCGTTCTCGTCCAGGAAAATCGACTCAACAAGCTCGAACGAAACTGTTCCTTTCTTGATATTTTGTTCTCGCAGGCTCTTGATGAGCTCCTCGTCTTGAAGGCGCCTGGCCGAGACATTGACCGACACCCGCGGAATGTGAAGTTTTGCAGCGGACCACTCTTCGAAATCCGAAAGCGATTGCTTCAATATGGCTTGGTCGATAATCGAGACGACGTTCAGTTCTTCTGCAATCCTCAGGAAGATGTCGGGCGCCAAAATACCCTTTATTGGATGTTTCCACCTCGCCAGCGCCTCAACCCCAACGATTTCGAGCGTCTTTGCGTCAAATTGGGGCTGGTAGAAGGGGATGAACTCGTTGCGCTCGAGGCCGCCGAGAATTTCGTCGGCAATCCGCTTAGTATCGACGATTTCGCTTTGCATCGCGTCGGTGAAGAATTCGTATCGATTGCGGCCCCGCCCCTTTGCTCGGTAAAGCGCGATATCGGCGTTCACCAGCAGGTGTTTGGCTTCGACATCTTTTGCGTTATCGACAGCGATTCCCACGCTGACACCAAAACGGCATCGATGACCCTGATAGTAGACGGGTTCGCGCATCTGGCTGATGATGCGGTCGGCGAGCAGCGCCAGTTGCTTGGTATCGTCGCGCACCACGCACAGAACGATGAATTCGTCTCCCCCGATACGGGCGACGAATCCCTCGTCGCCGACCTTCGACCTGAGCACGGTTGACGCGTGAACCAGCATCGCGTCACCGGCGGCGTGGCCCAGCGTATCGTTGATGTGCTTGAACCGATCCAGATCTATGTGAAGCAGTGCCGCGTGCCCGCCTGAGCGCCTGGCGTTTGCCGCGTAATGTTCCAGTACCTGGTCGAGGTAACGCCGGTTGGGCAAGCCGGTCAGCGAATCATGAAGCGCGATGTGCTCTATGCGCGCTTTGGCCGACTCGAGTTCTGCATTTTTCGACTCGGACAGCTGTTTTGCACGAACCAGATCCTTGTTCAGCAGGACGTCGGCAGTCACGTCCCATTCCGCGCCGATCATTTTTGGGGTGTCGTTTGCGACCCGGTAGAGGATCGCCTTGGACCGGACATGACGGATCTCGCCATCCTGACGCACAATCCGGTACTCCGACAAATATGGTCGTCCGCTGGCCACCGCCCTGTCGAAGTCCGCGTTGGCGCCAGCCAAATCATCTGGGTGGATTGCTCCCGCCCAGTCTGGGTAGCCCCGGTGCTCGCCGGTTGGTTTGCCATATATTTCGTTGACGCGATCATCCCACGTAAGCTCGTTGGTCGCGAGATCGTGTTCCCAAACCCCAATAGCCGAAGCTTCCAGAGCGAGTTCCAAGCGTCGTGACAATCGACGCAATTCCGCATAATTGCGCTGTCTTTCGCCAATCAGGCGGCCTGTGACCAGGAAAGGGAACACAACCAAGGCTCCGGCCGTCGCCATGATCGCGCGCAACAACCATGCGTTGCTTGGCGTCGAAGGCCAGCCGTTTTTGGGAATGGCCGCGAGCTGCCACGAGCCGGAAGGAAGCAAAACGTCAGCCGTCACCGGATCGCTTTTGCTGATCTCCTCATTGCCGTAGAATTGACCACCTCGGTGACCGAGGGCGTCCCTGCCGATCAGCGCTACGTCGATCCCGAGATCGTCGTCAAGCAAGCCGCTCGCTCTGTAAAGGCGCTGCACGTCGACAACGGCGGAAATGATACCCCAGAACCTTTCCGTATTGCCAGCGCTCGGCACGAAGACCGGAAAGCGGCCGATGAAGCCTTGTCCTCCCTGTTTCAGGTCGACGGGACCGGCAAGCACCAGCTTGCGTTCGTCTCGCGCCCTTAGCGCAGCCGCACGCTGCCGCTCGTTCTTGCGGTAGTCCAGACCCATCGCCTGCTCGTTACCCTCCATCGGATACATAAGGGAAACGACCAGATCAGGCGCGCCGGCAATATCGTTCAATTGCGAGTCGGCGCCAAACAGATTGCTCGCGAGCGAGGCGAAGCGTTGCTGTCCCATATAGGGCTCGGTCACGACCGCGGCGACCAGTCCACGCACGAGTTGAAGGTTTCCGTTGATATTGCCTTCGAGCTTGGCGCGGATGAGATTGACCTTGGTCAGCACGTCCGCACGGACGGCCTGGTCCGAGACGATTTTGTTCTGGTGCTCCGCGAACGCTGCGCTGACAAGGATGACGACAAACGCGATCGCCGCCGGAATATTTGCCGACGAAAAGACGGCCTCCTTGATGCCGTTGAACCTAGCGCGGAAAAAAGCCAATAGGCGATTCCTCAAGTGCCATTTTCAGGTTCTCGGGGTCGACCCGATGAGGAACATTAGCTTTCAATGTTTAATTTGACCTTCATACTCCTGAGAAATTTCATTTTCCGACGGCTGACGCCGGCTGCGATACCGACAGCGATGCTGAAGGCGGGCTGCACGATGCGGACCAACATGAAACGCCAGCTAGATCAGCCTTGCTCGGAAGATCGAGGCGCACGAGCGCCATTGCACATTTCGACGCTCCGACCCGAGTACTCTGGAGCGTTGACCTTGGACTAGTGCCCCTCAATCGCCTTGGGAGACACAAGGTATGGTATCTTGCCGACGCTGCGCTTCGTCGCGCCAATGGAATAGGCCATCGGTATCTTGGGAGAGTTCTCGGGTAGGCCGTACATATCCTTGCCGGCGCGCACGGCAAATGAAAAGTGCTGCCACGAAACCGTATCATGCTCATTGAGAAAATCGAGCGTCAGACCAGCTGAAATCAGCGCATTCACCACGTCACTGATCGGGTGGATCCATTCATAATAGCGAGGATGCTTCAAGATGCGATCATCGCCGGTGTAGGTCAGTTCCTCGTTCCAGGCGAGCGGCCGAGCTATCGGCGTTCGCCAGTCGTGCTTCAATTCCAGGGCCGCGGCCTTTCGATCGCACTGAAACATCAATGGATGGCCCTCGGCCATGTAGAGGCGGCCGCCGGGTCGCAGAAGATCGGCAACCACCCGCGCCCAACGGAACACGTCGTCCAGCCAGTTTACCGAGCCCCAAGTAACGTAAGCGATGTCAAAGGTCCGGCCGAGCGCTTCCACCGCCTCGAACAGTGGCGCTTCCACGAAGCGCACGTCGGTGCCTGCCTTCGCAGCAAAATCCCGCGCCGCCACGATCGCTGTCGGTGAAAAGTCGAGCCCGGTCACGCTGCCTGCGCCGAGATTCTTCAGGCTGATCGTGTCAAGACCGATGTGACACTGCAGGTGGACGATATCCTTGCCGGCGATATCGCCGAGCTCGCGTGTTTCCAGCTCATAGAGATTGGATCCGCCGGCCAGCACATTCTCGATGTGGTAGCTGCCCGTTGTGTCGGTCGAGTGCAGTTCGGCCCGATCATCCCAATTAAGGCGGTTCGCGCCCAGAAAGCGTTCCAAATTCCCCCCACCCCTGACTGACGCATGGTAAACAAGTCGTTAAAGCACCTTTGCAGCGAAAGTAGCGCGCGTCAATCCGGACCGGGCGGCAGTGCGCCGCCGCTCGCGAAAGCATCAGCCCCGGGAAGGCTTGCTGCTGATCAAAGGCTTCTGGCGCGATCGCCGCGCCCGGCGACAGGACCCCGCAGGCGCTCCCGGACTCCGCCGTCGTGGTCTGTATGTGGATTAGTCGGTTCCTCAGCCCGGCACAGCCACCATCGCGATATTTCTGGAGAGCTCGTTTGTGGGGGCAACTGCGTCTGCCGTGCCGCTCGTGAGTGCTCGGTAGAGTGCCACATAATCGCTGCACATGCGCTCGACCGTGAACCGCTTCTCGAACGTCTGCCGCACTCGTGCGCGATCGAGGCTGTCTATGCGCCGGAGCGCGCCCACGGCTTCCTCCACCGTATCCACGATCCATCCGGACACACCGTCATCGATGATCTCCGGGACGGCGCCACGCCGGAACGCAACCACCGGCGTACCGCAGGCCATTGCTTCGATCGTTACGAGCCCGAAGGGTTCCGGCCAGTCGATCGGAAACAAAAGCGCTATCGCATTGCCCAGAAAATCCGCCTTTTGCCGCTCATCGATCTCGCCAATGAACTCCACGTTCGAATGCCGCAGCACTTGCGGCTCGACCCTTTCCTTCCAGAACGACTGGTCCACCTTGTCGATCTTGGCGGCGATCTTCAGGGGAAACCCGGCCCGCGCTGCTATTTCTATGGCCGCTTCCGGCCCCTTTTCCGGCGAGATGCGACCGAGAAACGCAAGATAGCCAGAGGTGTTCGGGTGGAATGGCAGAAGATCGCGGGGCAGGCCGTGATGCACGGTTCCAACCCAATTGACGGGCGGCATGGGCCGGCGCTGGTCGAAGGAGATCGAGACCAGGGGAACGTCGTCGAACATCGCATAAAGCTGCGCCAGATCGGGCAGGTCGAGCCTGCCGTGAAGCGTGGTAACCGTTCGTCTGGCAAAATCCCGAATTATGGGGAAGTGCAGGACATCGACGTGGAAATGTAAAACGTCGAATTCATCGGCTCGCCGGCGCACCCGTTCAAGCATCATAACATGGTGCGGACCACCGTCCTGGACCCTGGGGTTCAGGCGCAGCGCGACGTCGCAACACCGCACCAGCTCGGCTGAGGTACGAGAATCGGCGCTGGCGAACAGCGTCACCTCGTGGCCCTGTCGGACAAGTTCTTCGGTCAGATACGAAACAATTCGCTCCGTTCCACCGTAGGTTCGGGGCGGCACGGATTCGGTTAGCGGTGCGATCTGGGCTATTTTCATTTAGAAATCTTTTCGGCGGCGACCGCCGTCTTTCAAACAAGCTTCGGCGGCAACCAAGACAAGCGAGAGCTTCCAGTTGCGAAGTATTCTATGCAGAGCGTATTTATAGTTGTGCCGTCCGTGCTCCTCCCGTGCAATCAGGTTGCCCTTATTCAACTCCTCTGCATCCAAGAACTGCGATCCATGAGAAATGTTTCACCGGCTCGATAAAAAGACAGAATGAGCTACGCGCCGCCGCCCCGCCGCCCCCTGACAGGCAGCTTTGGATCGCTCGATCACCACCAAGTGATCCAGGCGTGCCGGTGCCGAATGGAACATAAAGCCCGGAATTCAGTTAGATAGCCGGATTTGGCTGGAGTACCGCCAGATGCGGAATTCCAGCCGGGCAGGGCACTACCGTGACACGGAGTGAGCGGCTTCGGGCGCATCTCGCCGAACTCAGGCACCACCTTGCCGAACTCGGGAGCCATAAACGCTCCCTATGGAGGATGCCATGAACCAGTGGACAAACGCCAGGCTCTGTGACGTAGCCAACCTGATCCTTGGGGCAATTCTGTTCTTCTCCCCCTGGATCTTCACCTTTGCGGCAGGCCCGCAGACGCAGAACGCCCTCGGCAGCGGAATCTTGATTGTCGTGCTTTCGGTTGCCGCCCTCGCAGCATTTGCCGTGTGGGAAGAGTGGGTGAACCTGGTCGTCGGACTGTGGGTTCTCGCATCGCCCTGGGTGCTTGGATTCCAGGCGACCACGGCGATGACCGTGCATGTCGTGATCGGCATTCTGGTCGCCGTGCTGGCGGCGATCGAGCTCTGGATGATGTATCAGAACCCGCCGACCCAGTCCGCCGCCTAACAGGCGCAGCCAGCCAGCGCCCTTTTTTGGGCCTGACGGATCTATCGGTCGTCTGCCGGTCTCTCGGCAACAGCCGCCGGAGGCCGGGCAGGCGGCGTTTGTTTGGACGAGAATAGGAAGGATGGCGCATTATGGTCGGTGACAATCCGCGTTCGACGGCCAGGATTGCGGGACATCCTATTCATCCGATGCTCGTGCCATTTCCGATCGCCTGCTTCGTCGGCACCCTGCTGACGGATCTAGCCTATTGGCGAACAGCGGAGATGATGTGGGCTGACTTCTCCGCTTGGCTGGTTACCGTCGGCGTGATCATGGGCTGCCTAGCAGCGATCGCGGGGCTGATCGATTTCCTGACCAATCCGCTGATAAGGGCACAGCCCCCCGCCTGGCCGCACGTGCTCGGCAATCTTCTGGCGCTGGCGTTATCCATCATCAACATGCTCGTGCACTCCCGCGATGCATGGACCTCCATCGTTCCTACCGGCTTGATCCTCTCGGCGGTTGTCGTGCTCATCCTCATCTTCACTGGTTGGCTGGGCTGGTCCATGGTGTACCGGCATCACGTCGGAGTGGCGGATTGATGCGCATAGCAAGCTCCATCGGTCAGACCAGGCGCATCGCGGTGTCCGTCCTCGTTTGCACTGCGGCGATCACTCTTGCAGCGTGCAGCGGCAACGACCCGGATCCCAGCAGTCAGATAGGGCCGAATCCAAACCTGCCGGAGCCGATCCAATATTTCTTCCCGCCCATGCACCTCGCTTCCGTGGTCGGATGGAAGAACGACGAAAAGCCGACCGTCGCGCAGGGGCTGCAGATCCAGGCTTATGCCCACGGCTTGCAGCATCCGCGGTCGCTTTACGTGCTGCCCAATGGCGACGTCCTGGTGGTCGAGTCCAAGGCGCCGGGTGGCGAACCGATCAAACGGCCCAAGGATTTGGTGATGGGCTGGATCGAATCCTGGGTTACCTCGGGCGGCGACAGCGGCCCAAGCAACCGCATTACGCTGCTGCGCGACACCGATGGCGATGGCAAGCCGGAGCTGACCAGCGTATTCCTCGACCACCTGAGCTCCCCCTTTGGCGTGGCGCTGGTGGGAAGCGATCTCTACGTCGCCAATACCGAATCCATCGTCCGCTATCCCTACAACACCGGTGACACAAAGATCACCGCGCCCGGGACGCCGCTAACCGCCCTGCCCGGCGGCCCGATCGACCACCATTGGACGAAGAGCCTGGTGGCAAGCCCCGACGGCTCGCTGCTCTATGTCGGCATCGGCTCGAACAGCAACGTCGCCGAAAACGGCATCGAGGCGGAGAAGAACCGCGCCGCCATCTGGCAGGTAGACAGGGCCACCGGCCGGTCGCGCATTTTCGCCAGCGGTTTGCGCAATCCAAACGGCCTGAGCTGGGAGCCGCAGACCGGGGCGCTCTGGGCAGTGATCAATGAGCGCGACGAGCTCGGCCCCAATCTCGTGCCGGATTATCTGACCTCGGTAAAGGATGGCGGCTTCTACGGATGGCCATACAGCTATTACGGCCAGCATCTCGATCCCCGCGTCATGCCCCAACGTCCGGACCTGGTCGCAAAAGCGATCGTTCCGGATTATGCACTGAGTTCCCACGTCGCCCCTCTGGGACTGGCCTTCTATACGGCAACCAGCCTTCCCGAGGCATATCGCGGCGGCGCCTTCGTTGGCGAGCATGGCAGCTGGAACCGCACGCGTTTTAATGGTTACAAGGTAGTGTTCGTACCATTCAGCGGCGGCCGTCCGAGCGGCGTCGCTACCGACGTGGTGACTGACTTCCTGGACAAGGACAACAAGGCGCGCGGCCGGCCTGTCGGCCTGGCTGTCGACAAAACCGGGGCCCTGCTCATCGCCGACGACGTCGGCAACACAGTTTGGCGGGTGACATCTGCCGGCCAATAAACTGGCTCCACTCTCTTCGTCGAGCGTCGAGCAGGTGAACGGACACTGCTCGAAGCAATCGTGCTGACGTTCTTCGTCATGCTGCTGTTCCTGCAGAACCTGCGCGCGACGATCCCCGACGATCGCCGTTCCGGTGACTCTGCCGGGCACATTCGGCGTGCCCGCCCTTGCCGGTTACTCGACGCTGACGATGTTTGCCACGCGCTGCCGCTGATCATCGCCGAACCGAAGGACCGCCAGCGCCGAAATGGTATTTTTGCCCTTCCCACAGCCGGCTCTAGAATTTTCATCGCAAATCAAGTTATGATGCACTTGGTATTTCCCGGGGACGGCTTGCGCCGCTTGGAATACCGGGAGGAACCGGGACATGGCCGTTGCGCTTGTACTCGTTCTGATAGTCGTGGGCTCGGTGTTGTTCCACTTCCTGAGCCCATGGTGGTGGACGCCGATTGCCTCGAACTGGGACTATATCGACAACACCATCATCATAACTTTCTGGATCACCGGTGTCGTCTTCGCCGCCGTGGTTCTTTTCATGGCCTATTGCGTCTTCCGCTTCCGTCATCGGGAAGGCAATCAGGCGGCATATGAACCTGAGAACAGGCGGCTCGAATCCTGGCTGACGGTCGTCACCGCGGTTGGGGTCACCGCTTTGCTCGTTCCAGGCCTGTTCGTCTGGAGCCGGTTCGTTAACGTTCCAAGTGACGCAACCGAGGTCGAAGTCGTCGGCCAGCAGTGGCAATGGAGTTTCCGCCTCCCCGGCAAGGACGGCAAGCTCGGCACATCCGACACTCGCGACGTCAACGCTGAAAATCCACTCGGCGTCATCGCCACCGATGCCAACGGCCAGGACGATGTCGTAGTGGAAGCGGCCGACCTGCACCTCCCGGTAGGCAAACCGGTCAAGATGCTGCTCCGCTCGATCGATGTGCTGCACGATTTCTACGTGCCGGAATTCCGCGCCAAGATGGACATGATCCCGGGCTCGGTCACCTATTTCTGGTTCACTCCGACCAAGACCGGAACCTTCCAGGTCCTGTGTGCCGAACTCTGCGGCCAGGGACATCCGATGATGCATGGCGTGGTCATGGTCGATACTCAGGAAGACTATCTGGCGTGGCTTGGCCAGCAGCAGACTTTTGCGCAGCTGTCCGCCCCCCAGCAGATGGGCTCGGCAGAGTAGGAAACCGGAACGACGGCGCGCCGTCGGGATTGAAATTAGTGTGGCAAGCCCGAACTGTCGGGCTGGCCGAAAAGGGCACGGAGGTGTTCCTATGGTCGATATCACACCTGCAGATGCGGTACCGCCGGCCGAAGTCGCGGAAATGGAACTCTACCATCCGCACAGCTGGTGGACGAAATACGTTTTCTCGCAGGACGCCAAGGTCATCGCCATCCAGTATTCGGCGACGGCGACAGCGATCGGCATGGTCGCGCTGGTGCTATCCTGGCTGATGCGGCTGCAACTCGGCTTCCCCGGCACATTCGACTTCATCACCCCGGAAGCCTACTACCAGTTCATCACCATGCACGGCATGATCATGGTGATCTACCTGCTCACGGCACTCTTCCTGGGCGGCTTCGGCAACTATCTGATCCCGTTGATGGTTGGTGCTCGCGACATGGTCTTTCCCTATGTCAACATGCTGAGCTACTGGATCTATCTGCTCGCCGTGCTGGTCCTGGTGTCGAGCTTCTTTGCGCCCGGCGGACCGACGGGTGCCGGCTGGACGCTCTATCCGCCGCAGGCGATCATGACCGGTACGCCAGGCGGCCAGGACTGGGGCATCATCCTGATGCTTGTCTCGCTGATCCTGTTCATCGTCGGCTTTACCATGGGCGGCTTGAACTATGTCGTGACGGTGCTGCAGGGGCGCACGCGCGGCATGACGCTGATGCGCCTTCCGCTTACTGTCTGGGGTATTTTCACCGCCACCATCATGGCGCTGCTCGCCTTCCCGGCGCTGTTCGTCGCCTGCGTGATGATGCTGCTCGACCGGGCGCTCGGCACCAGCTTCTTCATGCCGGCGATCGTCGAGATGGGCGAACAGTTGCAGCACGGCGGCGGCAGCCCGATCCTGTTCCAGCATCTGTTCTGGTTCTTCGGCCATCCGGAGGTCTACATCGTGGCGCTTCCGGCCTTCGGCATCGTATCCGACCTGATCAGCACCCACGCGCGCAAGAACATCTTCGGCTACCGCATGATGGTCTGGGCCATCGTCGGCATCGGCGCGCTGAGCTTCGTGGTCTGGGCGCACCACATGTATGTCAGTGGCATGCATCCCTATTTCGGCTTTTTCTTCGCCACAACGACATTGATCATCGCCGTCCCAACAGCCATCAAGGTCTACAATTGGGTGCTGACGCTGTGGCGCGGCGACATCCACCTCACCATCCCGATGCTTTTTGCCTTGGCCTTCATCGTCACCTTCGTCAATGGCGGGTTGACTGGGCTATTTCTTGGCAATGTCGTCGTCGACGTTCCGCTGTCGGACACGATGTTCGTCGTCGCCCATTTCCATATGGTCATGGGGGTTGCCCCGATCATCGTAATCTTCGGCGCGATCTATCACTGGTATCCGAAGGTCACCGGCCGGATGCTGAACGAGACACTGGGCCGGTTCCATTTCTGGGTCACCTTCCTCGGCGCCTATCTGATCTTCTTTCCCATGCACTATCTCGGCTTGATGGGCGTGCCGCGGCGGTACAACGAATTGACCGACATGACGATCATGACGGAATCGGCCCACCACCTGAACTCGTTTATCAGCATCATGGCTTTTATAGTCGGTTTTGCTCAGATTGTGTTTCTGTTCAATCTCATCTGGAGCATCCGCCATGGCCGTGAGGCTGGCGGCAATCCGTGGCGGGCAACGACGCTCGAGTGGCAGACGCCCGAAACACCGCCCGCCCACGGCAATTTCGGCAAGGATCTGCCGATCGTCTATCGCTGGGCCTATGACTACAGCGTACCGGGAGCCAAGGAGGACTTCATACCGCAAAACGTTCCGGGCTCCTTCGCGCCCTCCAGGGAGCCGGCATGAGCGTAATCCTGGTCTTCCTGCTCGTGATCGCCGGTATTGCCGGGTGGTGGCTTTCCCATCAGCGGCTAATGACGAAGCCGTGGCTCGAGCAAGGTATGATCGGGGATTTTGTCGCTCTGGACCGATCGGCGCTGCCGACCGCAAAGATCGGTCTCGGCGTCTTCCTTGCCGTCGTCGGCTGCCTGTTCGCGCTGTTCACCAGTGCTTATTTCATGCGCATGGCGCTGTCGGATTGGCGGCCGCTGCCCATCCCGCCCCTGCTCTGGCTTAACACCGGCGTACTGGTCTTGAGCAGCATTGCGATACACTGCGCTTCGCTCGCGGCGCGCAAGGGTCAAGTGGACATGGTCAGGCTTGGCCTCGCCACCGCTGGACTCACGGCGCTCGTCTTCCTGATTGGACAGCTTGTGGCATGGCGGGAACTGAGTGCGGACGGCTATTTTCTGGCATCCAATCCGGCCAACAGCTTCTTCTACCTGCTAACGGGAATGCATGGCCTGCATATACTGGGAGGACTGGTCGGGCTGGGCAGAACGAGCGTCGGCGCCTGGAACGGAGCGCAGCCGCAGCGGCTTCGCCTCAGTGTCGAGCTGTGCGCCATGTACTGGCATTTCCTGCTTTTCGTCTGGCTCGCCATCTTTGCGCTTCTGGCCGGCTGGGCTTCGACTTTAATCGACATTTGCCGAGGGTTGCTGACCTAGGAGGAACGGGCGGATGGCAGAGACGACACTGGCCCACATCGGCCGAACAGAGCCGCGGCCCGCAGGCTGGCAAGGCATCGCCGCCGACTGGTCCTCGGATCAGCGGGCGTTCAAAAACGTGTCCTGGGGCAAGGCCATGATGTGGATCTTCCTGCTCAGCGACACGTTCATCTTCGGCTGCTTCCTGCTCTCCTACATGACCGCGCGTATCTCAACACGCGTGCCGTGGCCCAATCCGAGCGAGGTCTTCGCCCTGCGCATCGGCGGCTCCGACATTCCACTGATCCTTATCGCCATCATGACCTTCGTGCTGATCTCGAGCAGCGGAACGATGGCCATGGCGGTCAATTTCGGCTACCGCCGCGACCGCCGCAAGACGGCAGTGCTGATGCTCTTGACCGCAGCACTCGGCGCGACCTTCGTCGGCATGCAGGCCTTCGAATGGACCAAGCTGATCACCGAGGGCGTGCGGCCTTGGGGCAATCCCTGGGGCGCTGCCCAGTTCGGCGCATCCTTTTTCATGATTACCGGCTTTCACGGCACGCACGTGACGATCGGGGTGATCTTCCTGATCATCGTGGCGCGAAAGGTCTGGCGCGGAGACTACGACGTCGGACGGCCCGGCTTCTTCACCAGCCGGAGGGGCCGCTACGAGAACGTCGAAATCATGGGGCTTTACTGGCATTTCGTCGACCTGGTCTGGGTGTTCATTTTCGCATTTTTCTATCTTTGGTGAGAGGCAGGACATGGCTGAAGCAACCGCAAACGGCCTGGGACAGCATGCGCTGGACAGCGCCCGTACCCATGATGCGACGACGACCGGGTTTACCCCGGCGGAGGTTCATCAAGAGCACCCGATCAAGCTCTATCTGGTGGTCTGGGCCTGGTTGTTCATCCTCAGCACCTGCTCCTATCTGGTCGACTATTTCGGTCTCCACGGCTATCTCAGATGGTCGCTGATCCTGATCTTCATGATCCTCAAGGCAGGGCTGATCGTCGCCATCTTCATGCACATGGCCTGGGAACGGCTGGCGCTGACATATGCAATCATCCTGCCGCCGGTGCTGGTGCTGGTGTTCGTGACGATGATGGTCTTCGAAGCGGACTACACGCTTCTCACCCGAATGGCGTTTTTCGGGGCCGGGCCCTGACATGCAATCCGGATCCAGGCGGTCCGGTCCTGGAGCCTTCGCCTTGAAACAATCCACGGCTGGTCCATTTCTGTTGGTATCGGAAACGACAGGCAATGCCGGCGTTTCCACATGCGTCGCGAACACCAGCAAGGGGCGCCCAAGATGACCATCGCAAACAGACTGAAGGACTTCATCGACAGAAAAGGAATTTCCTACGACACCGTCGAGCATCACCGCACGGCGACAAGCAGACAATCCGCCATTGCGGCACATGTGCCTGGCAGCATAATGGCCAAATCGGTGGTCGTTCACCACGACCGTGGCTACGCGCTCGCCGTGGTTCCAAGCACGCACAGGATAGAACTCGCGACATTGCAGGATGTCATGGACAAGCCTCTTGGACTTGCCTCCGAAGACGAGGTGGTCTCGTTGTTCGGCGATTGCGATGTCGGCGCTGTGCCGCCGATCGGCGCTGCCTATGATGTGCCAGTGGTCCTCGATGAAAGCCTCGGCGACGCTCCCGAAGTCTATTTCGAGGGCGGTGACCATAGGACGCTGGTGCATGTGAGCGGCAAGGATTTCCGCGACCTGACAAAGGACGCGCGCCAGGCCCGTTTCAGCCACCCGGCCTATTGAAAGCTCTGCCCCACCCTGCCCGCACCGGCACTTTCACCGGTGCGCGCAGGGCAGGTTTTTTTCAGCTCACGGTCTGGTGGCCGGCGGCGATTCCACAACTTTCCGATAGACATGCCAGGTCGCATGACCAAGGATCGGCAGCACGACTGCCAACCCGGCGAACACTGGCAGCGAGCCGACGATCAGGGCGACGGCGACGATAAGGCCCCACACGGCCATCACGATCGGGTTGGCCAGGACAACGCGCACCGAGGTGTGGATGGCTTCGTAGGCGCCGACATCGCGGTCGAGCAACAACGGGAATGCGACGACCGTGGTGCACAACACAACCGCGGCGAACACGAAGCCGATGGCGTGACCCAGGATGATGAGCGTCCAGCCGCGTCCCGTGGCGAATATTTCACTGATGAAGCTGGACAGCGATTGCGGCGGCGCCGGGCCGAACAGGGTCTGGTAGAATATCTGGGCCGTCAAAAGCCAGGCGATAAAGATCGCAAGCAGCATGACGCCGACCGCTGCAATAGCCGGCAGTGCCGGAGAACTCCTGACTTCAAAGGCGTGCCTCCACGAGGCGTCGAGCCCGGCTTCCCGTCGCCGGCTGATCTCATAGAGGCCGATCGCCGCGAACGGACCAATCAGTGCAAAGCCGGATACAAGCGGAAACAGCAATGGCAGCGTGTTGTTACCTGATGTCCAGACAGCAAGCACGACTCCCGCAATCGGATAGATCAGGCAGAGAAAAACGATGTGCGACGGTTTGACCATGAAATCATCGACGCCACGCCTGAGCGCATCAAAAAGATCGGAGACACCGATTTTTCGAATTCTGGTGTGTTCCAGCGTCTCGCTGGCGCCTGCTATCACGTGAAAGCTTGCCATGACCATTCCTCCAGACCAGGTCCGGTAAGGTCGCGTTTTACGGTGCTGCCGTTCTGCATGATTGGCCCACGCAAACCGCGACCTGCACCATGATCAATATACTCTCATGCGGGGGACTTGTCGCGCTTTGTAGGAAGGCCCGGGAGTAGGAGCTCCCGGGTAGCCTGACTAGCTACGGACGCCGTTCTTCGATATGCTCTTCTAGTCGAAGGTGAAGGTCATGGACGGAAGGACAGTTCTCATACTCGGCCTTGGCGTCATTATTCTGCTGTTGCTGGGATTTTGTGCTCTGCCAACGTGATGTTTTGAGCCGGGGTCAATAGTCGGCTGAAGCGATCACTCGCATTACAATGGTGTCGGCAAGCAACGCCGCAAATATTGCGAAAAGATAGACAATCGAATACGCAAACAGTGCCTTTGCCGGCTTCATCTCCTTGTCGGCGACGAGAACCTTCCAGGCCTGCCAAATGAAACCTGCACCCAACGCGGCTGAAACAGTGCCGTAATATCCGCTCGCGAAGCCGAAGCCCCAAGGAAGCACGCCGATTGGCGCCAAGAGCAGCGAATAGGCGAAGATTTGTTTTCTGGTCGAGTGCTGGCCGGCCACATTCGGCATCATCGGGACCCCCGCCGCGGCATAGTCACCGACCTTGAAAAGGGCCAGCGCCCAGAAATGAGGCGGCGTCCAGAGGAAAATGATCAGAAACAGGATGAGACTTTCAATGCCGATTGCGCCGGTTGCAGCAGCCCACCCGATCACCGGAGGAAGGGCGCCTGCCGCGCCGCCTATGACGATATTCTGTGGCGTCGAGCGCTTCAGCCACATCGTGTAGATAACAACATAGAAAAAGATGGTGAACGCCAACAACGATGCGGCGAGCCACCCCACCAGCACGCCGAGCGTCATGACCGACAGTGCGGAAAGCACCAGACCGAAGCTGAGAGCTTCGCCAGGCGTGACGCGACCGGACGGAATTGGTCGCTTGGACGTGCGAGACATCAAGGCGTCTATGTCTGCGTCGTACCACATATTGAGCGCGCCGGCGGCTCCCGCTCCAACCGCGATTGCGCCGATGGCAATTACGGCGATAACTGGATTCATCACGCCGGGCGCCATCATCAGGCCGACGAAGGCAGTAAACACGGCAAGCGCCATGACGCGTGGCTTCAAAAGCGCAAAGAAATCACCCGCCGTCGCCTCCGAGAGGCGGATGCCGGTATCCTTGAGACGGCTTTCTTCAGTCGACATTCAGACGACCACCGATGGGAATGGCAGCCTAGCCGGCCAATGTCTTTTTTGCAACGAGCCGCCCTCCCACCGACACTGCCGGCAGATTGCGGCCGAGGCTATGCCTCGACCTGTTTGCTATGCCAAGACCCGGCGGAAGAGCCGGGCTATTTGGAGAATTGCTTCAGATAAGCAATGACGTTGGCGATGTCCTCGTCTTTCTTGAGGCCGACAAACGCCATCTTGGTTCCTTTGACCATCGCCTTGGGATCGCGAAGGTAGGTCGTCAGCGTGGCTTCGTCCCATTTAACGCCGGATTTTCCGGCCTCGGTCATAGCCTTGGAATAGCTGAACCCTGGATGCGTGCCGGCCGTTCGGCCGATGACGCCGTTCAAGGACGGACCGATCTTGTTCTGATCCTTGTCCGCGATATGGCAGACCTTGCATTTGGCGAAGACCTTCTCACCCGCCGCGGCATCCTGTGCCCGCGAGGGGCCGGCAATGACGGTGGCGACGGACATGATGATGAAAAACACAATGGCACGCATGGCATTTCCTCCCTGATCGCCAATTTGCCCTGGCTGACCTGCACAGGCCGACATTTAGTCCGCTGGCATGCGCTCTTGAATGGCAGAACGGATATCCAATGCCTGGGGTTGCGGCACCTACATACCACAGAACCCGGCCGGCAGGTAGAGTTCGGCCATGCAAAGGTTTAATGCGGACAATCTGCTCAAGGCAATTTGGTGTTGCAGCTGGCGGCGATCCGGCCGATCGCCTCTTCAACTCCGGTGAGGTCAAACTCGGCTTTGCCGCGCCCCGACAGCAGCCCGAACCGCCAGGACAGCAGCAGCCGGTCCGCGGAAATCAGTCGCCTGATGCCGTCGGCACCGTCGCGGACCAGCATTCTGCTGCGCGGGCCGACCGACCAGCTTTCGTTGAGCTTGCCGGATTGGCCGACAGTCACCGACATGGCGATGGTTCGGCTGGCGGAAACGGTGTCGCTCAGTTGCAGCCATTCGCTCCAACGCGGTTCGCCGGCTGTCCGGCAGGCGATCGTCAAAACCGGGCTGTAGCTCAATGCGCCGCCACCGGTGATGAGCTTGTTGGTCGCGTAAAGCGAGGCGGTGACAAGGCCATCGCTGCTCTTGTCGAACCGCCAGTTGTCGAGAACCGTATCAGCCTGGGCAATGCCGCAGACCGACGCAAGCAGGAACGCCGCCGCCACGCTTCCGATACCGAAGAACTGTCTCAACGATGCCTCCAACAACCGCTGCGGTCAGCAACCCAGCGCAGATAATCATCAAAGCTTCATATCGCTACCTCGACCGCCAGATGCGTGAAATCCGTTGCGTCTGCGCCACAACGAAAAAGGCCGCCTCGAGAAGGCGGCCTTTCGGAATTCAGCAGGGACGTTATTCAGCGTCCTTGGCGGCCTTCTTCTTCGGCGCGGCCTTTTTCTTCGGCTCTTCAGCGTCGTCGTCGGCCTTCTTGGTGTCCGCTTTTTTCGCAGCCGCCTTCTTCGCCGGCTTGGCCTTGGTTGTCTCCGTATCCTCGTCGTCGGCCAGCAGCTCTTCCTTGCTGACCTTGACATCGGTGACCGAAATCTGGCCGAGCAGATGGTCAACCACCTTCTCTTCGAACATCGGCGCGCGCAACGTGTTCAGCGCTTCGGGATTATTGCGATAGAATTCGAACGCTTCCTGCTGCTGGTTGGCCGGATAGCGACGCACCTGCTCGAACAGGCCGCGCTGCAATTCCTCGTCCGTCACGGTGACGCCGGCCTTCTCGCCGATTTCGGCGAGAACCAGGCCGAGACGCACGCGGCGCTCGGCAAGCCGCATGTATTCGGCACGCGCTTCTTCTTCCGTCGTCTCTTCGTCGGCAAAGGTGCGCCCAGCAGCTTCGAGGTCGCGGTTGACCTGGTTCCAGATGTTGTTGAACTCGGCCTCGACGAGCTTGGACGGCGCCTCGAACGAGTAAGCAGCGTCGAGCTGGTCGAGCAACTGCCGCTTGACTTTCTGGCGCGTTATCGAGCCGAACTGGTTCTCGATCTGACCGCGCACCACCTCGCGCAGGCGCTCCAGCGATTCAAGGCCGAGATTTTTGGCCATCTCGTCGTTGATCTCAAGCGCACCGGGCTTCGACACTTCCTTGATCGTCACGTCAAAAGTGGCTTCCTTGCCGGCCAGATGCGCCGCCTGGTAGTTTTCCGGGAAGGTAACCGTGACCTGCTTCTCGTCGCCGGCCTTGCTGCCGACCAGCTGGTCCTCGAAGCCGGGGATGAATTCCTTCGAGCCGAGCACCAGCGGCTGATCGGTGCCGGCGCCGCCGCCGAAGGCTTCGCCGTCGATCTTGCCGACATAATCGATGGTCACGCGATCGCCCTCGGCGGCCTTGCCGGTCTTCGGCTCGTAAGTGCGGGCGGATTCAGCGACACGCTTGACCTGCTCGTCGATCTCTTCATCCGGCACGTCGAACACCTGGCGCGTCACCTTGATGTCGGAGAAATCCTTGATCTCGATCGGCGGAATGACCTCATAGTTCAGGCGGAACTCGAAATCGGCACCGCCTGCCAGGATCTTCTCGGCTTCCTTCTCGTCCTCGGTCATGATCACTTCAGGCTGCATGGCGGCCTTTTCGCCGCGCCCGGTGATGATCGAACGGGTCGAATCATTGAGAATCTCGTTGACCACTTCGGCCATGAATGATTTGCCGTAGACCTTGCGCAGATGCTGCACCGGCACCTTGCCGGGGCGGAAGCCGTTGATGCGGACCTTGTTCCTGGCGTCGGAGAGCCGCGCCATCAGCTTGGCTTCCATGTCACCGGCCGGCACGGTGATCTTGATCTCGCGCTTGAGACCGGAGTTGAGCGTTTCGGTGACCTGCATCATAAAACCTTTGTTTCCACCAATGAGGCCGTCAAACGGCCCCTGCCGTTTACAGCCTGCCGGTATGATCTTGCCGGGAATGGCTTTTGGTGCGGGACTTGGCGATCTGTCCGCTCAACGCGGCACAAATCCTCCAGAAATACGCTCCAAAATGTGAATAAGTCTTTGTTTTTCCTACTTCTTATCACATTCTGCAGAAGCGGATCGTCGCGTCCCGTCACATTCGACACGCCTTTTGTCACAGGCGCGGCCGATTTTCAACCATCTTTGCATTCCGGCCAATGATGCCGATGTGGGCTCTGACATTGACAGAATGATGGCTACATGGGATTGGCCGGGCAATGCGGATGTGGCGGAATTGGTAGACGCCCTGGATTTAGGTTCCAGTGCCGAAAGGCGTGGGGGTTCGAGTCCCTTCATCCGCACCACCCTTCGCTCTTCGAGCTGCAGGTGGCAGGCCACTCGAAGCTCCTCCGAAGCCTTGGCGAAGGAGGATCATTGCCAAGGCCGTAGCGCGATCTAGTAAAGCGGCTCCTCGAACAGTGTCTTGTCGCCATCCACCAGCGCCTTGATCTGCGCCGTGCCGTTCGCCGCAATCGCCACCCGGATGCCGAACGGCCGCACCCGCATGTCGTTCTGGATCGCCATCCCCTCGCCTTCCGGCAGATAGAAGCGCTCGATGCCGTAATCCGGCGCGATCGTCGTTGCTCCCTGGCTGATATTCCAGCCCTCGGAGACGTGTCCGACGATATCGGCTTCATCGGATGCTGCCGGCGCCGGCGCTTGCCCGAACCAAGCCGCGGTCGGCCCCCAATAGCCGTCGGCGCCCTGCTTCAGCCTGACCACGATCGACGTTTCCTCGCTGGAAAGCTTGCCGGCCGGAATGTTGCCGATCAGCTTCACCGGTATGCGCGAAATATCGTAGCCGAGCAGAATGTAGTCACCGCGCAAGAGATCGCGCGGATCGATCGGCTCGACCCTGAGCAGGACCTGCTTGCCATCGCGCAGGATCGCCGCGCGTCCGGCGATGATCCAGCTCAGAAAGCCGATCTGGACGAGCGCCAGGACCAGCGCCGAGATGATCAGTCTTTTGCCGGTCATCATGCCGCCGCTCCTGTCATGTTCGAGGCGTTCATGCGCTTTTCTATGCGGATGATAATGAAAGCAAGAACGGCGAGAAGCACCGCCGCCGCAAGGAAGAAGCCTGCCGTGTCGAGCATTGATTGCAGCATCACCACATAGATGATGGCGAGTTCGAAGGCGAAGCCCGCATAGGCAACCCAGCGCAGTCCCCGGCTCTCGCGGCCGCCCAGCACGATCGCCGCGACGATGCCGGCCAGCGCAACAGCCGAGGCAATGGCGAAGCCGCTATTGTAGCTGCTTTCATCCGCCAGTTCGAATTGGATCATCGCCAGGCCGGTGAGAAAGCCGATCAGCGCGTGCAAGGGCAACCTGCCGCCGAGTTGCAAAACCCTCTCGACCGGCCCGGCAGCAAAGATCGCAGCGGTAAAAAGCAGCACCGACGCGGCAACGAGCGGGATGGCGACTTGCAGCGTGTCGTATTCCATGGCCAACAGCACGAGGTAGAAAAGCACCGACAGGATGATCAGGTGGCGCGCCGCCTGGCTGCGCGTCCAGAACGAAACGGCGAACAGAATTAGCGCCATGACCACGAAGAGATGCGGAAATTCCGTGCGCCGGAAGTAGTCGAACCCTCTCAGGAACAGCCAGGCATCGGCGATGCCGACAGCAGCGACGGTCAGCGGGTTTGAGCGCAGCGCCACCGCCGCCAGCGCCGTGCCGGCGCCCCAGGTGATCAAGGCCGAGGCCTCGTCGCCCGACAAATGATACATCTGGCCGATCAGCGCGATCGATCCGCCGAACGCTGCTGCCGCGACGATCCACAGCGCCTCGCCGATCGCCGCATGGTCGCGCATCTTCAGCACCGCGCCGCCGACATAGCCGGCAAGGATAACGGCAAAAAGTGCCGCGACCCGCACCAGCCGCGGGATGACTTCCCAGTTGGCGGCGATAAAGATCAGGATAGCCGCGCCGAACAGCAGCGCCGCCATCATCGCCAGGATCGAGCCGAAACTCAGCGATTTGCGTTCGTTTGCCTCGACGTCGCGCGTCAGCGCATCGGCTGTCGGCGCGTCGATCAGGCCGGCCTGTTGCCATCGTGCGATATCCGACCTGACCCGTGACGAATAGCTCGCCATGCCCCTCCCCCTTTGCTTGGTCCTTTTAGCTCGTCCGGCCAAGCGTTTGACCTAACGGCATTTTCCGATCTGGGCGGAAAGCCGGACGCGCGTTAATGCTGCATTGCACAATTTGCATTGCTGCCATGCACCAATAGCGCTTTTAAATCGATATGACCCCACCTATTTTCACGGTGCACACAAAGACGGAATGATCCGAAAGAAAGACGAAACGAGACTACCATGAACCTGATCCGCAACTATCGCAACTGGCGCCGCTATAGGGACACCGTGTCCGAGCTGAACCGCCTGAGCACCCGTGAACTGACCGACCTCGGCATCAGCCGCAGCGACATTCACTACGTCGCCCGCAAGGCGGTCTAATCCTTCGGGCCGCAAATGGTCCGAACCAGTTTTGAAAAGAGAACGACAATGAACCTGATCCGCAACTATCGTAACTGGCGCGTCTACCGCGAGACGGTTACCGAGCTGGGTCGCCTGTCGAATCGCCAGCTCAACGATCTCGGCATCGTCCGCGACGAGATCAAGATGGTCGCTCGCAGGGCGATCTAACCACAAGAATTTCGCCAGGGTCGACCTCCTCCCCGACCCTGACGGATACGGTCAGCCTTCACCTCCTCCCGAGGGTTGACCACAAAAACGGCGCCCGCCGGACCTCCTCCCTCGGCGGGCGCTGTTTCCAGGTTGTTTCTAAAAAGGGTTTCGCGCCCTTTCAAATGGCGAAAAGAATTTCGTCAAAGCCGACCTCCTCCCCGGCGATGACGAATACGGTCGATCTTCACCTCCTCCCGAGGATCGACCAACAAAACGACACCCGCCGGACCTCCTCCCCCGGCGGGTGTTGTTGTTTTGGGGCGGCTTCCCCCGTCAGCCATTCTCCCGCGTGGCAATTGCAATCCTTGCGCCAAGCGACTATTTCGGCGCTCATGGACAAGAACCCCATTCACGTTATCGGCGGCGGACTTGCCGGCTCCGAAGCCGCCTGGCAGGCGGCCGAAGCCGGCGTTCCCGTTGTCCTGCATGAAATGCGTCCCGTCCGCGGCACCGATGCGCACAAGACCGACGGGCTGGCCGAGCTCGTCTGTTCCAATTCCTTCCGCTCCGACGATGCGCAAACCAATGCCGTCGGCCTGCTGCACGCCGAAATGCGGCTGGCTGGTTCGCTGATCATGAGCGCCGGCGATGCTCACCAGGTGCCGGCCGGCGGTGCGCTGGCCGTCGACCGCGACGGGTTTTCCGAAGCGGTGACCAGAAAGCTCGAAGCCCACCCGCTCATCACCATTCGGCGCGAGGAAATGCCGGGCCTGCCGCCGGCGGATTGGGACCAGGCGATCGTTGCCACCGGCCCGCTGACCGCGCCTTCGCTCGCCCAATCGATTGCGGAAGCAACCGGCGCCGACGCACTCGCCTTCTTCGATGCCATCGCGCCGATCGTCCATTTCGACACGATCGACATGGATATCTGCTGGTTCCAGTCGCGCTACGACAAGGTCGGCCCCGGCGGCACCGGCAAGGATTACATCAACTGCCCGATGGACAAGGAGCAGTACCTTGCCTTCGTGCAGGCGCTGGTCGACGGCCAGAAAACCGAATTCAAGCAATGGGAAGGCACGCCCTATTTCGACGGCTGCCTGCCGATCGAGGTGATGGCCGAGCGCGGCGTCGAGACATTGCGCTACGGGCCGATGAAGCCGATGGGACTGACCAATGCGCATAATCCGTCTGTAAAGGCGTATGCCGTCGTCCAGCTCCGCCAGGACAATGCGCTGGGTACGCTCTACAATATGGTCGGCTTCCAGACCAAGCTGAAGCACGCCGAGCAGGTGCGCATATTCCGCACCATCCCCGGGCTGGAAAACGCCGAATTTGCCCGCCTAGGCGGCCTGCACCGCAACACCTACATCAATTCGCCGACGCTGCTCGACGCGTCGCTGCAGTTGAAGTCGCGACCCGGCCTGCGCTTTGCCGGCCAGATCACCGGCTGCGAGGGCTACGTCGAGAGCGCCGCCATCGGTCTGCTTGCCGGGCGCTTTGCCGCCGCCGAAAGGCTTGGCCACGCGCCGTCGCTGCCGCCCTTGACCACCGCCTTCGGCGCCTTGCTCAACCACATCACCGGCGGCCATATTGTCTCCGACGACGAGCCGGGAAAGCGCTCCTTCCAGCCGATGAACGTCAATTTCGGTCTGTTCCCGCCCGTGGACGCGCCAAAGATCGAGGGCAAGCGGCTGCGCGGCAAGGACAAGACGGTTGCCAAGCGGCACGCCGTGACATCGCGCGCGCTCGCCGACTGCCGCGAATGGCTGGGGCTGCCTTCCCAGGCCGAAGCTGCGGAATAACGATCAGGTTGGCTACGCGGCAGCCTCTATGCGACCGGCCAGCCCCGCGTCGCGCGCCGGAACAAGAGCAAATGCCGGCGCAAGGCCGAAAGCCGCACCGCGCCATCAAGCGGTGAGTGGCGGGAGCCCTCCATCTTGCCGAGATACGCGCCCGTCAGAGCCAGCGGCAGAAAGGCCGGACGCAGTGAAACCGGCAGGGTGGACGCCCCCTGCTCGAAAGCGGAAAGATGCTCGCGTGCCAGCGCGATCATCGCGGCAACGGCGCGTTCCGCGCCCGGCCCGCCGTCGCCTGTAACGAATTCTTGCGGCGAGGATCCCGCCGCTGCCAAAATGTCGGCCGGGACAAAGCACTGTCCCCGCTTGCGATGCAGCGGCAGCAGAAGCAGCAGACCGGTCATCGCCTGCGCACAACCTGCCCTGCCGGCAAGTTCGGCAAAGCGCGGTGCTTCGGCCGGATCGAGCACGATCGCCGCAAGCTGGATGAGCGCGGCGGCAGTCTCGCCGCAATAGCCTTCGAGATCGGTGCGCGACGGCATCGGGTCGTCATAGAGATCGAAGACGCGCGCTTCGAGCATATTGTCGAAAGCGGCCTTGGGCAGGCGGTGAGTGGAAATCGTCGCCTTCAGCGCGTCCGCCACGGGATGGCCAATCTCTGCCTCATCCTCTTCGGCGGCGATGACATCGCGCCACCATTGCAGCCGGACCTCGCCCGGCAGCGCTTCGCGGATGCGATCGCGTATGCCGGCAATTTCGGCGTTGAAGGCATAGAGCGAAAACAGCGCGTCCCGCTTGTCTTCGGGCGCGTAGAGCGCGGTCAGATAGCGGTCATGATCGGCGGCGCGCACCGTCTCCATGACGACTTTGGTGTTTTCGGCCACGTCAGTCGACGGCGAGGAGTGCTGCCGCCACGGCGCGGTCTTCAGCCAGCAGCACATTATAGGTCCGCACCGCCGCCCCGGTCGACATCGGATCGGCGGAAATGCCGGCGTCCTTCAGCGCGGCACGCAGCGCGGTCGGCAACGGCCTCAGATCCTTGCCGCTGCCGACCAGCAGGATCTCGACCTTGGCGGCCTCGTTGAACAGCTTGGTGAAATCCGCTGCCGTCAGCGCCAACGGATCGGCCGGCTCCCAGCCATAGATGCCAGAAGGCAGGCACAGCAGCGAGCCGCGATGCGACATGTCGGCAAAGCGGAAACCGCCATTGCCGTAAGCCTCGATCGGTGCGCGGCCGGGGAAATGCGCCTCGCGGATGACGATGCCCTTGGCCACTTTTGAGGCAAGCCGTCAGGTGGCTATGGCTTTGCCGCCGCCCACCGGCTTTTCCTCATCGGACGCTGTGGCCTGCGGCCGCAGCTTGAACAGGATAAGCAGTGGCGCGGCGATAAAGATCGACGAATAGGTGCCGAACACGACGCCGAACAGCATGGCCATGGTGAACGAGCGGATCACCTCGCCGCCGAACAGCACCAGCGCCAGCAGCGCCAGGATCGTCGTCACCGAGGTCAGCGTCGTCCTCGACAGCGTCTCGTTGATGGCGTTGTTCAGCAATTGCGGCAGCGGCATTCGCTTGTATTTTCGCAGATCCTCGCGAACACGGTCATAGACGACGATCGTATCGTTGAGCGAATAACCGATGATAGTGAGGATCGCCGCCAGCGACGACTGGTTGAATTCGAGGCCGGTGATGACGAAGAAGCCGATCGTCATGACCACGTCGTGAACGGTCGCAACGATGGCGCCGACCGCGAACTGCCATTCGAAGCGGAACCAGACATAGATCAGGATGCCGAGCAGCGCGACCAGCATGGCAATGGTGCCTTGCTTGGCAAGCTCGCCCGAGACCGTCGGCCCGACCACTTCGACGCGGCGGAAATCATACTGGTCCTGCAGCTCGCCGCGCACTTTGTCGATGACGGTCTGTTCGGCGTTCTCGCCGCCCTCCTGCGTGCCGACGCGGATCAGCACGTCGTTCGGTTCGCCGAACTGCTGAACCTGCACCTCGCCGATGTTGAGTTCCGTCAGCCTGCCGCGGATGTCGGCGAGATCAGCATTGCCGGTCTTGGCCTGCACCTCGATCAGTGAGCCGCCCTTGAAATCGATGCCGTAATTGATGTCGATGGTCATGAAGCCGATGACCGACAGCACCGAAAGCACGCTGGACAGTGTGAACGTCCAGCGGCGGATGCCCATGAACGGAATTTTCGTTCCCGGCGGAATGAAGGTCACCGGCGCGCGCGGCAACTCCTTCGGACGGGCCCGGCGAAGCCAGATCGACACCAGCAGGCGGGTGAAGGTGAAGGCGGTGAAGACCGTGGTCAGGATGCCGATGGCATAGGTGACGGCAAAGCCCTTCACCGGCCCGGTTCCGAGCCAGAACAGCACCACGGTTGCGATCAGCGAGGTCACGTTGGAATCGACGATGGTCGCCAGCGCCTTGCTGAAACCGGTATCGATCGCCTGAATGACCGAGCGGCCGGCACGTCGCTCCTCGCGGATGCGTTCATAGATGAGGACGTTCGAATCGACCGCCATGCCGATGGTCAGCACGATACCGGCGATACCCGGCAAGGTCAGCGTCGCACCAAGCAGCGACAGCAGCCCGACGATCATCGCCACATGCACCGCCAGCGCGATGTTGGCGAGGAAGCCGAGAAAGCCGTAGGCGACGAACATGAACGCCACGACCAGGATCGAACCGATGATGCCGGCGACCTTGCCGGCATGGATGGAATCCTGGCCGAGACCAGGCCCCACGGTGCGCTCCTCGATCACAGTCAGCGTCGCCGGCAAAGCGCCGGCACGCAGCAGCACGGCGAGGTCGTTGGCGCTCTCGGCAGTAAAATTGCCCGAGATTTGGCCGCTGCCGCCAAGGATCGGTTCGCGGATCTGCGGCGCCGAAATCACCTGATTGTCGAGGATGATGGCGAACAGCTTGCCGACATTCTGCGATGTCGCCTGGCCGAACCGCGTCGCTCCCCTGGAATTGAAGGTGAACGAAACCACCGGCTCGTTGGTCTGGGAGTTATAAGTCGCACTCGCTTTGTCGAGGTCTTCACCCGAGACGATGACGCGGTTCTCGATCAGATAGGGAACGGGCGGATCGTCCTGCGAATAGAGCACCGAGGACCCCGCCGGCGGGCGGCCCTTGAGCGCATCCTGCACCGGCATCGACTGGTCGACCATCTGGAAGGTCAGCTTGGCGGTCTGGCCGAGGATCTCCTTCAGCCGCTGCGGATCCTGCAGGCCCGGCACCTGGACCAGAACGCGATCGTCGCCCTGCCTTTGCACGATCGGCTCGGTGGTGCCGAGCTCGTTGACGCGGCGACCGACGACCTCGATCGACTGCGTCAGCGCCGCCGAGGTGCGGTATTTGATGCCGGCATCGGTGACGGTGAACTTGAGCAGGCCGGGCTGGGATTCATCCAGTGTCATCTCCCGGATGGAGCCGCCGCTGAACAGGCCAGCTTGCACCGGATCGGTTAATGTCTTCAACGCATTCTTGGCGGCATCGACCTGATTGGCATCGGTGATGCGGACCTGAACGCTGCGGCCCGATCCGGAAAGGCCGGTATAGCCGACTTTGGCATTGCGCAGCAGCGTTCGAATTTCGTCGCGCGTCGTCTCCAGCTGGTCCTTGATCAGATCGTTCGGATCCATCCTGAGCAGGATATGCGAGCCGCCCTGCAGGTCGAGGCCGAGCGTCATCTGCCGCTTCGGCACCCAGTCGGGCAACTTGGCCAGCGTGCTGGCGGAAAAAAGGTTGGGCGCAGCGAGGACCACTGTGGCGGCCACGGCCAGCCAGATCAGGATCATCTTGAAGCGCGAAAAATAAAGCATATGGCGTCGTCCGTCAGGGCGTACTGGCGGATCGTTCCGCCGACAATTCGGTTATTTCTTGGCGTTCTGGTTCGCCACCGGCTCGCCCTTGACGCGCACGTCGGCGATCGTCGAGCGCAGCGCCGTCACCTTGGTACCGCCGCCAAGGTCGATCTCGAGCTCGTTATCGTCAATCACCTTGGTTACCTTGCCGACCAAGCCGCCACCGGTGACAACGGTGTCGCCGCGGCGAACCGCCGCCAGCATCTCGCCGCGCTTCTTCAGCTGCGTACGCTGCGGCCGGATGATCAGAAAATACATGATCACGAAAATCAGAGCAAACGGCACGATCTGGATAAACATTGCGGACGAGTCCCCGCCGATGCCTTGGGCGTATGCCGGTGTCACGAACATCGAGGTACTCCTGAATTTTAAAAACAGCCGCCAAACCGTTCTGGGAATTTGACGGCCCCGCCAAATTTGGCCGGAATATAGTCGGTAACGTTGCCAATGCAACTGCGCCGCCGGGCAAATCGGCTGCTTTTCCGGCCTGGTGAGCCGTGTTAGAGGGTGATCCCCAAAAGCGACGCTCGGTTTCCGCAAAAGATCATGCCCGAACAAATGCTTGGGACGAGTTTCGAAACCGCTGAAATCAGGTAGGTTGGCCTGCCGCACCATCCTGAAAGCGAAACAAAAAAGACAAGAGATGACCGACAGTACCATCGATATCCTGAGCCAGAAGCTCGACCGCCTGATCGAGGCGGTCGCCCGCCTCGCCCCGCCGCCGGTGCCGCAAACCAACCTCAGCGAGGCCGATTGCTTCGTCTGGCAGGCCGATCCCGGCTATCTGGAGCCGGTGCGCAAGGTCAACCGCGTCGACATCGGCCTGATCCGCGGCGTCGACCGCGTCCGCGACATATTGGTCGACAACACCGAGCGCTTCGCCTCAGGCTATGCTGCCAACAACGTGCTGTTGTGGGGTGCGCGCGGCATGGGCAAATCGTCGCTGGTCAAGGCGGTGCACGCCGCGGTCAACGCTTCGGCCAAGCTCGACCTGCCGCTCAAGCTGATCGAGATCCATCGCGAAGACATCGACACGCTGCCAAAGCTGATGGGCCTGCTGAAGGCGGCACCCTTCCGCTTCATCCTGTTTTGCGACGACCTGTCATTCGACCACGACGACACCTCCTACAAATCGCTGAAAGCAGCTCTTGAAGGCGGCGTCGAGGGCCGCCCGGCCAACGTCATCTTCTACGCCACCTCGAACCGGCGGCATCTGTTGCCGCGCGACATGATCGACAATGAGCGCTCGACGGCGATCAATCCGTCCGAAGCGGTCGAGGAAAAGGTTTCGCTGTCGGACCGTTTCGGCCTGTGGCTTGGCTTCCACAAATGTTCGCAGGACGAATATCTCGACATGATCGACGGCTATGTCCGCCATCACAATCTCGCCATCGATCCCGAGACGCTGCGCGCCGAGGCGCTGGAATGGGCGACGACGCGCGGCAGCCGTTCGGGCCGCGTCGCCTGGCAGTTCACCCAGGATCTGGCAGGCCGGCTCGGCAAATCGCTTAAGGATTAGCCGCTCAAGGACTAACAGCAGAAGAAGCCCGCACCTTGCGGAGCGGACTTCCTCGGCGGGCTGAAGGTCAGGTGGCCCGCAAATCGCTTTTCGTCGTCTATTCGAGATAGGTCGAAGGATCGACCGGCGCCGAGTTCTTGCGCACTTCGAAATGCAGTTTCGGCGAGTCGGTGGTGCCGCTCATGCCGGACAGGGCGATTTCCTGACCGCGCTTTACCTTCTGGCCGCGCTGCACCTCGATCGAGCTGGTGTGGCCGTAGACGGTGACCAGACCGTTTTCGTGACGCACCAGCACCGTGTTGCCGAATTCCTTGAGGCCGTCACCGGCATAGATGACGACGCCGTTTTCAGCTGCCTTGACCGGCGTCCCCTCGGGCACGGCAATGTCGACGCCGTCCTTGCCGCCGCCGAAGCTTGAGATCACGCGGCCGCGCACCGGCCAGCGCATCTTGCCGATGCCGGTTGCGTCCGGCGCCACCGCATCGTCGTCCTCGGCCTGCTGGATGACTTTCGCGTCCTTCTTTGGCGGCGTGTAGGAGGCGAGCGTCTGCGTCGGCGTGGCCTTGGCAGGCGGCTGGGTGGTGGCCGTCGTCACCGGATCGACCTTTGCCGGCTTCGCACTGGCGACGACAGCGGTTCCGCCTGCCGGCACTTTCAGGGTCTGGCCGATCTTGAGCAGTCCATCCTGCATGCCGTTCGCCTGCTTCAACGCGACGACGCCGACGCCGGTCTTTCTGGCGATGGCCGACAGCGTATCGCCTTGCTGAACCGTGTAGGTGCCGCCGGCACCGGCCGGCTTGGCCGTCGCCGAAGCCACTTTGGGCGCGGTCTTTCCATCCTCCGGCTGGCTCGCGGCAGCCGAGGCGTCCACCTGCGCGGCAGACTTGCCTTCCCTGAGCTTCGGCTGCTGCGGCAGCACGGCCACCTTCTCCGGCGCGTCGGCCGGCTGGTCGTGCCTGGTGCCGTTCGCGGGCTTGGCGTCGGCGACTTTCGGCGTGGCGCCGTTGCTCGAATACGCATAGGCCGGGATGACGAGCTTCTGGCCGGTCTTCAGCCCCTTGGTCGCGCTCAGCCCGTTGACTTTCATGATGGCATCGGCCGGCACGCCGTAGCGCCGAGACAGGCCGGAAATGGTCTCGCCGTCCTTGACGACGATCTCGGTTGCATGCGGTGCGCCGGCGGCCGTCGCCATGCGCGGCGCGTCGGGCTCGGCGTTCTTGAACGGCCTTGCCGCCGGAGCGACGGTGCCGGTTGCCGTCCTGTCGACACGAGGAGCGGCAGGCGCCATCGCCGGCGCGGCAGCGGTACGCATCGGGCGGGCGGCGGGTGCCAGGGCGGGAGCCGGCGGTGGCAACTGCTGCGCCGTAACCGGTTCGAGGCTTGAGCGGCTGACCGACTGGGTGTGGCTGCCGTCGACCGGCGCGGCAGCAACATCGCCCGGATAGGGCTGGGCAGCATCCTGCTTGTCGATGATGGCGCGCTGGTTGTTGGTCGAGGCGGTGAACACTTCATCGACGCTGTTGAACCGCGCCACCTGGGAACTACACCCCGTCGCAGCGCCTGCGATCATGAGGACGGCGCAGCCACGCGCCAGATTGCGTCCGTTTGCCTTCAAAACACTGAATTGCATCGCACTAACCCGCACAGACCCGGTACAACTGAGTGTGATTAAAGCGCGTTAATGTTACCGGTCGGTTAAACCTGTAGAATCAGACGCAAATTTTCTTAAAATATTCGAGGAAGGCTCTCAACTTCGTCGTCCTAGGGCGGAGCAGGAGCGAAGCTCCGTCGCGGAGACCCTGGGATGACGAAACGACAGGCTTCGGCTGATCCCCAAGCGGCGCGATGTACCCGGAATCAGATGACCGCGGCGACACCGTGCAGGATCGGCTGCAGGCGCACCAGGCCGATATCCTCGCGTTCGAAGCGGCTGCCGACCTTGGTCAGCTTGGCCAGCACCTGCTCGCCTTCGTCGGGTCCGATCGGCGCGATGACGATGCCGCCGCTCGACAATTGGTCGAGGAGAAAGCGCGGCAGGCTGTCGAAGGCCGCCCAGGCGACGATGCGGTCGAACGGCGCTTCGTTGGCCAGCCCGTTTGAACCGTCCGCCTGGCGCACGATGACATTGCCGATGGCGAGCGCCTCGAGCCGCTGCCGGGCCTGTTCGGCCAGCGTCTTGTAACGGTCGATGGTGACGATCCGCGCGGCAAGCCGCGACATCACCGCCGCCGTGTAGCCGGACCCGGTGCCGATCTCGAGCACCCGGTTGCCCGGCTCGATGGCAAGTGCCGCGATCACCGCCGCCTGCAGGTCGGCGCCTTCGATGGCCTCGCCGCATTCGATCGGCAGCATACGGTCCGACCAGGCTATCGAGTGGAAATGCGGAGACAGAAAGCCGCGCCGCGGCGTCGCCTCGAAGGCGGCGATCAGCGCCTTCGGCACCGTCCCCCTGCCGCGCAGGCGAAGCAGGAAGGCAGCGAAACCTTCGCGCTCGTCGACCGTTGCAGCGTGGTTCAAGTTCATGCGAGCGCCTTGGCCAGTTGATCGCGGATTTCATGCGCGGTGAGATCGAGCTGCAGCGGCGTCACCGACACCAGCCGATTGCGCAAGGCATGGAGGTCGGTGCCTTGCTTGCCCTCGACTGGCTCGCGGCCGAAGCGCAGCCAGTAGTAAGGCAGGCCGCGCCCGTCGCGCCGCTCGTCGACCCACAGGCTGTGGACCAGCTTGCCCTGCGAAGTGACTACAGTTCCGGCGATCTCTTCCGGCGCACAGTTCGGAAAATTGACGTTGAGCAGCACGCCGTCCGGCAACGGCATGGCGACGAGCTTTTCGAGCAGGGCCGGCGCCAGCGCTTCGGTGGTCTCGTAGGGAACGACGCGGTCCTCGCCGACATAGGAATAGGCCTGGCTGATGGCGATTGATCGCACGCCGAGCAGCGCACCTTCCATGGCGCCGGCGACCGTGCCCGAATAGGTGACATCGTCGGCGATGTTGGCGCCGGAATTGACGCCGGACAGGATCAGGTCAGGCGCTTCGGGCAGGATCTTCTTCACGCCCATGATGATACAGTCGGTCGGCGTTCCGCGCACCGCAAAGTGCTTTTCGCCGATTTTCCTGAGCCGCAGCGGCTCCGAGATCGACAGCGAATGCGCATAGCCGGACTGATCCTGTTCCGGTGCCACCACCCAGACGTCGTCCGACAGCGTGCGCGCGATGCGTTCGAGTGATGCAAGGCCCTCGGCATGGATGCCGTCGTCGTTGGTCAGGAGGATGCGCATGAGACCGCCTTTGCAGAATTGGATTGACGGCAGCGCTCTACGATACCCCCCTCTGTCCTGCCCTCTTTTCCACCACTTGGCATCTCCCCCTCAAGGGGGGAGATCGGCAATACCGTAGCCGCCGCCTTCCTTGCTACGCCAACAGTTGGCGAAAGCTGTGATGACGGCGCAATCTCCCCCCTTGAGGGGGAGATGTCCGGCAGGACAGAGGGGGGCGCGAAGGAACGCGGGGCCGACAAGCTTGTCACCTCGATGATTCGATCTTTGCGAGACCGCCCATGTAAGGACGAAGCGCTTCAGGAATGGTTACGCTGCCGTCCTCATTCTGGTAATTTTCGATGACTGCGATAAGAGCGCGGCCGACGGCGGTGCCCGAACCGTTCAGCGTGTGGACGAAGCGATTGCCCTTGCCGTCCTTGTCCTTGTAGCGGGCGTCCATGCGCCGCGCCTGGAAATCGCCGCACACCGAGCACGACGAGATCTCGCGATAGGCATTCTGGCCGGGCAGCCAGACCTCGATATCGTAGGTCTTGCGCGCGCCAAAGCCCATGTCGCCAGTGCACAGGGTCATGGTGCGGAACGGCAGGCCGAGCCGCTTCAGCACCTCCTCGGCGCATTCGGTCATGCGCTCATGCTCGGCAACCGAAGTCTCCTGGTCGGTGATCGACACCAGCTCGACCTTGTAGAACTGGTGCTGGCGCAGCATGCCGCGCGTGTCGCGCCCGGCCGAGCCCGCCTCGGAGCGGAAGCACGGCGTCAGCGCGGTATAGCGAAGCGGCAGTTTTTCATGCGGTGTGATCTCGTCGCGAACGAGATTGGTGAGCGGGACTTCGGCGGTTGGTATTAGGCCGAGCCTGCCGTCCCCATGCCGAACGAAGAATGAATCCTCCTCGAATTTCGGCAGTTGCCCGGTCCCGAAAAGCACCTCGTCGCGCACCATCAACGGCGGCTGGATCTCCACATAGCCGTGCTCGGTGGTGTGCAGATCCAGCATGAACTGGCCGAGCGCGCGTTCCATCCGCGCCAGGCCGCTTTTGAGCACGGTGAAGCGCGAGCCGGAAAGCCGTGCTGCCCGCTCGAAATCCATCATGCCGAGCGCTTCGCCGATCTCGAAATGCTCCTTCACCCAGTTCGGCCGCGTCGCCACCTCGCCGACGACGCGCTTGACGACGTTGTCGTGCTCGTCCTTGCCGACCGGCACGTCGTCGAACGGCACGTTTGGCAGCACCGCCAATGCATCGTTCAGCGCCTTGTCGAGCTCGCGCTCGCGCGCCTCGCCATTCTGGATGAACGCCTTGATCTCGCCGACCTCGGCCTTCAGCCGTTCGGCAAGGGTGGCATCGCCCGAGCGCATGGCATTGCCGATCTCCCTCGATGCGGCGTTGCGGCGTTCCTGCCTGGTCTGCAGCTCGGTCAGATGCTCGCGCCGCGCCTCGTCCCGCGCGATCAAATCATCGACCGTGGACTGCGCATCCTCAGCCGACCACGAGCGCTTCTGGAGCGCTTCGACAAGGACTGTCGGGTTGTCGCGAATCCATTTGATGTCAAGCATGGTCTGTTCGTCCTTGAGTAGGCCAGAGGGGGTAAACCGCATCGATGCAAGGCGTCAAGGCAGAGTTCCTTCGCGCCCCCCTCTGTCCTGCCGGACATCTCCCCCACGGGTGGGGAGATCGGCCGTCACTGCTGCTTTCGCCAATCTCCGGCGCTGAAAAAGCAAGCCATCGGCGAAGTTGCCAATCTCCCCCCAAGTGGGGGAGATGTCCGGCAGGACAGAGGGGGGCGCTGTCCCGCCGACCTCAGGCGGCAACACCGGAACTTCAAAGGAAGAAACAAAAAAACCCGCCTGAGTGGGCGGGTTTTTGGAGCCAATTGGCACCATACCCAAATTAGTAGCATAGCTGCCGGCACAAAGCAAGAACAAAGTTGCTATGGCCGGCAAAAAGATGCTGCCCGCCTCAATCGCTACGTCGAAGACGCGTCCGCCGGCTTTTCGGCCACCTCTTCGGTGGCGTCCTGCTTTTCGCGGGCCACACGGTCGCGCTCCTTGCTGCGTTCGATCAGCCGGGCCGACCAGATCGAGACCTCGTAGAGCAGGATCGTCGGAATGGCGAGGCCGATCTGGCTCATCGGGTCGGGCGGCGTCAGCACCGCCGCCACCACAAAGGCGATGACGATCGCCCATTTGCGCTTCTCGGCCAGGGCCGTGGACGACAGCATGCCGACCCGCGTCATCAGGCTTGTCACCACCGGCAGCTGGAACACCAGGCCGAAGGAGAAGATCAGCGTCATGATCAGGCTGAGATATTCGGACACTTTCGGCAGCAGCGAAATCTGCACCTGGTCGTTGGTGCCGGTCTGCTGCATGGCGAGGAAGAACCACATCACCATCGGCGTGAAGAAGAAATAGACCAGCGATGCGCCCATCAGGAACAGGATCGGCGAGGCGATCAGGAACGGCAGGAAGGCGTTGCGCTCGTTTTTGTAGAGGCCGGGCGCGATGAATTTGTAGATCTGCGTGGCGATCAGCGGAAAGGCGATGACCATGCCGCCGAACATGGCGAGCTTGACCTGGGTAAAGAAGAACTCCTGTGGCGCCGTATAGATCAGCTCGACCTTGTGCGGGTCGAGCCCGGCCCATTGGGTCGCCCATCTGAACGGAATGACCAGAAGGTTGAACAGCCGCTTGGCGAAAAAGAAGCAGACCAGGAAGGCAACAAAAAAACCGCCAATCGACCAGATCAGCCGCCGGCGCAACTCGATCAGGTGCTCCATCAGCGGAGCCGACGATTTTTCTATCTCGTCCTTTTCCTTGTCCGAAACGCTCACTTGGCGGCTCCCGCCGTTTTCCTGGCGGCCGGCTTCTTCGTTGCTGACGCCGGCTTCTTCGTTGCTGACGACTGCGCTTTTTGCTCAACTTTTGCGGCAGCCTTTGGCGCAGCAGTCTTTGCCGGCTTGGCCGGGACGGCGGCCGGGGCTTTCGCGGGCGCTGGCTTCTTCTTTGCCGCAGGTGCTTTTTTCGGCACGGCCGCTGCAGCCGTTTGCGCCTGCACTGCCGGCGCTACGACGGACTCGTCCGTCATCGGCGGAAAGATCGGCGTGGCCGGCGCCGGCTCCGGCGGGCTGACGCCCGGCATCGTCGTTGCGCCGTTCTTAAGCGGCTCGGCCGCCTGCTCCGTCGCAGCGGCGGCATCGACGGCCGGCTTGGGTTTCATCACTGCGTCGACGCCGGAACGGACGTCGGCGGCGGCCTGCTCGAATGGATTGAGCTGTTTCCTGATCTCGGCTGCCGGATTGAGGCTTCTCAGCGAATCGACCGACTTCTTGACGTCGTCGAGCTCGGCTTCCTTCAACGCGTCGTTGAACTGCCGCTGGAAATCGGACGCCATGGCGCGCAGCTTCGCCGTCGTGCGGCCGAAGGTGCGCAGCATGTTGGGCAAATCCTTGGGCCCGACGACCACGATCATGACGATCGCGATCACCAGCATCTCGGTCCAGCCGACTTCGAACATAGCTATACGTTCCGACTCAAGTTTTGGCCGACTAAAGTTTTGGGCTCAGCTTTTGCTGGCCTTTTCCTTCGGCACCGAAACGGTCTCGTCGGAACGGTGTTCGACGGTGCGCTTGTCCTCAGCCGTCTCGTCGTCGGCCATGCCCTTCTTGAAGCTCTTGATACCCTTGGCCATGTCGCCCATCAGCTCGGGGATCTTGCCGCGGCCGAACACCAGCAGCACGATCACCAGAACGATCATCCAGTGCCAAATCGAAAATGAACCCATAGCAAATCTCTCTCGAACGGTTTCCCAGACGCTGATCTATGCGCTTTCGGGTTCGGATTCAAACAGAACTGCGACAGAGTTCATGAATGAGTCGCCGAAGTCACGCACTTTCGGCACGGCGGCCCGCTACCAATCGGCGCAGTTCCATCCTGCCTGTGGCTTTAAGATGGCGCTCGGCTCAATCTTCCGTGACGCGCGGCGTCAAAAGGCCGAGTTCTTCGAGGTCGATGTCGGTCAGCGGATCCTCGTCGTCGGTGAGCGCATCGGGGTCGGCCGGCGGCAGCGGCACCGAGAAATTCGACGGCATGCGGCCGGACAGCAGCCCCGCACCCTTCAATTCCTCCATGCCGGGGAGATCGCGTATCTCCTCCAGTGCGAAATGGTCGAGGAAAATGTCGGTCGTGCCGTAAGTGACGGGACGGCCGGGCGTGCGACGCCGGCCGCGCATCCTCACCCATTCGGTCTCCATCAGCGTGTCGAGCGTCCCCTTTGACGTCTCGACGCCGCGGATGTCCTCGATCTCGGCGCGCGTTACCGGTTGGTGGTAGGCGATGATCGCCAGCACTTCGAGGGCAGCGCGGGACAGTTTGCGCTGCTGCACCGTGTCACGGCTCATCAGGAAGGCGAGGTCGCCGGCGGTGCGAAACGCCCAGGCATCGCCGACGCGCACCAGATTGACGCCGCGCCGCGCATAGATCTGCTGCAGTTCGGCCATTGCCGCGGCAATGTTGATGCCGTCGGGCAGTCGCGAAGTGAGCTGTTTTTCGCTGACCGGCTCGGCGCTGGCGAATACGATCGCCTCGGCCATCCGTACGGCCTCCGCCATATGCAGCCGCTCGCCAGGATTCCGCGACAAATTCTGCCCCTGATTTTGTGCCGGGTTTTCGGCGACCGCGCCTTGCTCGGCATCGTCGTCGACCTTGAACGGAATGACCGAAGCGTTGGCGCGTTCGCTCATGGTGTTACCTCGACTATCTTGATGGCCTGGGCGCGGCCGCGCAGATACAGCGGCGCGAACACCTGGTCCTGCCGCATTTCCATCTTGCCTTCGCGCACCAGTTCCAGCGTCGCCGCAAACGAGCTGGCAACCGCAGTGCGCCGCTCTTCCGGGCCGGCCAGATATTCGACCAGGAAACTGTCGAGCGCCGTCCAGTCGCGCAGCGACCCGATCAGCCTGATCAGCACGTCGCGCGCATCCTTGAGCGACCACACGCCGCGCCTGGCGATCGTCACATTGGTTATTGCCTGCTTCTGGCGCTGCTGAGCATAGGCGGTCAACAGGTCGTAGAGCGAGGCCGAATAGGCATTGCGCTTCTCGACGATGACCATTTCCGGCATGCCGCGTGCAAACACGTCGCGTCCGAGCCGGTTGCGGTTGACCAGCCGTGCCGCCGCGTCGCGCATCGCCTCCAGCCGCTTCAGCCGGAACTGTAGCACCGCCGCCAGTTCCTCGCCGCTTTCGCCTTCATCGCCGGGCTGCTTGGGGATCAGAAGCTTCGATTTGAGGAAAGCCAGCCACGCCGCCATCACCAGGTAGTCGGCGGCAAGCTCCAGCCTCAGCGCCCTCACCTTCTCGACAAAGGCCAGATACTGTTCGGCCAGCGCCAGGATCGAGATGCGCGACAGGTCGACCTTCTGATTGCGGGCAAGATGCAGCAGAAGATCGAGCGGACCTTCGAAGCCGGCCACATCGACGACCAACGCCGGATCGCCGGTCAGCCGGGAATCGTCGTTCTCGGCCCACAAGCGGTCCATCGGTGCGGCCTTGCCGGCCTTCAGGTCCAATGTTTCCGCCACTTCGCTTCCTTTGATGCTAGGCCACCGCGTCGAAATAACCGGCAAATTCGGCCCGAATCTCGGTCTCGTCCGCCACGTCACGGTTCCTGATATAGGTCAGCGCCCGCTCCGCGCGCTCAAACGACTTGCCTTCCAGCCCGGTCGTGCGCGATGCAATGCCGGCCATCTCCTCGAACACGCCGTTGCAGTGAAGGACCAGATCGCAGCCCGCCGCAAGGATAGCGGCCGCCTTTGACGGGAAATCCCCAGAAAGTGCCTTCATCGAGGTGTCGTCGCTCATCAACAGGCCGTCGAAGCCGATTTCGCCTCGGATGATCTTTTCGATGACCTTGCCGGAAGTCGTGGCCGGGTTCTTCGGGTCGATCGCGCTATAGACGACATGCGCCGTCATCGCCATCGGCAAATGGTTGAGCTCCCTGAACGGGGCAAAATCATGCCGCTGCAGGTCGCCGATCGAGGCGTCGACGGTCGGCAGTTCGAAATGCGTATCGGCGAAGGCCCTTCCATGACCGGGAATATGTTTCATCACCGGCAGCACGCCGCCCGCCATCAGGCCTTCCGCCGCGGCGCGACCCAATTCTATGACGGCGCGCGGCTCCTTGCCATAGGCGCGCGCGCCGATGACGTCGCTGGCGCCCTCGATCGGCACGTCGAGCACCGGCAGGCAATCCGCCGTGATGCCGTAGCGCAGCAGGTCGAAGGCATGCAGCCGCGCCATCAGCCATGCGGCACGGGTGCCGGCGTCATGGTCGTCGCGCCACAAGGCGCCGAGTGCACCGGCAGCCGGATAGTTCGGCGCCAGCGGCGGCCGCAGGCGCTGCACCCGGCCGCCCTCCTGGTCGATGAACACCGGCGCATCCGCACGCCCGACGCAGTCGCGCATCGCGGCGACCAGATCGCGGATCTGCTCGGTCTCGCCGATATTGCGCGCAAACAGGATGAAACCCCACGGGCATTCGTTGCGATAGAAACGGATCTCGTCGCGGGTCAGTGATTTCCCGGCGCAGCCGAGGATCATGGATTTTGATTCGGTCATGCGGAACAGTTTAGAGCTTCGCGCCGACAAAGGGAATCGCCCGCAATTGCCTTTAGAGGTTTCCGTTCACGCAAAAAAGCCGGCGCGGACGCCGGCTTTTCGAGAGGTTTTGGTGCCTAGTGGGACACGAAGCAATTGCCGCCGGCAGCCTTGTAGCTGGTGCACAGTTTGATCGCCTCGTTGCGAGACTGCGCCGGAACGCGGACGCGGTAGAAGGTGCCCTTGCCGGCAATCTCGGCCTTGACGATGTTGGCGGTGCGGCCGGAAAGCACGCTGCCGTAGCGGCGCTGCAGATCCTGATAAGTCGCCTGGGCGCTTTCGACTGTCGGCTGCGAAGCGATCTGTATCGACCACGAACCAGCGCCGGCCGCGGCCGGATCGATGGAAGCGACCTGATCGGGCTTGACCTCGCCGACCACGTCGACCGGCTGGTCGGACGGGCGCTGCGGCGCCACCGGAACCGTGGCCGGGGTGCTGGCGGACTGCTTGCTGGCTGACGGCTTGGCTTCAGCCTTTGTGTCGGGCTTGGGCGCCGGCTGCAGCTTGGAGGTTTCGGCCTGATCGCCGCTCGCCTGGTCGCCACTCGGCTGGTCGCCAATCTTCGGATCACTTGTCAATTGGTCGATCAGGGGCACGGTGCCGGTCTGCGCCGCGGCGTCGGCCTGGGCGGCCGGAGCCACGTGCTGCGGCGCCGGATCGGCCGGCTCGGCAGCAGCCATCTGCGGGGCGGCGGGCGCCGGATCCTCGCGCGCCACGAGCGAGCCGTCAGGTTTCACGACCATGGTCCGTACCTTGCGCGGCGCAACAGCGACGATCTCGGGGGTTGCACCCTTCTCGGCCTCCTGCAGAACCTGCGCGATGCGATCCTCGGACTTGGGCGCCGGTGCGGCGGCGGTTTCGGCAGCGCCAGCCGCACTGGCGCCAAGCGCGCTGGAGTCAGACGCGTTAGTGCCGGGCGCATTGGTTCCAGACCCGTCGGTGTCGGACGCCGCGGTGCCGGGCGCGTCGATGTCGTCTGCGGCATCGGGGTCATTGGGCGAAAGATCGACGACGCGGCTCTCCGGTTCGTCGGCTTTCAGGTCCACGGGCTCTTCGGTGTTGGTGACCAGCTTCTGCTGAACCGGCTCGGCGGGCTTGGCGCCCTTGACCACAGCGTCATAAACCTTGTTGTCCTGGTTCGGCACGACGGTGCCGCCTGGATTTTCCGGCTTGATCTTGATCGGCCTGTTGTCGGCCTTGACGATAACCGGCGCATCGCCGCCGCTCTTGCCGCCGAGGGTCAACGCAAAGGCGCCAAGGCCTCCGGCGATCGCCACGGCGCCGACCACCGCACCTATCAGCAGCCCGCGCCTGCGCGGCTGCCTTTCGGCCCCGCGTTCGGCAAGGCCCGGAACCGACATCTCCTCGTCCAGTTCGGGATCGTAGTCGAGCTCATCGAAGGTGAAATCGTCGGCCTGCGAAACCGGCTGGCCACCGGGCAATGGGCCCAGATCGAAACCGTCCGCTGCATCGGCATAGGAAGCGGCCGCCGCGCTGACGGGGGCTTCCGCAGGCTTGGCGCCATAGGCGCGCGTCTCGCTACGATCCTGCTTATAGCCAGACGCGAAGCCGGCATCGTATTCATCGTCATAGCCAGCGCTGCGCACCGGGGCAGGCGCTATGTCAGTTGCATTCATTTCGGTGAGAAGGCTGGCAAAATCGGCATCGAGATCGTCGTAGGCGGGCGCCACCGGCTCGTCATCGTCGAAGTTGAGCTCCGGAATGTCGAGATCGTCCGCCAGCGCCACGACGCGCTCGGGCACGTCGACCGTCTCGACATCGGGCATCTCGTCATAGGCGGAAGGCTGTTGATGCGAGCTTGGTGCAGCTTCCGTGTAGGCGGGCCGATCTTCATAGGATGACCTATCTTCACGGGATGCCTGGCCTTCATAGGACGGCCTCTCTTCGACCGGTGCGGCCCGATAGGACGGCGTTGCAGCCGGCTGCGGCGCTGGTGCCGGACGCGCCGAAGCCACCGGCTGGCTTGCAAAGGCAGGCTGAGGCTGTGCGACCGGTGTCACGCGGCTCCACGAGCGGGCCGGCTCGGGCGGTGTGGCGCGTGTCGTCAGCCAGTTCAGCGCATCGAGCGGGTCTTCTTCGGCAGCAGCTGCCGCACTCTTGTCGGCCGAGTCATGATCCAGGCCAATATTCCTGGCGAAGTCGGCATCGAGCGCATCGCTGTCGAGATCATCCGCGGGTCCGGCAGCGGCTTCAACACCGAAATCCTCGCCTTCAAGCTCATCGAGGAGGACACTGCCAAGATCGGCGTCATCGGCGGCACTGGACTGCGGCGGCTTAGCGGGCTCGTGCTCGTCGAGTTCCCAATCCAGCTCGTCGACAGCATGCACCGGTTCGTTGGCGACGTCTTTGACCGCCGCCATTGGCTGTTCAGCGGCCACTGCTGGCTTCTGAATTACCGGCGCGATAGGCTGCTGAACAGCCATCACGGGCTTCTGGGCAGTCTGCGGGCTTGTCTGAGGTTCGTTGACCGCTTGTGCCGGCCGTGTGCTCATCGCACCGAGCAGCGCGTTCAGTTCGTCTTCCAGGCTGCGTTCCTCAGCCACTGGGACCGTCGGGACGACAGCGGCCGGCGCCACTGGTTCGGCCGCAACTTGCGCCACGGGCTCTTCGGCTTCCTCGGCAGGCGCCTCGTCGAAGCTCAGATCGAAATCGTCGTCGAACGCCGCTTCAGCGGCCGTGCCGGAAAGCCGGGCGGCATCTGGCACTTCGATAAACTCTGGTTCTTCGATTTCGGCAGGCCCGTTCGAGCGAACGTCGAAGTCCATGTCGACATCGGCCATGGCATCATCGAAATGGCCGGCAAGATCCTCATCGGCCGAAACCGCCTCAACCGGCGATGCCGGGGCGGCGACGTTTTCCGCCGGCTCATGCTCGTCAAACATCAGCTCGTCTTCGAGCGAGCTTGCAACGGCATCGTCGAACTCGTCATCGAACGCAGGCGCGGCCGCTTGCGCGGCGGTTTCAACGGCGACGGTCTGCTCCATCGGCTCATGCTCTTCGAGCATCAGCTCGTCTTCGAGCGAACTTGCCACGGCGTTGTCGAACTCATCGTCGAAGGCGGGCTCGTCGACCGGCTCGATCGCCTCGGCTGCGGCCCTGGGTTCATCCTCGCCGGTCACCGCGATCTTGGCCGTCACATCGTCGTCGTGCCGAAAATCCTGGTCGACAGAGGCGGCAAGTTCGTCGTCACTCGAAAGGTCGTCCTCGAACGGCGACACGTCTTCGAGCGAGCCGGCGACGGCGTTATCGAACTCGTCGTCGAACTCCGGCTCGACGGCGGGAGCGAACGCCCTTTCGGGGGCGGAGGCAATTTCGTCGGCCGCAACAGGAGTGGCGGCAACAGGAGCAGCATCATCCGCCGCACTGTCGTCGAATGCGAAATCCTGTTCGAACGAGGCAGCAAGCGCGTCCTCCATTTCGTCGGCGGCGGCCGGTTCGGGTGTCGGCTCGCGAAGCTTGGCAGGGGAAGCATTGTCATTGGCGTCGGCGCCGAATTCGCCCATCAACTCCTTCTCGAGATCGATCTCGAAATCGCCCTCGTCCACCGACGGTTCGGCGGCAGCGGTTTTCGGCTGGGCCGGGGTTTGCGGTTTGACCGGCTGGCGCGGGTCGAACCCCATGATCCTGGTCAGTTCCGCGAACGGATCATCGTTGGCGATGTCGTTGTGGTCGGCTGCTCTCAGCTGGGTTCTGTCTGCCATTATTGTTCCCGAACTCGCACTCATTCGGACGCCATGGACGTCGCGTAGGGTTGGCCCTTACCAGCGCAATGTGGGCAAAAGGTGACAGGTTTTTTACTCAAACCTAACGCATTTCGGTGGGCGCATTGGCTCCGATCAGCGTCAGGCCGGACGTCAAAACGTCCGAAACAGCCTGCACCAGCCCTAGTCTGGCATGCGTCAATTGTCGGTCGTTAACCTTAACAAAACGTAAGTCGGGATTATCGGTGCCCCGGTTCCAGTGTCCGTGGAAGCTGGAAGCGAGTTCGTAGAGGTAAAATGCCAGCCGGTGGGGCTCGAGCGCGAGCGCCGCGGCTTCGATCAGCCGAGGATATTCGGCGAGCTTCCTGATCAGGCCGATCTCCCCCTCATCGGTCAGCAAAGCCACTTCGGCGGCCAGCTGGTTGCGGTCGAACATGGCCTCGCCCAATTGCTCGCTCGCCTGCCGGAATACCGAATGGCAGCGCGCCGAGGCATACTGCACGTAGAACACCGGATTGTCCTTCGACTGCTCGGTTACCTTGGCGAAGTCGAAGTCGAGCGGCGCGTCGTTCTTGCGGTAGAGCATCATGAAGCGGATCGGGTCGCGGCCGACCTCCTCGACCACTTCGCGCAAGGTCACGAACTCGCCCGACCGCTTCGACATACGCACCGGCTCGCCGGCGCGAAACAGCCTCACCAACTGGCAAAGCAGCACGGTAAGCTTGACCTCGTCGCCGGCAATCGCCCGGGCAAGCGCTTCCAGCCGCTTCACGTAGCCGCCATGATCGGCGCCAAGCACATAGATCAGGTCGACGAAGCCGCGATCGACCTTGTCCTTGAGGTAGGCGACATCGGCGGCGAAATAGGTGAAGGTGCCGTCCGACTTGACCAGCGCCCGGTCCATGTCGTCGCCGACCGCGGTCGAGCGGAACAGCGTCTGCTCGCGGTCCTCCCAGTCGTCCGGCTTCTCGCCCTTGGGCGGCGGCAGCTTGCCCTTGTAGATGTGGCCCTTCAGCGTCAGGTCGCTGATCGCCGAGCGTATCTTGCGGGCGTTGTTCGCATGCAGCGTCCGCTCGGAGAAGAAGACGTCGTGATGCACGTTGAGCAGCGCCAGATCCTCGCGGATCATCGCCATCATCGCGTCGATCGTCCTGTCCTTGACGATGGCAAGCGCCTCCTCGTCCGGCATCTGCAGCAGGGAGCGGCCGAATTCGCTGGCCAGCGCCTGACCAACGGGGATCAGATAGTCGCCTGGATAAAGCCCGGCCGGAATGTCGCCGATCTCATCGCCGAGCGCTTCGCGGTAGCGCAGCATGACTGAGCGTCCGAGCACGTCGATCTGCGAACCGGCATCGTTGATGACGTATTCCTTGGTCACGTCGTAACCGGCGAAGGCCATCAGATTGGCCAGCGCGTCGCCGACTACAGCACCCCGGCAATGGCCGACATGCATCGGGCCGGTTGGGTTGGCCGAGACATATTCGACATTGGTTTTCTTGCCGTCGCCGATAGTCGAGCGGCCATAGTTGCGGCCTTCGCCGAGCAGCGCCGTCAGATGCGCCTGCCAGAAGCCGTCCTTGAGCCTGAGATTGACGAAGCCCGGGCCGGCGATCTCGGCGGCCGCGATATCCTCGTCGGCGCGCAGCGCCTCGGCCAGCCTTTCGGCCAGCGCACGCGGGTTCTGGCCGGTCGGCTTGGCCAACACCATGGCTGCGTTGGTCGCGAGATCGCCATGGCTGGCATCGCGCGGCGGCTCGACGGCGATGCGCGACAGGTCCGGCGACACGCCATCCTTGTCTTTCAAATCAAGCGCTTCGACGGCCTTTATGATTCGCGCGTTGAAATCGGCGAAGATGTTCATTGCTGTGGCTCTGACGGTTTTGCAGGGATCCGGCTCGTTGGCCGGCAAAATCGCGCCCGCCCTAGCTCAAATCCGGCGTATGGTCAAACAAACGCCTGTGTTCCTTGAGCGCATAAGTGTCCGTCATGCCGGCTAGGAAATCGGCAACACTGCGCGCCTTGACGCGGTCCTCTGCCCGGTCGAGCCCTTCGCGCCAGCCATCCGGCATAGCGCGCGGATCGGCGAAATAGACGTCGAACAGGTCCCTGACGATCTGGTCGGCATCGGCGCGCACCCGCATGACCTCCGCATGCCGGTAGAGGTGCTTGTAGAGAAAGGCCTTCAGCTCCTTTTCCAATACGGCCGTCTCGGCGGAGAAGCTCACCATCGGCTCGCCGGCCGCCCTTACCGCTTCGGCGCTGCCGGGCTTGATGCGCGCCAGATTGGCTGTCGTCGAGACGATCACGTCCTCGACCATGATGGTGATCTGCCGGCGCATCAGCTCGTGGCCGGTGCGTACGTCATCGAGCGCCGGATAGCGCTGACGCACGCCCTTGAGGATCGACCCCGGCAGCGAGACGCCCTCCAGCATATCCAGCGTCAACAGCCCTGCCCTCAAGCCGTCATCGATGTCGTGGGTGTTGTAGGCGATGTCGTCGGCAATCGCCGCACACTGCGCCTCGATACCAGCGAAGCGGTCGAGTTCGAGGTCGTGCAGTTCGGAATAGTCGCGGATAGCCTGCGGCACCGGCCCCTTCAGCCCTTTGCCCTTGGCATCGGTCAGCGGGCCATTGTGCTTGACCAGCCCCTCCAACGTTTCCCAGGTGAGGTTCAGCCCATCGAACTCGGCATAGCGCCGCTCCAGCCGCGTCACCACACGCAGCGACTGCGCATTGTGGTCGAAGCCGCCCCAGGCGGCCATCTTCTCGTTCAGCGCGTCCTCGCCGGTATGGCCGAAGGGCGTGTGGCCGAAGTCGTGCACCAGGGCCACCGCCTCGGCCAAGTCCTCGTCGCCGCGCAGTGCCCGCGCCAGAGCGCGTGCGATTTGCGCTACCTCGATCGAATGCGTCAGCCTCGTGCGGTAATGGTCGCCTTCGTGCGCGACAAACACTTGCGTCTTGTGCTTCAGCCGGCGGAACGCCGTCGAATGGATGATGCGGTCGCGGTCGCGCTGGAACGGCGTACGCGTCGGGCTTTCCACCTCGTCGAACAGCCGCCCGCGCGACTTCGCCGGGTCGCTGGCATAGGCCGCGCGCGGTCGATAGCCGAATCCGATGTCGCCAAACTCGTTGGTCATAGCGTATGCCGCAGTTGACTTGCCCCGTCGCGCTTCATACCTATCATACGAAACCGAATGCAAGGTGACGCCCATGGGCGCTGATGCCAAGACCGCCATGAAAGTCGAGATGACCGACGCCGCCGCCAGGCGGATCGCCAAGATTGTGGCGAGCGAAGCCGGTAAGACGGCCGTGCGCGTTTCGGTCGAGGGCGGCGGCTGTTCCGGCTTCTCCTACAAGTTCGACCTGGTCGATGGGCGCAATGACGACGACGTCGCCATCGAGAAGGACGGCGCCACCGTGCTGATCGACGACCTGTCGCTGGTCTATATGGGCGGCTCGGTGATCGATTTCGTCGACGATCTGATGGGCCAGTCGTTCCAGATCAGAAACCCCAATGCGGTCGCCTCCTGCGGCTGCGGCACCAGCTTCAGTATTTGAAAATATGAAGCCGCTCCTCGAGGGCCTTGAGGATCCGATGACGGTCCTTGTCGCCCGCGAGATAGAAGCAATTTCCGATATCGATATCGTTGGTTGGGCCAACCGTCACAAGGCAGCTCGGGTCTACGCAGACGACGCTGATTATGTGCAGCTCGTGCGGTGCAATCCGCGGAATGCCGTTAATCTTGCGAAAGCTCATGGCCATTTGAGGTCGCTGATCGCGCGGTGTTTTCCCGATTTCAACGACAAGTCCGATGAAGCCAAGGAAATAGCACGTAAGCTGTTCCTTCGACGCATTCGGACTTACCTTGACGGCGACCTGGAACCCTTTCAGGTCTGCCGTATGGTGTCGCCGATTGAGGACAAATACGATTTTCCACACTGGCTTGGAGACCTTTACAACGGCTGTGATTGGATGGACGAGAATGCAACGCGCGAGCAGGCATCGCACCTGCGATGGATGATAGAGCAAATACTCGCGGAAAATGCCGAACCCCAACCTTTCGGGAGTGAATGAGCATGCGCCGTGTCGGCGCGGTCCGTCAGGTCGCGCTTTCCGCCGGGCGCGACCTCGATGCGACGCTGGCGTTCTGGCGCGAGGTGCTCGGCATGAACCTGCATGCGCGTTTCGATCCGCCAGGCATCGCCTTTATCATGGCCGGTGACGTGCGCCTGCTTTTCACCGACGGCCTACCTGCCGGCACCGTCTATCTCGACATATCGGGCCTCGACGAGTTCCACGCTTCGGCAAGGGTCGCCGGTGTTCCCTTCACCGCGCCGCCGGCGCTCGTCCATCGCGACACCGAAGGCCTGTTCGGCCAGGCGGGGGAAAGCGAATGGATGGCCTTCCTAAAGGACCCGGCAGGCAATACGATCGGCCTTGTCGAACGTCATCCACCGGATCGCTAGTCTCCGGACCACCAGCCTATCGAGGCCGTCATGAAAATCGTCACCTGGAACATCAACGGCGTTCGCGCCCGCATCGGCAATTTGACCCATTGGCTGACGGAAAGCGCGCCCGACATCGCCTGCCTGCAGGAGATCAAGACGGTCGACGAGCAGTTTCCCCGCGCCGAGATCGAGGCACTCGGCTACAATGTCGAGACTTACGGCCAAAAAGGCTTCAACGGCGTCGCCATCCTGTCGAAGCTGCGTTTCGACGAGGTCAATCGCGGCTTGCCGGGCGACGATGCCGACGAGCAGGCGCGTTTCATCGAGGGCGTGTTCTCGACCGACAAGGGCGCCTTGCGCGTTGCCTCGATCTATCTGCCGAACGGCAACCCGATCGACGACGAGAAGAAGTTCTCCTACAAGCTTTCCTGGATGGCGCGACTTGAGCGCTGGGCCCAGGAGCGGCTTGCTCTGGAAGAGCCGCTGGTCCTGGCCGGCGACTACAATGTCATTCCCGAGCCGATCGACGCGAAGTATCCGGAAAACTGGCTAAGCGATGCGCTGTTCCAGCCCGCGACGCGGCAGGCGTTCCGGCGGCTGAAGAATCTCGGCTTCACCGAAGCCGTGCGTGCCGTCACCGACGCCCCGGACATTTTTACGTTCTGGGACTATCAGGCCGGCGCCTGGCAGAAGAACAACGGCATCCGCATCGACCACCTGCTTCTGTCGCCCGAAGCCGCCAACTGGTTTTCCTCGGCTTCGATCGAAAAACAGGTGCGCGCCTGGGAAAAGCCCTCCGACCACGTGCCGGTGGCGATCGATCTGGCGCTGCAGCCGGCCTGACCGGAGCTGCTGTCCGGCGGCACATTGATAGTTGACCTCTTATCGCCACAAATCGCGCGCTTGATGAGAAATCATCATGGTGGCTGGGGTTTCCATGACTACTCGATTTGCACTCTGCCCGATCGGCTGCGCGCTTGCGATGGCGGTGGCGACGCCGGCTTTTGCCGATGCAGAGTGCCTGGCTAACGGCAAATCATTCCAGATCGGCCGGGTCGCCTGCCTGACGCTTGCCGGCCAAAGCTACCTCGCCCGTTGCGAGATGGTGCTCAACAACACGTCCTGGACCAAGCAGCGGGATGGCTGCCCGGAGAACACGCTGGCCCCACATCTGCAGGGCACGCCGATCTCAACACCGGCGCCCAGCGGCATGCCGGCGGAACCGACCGACAATTGATCTAAAACGGAAATTCTGCCGACCTATTGGTCGCCGCCACCCTTGGTGAGGATGTCGTCGGCCAGCGAGATCGCGGTGCGGCGGTCGGCTTCGCCGGCGGCCGCAAACGCTTCTTCCTGCATGCCGCGGATCCATGGCTGGTCGGCGGGTGAGGCCCGTTCGAGCGCCGCGGTCATCATCGCCAGCCCCCGCACGATCTTGCCGCTTTGGAAAAGCAGGTTGCCGAGCGTCGCCTGCGCGCCCGCATGGCCCTTTTCGGCCGCCAGCTGGAACCAGCGTCCGGCCTGCTTGACGCTGGCCTTGACGCCGCCCTCACCCTTGAGGAACATCTGGCCCATCTCGAACTGGGCGTTCGGGTTGCGGTAGTTGGCGGCGGCGCGCATGTAATATTCCTGGGCCGCCACCTCGTTCTCCTCGACGGGGCTGCCGGGAATGCCCTTCCTCAGATAGTCGCCAAGCGCCACCAGCGCGTCCGAAACATAGCTTTCCTCGGGCGAACCGGGCTCGACATCCTGGTCGACGATCTCTGAGAAGAACTTGAATGCCGCGTAGTCGTCTCGCGCCACGCCATCGCCTTCGGCATACATGCGCGCAAGCTTCCAGGTGGCGCCGATCTGGCCGTTCTCGGCGGCATATTTATAGGCTTCCGCGGCCTGCTCCTTATGGCCGTTCTTGTAGGCGGAAAAGCCAAACTGGAACACCGCCCACGGGCTCGACTGCGGCTTCACGCCGGTCTTGTCGTCGAACACCTTGTCGTCGAAGGCCATGGCCTGGCCGACGGCGCCCAAGGTCGCGCCAAACGTGGCGAGCGCAACCAGTGCCGAAAGGACAGACGACCTCAACAACTCAGATGTCCGCATAGCAGTGTGTTTCTTTGGCACCGCCGGGATGGGTGACCGCGCCGTCGCGGGCAGATCCGACCGTCTGTGCGTATTTCCAGATCGCGCCCGACTGATAGTCGGTCGTGCGCGCCTTCCATGCCTTTGCCCTCGCAGCCAATTCGGCTTTAGACAATGCAACCTCGATCGTGCCGTTCACCGCATCGATCGAGATCAAGTCGCCATCCCTAAGCAGCCCGATCGGGCCACCCACTGCCGCTTCCGGCCCGACATGGCCGATGCAGAAACCGCGCGTCGCGCCCGAAAAACGCCCGTCGGTGATGAGCGCCACCTTGCCGCCCATGCCCTGGCCGTAGAGAGCCGCCGTCGTCGACAGCATTTCGCGCATGCCCGGGCCGCCGCGCGGACCCTCGTAACGGATGACGAGAACCTCGCCTTCGCTATAGTTACGGTGCGTAACAGCCTCGAAACATTCCTCTTCCGAATCGAAGCAGCGTGCCGGACCCGAGAATTTGAGTTCCGCCATGCCTGCGACCTTCACGATCGCGCCTTCGGGGGCAAGGTTACCCTTCAAGCCCACGACCCCGCCGGTCTGGGTAATCGGCCTATTGGCGGGACGGACCACATCCTGGCTGTCATTCCAGGAAACATGTTCCATATTTTCGGCCAAAGTGCGGCCGGTCACCGTCAGGCAATCGCCATGAAGATAGCCATGGTCGAGCAGCGTCTTCATCAAGAGCGGAATGCCGCCGGCCTCGAACATGTCCTTGGCGACGTATTTGCCGCCCGGCTTGAGGTCGGCGATGTAGGGTGTTTTCTCGAATATCTTGGCCACGTCGAAAAGATCGAACTTTATCCCGGCCTCGTGCGCGATCGCCGGCAGATGCAGCGCCGCGTTGGTCGAGCCGCCGGTGGCCGAGACCACAGTCGCGGCATTTTCCAACGCTTCTATAGTAACGATGTCGCGCGGGCGGATGTTCCTTGCGATCAGCTCCATGATCTTTTCGCCGGAAGCGAAATTGAAGCGGTCGCGCATCTCGTAGGGTGCCGGCGCGCCGCAGGAATAGGGCAGCGCCAGGCCGATCGCCTCAGCGACGGTGGCCATGGTATTGGCGGTGAACTGGGCGCCGCAGGAGCCGGCCGACGGACAGGCGGCTTGCTCGATCTCGAGCAGCTCGGCGTCGCCGATCGTGCCGACCGAATGCTGGCCGACCGCCTCGAACACGTCCTGCACGGTGATCTGCCGGCCACGGTAGCTGCCGGGCAGGATCGAGCCGCCATAGATGAAGATCGACGGTACGTTGAGGCGCACCATGGCCATCATCATGCCGGGCAGCGACTTGTCGCAACCGGCCAATCCAACCAGCGCATCGTAGCAATGGCCGCGCATGGTGAGCTCGACCGAGTCGGCGATGACCTCGCGCGACACCAGCGACGACTTCATGCCCTGATGACCCATGGCGATGCCGTCGGTGACGGTGATGGTGCAGAATTCGCGTGGCGTGCCGTTGGCGGCCGCCACGCCCTTCTTGACCACTTGTGCCTGGCGCATCAGCGAGATGTTGCAGGGCGCGGCCTCGTTCCAGCAGCTGGCGACACCGACCAGAGGCTGCGCGATCTCGGCCGCCGACAGCCCCATCGCATAGAGGTAGGAGCGATGCGGCGCCCGCTCGGGACCAACGGTCACGTGGCGGCTCGGCAGCTTGGCCTTGGAGATCGCTCTGGCGTCCATACTCGTCCTTGCCGCGGGCAGTGCGGCCTGCCTCTTCGCCTAGCCTTTTGGCGCATGTCCCGAGACAAGTTCGAGGTGCGCCGGGTTTATGGCGGGAAATAGGCAATGTTCCCGGGCGGCCGGGTGGCGCGAGGGTTGTTCAGAAACTGTTGCCAAAACGTCACAATTATCGGAGCGAACATCATGGGGGCAATTTGTTGCATTGGCCGAATGCCGGATGACGCACCGAACAAAACGGCCGGGCAACGCCCGGCCGTTTTGTCGTTTAAAATTTAATAGTTAGAACTTGATCTTGACGGAAGCCGAACCAGCGAGAAGCAGGTCGTTGCCGTAGGTATAGGTAACGGCATTTGCCACGTCGCCGACACCGCTGAAAGTCGATGACCCGCTCGTCAGCACACCGATCGAGCCGCCGAGCCTGACCTCGATCTGGTCGTTCGGCGAATAGGAGACGCCGCTGGCAACGGCCCAGGTATCCGACTGATAGCCGGAGGTCGTCGAGGTGCCGCGATCCCAGGTCAGCGAAACCACGCCCGACAATTGATCGGTGAACTTGTGCCCGATACCGCCCGTGACCGTCCAGCCGTCGCGATAAAGCAGGTCGAATGAAACGGGCGAGGGCAAACCGGTTACCGGACTGCGCACGCCATTGATGGCAATGACGCCAAGCTTGCTCCACTCCTGCCAGCGGATGGAACCAAAGGCCAGCCAGCCAGGAGCTATACCGCTCTGCAGCTTGAATTCCAGAGCCTGAGGTATCTCAGCCGACGCCGAGACTGGGTACACGCCGGTAGAGCCGGGAATCAGATCCGCTGGAAAGGCGCCCCTGAAGCCGGTCGTGTCGACGGTTCCCGACAGCCCGTCATATTTGTAGCTCGAAGAGTACATCAGGGTGGCGCGCAGGGCGATCTCGGGGATCTCATAGGCTGCGCCCGCACGCCAACCCCATGCCTCGTCGGATAGCTTGAAGACGCCGAGGCCGGTATTGGCGAAGGCGAGCAGTGTCTGACGGGAAAGAAACGCGTCTACCTGCTGGTAGGAGACACCGCCGATGAATCGTATGGCGCCCTTGCCGACGTTCACCTTATAGGAGCAGGTGAGACCGAAATCGTCTGTGTCGACGGCGTATTTGACCGCTGTCGGCGAATAGGCGTTGTTCATGCCGAAATTCGCGTCCGCACCATACGGTCTCGTATAGGTGGCAAGACAGTCTACGGGCTCAAAGATGTTGGCCTTGATGCCGACATGCGGCACCGCATAATCGCCACCAACGTCCACCGCCGATGTCGACAAACCCGAGCCATCGAGACGCTGCACATTCTTGAGTTTGCGCTGTGGCGAAACATAGGTGACGCCTGCGTCGAACGAATATGGCGCCGCGTCGAACAGCTGGTCGATATTGACGCCGCCCCGGTCAAAGCCCCCGGCTTGCACCGCCCCAGCCAAAGCCAGCGAAAAAGCCCCCGCGCCCAGCAGCACTTTCAGACGCGAATAACACATGAATCTCCTCCCCGAAATGTCCTTGCATCAAGCTAGAACCAATTCAGGTTAACGGCGCAACAACGAATTCGCCGTGCGTACATGTACAGCTTGGCTGAACGCATTTCCGACAAGGTGTCGGCCTTCTTACCGAGGCGGGAAAATGGCCGCCACAATACAGATCGACGAGAAAACTCGGGAAAAACCCCTAAATCACTATAAAACAGGGCATTTTGCGTGCCCAGTCAACCATTGTTACATTACGGCAACAATGGGGCAAAAACATTCAGTTTGCCTCAAGATTTACGCTGCGGAATGCCCGTTTTCGTGGCAGGCGGCCTGTCTGGAAGGCAGATTCGTGACCGGCGAATCTATTGCGGCCAGCCGGCCCAATTTGTTTGATCAGCCGGCCCAATCTGTTCGATCAACCGGCCCAATCTGTTCGATCAACCGGCCCAATCTGTTCGATCAACCGGCATCACGCACCCGCGCCAATGCCACCGAAAGCTTCTCTTGCGCCTCGCGATATTCGGCGAGTTTTTCACGCTCGGCCTCCACCACCTCTTCCGGCGCGTTGGCGACGAATTTCTCGTTGGACAGCTTCTTGTAGAGCCGCGCTATTTCCTCGGTCACCTTGGCAAGCTCCTTGTGCAGGCGCGCTGCCTCGGCGGCAAGGTCGATCAGGCTGCCGAGCGGCAGGCAGATCGTCGCCTCGTTGACCACGATCTGGGCGGATCCCCTTGGTGGCGCCTCGGCGAGCGAGATGTCGCCGACCCGCGCCAGACGCTTGATAGCCGAGCCCTGACGCTCGAGCCTTTCGTGTGTCGCGTCGTTGGCGCCGATCACCACGAGCGGTGCGATAGCCGCCGGCGGCACGTTCATCTCCGAACGCACCGAGCGGATGCCGGAGACAAGGTCGACCAGCCAGTTGATATCGGCGGCGGCCGCCTCGTCCTCGAAGTCGGGCGACGGCCATGCCGCATGACAAAGCAGCGATTGCCGTTGCCTGCCCTCACCGGCGGTTTCGGCCCACAGTTCCTCGGTCATGAACGGCATCATCGGATGCAGCAGCTTGTAGATCTCGTCGAGTACGAAGGCGACGCATGCCCTGCTCTCGGCCTTGGCGGCCTCGTCGGTGCCCATGAACACCGGCTTCAGCAGTTCCAGGTACCAGTCGCAGAACTGGTTCCAGACGAACCGGTAGGCGGCACCCGCCGCCTCGTTGAAGCGGTATGAGGTGATACCGTCCGTTATGTCCCGCGCGGCTCGCGTCAGCTCCGTCAAGATCCAGCGGTTGACCGCCAGCTTGGCGTCCTGCAGCCAGAAATCGTCGTCGCGCGCCACTTCGTTCATCTCGGCGAAGCGCGTCGCGTTCCACAGCTTGGTGCCGAAATTGCGATAACCGGCAATGCGGGCCGGATCGAGCTTAACGTCGCGCCCTTGCGCTGCCATCACAGTCAAGGTGAAGCGCAGCGCATCGGCGCCGTATTCGTCGATGAGCTCGAGCGGATCGATGACGTTGCCTTTCGACTTCGACATTTTCTGCCCGTTCTTGTCGCGAACCAGCGCATGGACATAGACGGTATGAAACGGCTCCTGATCCATGAAATGCAGGCCCATCATCATCATGCGGGCGACCCAGAAGAAGATGATGTCGAAACCGGTCACCAGCACGTCGGTCGGGTAATAGGTCTTCAGCTCCGGCGTCTGGTCCGGCCAGCCAAGCGTCGAGAACGGCCACAGCGCCGACGAGAACCATGTATCGAGCACGTCCTCGTCGCGGGTCAGGATCTCGCCAGGCTGGAAATTCTCAAGCTTGTCCTCGACCCAGGCCTTCCACGGCCCTTCCAGCGCCAGATAATATTCGACGGCGGCACCGAGCGCCTCTTCCTCGGTCTTTTCGACAAAGACATGCCCGTCCGGCCCGTACCAGGCAGGGATCTGGTGACCCCACCAGAGCTGGCGCGAAATGCACCAGGGCTGGATGTTTTCCATCCAGTCGAAATAGGTCTTTTCCCAGTTTTTGGGCACGAAATTGGTACGGCTCTCGCGCACCGAGGCGATCGCCGGCTTGGCCAGTTCCGCCGCATTGACATACCACTGGTCGGTCAGAAACGGCTCGATCGGCACGCCGCCGCGGTCGCCGTGCGGCACGGTGTGGCGATGCGGCTCGACCTTCTCGAGAAAGCCGCCCGCCTGCATCAGCTCGACGATCTTCTTGCGCGCGTCGAAACGGTCCAGGCCGTCGAGGCCGTCCCATACGGCCTGGCGCTCCGGCGTCACGTCCAGTCCGGCGAGAAAGTCCTCATTGTCCTTGAGGCTCACCGCCGCATTGACGGTGAGGATGTTGACCGCCGGCAGCCGGTGGCGCTTGCCGACCTCGAAATCGTTGAAGTCATGCGCCGGCGTGATCTTGACCGCACCGCTGCCTTTTTCGGGATCGGAATACTCGTCCGCCACCACCGGGATCCTGCGGCCGACGATCGGCAGGATGAGGTTCTTGCCGACAAGATGCCGGAAACGCTCGTCGTCGGGGTGGACTGCGACAGCCGTATCGCCCAGCATCGTCTCCGGCCGGGTCGTCGCAACGGTGATGAAGGTCTTCGGATTTTCCGGATCGAAGGTCATGCCTTCGACCGGATAGCGGAAGTGCCAGAGGTTGCCGTTGACTTCCTGCTGTTCGACCTCGAGATCCGAGATGGCGGTCAACAGCTTCGGGTCCCAGTTCACAAGGCGCTTGTCCTTGTAGATCAGCCCTTCCTTGTAGAGCGTCACGAACACTTCGAGCACGGCCTTGGACAGGCCCTCGTCCATGGTGAAGCGCTCCCGGCTCCAGTCGGCCGAGGCCCCGAGCCGCTTCAGCTGGTTGAGGATGGCGCCGCCGGACTCGGCCTTCCACTCCCACACCTTGTCGATGAACTCATCGCGCGTCAGGTCGCGGCGGTGGATCTGCTTTTCCATAAGCTGGCGCTCTACCACCATCTGCGTGGCGATGCCGGCATGGTCCATGCCTGGTTGCCAAAGAACATTCTTGCCGCGCATTCGCTCGAAGCGCACCAGAATGTCCTGCAGCGTGTTGTTGAGCGCATGACCCATATGCAGCGAGCCGGTGACATTCGGCGGCGGGATGACGATGGTGAAGGCTTCAGCCCCCTCCTCGGCCCCGGCGCCGGCCCGAAAGGCGTCGGCCTCTTCCCAGATCCTGGCAATCTTCGGCTCGACGGCTTTGGCGTCGTAGGTCTTTTCGAGCATGGGAAAACGGTCCGCGCTGTCCGGAATTTGTGGTCCGGTGTAAATCGGAAGGTTGTTGCCAAGTCAACCGCAAGGGCGGCATGGCCAATAGATAGCGCCGGGATGGTTCGGTGCAACTCGCGGGACTGAATGTTGCGAGGCAATCGCTTCAGGTTTGCGCTGCCCCTCATTGCCCTGCCGGGCATTTCTCCCCGTATAGTGACGGGGAGAAAGACGCCTGTACTGAAGCTTTCGCCAGTCACGAACGTTGCGGAAAAGGCGCCTAAATTGCGGTCAACCCCTTCTCCCCGTCACTATACGGGGAGAAGGTGCCGGCAGGCGGATGAGGGACAGCGCCGACTTCGACAATTCGCCGGTCGAGCGCCGCCCATTGGCGGCTCTCCGAATTGCTACTGCGCGCCGCGCGCGACGCGCTCGATTTCCTCGCGCACCAGCCGCTCGACCAGCGTCGGAAGGTTGTTGTCCAGCCAGTCCTGCAGCATCGGCCGCAGCATCTCCTCGGCCATCTCGTCGAAAGTCTTCTTGCTGCGGCTGGCAAACGCGTCGGAAAGCTCGCCGAAGGCGGCGGCAACCTGCCGGCCCGTATGCTCCGAAAGGATCGCCGGCCGAAGGGACGGCGCCTCGCTGGCCGCCGGACGCGCCAATCCGATTTTCGAAGATTCCGGGCCGATTTTCGAAGATTCCGGGCCGGTTTTCGAAGGCTCCGGGCCGCTTTCCGAAGGCTCCGGCCCAATTTCCGAAGGCTCCGGCACAGGTCCAGCAGTCGCCTCGTTCTCGAAAACCTCGGCTTTCGGCTCGGCGTCCGGCGTCCGGAGTGGCTCGGCGCGCTCCGGCTTGGCCATCGCGTCGCCGACCGCGGCGATCTCGCGCCGCCAATCGGCGATGATGGTGTCGGTCGTCTCGGCAGCCTTGGCTGTCGCAGGCCGATCCGGCTTTGCGGGAGCGGTGTTCACCTCAGCCAGCGTCACCGCTGCCTTTACCGGGCCGGCGCGCAACGGCGTTTCCAGGCTCTCAATGACCGGCGCGGCCGTTGGCTGCACCTCGGCGCGCGTGGCCGGCTTGGCGATCTCCAGTCCGCCGCGCAGTTCGGAGCGGAACGCATCCCCCTCCGCTGCCCGTCCGGCTGCCGGCGCCGGTTGCAGATCCTGGCGCAGCTCGTCCGCGTCGCCCGGCTGCTTGCGGCCGGTATCGCTGTCCTCGATGATCCTTCTGATGGAAGCCAGTATTTCTTCCATGGAAGGTTCGCGCTGTACGCTGCTTGCCGTCGCCATCGTCACATCCGCCGCCCTTGTGACTCGTTCTCAGATTTCCTGTCCGGCAATGCCGGATTCGAATCATGGCAACAGCGTAACCGACGGAACGGCTTGCGAGAATCCCCAATCTGGCGACATCTCGGATTTCAACAGATTAGGGTCGGGAGTTGAAAGCCCGCGCGTCGTTCGAGCGCGGGCTGAAAACACGGCTTGGCGATCAGCGGCCGTCCGGCGTGCGCAGGCCGATCCACTTGTCCTTGACGGCGTTGTAATGCTCTTCGGGCCTGTACTTCGTCACATTGAGCGCAAGGCGGTCTGCCGACAAATGGCCAACCGCCGAGAGGATGGCATAGCTCGCCACCACCACGTCGCGTTCGGCGCTGACAAGATTGATCTTGGCAGTGATGAGGGTCGCCTGCGCGTTGAGCACGTCGAGCGTGGTGCGCTGGCCGACATTGCGCTCTTCGATGACGCCGTTCAGGGCAAGCTGCGCGGCGGCGACCACCTGCCGGTTGGCCGTGACGCTTTGCTGCGCGGCGGTGTATTGCGACCATGCCGAGGTCACCGCTTGGCGCACGGTGTCGCGGCTGACATCGACCTCGATACGGGCCTGGCTAAGTGATTCCTTTGATTGGCGAACCAATGCCGAGGTCCGGCCGCCGGAATAGATCGGTATCGTCAATGTCGCGCCGATGTTCGCCGAATTGGTTACGCCATCCTGTGTCGAGGAGAGCGAGCCGGGCGCGGTGCCGCGAAAGGCGCTCGAAACACCCGCCGACGCCGATAGTTGCGGCAGCAACGCGCCCTCTGCCGACTTCACCGAAAACCCCGCCGCGTCGACCAGATGCGCGGTGGCGAGGATGGCCGGATGCTCGGCCGATGCGATCGCGATCGCCGCATCGAGGCTCGACGGCAACAGCTTCGACACCGGCGAAGCCGGCCTGAGCCTGCCCGGCTCGTCGCCGACGATCTGGCGATAGGTCGCGGCGCTTGCCAGCGCCGTCGCGCGGGCGGCGCTCAACTGCGCCACCGCGGAGGCACGCTGGGCGTCGGCTTGCGCGACGTCGGTGCGCGTACCTTCGCCGACCTCGAAGCGCGAACGCGCCGCACGCGCCTGCTCGGTCAGGAATTGCAGATTCTGTTCGGTCAGCACGGCGACCTGGCGGTCGCGGATAACGTCCATATAGGCGCTTGCCGCGTTGAAAAGAGTGTTTTCTTCGGCGTTGCGCAGGCTTTCGAACGAAGCGCGGACCCGCGATTCGGCGGCCGCCACATTGTTCCTGGTCTGAAAACCGTCAAACAGCGTCTGGTCGATCTCGACGCCGAAGTTGCCGGTGGTCAACGAGATGTTTCGGTGCAACCGGTTGCTGTGGCTGGCGGTATAATCGATGCTCGCGGAACCGGTGATGGTCGGGCGCCAGCCCGACTTGGCGATGGCAACGCCCTCGTCGGTGACCCGAACGCCGGCGCGTGAAGAATTGAGCGAGGAATTGTTTTGGTAGGCCTTTGAAAGGGCCCCGATGATCGTTTCAGCCGAGGCGGCCATTGGAGACAGCGCTGTCGCCGAAACGAGGACAGCGGTAAAAAGCAACTTGCGTACAGACGGCACGTTATATTCCCTCATTCGTTTTGCACGGGAACTGCGCCACGCTGGCTTCTCCTTCTGATCAGCCGGCGCCGCGTTTTTTATCGTTCCCCCGCTGAAAGCCCCCAGAAACGCCCGGTTATGCAGATCAGCAACGATTGTTCAAACGCAAGCGATCATGACAGCGCCTTCGCTGCAAGGCAAAATCACTCAGAATTCGAAGGCGGGAATGCGTTCGAATCCCGGTAGTGGCTTAATTGCCGCATTAAATGCGCGTCTTCCCGTTACAACCCCTCCAGTCTTAAAAAAAAGCCGGGCTACGCCCGAATTGCCCTGCCCCTCCACGGCGACGAGTCGGCCGCCTTCGGCAAGCTGGTCGAACAGCGCCGCCGACACCTCCCCGACGCTGCCGCCGATCAGGATGACGTCGTAAGGTGCCTTGGCGGCATGGCCTTGCGGCAGCGGCCCGTGGACCACGGTGACATTGCCGCAACCCAGCGCCGCAAGCGTCGAAGTGGCGGTCTCGGCCAGCGCCGGATCGCTTTCCAGCGCCACCACGGACCTTGCCAGCCGCGACAGGATAGCCGCCGCATAGCCGGTGCCGCAGCCGACATCGAGTGCCGAATCGCTTGGGCCGATATCGGCCAGTTGCATCAGCTTGGCCAATGGCGACGGCTCCATCAGATAGCGCGGGCCATCGGCCGTATCGGCGATGCGGATGTCCTCGTCGATATAGGCAAGGTCACGCTGGCCGGGGGCAACAAAGGCCTCGCGCGGCACCACAAGCATCGCCTCGAGCAGCGGCGCGCTGGTCACGTCGGTGGTGCGGATCTGGCCGTCGACCATCTTCACCCGGCGTTCGGCAAAATCAGCGCTCATGTTCCAACCATCCGCTTGCCGCGCAAAGGCCGCGGCTGTTTCGACCGGAACTGAAGCCCCCAGGCGCTGACGCGCGGGAGCTCGGGCATTGGAGGCCTCGCCCGGAATCGAACCGGGGTGCAAGGATTTGCAGTCCTCTGCGTAACCACTCCGCCACGAGGCCTCATTGCTCCCGGCGTTCCACCCGGCTCCAATAGGTTGCGGCGAAAATGCCGTCAAGCGGCCACCATGCATTCCCAACGGTTCCTCGACATTCCATGCCCTGCCTTATCAACGCAATGCCCATATTAGCAATAACATATTAGCTTATCGTTAAGCATGATTCTGGGCGACGGGAACCCGAAACCGGCGGCCACGTTGGGCAAAGAGGAGGCTCCGCCATGCGTCGAGCAGCTACGAGGGACGGCACGTCGCGCGGATTGTCGCAGTCTGCAGAGCTTGTGCGCTATGCCATCGACCGCCTCAGCATAGAAGGCGCAAACACCCTGCCGCCGCGCGACCGGGCGCGGCTGGCATCGGCTACCGCCGTTCTCAAGGAGCTTTGCGAACGCCTGGAGAGCTGCTTCGACCAACCTCGGTGATGCTTAGACGGGCCACGCCGCTCTCAAACAATTGCCTGTTTCCGGCCTGTCAGCAGGGCAACCTCAATCCGGCCGCCGCCGTCGCTCCCACCAGACGACGAAGCGGCGCCGGTGACGACGCACCAATGCAAATTCATAGGAGAGCACCAGTAATCCGATCGGTACCATCCAGAAACCCAGGATCGGCAGGAAGCCGAGAATGCCGCCGATGATCAGCACGACGCCGATCGCAATCCTGAGGCCGCGCGAGCGCGGCATGGTGAACTGGCGGCCGAAGACCGAGATTTTCCGGGCCGGTGGCTGTTCGTCGCTCATTGCCGTCATGTGAAGTGTCGATCCGTTTGCATCAGTAGCACCATCAGCCGGAGAAAGCCGCAACGGCCTTTTCTGTTCCGTGACAGGCGAGAGACAGCTCATATGAGGGCGCTCGCCGGCCATTGCCAGCAAGCCCTGCGCCAAAAAGCACCGAAAAAATGCGAAATGCTTCTTTGCAAAGCCGAAACGGGTTTGCTATAGGCTGCCCCACTCACATGAGAGCCTCTGTTCCCCGGTAGCTCAGTGGTAGAGCAACCGGCTGTTAACCGGTTGGTCGCTGGTTCGAATCCGGCCCGGGGAGCCACCGCCTCTTCTACGCCATAGCGCGATATTGCGCGCCAGCGTGCAATTTCTCCCTACGCGCCGATCTCGTAGTCCTGCTTCCAGAGTGTCAGAGCATGGAGGACCGATGAAATCAGGCGTAGAATAGCAGGCTCGCCCGCCCACGCCTATTCGGCGGCTACCGCGCGGAAATACTGATGACCGGCGGCTTCGCGCCCGAGTGCGCCGTTCAGTTCGCCGCGGCGGCGTCCGAACGTTGCCGCCCGTTATTACTTGCCGTCGCTGCCTCAACGACAGCAGCTTACAGACGGGCGCGAGGTGTTCGTGGACGGCGGATTGCATAGCTTTGAGCCTGCGCGCGCGAGGCGTCGCTGGGACAAAGCGGAGAGGCCTCGCGCCAGATCTGCACAGGCAAGATCTCAACGCCTACTCGGTTGAACATGATCCGCGTGGACGTCGCGCCTGCGGCGTTGCCTAGAGAATTTACCCCCGTGCCTCCTGCCGGTGGGGAGGCTTCGCACCGTTCGTGTCCTAGCTGTCGAGACCCCAAAGTTCCGGGTTCCGTTTGAAATACTCAGTTAGCATTTCGATGAGCACCCGGACTTTCCGCGTAGGATGCTGACCCGGCGGGCGTACGACATACGCGGCCCCCGGGGGTACCGGATAGCGTGTCATGATCGGGACCAGCGCGCCCGAGGCCACATATTCATGTGTGATGCAATCGGGGAGCCAGGCGATGCCGAGACCTGCCGCCGCCGCGCCGGCAAGCGCCGTGGCGCTATCGGCCTTGAACCTGCCCTGCGGCTGGACCGTAACAATCTTGCTGCCATTTATGAACTGCCAGGCTTCCGTTCCCTGCATGAGGGCCTGATGGGTGACGAGTTCGTCCAGAGTCTCGGGTGACCCGTGCACCTCGATATAACCCGGGCTTGCGACAAGCTTTCCATGGATCGGCCCGACGCGCTTCGCGATCAGGTTGGAGTCTTGAAGGTAGGCGCCCCGGATCGCGCAATCGAAACCTTCTGCGATGAGATCGACGAAGCGATCGCTGTAGGAAGTATGGATGTGAAGCTTCGGGTGCAGACGCGCCATTTCCGCGAGCACGGGGGCGAAGTGGGTCGCGCCGAAAGTAAGCGGCATGGCAACCCTCAGGCGGCCGCGCAGCTCACCGGTGGGGAGGATCGTTTCCCGAGCCGTATCGATCTCTGCGCTGGCCCGGGCCGCATGGTCTCTGAACGCGATTCCCGCTTCGGTGAGCGCGGCGCCGCGGGTCGTTCGTGCAAGAAGCTGGACGCCAAGTTCCGCTTCAACCCGAAAGAGCCGCCGACTGACGATTGACTTGGAGACGCCGAGCCGGCGCGCGGCGGCCGATACGCCCCCTGCATCGGCCACTGCGACGAATGTCCGTAGATCTTCGATGTCCAATTCAGCGTTCCTCATTTCGCGACACAGCTTGCCTGATTATGGCACTACTGCATCACCAAAAGGAACGGCAAATTGCGTCCAGGCAACGTCGCCCGCTGGCGCATGTCTCCCGTGAAACCCATTGCCGTCCATAGCGGCAGAGAAAGATTGCCGTCCATGGCGGCAGAGAAAGGAAGTCTTGATGACCCCTCGCAACGGCCTTGATTCGCTTCTTCGTCCTGAAGACTCGGTACTCGTTCTGATCGACCACCAGCCTTACCAACTCGCGAACCTGAACAGCCACGATCCGCAAGCTGTGGTCAACAACGCGACCGCGCTGGCGAAGCTAGCAAAAGCCTTCAATGTTCCGACCATTCTCACCAGCGTGATCGCGGGTCGTGGCGGCATCCTCTTCAAGCAGATCACTGACGTCTTCCCGGGGCAGGAAGTGATCGACCGGACTTGGGTGAACGCCTGGCAGGACGAGAAGGTGGTGGACGTGGTCAAGGCGACCGGCCGCAAACAACTGGTTATCGCAGGCCTTTGGACCGAAGTCTGCGTCGCGATGCCTGTCATCCAAGCCCTCGGCGAAGGCTGGGACGTGTCCGTGATCACCGATGCGTCGGGCGGCGTTTCGACCGAGTCCCACCAGATCGCCATCCAGCGGATGATCGCGGCTGGCGCAAACATGATGACCGTGATGGCGCTCGCTGGCGAATGGCAGCGCGACTGGGCGCGCACCGAGCATGTCGAAGAGCTGACCGAGATTCTCATCCAGCACTTCGGCGGCAGCGGCATCGCCTTCCTGTGGGAGCAACAACTCCTCAAGACGCCTGTGCCGAGCGAAGGCTGATTCGGGCCGGGATGGCGAGCATTTCGGTGAGGGTCGGAATCGATCCGTTTGCCGGCCCTCGCCATCTCACCTCACAGGGAAGCCTTGTGATGCCGAACCCACCTTCACGAGCAGTCGCTCGTCGCACATCCTGGATAGATAGCATCGGGGATGCCGATGGCCGTGAGTTCAGCCGTGCGCACCTCGCCCCGCCCTCGCGGTAGAGCGATGGCCCGCTCCCTGAGCGTCGGTGTCGGCCCGCCGGCGAGGCGTAGGGCTTCTGCGCCGTCCGGTCACGTTTGCGCATTTTTGGCGACTCTGGTGCATTCTGGTGTAGGGGTATGGCAAATTCGTATTTCTCAGCTTCATCGACTCCGGCGAGCCATCGCCTTTTCTACGCCAAGTCGCGATTTTGCACGCCGCCGTCCGACTTTTCTCCGCGTAACGATCTGGTTCAAGTTTCCACCAGCCTGGCGGACAGGAATTCGATGAAGCGCTGGGTCTTGGCTGGAATGAGGCGCGTTTCGGTGACGGCGTGAATGCTGACCGACGATCCCTGCCATTCGGGCAGGACACGCCGGAGCCTGCCCGAGGCCAAATCTTCGGCGACGATCTTCTCGGCAAGCAGGGCGATGCCCTGGTGGTCGACCGCCAGGGCGCGGATCATCCCGACGCTGTTGACTGTGAAGCGGCCTCCAACCTCGACTTCGACCTTGTTCATCCCCTGATGCAGGGTCCAGATCTTCGGCATGCAGATGCATTCATGCTCCGCCAGATCCGCCGGTGTCGCCGGCTCGTCGGACGCTTCGATGTAGCCAGGAGACGCATAGAGGTGGCGCGCGTGGCGCCCGATCAGGCGAGCGATCAGGCTGGAGTCTTCCAGCTCGCCGATGCGGATCGCTACATCGAACGGCTCGGCCACCAAATCGACGCGGCGCGGGGTCAGGTCGAACTCGAAGGTGATGCCGGGATAGTGCCGCGCGAAATCGACGATGATCGGCGTCAGGTAAAGCGTGGCGAAGTCGACCGGGAGCGAGACCCGCAGGACACCGCTCGGCTGCTCCAGCATCGCGCCGAGCTGCTCGTGTGCGAGCCGTGCCTCGTCGACGATGCGTTTGCTTCGTTCGTAATAGAGCTGGCCGGCCTCGGTGAGCTCGATCTTGCGCGTCGTTCGATGCAGAAGCCTCAGGCCGATCGCCTTCTCCAGCGCGCTGATACGTCGCGACAGAGTCGAGTTGGGCATGCCCAGAGCCTCAGCCGCCTTCCGGAAGCTCCTCGCTCTCGCCACCTCCACGAACAGCGCCATGTCGTTCAAGTGGCTCACGCTATTGCTCCATATTTGGAATATTGATTTCACTTTTGCCGGATTTATCCCGACATTGGAATAGTGGACAAGCGCTCCAGCAAATGGAGATCCCAATGAGTCCCTTATTCACCCCTGTCCGCGTCGGCCGCTACACTCTGCCTAACCGCCTCGTCATGGCCCCGATGACCCGCAGCCGCGCCGGCTTCGACGGTACGCCGGGCGAGCTGGCCACCGAATATTATTCCCAGCGCGCCGGCGTCGGCCTGATCGTCACCGAAGGCACCCAGCCCTCGGATGACGGCCAGGGCTATCTCACCACCCCCGGCATCTACACGCCCGCCCATGTCGCCGGCTGGCGGAAGATCACTTCTGCCGTGCACGACAAGGGCGGCCACATCTTCATCCAGCTCATGCATGCCGGGCGCATGTCGCATCCCGACAATACGCTGCATCACTGCCAAGGGGTCGCGCCGTCCGCGATAGCGCCGGGGACGGGTATGTTCACCATGACGGGGATGCAGGACATTCCCCCGCCGCGCGCGCTGACGACCGAAGAGGTGCGCCAGACGGTCGCCGATTTCCGCCATGCCGCGCGCTCGGCGGTCGAGGCCGGCGCCGACGGCATCGAGATTCACGGCGCGAACGCCTACCTGGTCCAGCAGTTCTTCGCGCCCAGCGCCAACACGCGCACGGACGAATATGGCGGGTCGATCGAGAACCGAGCGCGCTTCGCCATCGAAGTCGCCACGGCGATCGCCGAGGAGATTGGCGCGGACCGCACCGCGATCCGCCTGTCACCCGGGACGACGATATGGGGGATCGACGAAGGCGCCGAGGGGCCGGACCTCTACCGCTATCTGGTCGCCGAACTCGACAAGCTCGGGCTCGCTTACGTGCACATCATGCACCAGGGCGACGAGGCGCTGCTGGCCGATATCCGCAAGCTCTGGCACCAATCGCTGATCCTCAATCGGCCAAGTCGTCCGCGTGACCAGATCGGCGCCGACGTAGCTTCGGGGCTGGCCGATCAGGAGTCCTACGGCCAGATGGTCCTGGCCAATCCGGACTTTGTGGAACGGTTGAAGACCAATGCGGCGCTGAATGCGGCAGTCCAAGCCACTTTCTATGGTGGCACCGCCCTGGGCTACACCGACTATCCTGCTTTGAGCGCGTAAAGCGAAAGCAAGTAAATCCCCAAGCGACAGCAGCCGAATAAACATTTCTCACCCGATGTGGACTGCATACTTAGAAGTTCTTCTTGAGAGATTTCAAACTATATCGTCCCACAGGAAGGATAAACCCGATGAATGACTTCAAAAGCGCCCCCCGCCGGTCTGAACCGCTTGGCTCCGGCCGGGCCCTACGTCTTCAAGCATATGGCGGCACAGAGAGCTTGAAAGTCGATTGGCTATCCGCCCCAGAGCCTGGTCCCGACCAAGTGCTCGTCCAGGTCAAGGCTGCCGGAGTAAACGGAATCGACTGGAAAATCCGTGAAGGCTACGTCCGCGACAAGTTCAAGTTATCTTTGCCCGCGACGCTTGGCATCGAAATGGCGGGGGTCGTGCTGCGGACCGGCTCCAACGTCGAAGGCGTGAGGGTCGGAGACCGGGTCATGGCCGCGCTGGGTGGCCTGGGCGCTTATGCTGACCACTTGCTGATAAATGCCGAAAAACTTGTCAAGACGCCTGCGGTCCTGTCAGACATTGACGCAGCGGCAGTACCGGTGGCGGCGATGACGGCATGGCAAGTCCTTCAGGTCGCCGATTTCAACCTTCGGGGGCGGCGGGTGTTGATCCACGGCGCGGCTGGCGGGGTGGGCAGCTTCGCTGTCCAGTTCGCCAAGACGGCTGGAGCGACCGTCTATGCTACAGCCTCAACCAAGAGCGTGGCCCATGTCCAAGCCTTGGGCGCTGACGAAGTGATCGATTACCAGAAACAGAACTTCGAGGTTCTTGCGAGCGACATTGACCTTATCGTCGATCTTGTCGGGGGCCAGGTCTTAGACAAATCTTGGTCGGTCCTATCGCCTGGCGGCGTCCTTGCCAGCATCGCTGCAACTGATGTGGTTTCGCGCGCCCCGGCAGGCCGTCATGGCATCTGGTTGTCAGTCAAACCTGACACCGCGCGCCTAGCCACAATCGCTCAAGAGATCGCTGACGGCTCGCTGCGGTCCACGATTGCAGAAGTGGTCGGCTTCGACGATCTGGCATCCGCGATCGAGCGCAATCGCACCGGCCACGCTCCCGGAAAGATAGTCTTAGACCTCACCAGGTGACTGCAGCTCATGGTAATCGTCCCTAAAGGGGGGACCGTCTGCATTCGGCTCATGTTGGGACGGCCGTGAACCACAGTTATGCAGGGCCTTTCCGCTCCGCCGCAAATCTCAAATGCGCGTTTTTTCGCTTTCCCTGACCGGCAGCGCCTTTTCCCTAAAATCGATCGCCCTATTTCGCCTCGACAGGTGGGCGGCTGCTTGCTGGACGAGTCCCTGCGACGAGTACGGCATGTGCTTCGAGGTAACCCCCAATGGACTTCCACGATCGGCACCTATTGCGGTTGCGGGTGAACGGAGAGGACCACAGCCTTTCCGATCTCGATCCCCGCGTCACGCTGCTCGACCTGCTGCGCGAGCGGCTTCATCTGACCGGAACGAAAAAGGGATGCAATTTCGGCGAGTGCGGCGCCTGCACCGTGCACCTCGACGGACGGCGTGTGAATGCCTGCATGATACTTGCCGTGTCCTGCGAGGGACGCGAGGTCACGACGATCGAAGGCCTGGCAAACGACGATGCGCTTCATCCCGTGCAGCAGGCGTTCATCGATCATGATGGTTTCCAGTGCGGATTCTGCACGCCCGGCCAGGTGATGTCGGCGGCGGCGCTGATTGAGGAGGGACATACCGGCTCCGATGCCGAGATCCGCGAATGGATGAGCGGTAATCTGTGTCGCTGCTCGGCCTATCCGCAAATCGTCGAGGCCGTGCGCGCGGCGGCCGGGAGGGTGAGCCAATGACCCCATTCGTCTACGCGCGCGCCGACAGCCTGGGCGAAACGATCGCGGCAGGTGCCGCGCCGGACAGCGCCTTTCTCGCCGGCGGCACCGAATTGCTCAACTGGCTGCGCCTTGGCATTGCCGAGCCGACCCGGATCATCGACATCTCCCGCCTCGACGGGCTGGATCAGATCGAGGCACTGCCCGGCGGCGGCTTGACGATCGGCGCGCTGACGCATCTCAACGATGTCGCGCAGCATGCGCTGGTCATGCGCGACTATCCGGTGTTGAGCCAGGCGATCCTCAACGCCGCATCGCCGCAGCTGAGAAACCTAGCAACGATAGGCGGCAATCTTCTGCAGAAGACGCGCTGTGCCTATTTCCGTGCCGAAGAGCAGTTGCCATGCAACAAGCGTCAGCTCGGCTCCGGCTGCTCGGCATTGCATGGCATCAACGACAATCACGCGATATTCGGCTGGACCGAGGATTGCGTCGCCACCCAGCCATCCGACCCGGCCGTGGCGCTGGCAGCACTTGATGCGGTCATCGTCACCGCGCACCGCAGCGGCGGCCGGCGCATTCCGGCAGCGGAATTCCACCTGCTTCCCGACACGCGGCCCGAGGCAGACAATGTGTTGCAGCAAGGCGAACTGATCACGGCAATCGAGCTGCCGGCGCCGGCGCCGCGATCGGCTTACCTCAAGGTGCGCGAGCGCGAATCCTACGAATACGCCATCGTCTCTGCCGCCGCTGTGCTGGAGATGGACGGCCAAACCATCCGTCGGGCGGCCCTGGCGCTGGGGTCCGTCGCGCTGCGGCCGTGGCGGCTGAGCGCCGCCGAGGAGCAGCTCGCCGGTGCCGAAATCGGCGATCGCGAGGCATTGAGCACCGCTATCGAGCAATCCTTCGCCGAAGCGCGTCCCTTGTCGCAGAACGCCTACAAGATCGAACTGGCCAAGACCGCCGCTTTGCGGGCGATCGAAAGAGCAGCGAGGATGCCGTCATGATGATCAGCCAGCCTGTTGCCCGCCCTGACGGCGGCGTCAAGGTGACCGGCCGCGCCCGCTATGCGGCCGACTATTTTGCCCCCAATCTGCTCTATGCGGTACTCGTGACCGCGCCCGTTCCCGCCGGCCGCGTGACGTCGATCATGGTCGACGACGCGCTCGCCGAGAACGGTGTCGTGCGTGTGCTCACGCATGAGGACATGCCCAAATTCGGCCGGTTCGCATCGCCGAGGGCCGAGCCCGATACGCAGATGCAGCAGGCCGAAGGCCCGCCGGCAGCGCAGAGCTTCATGCCCATGCAGGGCAACGAGATACGTCACGAGGGTCAGCCGCTTGCCATTGTGCTGGGCGAGACGCTGGAGGCAGCGGAGGCCGGTGCCCGCCGCGTCGCATTGCGCTACGAGTTCGCCGAGCCGGAGTTGCCGGCACCCCCCGAGTGGACCGCCATCGACAAGGCTGCTGTCTCGCCGAGGGAGAGCGGCTTCCTGTTCCTGGAGCCGACGTTTACGAAGGGCGAGGTCGACCGCGGGCTTGCTGACGCCGCCGCCACGGTCGAAGCCGTGTATTTGCAGCCGTCGCGCCATCACAACGCCATGGAGCCCTCGGCGACGCTCGCCGAATGGAATGACGGAGAGCTGACGCTGCACGACGCCACGCAACACGTCTACGGTGTCCGCCAGGTGGTTGCCGCCCGCATGAATGTCCCGGCCGAGAAGGTCCGCGTGATTTCCCGCCATACCGGCGGCGGCTTCGGCGGCAAGGGCTGGATCTGGCCGCATCAGGTGCTGGCCGCCGCCGCCGCGCGCATCATGCAGCGCCCGGTCAGGCTGGCGCTCAGCCGCGCCAATGCCTATTCCTGCCTCGGGTATCAGCCGCGCATGGCACAGAAGATCGTGCTGGCGGCGGACAGGTCGGGCAAGCTGACGGCCGTGCAGCAGGACGTGGTCAACCTGACCACCGTGACCGACGATTTCGTCGAGTTCGCCACCGAAGCCTCGAAGGGTCTCTACGCCACGCCGGCCATGCGTCTCAGCCAGCGCGTGGAGCGCGCAAACGTCGCCATGCCGACGCCGCTGCGCGCGCCGGTCGAGGGTCCGGGCACCTGGGCGCTTGAAAGCGCGATGGACGAGCTCGCCCACCGCCTCGGCATCGATCCGCTCGACCTGCGTCTGGTCAACCATGCGGACACGGATCCGGCTACCGGCCAGCCCTGGTCGTCGAAGAAGCTGCGCGAGGCTTATGAGGAAGGCGCCCGCCTGTTCGGCTGGCGCGAGCGCCCGCGCAAGCCGCAACGCGACGGCGACTGGCTGATCGGCTACGGCATGGCAACCTGCAGCATGGGCTGTTTCCGCAACCCGACGCCTGCAGCCGAAGTCAGGTTGCGCCGGGACGGCACGGTGCTCATCCGCACCGGCACCCAGGACATAGGGACCGGAACACTCACCATCTTTCCGCAGATCGCGGCGGACGTGCTGGGCCTGCCGATGGAGAAGGTGAACTTGGAAATGGGCGATACGCAGCTGCCGGAGGCGGGGCCGACCTATGGCTCGTCATCGACCATGGGGGTGGGCGCGGCGGTGCTTGCCGCTGCCGAAGATGCGCGTTCGCAGCTTGCCCGTCTTGCCAATCTGCTGCCGGACGAAGTGGAGATGCAAGACGGCCATATTCGCCGCAGGGGCGCTGCCGGCGGTCAGACGATCGCCGACGTGATGAGTCATACCGACATCGGCGAGATCACCGGCTCGGGCTCGTTCGATCCGGCGCAGCATGGCAAAGGCCTTGCGATGCGCACTTTCGGCGCGATCTTCATGGAGGTCGGCGTCGATCCGGGGCTCGGCCTGCTCAGGCTTCGTCGCGCCGTGGGCAGCTACAGCGCCGGCCGTATCGTCAATCCCCGCACCGCACGCAGCCAGATGACGGGCGGCATCATCTGGGGATGGGGCATGGCGGCAATGGAGCAGAGCAGGCACGAACCAGTGCTTGGGCGGTTCTTGTCGAAGAACCTTTCCGGGGTCGCCATTCCGGTCAACGCCGACATTCCCGGCAATATCATAATCCACTTCGTCGACGAGGTGGACGAGCATGCCAGCCCGATCGGCGGCAAAGGCATCGGCGAACTCGGCGCCACCGGCGTTGCCGCTGCTGTTGCCAATGCCGTCTTCGACGCCACAGGCAAACGAATCCGGGAGTTGCCGATCACGCCGGAAAAACTGCTGTAGAAGGATCGGGCCGCGGAAGCGTCTGCTCGACGAGGTTGCCGTAATAGCGCATCACCGTCGGCACGATCTCGTCGTTGAAAACGTAGCGGTCGCCGTGCAGGCCTTCGCCCGGGCCGACCTCGCCGGCACCGATCCACGCATAACAGCCGCCGGCGTCGCGGATCATGAAAGCGAAATCCTCGCAGCCGAGACTGGGGCTGAACTCGGTCAAGACATTCTCCCGGCCGACGACGGAGGCGGCGGCCTCGACGGCGCGGGCCGTCGCATCCGCCGTATTGATCAGCGGCGGATAGCCCTTCCTGTAGTCGAGCCTGGCCTTGAGCGAATGCGCGGCGGCAATACCTTGTGCGATCTCGCCGATCAGCCTCTCGCAATGGTCGGAAAGGCCGTGCTCGAAGAAGCGGCAAGTGCCTTGCAGCCAGACCTTGCCCGGCACGATGTTGCCGACATTGCCGCCATGGATCTGCGTGATGCTGACGACAAGCGCGCTCTGCGGGTCGACCGAGCGGCTGACGATGCGCTGGACGGCTTGCACGAAGGCGCTGGCGGCCAGGATCGGGTCGTCGCCGAGCTGCGGCATGGCGGCATGAGCGCCAAGACCCTCGAAGGTCAGTTCGAAATTATCGACGGCCGCCATTTGCGGCCCGACGCGGGCGGCGATCGTCCCCAGCCTGATGCCCGGCCAGTTGTGGACCGCATAGACCGCTTCGACCGGAAAGCGCTTGAACAGGCCGTCCTCGATCATGCGCATGCTGCCGCCCTCGTTCTCCTCGGCCGGCTGAAAGATGAAAGTGACGGTGCCGTCGAAGGTGCGCGATTGACTGAGCAGTTTGGCGGCGCCGAGCAGCATGACGGTGTGGCCGTCATGGCCGCAGGCGTGCATTACTCCTTCTTTCCTGGAGGCATAGGCCAAGCCGGTTTTCTCCAGCACCGGAAGCGCGTCGAGCTCGGCGCGAAGGCCGATGGCGCGTGCGCCGCCACCGCTGCGCAGGACACCGACGACGCCGGTGCCGCCGATCCCTTCATGCACCTCGTCGACGCCGAAGGAGCGCAGCTTCTCTGCAACGAAACGCGCCGTTTCGTATTCATTGAATGCGAGCTCCGGATTGGCATGGATATGGCGCCGCCAGCCTACGACCTCTGGTGTCAGCGCGGCGATGGGGTCATTATGCAACATGATGCCTCCTTTCCGCCGACAAAAAGCGGCTTGGTTTGCCAGCCATAGAAGGCCCGGCGAGAGGCGTCTTGAACCGGATTGACCATGGCAAGGACAAACGAAGCGGCAGAGACCGGGAAATACTGGCGCCATCCGTGCTTCCCCGACCTTGGCCTGTTCGAGGCGCGCTTCACCCGGCACCGCTACGACCTGCACACGCATCCGACCTATGTGATCGCCCTGATCACCTCTGGCTGCGAGCGCATTCGCATCGGCCGCAAAGCGTTCTCGCTCCGGCAGGCACCATTGCCGTCGTCAATCCCGAGGAGTGGCATGACGGCGAACGCGGGGCGGATGAAGGCTGGGCCTACCGGACGTTTTATCCTTCGGTGCCGCTGATGACCGCGCTTGCCCGCGAACTCGGCCGCGACGGCGCTCCGGTGTTTTCGCGCGCGACGATCGAAGACAGCAGTCTCGCCGCAGCATTGACGGCAGCACACCAGGGCTCGACATCCCCGGACACAATGACGGCCGAGACGTCCCTGCTCGTGGCGCTGCGACGGCTGATCGTTCGGCATGGCGACTCGAGCGGACAGGCCGAAGAGATCGAAAGCTCCGGATCGCAGCGAAGATTTTCCCTCTACCGCGATCTTGTCGAAAGCGAGCTTGGCTCGCAGCTCGACCTCAAGCGGCTTGCCGGCGCGGCTGGCGTGACCCGGTTCCAGGTCATCCGCGACTTCAACAAGGTAATTAGCCTGACGCCGGCGGCCTATATCCGCGACCGGCGATTGCGCCGGGCGAGCGCGCTGATCGAACAGGGATTTGGCCTCGCCGACGCCGCTATCGCGGCGGATTTCGCCGACCAGAGCCATCTTTCCCGTACCTTCCGGACTATGCATGGCATGACCCCAGGCATGTTCAGAAGAGCGGGATAAGGCGCTCTTGAACAGACAAGCTTGCGCGCCAATGCTTGCTGCGCAATGCTGACGCAGCTCGGGGGGAATCATGCGAAAAATCTTGGGATCGACGCTGCTGCTCGCGGCGGTTCTGCTTGCAAATAACGCCCAGGCGCTGGATGCCAGCGGGACGCCGGTTGTCGTGACCCCGCTTGCCTCCCGCACCGAAACTGCATCCGGCCAGCCGATCACGCTGCCGCAGAAGAACGTCCAGGTCCTGGTCTCGGCCTATCAGATCGCGCCGGGCGCCACCTTGCCGGTCCACAAGCATCCGTTTCCGCGCTATGCCTATGTTGAGGCTGGCACGCTTCAGGTCACCAATGTCGAGACCGGCAAGAGCAACACCTATCAAACAGGTGATTTCATCATCGAGATGATCGGGCAGTGGCATCAGGCGACCAATATCGGCGCCGATCCGGTCAAGCTGCTGGTCATTGACCAGGTCGAAGAGGGCACCAAGAACACGGTGTTGCGCCAGTAACTGCGGTCGTCGGGCACTCCAGCAAGGAACACCGGATTCACTCCGCAGCTTTCACCCGGTCGGCGGCGGCGGCCAGCACCGCGCGATCCCCCTCTTCGTATAAGCGGCGGATGGAGATTGCCTTGACGCGCCAGCCTTCAGGCGTCCGCACCATCCGGTGGAGATAGCTGCCGCCAACCGTCCAGAACCGGGAACCGATCCAATGGGTTGCGCGGACATGGCTGCGTGCAACCGCACCGTTGTCCGCGCCTTCGACAATGATGTTGGTGATGAGGTGCTGGGTGGCGTCGAAGCCCGGCAGCAGCCCTTGCCATTGGGCGATCAGCGCGTCGCGGCCGCTGGTCGTGACCTCGCCGCCGAAGAGGCTGGTATAGTCGGTCGTGACACGGGCCGCGAAATAGGATCTGACCCGGTTCCATTCACGCAGGTCGGCATAGAGGCCGATCCCGGCCACTGCCTCGGTGATTGCGATCCTGTCTTTGACCGTCAGCGCATCTCCCGGCGCGCTCGAGGCGGGCGCCGAGACGGCGGAAATCATCGCAGCGGAAATCGCCGAGACCAGGACATGCCGGCGCGTGACGAGGCTCATTGTCCCGCCTCCCCCGCACTGCCGAGCGTCGCGCGGAAGTGCGCGGCGGCGGCATCGCTCGCCGCCTTCACCGGCGCGGCACGATCGTAGAAATCGAATTGGGTGACATTGTCGAGCCACAGCTCCCGCTTGGAACTGGTCAGCCGCGTGTAGAATTTGTGCGCCCCCTTCGGAATGGCAGCCGCCTCGCTGTGCACCATCAAAAAAGGCTGGTGCAGGCGCGGAGCAGCCTGGATGGCGTCGAACGTCAGCCAGCCGCGCCAGAACGCCGGATCGGCCTCGTTGCGCCACGCCGGGATCATGCCGCGATCGGGTTCGGTGTAGTAAGGCACCTTGAACATGATCGCGCGCTCGTCGGTCAGGCTCGCGGCCGGCAAGAACGCTTGCTTGCCGGTGCGGCGATACTCAGCCTTGGCCGCATCGCCCACGGCCTCAAGCCTGAAGACGCCATTCCGGCCGCCATAGGTCTGCTCGACCACTTCGGCATCCTGCAACCAGGGCGCAACGAGGGCGACCGACTTGATCGCGGCGTTTCCTGCCGCAGCGGTGACCATATAGCCGGAGCTGGCGCAGATGCCGAGCCCGCCGATGCGGTCTTTGTCGGTCTCGGGCCGGCTCGCGAGATAGGCGACGGCCGCTTCGATGTCAGCGATCTTGGCGCTAGGGTCCTCGTACTGGCGGCGCATGCCGCCGCTTTCGCCCCAGCCGCGAAAATCGAAGGTCAAGGCGACGAAGCCACGATCGGCCATCTCGCGGGCGTAGCGGCCCGGCATCTGTTCCTTCACCGTCATCCAGGCGCCGGTCACGACCAGCGCCGGCCGAGGTTTTGCCGCGTCCAGATCCTCTGGCAGATAGAGCTCGCCGACAAGCTGCTCACCATGCGAGGAGAATGTGACGCGCTCGACGCGCGGTGCGGCGACGGCATTGGAGGCGGCGAGCGCGGCGGTGGTTGCTACGGCAAGTGTCAGGGTTTTAAACATCGCAAGTCTCCTTTGGCTTGGAGTGAGAAGCGCTGCGCGTTGCGAGAAAGACCGCCGTCTCAGCGCTCGCCAGCCAGTCGGCCGGGCAGCGGCTTCAGCGGGTAATGCGCCCAGTAGAAGGTGTCCGACTGGTACATGTCGGTCAAAAAATTCTGTGCCTCGGCGATCTTGCCGTCCTTGATGCGGAACATCAGCGCGTAGAACTGGTCGATCTCGGGACCTGAGCCGACATTCGACCAGCCGCGATGGACGTCGACAACGACGTCGCCTTGCGCCTGGAAGAAGATCGGCTCGGCCTTGAACTTGCCATCGGCCAGGCCGCGGAAGAAGGCGACCACCTCGTCCGGCCCGCGCTTGTCGCCGGCGAGCGGATGATGGCCGGGAATACGCCACACGACGTTGGGCGCGAGGAAGGGCCGCATGGCCTCGGGATTGCCGGTCGCGTAAGCTGCGTAATAGTCTTTGATGAGCTGGATATTGCGGTCTTCCAGTGGCCCGCTGTGCGCCGGGGCGGCAGACACCGCCAGAAGAGTGCCGGCGGCGAGTAAAGCAAGCCTGGTCATCGATCCTGTTTCCTTGTCTTTTCGAGCCGTTCCCGAGGCCGGTTCGTCGGACCCAACATGACGCCTTTTGTTCGCCGGAAAAACCAGTAGAGTTCGACAGGGCTATTTGGAAAATCCTTACAATGCGCCTCGACCAATTCAGCGGCATCGTCGCCTTCGTCAAGGTTGCGGAGGCCAAAAGCTTCACCCGCGCCGCCGCTGAGCTCGGCGTCGCTCCGGCCTCGTTGAGCGAGGCGGTCAAGGGGCTCGAGGAGCGCCTGGGGGTGCGGCTGCTCAACCGCACGACCCGCAGCGTTGGCTTGACCGAAGCTGGCGCCCACTACCTCGACCATGTGCGCCCGGCAGCCGAAGACATCTGGGCGGCTGGTGCGGCTCTGCGCGAGAGCCGCGATCGTCCCGCCGGCACGCTGCGCCTCAGCTTGCCCTGGATCGCCGCGCCGCTGCTGATAGAGCCATTGATGCGGCCGTTCATGGATGCTTATCCCGAAGTGCGGCTTAGTCTGATTTTCGACGACAGCTTCGTCGACATCGCCGCCGACGGCTTCGATGCCGGCCTGCGCATCGGCGAGCTTCTCGAGAGAGATATGATCGGCGCGCGCCTGGGCGGGCCCCTGCAGATGGTCGTGGTGGGCAGCCCCGATTATCTGGCGCGCAACGGCACACCGAAACGGCCGGCAGACCTCGCCGCCCATCGCTGCATCGCATTCGCCCTCACCCGCACCAGCACGATTTCACCCTGGGAGTTCATCGTGGAGGGACGCGAAGTCGCATTCACGCCGGACGCATGTCTGGTCGTGAACACGCTTCCGCTGTGCATTACCGCCGCCGCGCAAGGGCTTGGCCTCGCCTTCGCCGTCGAGGGCCTCGCCGCGCCGCTTCTCGCCTCAGGCGCGCTGGTCAAGGTGCTGGAACCTTTCTGTCCAGCTTACGAGCCGCTCCACCTCTATTATCCGAGCCGCCGCCTGGTACCGCCGAAGCTGCGGGCCTTCATCGACTTCGTCCGCGCGAACGCTCACGAGTTGCGGATCTGACGTGCCGTTGCGAAAAAGGGAGCCCCGTTCAGCCCCAGGCGCCGACCATCTGCCTGGTGGTTGCGTTGAGCCGGTTGAATGCGTTGATCAGGGCAATCTGGACGACCAGGGCGGCAAGCGCCTTTTCGTCATAGTGCCGGGCGGCTTCATCCCAGACCGCATCCGTTACCGCGTCTGGCCGGTCGGCCAACCGGGTTGCCGCCTCGGTCAGTGCCAGCGCGGCGCGTTCGGCGTCGGTGAAGTAGGGTGTCTCCCGCCATGCGGACACGGTGAAGACGCGCTCGTCCTTTTCGCCGGCCTTCTTCAATTCGCGCGCATGCATGTCGACGCAGAGGCTGCATCCGTTGATCTGGCTGGCGCGTAAATGGACGAGCTTGCGCGTCACATAGGACAGGTCGGCAGTCTCTGTCGACTTGTCCAGCGCGAGCAGCGCCTGCAAGGCGCCGGGAATGAGCATCACCGGGTTTTTCAATCGTGCTTGCATAGTGGTCTCCTTCGGGCGTGTTTTTTTCAAGCCCGGACGACGAACATCCGGGGTCTCGATATGTCTTGGTTCTGTCAGTTCGCCGGCCGCCGCGTTGCGGCAAGGCGAGCGCCGGGATCTTCAGCTTTGCGAGGCAGTCACCCGCTCAAGCCGCTCGAGAATGCGCGGCCAACCGCTTCCCATGCCGATATAGCCGCGCTCGTCCTCGGACCGGAACCCGGAATGCTCCATGCGCACCCGCGTCGCTGTACCTTCGGGCGTCAACGACCATGTCACCACGGTCTTCAGACCGCTGTCGGATTCGGTGCCGTCGCCCCATCTGTAGGCTAGCAGGCGTGGCGGCTCGATCTTCAGCACCTCGCAGTTCGTCACGCCGGACCAGCCAGGCACCGGCGTCGCGCGAAAGGTAAAGCGATGGCCTTGCTCAGGCGCAAAGTCGTTCTCCATCAGCCATTCGGCAACTAGATGCGGCACGGTCAGTGCGCGCCATATCTTTTCAGCCGCATGCGGGATCAGACGCTCGACGACAATGGATTTGGTTTCGATTGTGGTTGCTTCAGTCATGACTTCGGACCCGTTGTTTGCGGTTTGGCTGGGCTATCAACAACGCGCTCTCCATGAGAACCAATAACCCACCAGCTATGAGTTACGTATAACGCTTAAGTTATGAATGTGTCAAGCGGCGGAATGGCAGGCGCGCCCGCAAGCACATTGAGCCAACACTTCCGGCTTTCATCGCACCATGCCCGATGCTACCGCTGGCCAGCTGAAATCATCGACGGATCGCCCATGACCGAGACCGAACGTCCTCGCCTCCCGCTGATCGAGATCTGCGTCGAAGGCATAGACGGCCTGCTGGCCGCGCAAGCCGCAGGCGCCGACCGTGTCGAGCTCTGTGCCAGCCTGATCGAAGGCGGCATCACACCGAGCTTCGGCACGGTGCGCACGGCGCTCGAGCTGGCGACGATCCCGTTCCACGTCATCGTGCGGCCGCGCGGCGGCGATTTTCTCTATAGCGAAGCCGAATATCGTTCGATGCTCGCCGATATCGGCGCGCTTGCCGAGCTCGGCGTCGCCGGTGTCGTCGTCGGTTGCCTCGCTGCCGACGGCACGATCGACGAACAGCGCATGAGCGAACTGGCGCAGGCAGCGGGAAGCTTGAACGTCACCTGCCACCGCGCCTTCGACATGACCCGCGACCCGACCGAGGCGCTGGAGACGCTGATCCGCTGCAAGGTCGGCCGCGTGCTGACCAGCGGCCAGCGCGACACGGCACTGGAAGGCGCTGACCTGCTCGCCGATCTTGTCAGGCAGGCCGGCGACCGCATCATCATCCTCGGCTGCGGCGGGCTTGATCCCGAGAACATCAGAAAGGTGCGGAGGAAAACCGGGTTGAGCGAAATGCACTTCGCCGCGCTCAAGGACGTGCCGAGTGCCATGCGCTACCGCAACCCGGGGGTCGGCATGGGCGGCACCGACCTCGACCGCGAATACCGCAACACCGTGACCGACGAGGCGCTGGTGGCGGCGACCATCGCCGCTGCCCGGGCATGATCCTGGAAGATCGAACAACATGATCGAAGTGCGTTTGCCGATCGAACGGGTTTCGCCGCAGGATGAGCCCGCCATCCTCGCGCTCAACAACGAGCACGCTGCGGAATTATCATGGCTCGAACCTGAGCGCCTGTCCTTCCTGCTCGGCGAAGCGTTTTACGCGCGCCGTATCGGTGCGCTCCAGGCCTTCATCATGACCTTCGACCAGCACGCGAGCTACGACAGCCCGAACTTCCTGTGGTTTCGCCAGCGCTTCCCGCGGTTCGTCTATGTCGATCGCGTCGTGGTCGCCGCCGCAGCGCGCGGGCGCGGCCATGCCCGCCGGCTGTACGAGGATCTGTTCGAGCAGGCGTCACGCGCGGGCCAGGCGATCGTCACCTGCGAAGTCAATGCCGAGCCACCCAATCCGGCTTCGGACGCCTTCCATGCCGCAATCGGCTTTGCGGAAGTGGGCGACGCGGTAATCCACGGCGGCAGGAAAGCCGTGCGGTATTATGCAAGACGGATCGCCGGCTGAACGGCGGGCGCCGTTCGCCCTACCAATTGCGGTTCAGCCAGGAGCGGGCCGGCTTTTCGATGATGTAGTAGCTGCACAGCGCGCAAGCGAACGCCGCCGCCAGCATCAACCACGGCGAACTGCCTTTTATGTCGACGAATTGATAAAAAGGCTGCTGCCAAAGATAGAGCGAATACGACCACAGCCCCAGCATCGTCATCGGCAGGGACGATAGAAACCCGGTCAGATACCGGCTGCTGAAGTCGAGCGAATTGACGGCGAGCGCCAGCAGCGGCACCGCGAGCAGATAGTGGATCGGGGTTGGCACGGCAGCCATGAAAAGGAGCACAGCCACTACTGAGGCCGCCAGGGCGACATGCGGCCCCTTGAGCAGCGCCGGCAGCCTGTCGTCGGCCTTGAGCAGGCATATCACCGCCGACAGCAGGATCGAGGCGATGTGCACGTCGGTGCGCCAATAGGTGCCCTCGTAGCCTATTGCGAGCACCCAGTAGGAGATGGCGCCGTTTGCCATGGCCAGCACCGACAATGCACCGAGCAACATGATGACCCGGGACCGCCCCGAGACGACGACGCTGATCAGCGCCAGGATGATATAGGCGTGCTCTTCGACGCAGAGCGACCAGATATGGTCGAGCGCGCCGGCGCGGGTGACGAGAATTCCGGCATAGTTGTAGGTGAACGTCAGCGCCGTCAGCGCCGCCTTCGACTTGAAGGCGATGAATGTGCCGGACAAGGCAACCATCGCGGCGACGACAAAAATCAGCAGTGCCGGGTAGATGCGGGAGAACCGGCGCTTGAAGAATTTCTTCAGCGGATAGTATTCGACAAACAGGATCTCGGCCATCAGCCGGCCGCTGAGCACGAAGAAGAATTCGACGCCCAGGACGCCGAGATTGATGCCGGGAACGGGGAAGAAATGGCCGATCAGCACCAGCGCGATCGACAGGCCGCGCCAGCCGTCGAGATAGGCAAGCCTGGTTCTTGCCGAGCTATCGGCCACAGGCCTGGACACGACAAGACGCGTCGCGGAGATGTCCGTCATGCCGGTCCCTTTATTGAACCTGCGAAAGGTGGGCTGGAGGCCGCATTCCTCCAGCTATATTGCAGCGCACCAGAGCTTTGTGCAAGTGCGAGATAACGACACGCCCGAAGTAGGGGGACGGACCGAAAGGGGCTGTCATGTCCGTTCCCCGAAACCAACGGTCGACAGTCTCAGGCGTTGGCGGCAGGCGCTTCGCGCCGTGGCCGGCTTGTTCCCAAATAGTACATTGCCATCTTGGCCGGCAGAGCAAAATGTACCGGCGATTTCCGCGACGCAACGCGGCAGGCCTAGCCTTTGCGCGATGCAATGCCTTGCCCGACCGGCCAAATCGGTCGAATGTGCCAGCGACATATCCACTGAACAGAGACAGTGCATGACCGGCTTCGTCCTTCCCTTGCCCGCAACCCCGTCGGTGGCCGTGGCCGGCTCGCCGGAGCGTTTTGCGGTGCGCCGGATCTTCTGCGTCGGCCGCAACTACGCCGCTCATGCCCGCGAGCTCGGCAATGACGAGCGCGACCCTCCCTTCTTCTTCACCAAACCAGGCGACGCAGTGGTCGACGCGGCAGTCGGTTCGGGCACCACGATCCCCTACCCGCCGCTGACCCAAAACCTGCATCACGAAATCGAGCTGGTCGTCGCGATCGGCAGAGCCGGCTTTCGCATACCGCGCGAGCGGGCGCTGGACCATGTCTGGGGCTACGGCGTCGGCGTCGACCTGACTCGCCGCGACCTTCAGGACGAGGCGAAAAAGGCGGCAAGGCCGTGGGACTGGTCGAAAGCCTTCGACCGTTCAGCGCCCTGCGGCCCGCTGGTTCCGGCGCAAAAATCCGGTCATCCCGACAAGGGCTGCATCTGGCTCGCGGTCGACGGCGAGATCAGGCAGGACGGCGACCTTGCCGAACTGATCTGGCCGGTTCCCGACATCGTCTCGATTTGCAGCGAGGCGGTAGAACTCCGGCCCGGCGACCTGATCTTCACCGGCACGCCCGCCGGTGTCGGCGCGGTCGGGCCGGGCGAAAAGATCACCGGTGGCGTCGACGGCATCGGCGAAATCGAACTGACCATCGGCCAACCGAGTTCATGAACCGATGAGCGACATCGTCCTCCATAACTACTACCGCTCCTCGACCTCTTACCGGGTGCGGATCGCGCTGGAGATGAAGGGCCTGTCCTACGACTACGTGCCGCATCATTTGCGCCACGGCGAGCATCTCGAACCCGCCTACCTCGCGGTCAATCCGCAAGGGCTGGTGCCGGCACTGGTCCTGGACGACGGCACGCTGCTGACGCAATCGCTGGCGATCATCGAATATTTCGACGAGACCACGCCTGAGCCGCCGCTGCTGCCCAAGGATGCGCCTGGCCGCGCCCGCGTCAGGATGCTGGCGCAGATGATCGCCTGCGACATCCATCCGGTGAACAATCTGCGCGTGCTGACCTCGCTGCGCACACTGTTCGGCGCCGGCGACCAGGATGTCGTCAACTGGTTCCGGCACTGGGTCAACGAAGGCTTCCAGCCGCTTGAAAAGATTCTGGCTTCCTCGCCCGAGACCAAGACATTCTGCCATGGCGACACGCCGGGGCTGGCCGACATCTGTCTGGTCGCACAGGTCACCAGCAATGCCCGTTTCGGCGTCGACATGACGCCTTACCCGACGATCTCGCGCATCAATGTCGCCTGCATGGCGCTGCCGGCGTTCCAGAAGGCCGCGCCTGAGAACCAGATCGATGCCGAATAGACCGCAAATCGCATGAAGTCATGAGGAACAGCCGATGAAAGCCGTCGTCTTCGAAAAATTCGGCGAGGCGCCGACGATCCAGACCGTGCCGGATCCGACGCCGGCGCCGGAAGGCATCGTCATCAAGGTTGAGGCCACCGGCCTCTGCCGCAGCGACTGGCATGGCTGGATGGGGCACGACGACGGTATCCGCCTGCCGCATGTGCCCGGCCACGAGCTTGCCGGCGTCGTCGCCGCGGTGGGCAAGCAGGTGACCCGCTGGAAGACCGGTGAGCGTGTCACTGTGCCTTTCGCCGTCGGCTGCGGCCGCTGTTTCGAATGCACCTCGGGCAACCACCAGGTCTGCGAGCACCAGTTCCAGCCAGGCTTCAGCGCCTGGGGGTCGTTCGCCGAATATGTCGCCATCGACCATGCCGACACCAATCTCGTGCGCTTGACCGACGAGATGGAATTCGCCACCGCCGCCAGCCTCGGCTGCCGCTTCGTCACCTCGTTCCGCGCCATCGTCGATCAGGGCCGCGTGACCCCCGGCGAATGGGTTGCCGTGCATGGCTGCGGCGGCGTCGGCCTGTCGGCGATCATGATCGCCAGCGCCATGGGCGCCAATGTCGTCGCCATCGACCTCACCGACGAGAAGCTGGACTTTGCCAAAAAGATCGGCGCGGTGGCGACGATCAACGCGGCAAAGACGCCGAACGTGGTCAAGGCGGTCAAGCAGATCACCAATGGCGGCGCGCACATGTCGATGGACGCGCTCGGCCACCCCAGTACCTCGTTCAACTCGATCGCAAACCTGCGCCGCCGCGGCCGCCACGTGCAGGTCGGCCTGATGCTCGGCGACCATGCCAGGCCGCAGATACCGATGGACAAGGTGATCGCATTCGAGCTCGAAATCCGCGGCAGCCACGGCATGCAGGCCTTCCGCTACCAGGCGATGATGGAGATGATCCGCACCGGCAAGCTGAAACCCGAACTGCTGGTCGGCAAGAAGATCAGCCTCGAAGAGGCGCCGGCCGCATTGATGGCGATGGGCGGCTTCGAAGGCATAGGCATCGGCGTGGTGACCAGATTCTAGATCACGCCCTGAGTCTGGATCAGCGAAACGACGCGCAGACCTCCCGCACGCAGGCTCGCAGCCAGCGTTGTGCCGGATCGGCATCGAGTCGCGGATGCCACAGCATCGAAATGGTGACCTCCTCGATATCGACCGGCAACGGGAAGCTGTACATGCCCGTGCGCGCGCCCAGCGTGTGCCGTTCGGGGACGCTGGCGATCAGATCGGAGGCGCGCGCCATGGCGAGCGTGGCCGAGAAGCTGGAAACCATGCACACGATCGTCCGTTCGAGTCCCAGCCGCTTCAAGGCCTCGTCGATCGGGCCCCTTTCGCGGCCGCGCCGCGAAACGCTAATGTGGCGGCCGGCCGCATAGCGTTCCGGCGTCATTGGGCCCTCGCCCAGCCTGTGACCCGTTCGCACCGCACCGATGAAGCGGTCGCGAAACAGCGCCTGAATGCGCATTTCAGGGCTCGTTTCACTGGCAACCCCGATTTCGAGATCAACCGCCGCGTCACGCAACGACATGTCGTTCTTGTCGGATTTCGGCGCAAAACGCAGCCGCACACCAGGCGCATCCGCTTCGACACGGGTCAGAAGACGCGGTGCGAACTCCTCGACGAAACTTTCGTTGGCGCGCAGCGTGAAGACCTTGTCGAGAGCAGAGAGGTCGAGGAGCTTGGCCGGGCGCAGCAGCGCTTCCGCATCCTGAACGACGCGGCCTACCTGTTGCTGCAATTCGAGCGCGCGCGGCGTCGCAACCAGGCCACGGCCGGCCCGGACCAACAATGGGTCGCCTGTCGCCTGGCGCAACCGCGCCAACGTCCGGCTCATCGCCGAGGGACTGAGGCGCAGCCGCGCGGCAGCACGCGCCACACTGCCCTCGGTCAGCAGCACATTGAGGGCGACAAGCAGATTGAGATCTGGCGACGACATGGAAGGACCGTAGCACAGCTCGGCCGCGATGTGGCGTTTCATGCACGAATAAGATGCAAATACTGCGCCTTCCGCCACATCATGCGAGGGAATAGCGTCCGACAGCTCCGATTGGGGGCTGCCGGCAAAGGAGTTCACCTTGGCATCGACCGCTGAAAAGACCTGGGACGAAGTTGCCCCGGTGAGCGCACGCTCGACCCGATGGGCATTGGCAAGCCTGTCGCTTTCAACGCTGCTGTCGTCGCTCGCCACCAGCATCGCCAGCGTCGGGCTGCCATCGCTGATGCAGGCGTTCGACGCATCGTTCCAGCTCGTGCAATGGGTCGTCCTGGCCTATCTGCTCGCCATCACCACCTTGATCGTAAGCGCCGGGCGGCTCGCCGATATATTCGGCCGCCGCCCGCTATTGCTCGGCGGCATTGCCCTGTTCACCTTCGCATCGGTGCTTTGCGGGCTCGCGCCGACGCTCTGGCTGCTGATCGCCGCACGGGCGGCACAGGGGCTCGGCGCGGCCATTATGATGGCTCTGACGCTGGCCTTTGTCGCCGACGCGGTTCCCCGGGATAAAACCGGCAGCGTCATGGGCCTGCTCGGCGCCATGTCGGCGATCGGCACCACGCTTGGCCCCTCGCTTGGCGGACTGTTGATTGCCGGCCTCGGCTGGCGCGCGATCTTCCTCATCAATCTGCCGTTGGGGGTGCTGGCCTTTGCGCTTGCCTGGCGCTTCCTGTCGGCCGGAAAAAAGACGCCAGGTCGGCGCGGTTTCGACGGGATCGGCACGGCTTTGCTCGCGCTGACGCTAGCCGCCTATGCGCTCGCCATGACCCTTGGGCGTGGCAGTTTTGGTTCTCTCAATGTCGGCTTGCTGATTGCCGCAACCGTGGCTGGCCTGCTGTTTGTCATTGCGCAGACAAGGGTCCAGAACCCTTTGATCCAACCTGCGAGGTTCCGCGACCAGGCGTTGAACGCAAGCCTCGCCATGAACCTGATCGTCGCCACGGTGATGATGGCGACGCTGGTGGTCGCACCATTCTATCTGTCGCGCGCGCTCGGGCTGGACGCAGCCATGGTCGGGCTGGTTCTGTCGACCGGCCCTCTGGTTACCGCATTGGCGGCGCTGCCGGCCGGACGCCTGGTCGATCGTTTCGGGGCGAACCGGATCATGATCGTCGGCCTGTTCGATCTCGCTATTGGCACCTTTGCTCTGTCGCGGGCGGAATTCGGTATTGCCGGCTATGTCGTGCCGATCATCATCGTCTGCACCGGCTACAGCCTGTTTCAGACCTCCAACAATTCGGCCGTGATGACGGGCGTCGCATCCGACCAGCGCGGCGTCGTCTCCGGCCTGCTCAATCTGTCGCGCAATCTCGGCCTGATCACCGGTGCGTCCGTGATGGGCGCAGTGTTTGCCTTCGCATCGGCTGGGGAAGGCACTGGCTTGGCAGTGTTGGCACCTGCGGCAGCGGCACGAGGGATGCAGGTCACCTTCCAGGTGGCGACGGGCCTGGTGCTGATGGCGCTGATCCTTGCGGTATTTTCAGCCCGCGCCACTGCCGGGCGAACTGATATCGTTGCCAAGCATCCTTGAGGATTCCACCCGGTTCGCATGCAACTCCGGCAGCCGGCGCACCTATCTCGCATATCTCTTGGCACCGACGACGCAAAGCACGACGGCGGCGGTGACGGCGATCATGGCGGGACTGACCTGCTCATGCAGCAGCGCTGCCGCCAGCCCCAGGCCGAAGAAGGGCTGCAGCAGTTGCAACTGCCCGACCGCGGCGATGCCGCCTTGCGCCAGGCCGCGATACCAGAACACGAAACCGATCAGCATGCTGAACAGCGAGACATAGGCCAGACCAATCCATGCGCCCCTGCCGGCACTTTCGAGCGACGGCGGCATGGTGATGAACGTCAGCGCCAGCATGAGGGGCAGCGACAGCACCAGCGCCCACGAAATCACCTGCCAACCGCCGAGTTTGCGCGACAGCGCCGCTCCTTCGGCATAGCCCAATCCGCACACGATGATGGCGGCCAGCATCAAGATGTCGCCGAGCGGCGAGACCGACAGGCCTTGCGTGACTGCGAAACCGGCGACAAGGGCGCTGCCGAGGCACGAGAACAGCCAGAACGCCGGCTTCGGGCGATCGCCGCCTCGAACCACACCGAAGATCGCGGTCGCCAACGGCAACAGGCCGACGAAAATGATGGAGTGAGCCGACGTGATGTGCTTGAGCGCCAGCGCCGTCAGCAGGGGAAAACCGACCACGACGCCAAGCGCCACGATCGCCAGCGGGAACAGATCTCGCCGCTCCGGGCGCTTCTGACGAAAAACGAGCAGCAGCGCCAGGCCGAGGATGCCCGCCGAAGCCGCACGGGCGACCGTTACGAACACCGGATCGAAATCCATCACCGCCACGCGCGTCGCCGGAAGCGAACCGCTGAAGATCAGCACGCCTATGAACCCGTTGACCCAGCCACTCGCCGCCCAACCACTCGCCGCCCAACTACTCGCCGCCCAACTACTCGCCGCCTTGTCCATCGATGCCCCGCTGATTTCGCCCTCTATCGGGCCGGGCGTCTGGCTCCGCCAGAGACAATCAGGTACAGTTTGACAAAACCGTCATGGTAGGGCGAGCAGTACGGATGGATGAGCAGACGACAACTGATGAAGGCAGCCGGACGCTTGTCGAAAGCGTCATGGTGACGATCAGGCACAGGATCGCCGCGCGCAGCCTGACGCCGGGAACGCGGCTGCCTTCGATCCGGGCGTTTGCGAAGGCCATGCAGGTTTCCAAATCCACCGTGGTCGAAGCCTATGAGCGTCTTGCGGCGGAAGGCATGATCCGCTCGCGGCCGGGCTCGGGTTTCTATGCCGCCGGACCGTTGGCTCCGTTGTCGCTGGCCGAGATCGGCCCCAGGCTTGACCGTGCCGTCGACCCGCTCTGGGTCTCGCGCCAATCGCTGGAAGCCGGCGACGGCGTCCTGAAACCGGGTTGCGGCTGGCTGCCGGCAACATGGATGCCCGAGGCTGGATTGCGCCGGGCACTGCGGACGACGGCCCGCGCCGACGACGCCGCGCTGACCGACTACGGCACGCCGCTCGGCTTGCCGGCGCTACGCCATCTGCTGGCGCGGCGCATGGCCGAGCACGGCATCGAAGCCTCCCCGGACCAGATCATGCTGACGGAATCGGGCACTCAGGCGATCGACCTGCTGTGCCGGTTCCTGCTCGAACCGGGTGACACGGTGTTGGTCGACGATCCCTGCTATTTCAACTTCCATGCCCTGTTGCGCGCCCATCGGGCCAAGGTGATCAGCGTCCCCTACACGCGCTCGGGGCCGGACATCGAACTGTTCGCGCAGGCGCTGAACGAGCACCGGCCGCGCCTCTACATCACCAATTCGGCGCTCCATAATCCGACCGGCGCGATATTGTCCCCGGTCGTTGCCCATCGGGTGCTGAAGCTCGCCGACCAGTCGGGGCTGACGATCATCGAGGACGATATCTTCGCCGATTTCGAACACACGTCCGCGCCCAGGCTGGCGGCCTTCGACGGCCTCAGCAGGGTCATCCATATCGGAAGCTTTTCCAAGACGCTGTCGGCATCGGTGCGCTGCGGCTTCATCGCCGCTCCTCGCGACTGGATGGAAGGATTGACCGATCTCAAGATCGCCACGTCCTTTGGCAGCGGGCGACTTGCATCCGAACTGGTGCTGACGCTGCTGAAGGACGGCCTCTATCGCAAGCACGTCGATCTGCTGCGCGCGCGGCTCTCGCGCGCCATGGAAGAAACCGGCACCCGGCTCAGGGCAATCAGCATCGTGCCGTGGATAGATCAGCCGGCCGGCATGTTTTTATGGTGCAGGCTGCCGGAGGGAATAGATGCCGCGGACGTCGCCCGTCACGCTTTGTCGGCCAACGTCGTGCTTGCGCCCGGCAATGCGTTCAGCCTGTCCCGGTCGGCCAGCCGTTTCATGCGCTTCAACGTCGCGCAGTCCGGAGATGACCGGATTTTCAGGGCGCTTGAACAGGCGATGTCGCGTTGATTCGCGCTGCCGGAACCCTGCTGGCCTGAGGCTGTGCTCTCAGGCCCCTGCCCGCTTGCGGCGTGCATAAAGCATGACGAGCGTCTCGGCGGTCAGCGCCGGCCTCTGCTCGCCTTCGATCTCGACCGTATTGGCGGCCTTCATTAGATATTGCCCCGGACCTTTGTCTTCCATCGACAACAGCGTGGTGCGCAGCCTGATACGCGAGCCGACCCTGACCGGCGCCACGAAGCGCACTTTGTCGAAACCGTAGTTGAACGCGGCCTGCGTGTTTTCGGGTACGATCCCCATCTCGAGCGCCAGCGCGCCGATGATCGACAGGGTCAGATAGCCATGCGCGATCGTGGTGCGGAACGGGCTTTGCCGCTTCGCCCGCTCGGGATCGACATGGATCCATTGATGATCGCCCGTGCATTCGGCAAACTGGTCGATGCGGTGCTGATCGACCAGCGTCCAGTCCGAAACGCCCAACTCCTGCCCGGCCATCGCCCTGAGTTGCTCGAAGGTCGGCGGCGTCCTCGGCCGTATCTGCGTCATTCCTGCTTTCCCGATCGCTTGCCTGTTCCGGACCACGACGGGCCGCCCCTGTCAATTCGCCAATGCGATTCCAGCGCATAATCTTCGGCCCGCGAACCGCCAGTCTTCGCCGCCGGCAAGTGTGCTGCCGGGGAACAGCTACCTCTTGTCGTGGCCGGCGCGGATCTCCTCCATCGCCTCCTTGATGCGGCTGCGCAGGATTTCGATCGATTCGGTGCCGGACGCCCTCGCCAGTTCGGCCATCTCGCCGGCATTCTTCAGCGCGGTCTCGAAGGATTTCCTGGCGAACGCCGCCTGCTTCTGCATCATTTCCTGCGGATTGCCGGGCGCTCTGTAGCTTTGTGCCATGTCGGTGATTTCGCGCAGCGTGTCCTGCAGCATCTCGCGTTGCCTTGACAACAGCGCCGAGGCTCCAGCGGCGCTCGCCCGTGCCGACTTCTCCAGCGCTTCCAGGTTCTTGGCGTGGTGGGCGAGGATCGCCTCGACGTCGACATTCGGCAGCTTCAGGTCGCGGCCGAACTTGCCGAACATGTCGATGAAGGACTCGGACTCCGGTCGTTTTGCCATGCTGGTTCTCTCCCCTTGTTGCCGTGAACGCCGCCACTGCACGGAAGATAGTGCAGCGAAGCTCAGCGGTCCATTCGGACGAGTCAGCCGACAAGAAACAGCCGTTCGGCAGTGTAGAGCACGAGCCCGGCAAGGCCACCGATGATCATGCCGTTGAAGCGGATATATTGCAGGTCCTTGCCGATGTTCATTTCGATAAGCCTTGTCAGTTGCGCGAGGTCCCAGCGCTTGACCTGGTCGGCGATGAACTTCGACACGCCGCTCTTCTGGCTTTCGACGAAGGACGCCAGCGCCACGATGAACCCCTGGTTCATGTCGGCCCTGATCTGCGCGTCGTCGGCAAGATGGCGGCCGACCTCGACGAACATGGTGGCGAGATGGTCGCGGATCATCGAATTCGGCGCCTTGGCGTCCTGTTCGATGAACAGCCGCAGGCTGTCCCACATATCGCCGGCCAGCGCGCTGAGCTCTGGCCGGGCAAGGAAATCGCGCTTCAGCTTTTCAGCGCGCCTGGCATATTGTTTGGATGTCCTCAACCGCTCGACGAAGGTTTCGACGAAAAGGTCGAATTCGGCTCGCATCGGATGGTGCGGATCGGCCCGCACCTCATCGAGCAGCGAGCCGGCCGACGCAATGATCTTCTTCAACAGATAGGCGTCGGCGCGAAACAGGTTGAACAGCGACGGCAGTTCCTCGCGGATCTTCTCGCGCATCGTCGCCAGCGCCTGCTCGTCGCTCAGGAAGCGGCCGACCACCTTGGTGAACTCGTCGAATAATTTCTGGTGGCGGCGATCGTCAGTCAGCGCCGACAGCAGCTCGGCGGCGAGCGGCGCCAGCGGCACCTTTTCGATCTGCTCCAGCATACGGCTGGTGACGAAGCCGCGCAGTCCGGATTGCTCGACCGCCGCCAGCGTCTGCGGCACCAGCCGGCCGACGAAGCGCGACAAATCGGCGGCGCGGTTCGGGTCGGCCAGCCAGTCCGCGACCAGCGCGGAAAAGTCGACCTCGGCGAGCTTTTCGCGCACCGGTTCCGGCGCCAGGAAATTCACCTCGATGAAGCGGCCGAGATTGTCGGCGATGCGATTCTGGTTTTCCGGGATGATGGCCGTATGCGGGATCGGCAGGCCAAGCGGCCGCCGAAACAGCGCCACCACCGCATACCAGTCCGCCAGGCCGCCGATCGTCGCCGCCTCGGCGAAAGCGGCGACGAAGCCCAACCACGCATGCCGGCTCTCGAGCGATTTCGCCACCGCAAAGACCAGCACGCAAAACGCAAGCGCTGCGGCGGCAACGAACTTGGTGCGCCTGAGCGCCGAAAGCTTGGCGTCGGCATCGGCGTCGAACCGGACGGACGCGACGGATGCAAATGCCGGGGCTGGTCGTGACATGATGGGCCGCTCCTGATCGTGTATGCGAACTTATCTAGTGTCGCCTGCCCCAGAAAGCGCGCCGCTGGTTCCGGTGCGCGCAATCGTGCACGCAAACTTGACGCCGGAATTCATCTATTATGCAGCGCCAGTCTGGAATTGTTCCAAACTATAGGCCATATTGACGCCAACCACTGTTATGTGAGGACACAATGCGGCTTACCCGTCAGACCAACTACGCCATGCGCATTCTGATGTATTGCGCCGCCAACACCGAGCGGTTGAGCCGCATCCCCGAGATCGCCGCCGCCTATTCGGTATCGGAACTTTTCCTGTTCAAGATCCTGCAGCCGCTGGTCGAAAACGGCCTGATCGAAACGGTGCGCGGCAGGAATGGCGGCGTCAGGCTCGGCCGCGCGGCCGAATCAATCAGCCTGTTCGATGTCGTGCGGGTAACGGAGGAAAGCTTTGCCATGGCCGAGTGCTTCGAGAACGACGCCGCCGAATGTCCGCTGGTCGATAGCTGCGCGCTGAATTCGGCATTGCGCGAAGCGCTCAACGCCTTCTTCGCCGTGCTGTCGCGCTACACGATCGCCGATCTGGTGGCGGCGCGCCCGAATGTGCGGCACCTGCTCGGCATCGACATGCTGGTGCAAAGGGCGCCGGCCGCCTGATTTCTGGTCGCATCTCAGTTGGTGAGGTCTGTTGAGATTCAGGTCAGGCCAAGCCGAAAATGGTGGGTTCCGAGAACCGGAACGGAGCGTACGTTTGGGTACGTGAGTACCGGAAGCGCAGGAAATCGCCATTTGCGGGCCGGCATCACCTGGATATCAACAGACCGACTGCGGCAATACGAACGGCATGTTTGCGGCCGGCAACACACCGACCTTCAGCCGGCAATCGAAGACCTTTTCGATCAGCTCGTCGCTGAGCACCTGTTGCGGCGAACCTGTAGCGGCGAGCCTGCCGCGATGCATGACGAAAATCCGGTCGGCATACATCGCCGTCAAATTGAGGTCGTGCAGGATAGCGACCACGCCGCCGCCGCGTCTGGCGAAATCGCACGCGATGTCCATGATGATCAGCTGGTGTTTGATGTCGAGGCTGGACACCGGCTCATCGAGGAACAAATAGCGCGGCTTGCCGTCGAGCACCGGCTCCCACACCTGGCACAGAACGCGGGCAAGCTGCACGCGCTGCTGCTCGCCGCCGGACAGCTCCTGGTAGAAGCGGCCGGCAAAACCGTCGAGGTCGACGCGAGCCAGCGCCCGTTCGGGCAGGCGCTGGTCCTCGCCGGACAGCGCGCCGGAGCGCCCGCCGACCAGGCCCAGCCTGACGATCTCGCGCACGGTGAACGGAAACGACAGCGTCGTCGCCTGCGGCAGCACCGCGCGCACCGTCGCCGCCTCGACCGGCTTCATCGCCGATAGATTGCGGCCGTTGACGGTGACCTCTCCCGAATAGCCAAGATCGCCGGACAGTGCTCGGAGGAAGGTCGTCTTGCCCGAACCGTTGGGGCCGACGATGGCCGCGATTTCGCCGGGCCGCGCCTCGAAATCGACATTGGCGACAATGCCCTTGCCGCCGATCGCCACCGAGACATCCCGCGCTTCGATCATAGGCAAACTTTCACAGGTCGATGACGCCGCGCTTGCGCAGCAGGATCCACAGGAAGAACGGTGCGCCGGCGACCGCGGTGACGATGCCGATCGGCAATTCGGCTGGGGCGACGATGGTGCGGGCGACGGCGTCGGCCAACAGCAGCAGCGCCGCACCAAGCAGCGCCGATGCCGGCAGCAAATAACGGTTATCGGGGCCGATCAGCAGACGCAGCAGATGCGGCACGACGATGCCGACGAAACCGATGCCGCCGCTGACGGCGACCGATGCGCCGACCGCTGCCGAGACGCCGACAATCGCGGTGTATTTCAGCCGCTGCACCGGAATGCCGAGATGGCCGGCCGTGGCCTCGCCGAGCGCCAGCGCGTTGAGGCCGCGCGCCAGGAACGGCATTGCCGCCAGCGCCAGCACGATGACCGGCCCGACCGAGCCGATCTTCTGCCAGGTTGCGCCGCCCAGCGAGCCGAGCTGCCAAAAGGTCAGGTCGCGCAATTGCCGGTCGTCGGCCATGAAGATCAGGATGCCGGTCAGCGCCATGGCAAGCGCCGCCAGCGCGATGCCGGCGAGCAGCATGGTGGCGACCGAGGTCCGGCCTTGCCGTGTCGCGACCTTATAGAGCAGCAATGTCGTCGCCAGCCCGCCGCAGAACGCAGCCAGCGGCAAAGCCATCGTGCCGAGCGCCGAAGTCAGCGGCGCCAGCATGGTCGAGCCAAGCACGATGACGGCGACCGCACCGAGGCTCGATCCGGCCGAAACGCCGATCAGGCCGGGGTCGGCCAGCGGATTGCGGAACAGCCCCTGCATGACGGCACCGGAGACGGCAAGCGATGCGCCGATCAGCACGCCCATAATGATGCGCGGCAGACGGATGTCATGGATGATCAGGTGGTCGCGGGCGCTCAACGCCGCGTCGCCGGGCAACGCGCCGAACAGCCAGTCATGCATGACGCCGATGGCCGAGGCATCGGATGCGCCGGAGGTCAGCGACAACAGCACGGCGATAGCCAGCCCGACGCAGAGCAGCACGACGACGAGGCGGGCGCGCCGCGAACGGTCACCCTCGGCTGCCGTCGCCATGATGCCCGCCGCACCGGCGATCGAATGATCGGCCATCGCGCTCAATCCGTGACCTGGCCGCCATAGAGCGAGACGGCGAGGTCGTGGATGGCGTCGGCCGTGCGCGGGCCGAAGCCGAGCAGATAGCCGCCGTCCATGCGGATCAGCTTGCGGGCGGCACCCGCCGGCGTCGAAGCCACGGCAGGGTTCGAAAACAATTCGTCATCCGCGGTGGCCGGTCCGGCATTGTTCATCATCAGGATCACGTCGGGCCTGGCGGTGATGACTGCCTCGTCCGACAATTGCTTGTAGCCGGCAATGCCGTCGACGGCGTTGATGCCGCCCGAAAGCTTGATGATGCCGTCGGCGGCGGTGTCGCTGCCGGCGGCAAGCAGCTTGCCGCCCTGCATCGACAGCACGAACAGGATGCGCTTGCGATCCTTGATCGAGGCGGTCTGCTTTTCGGCTGCCTTCAGCCTGGCATCGATCTGGACCGCCAGCGCATCGGCCTTGGCCTCGGTGCCGAGCGCCTTGCCGACGATGTGGATCTTTTCGAGAATGCCTTGATTATCATAGCGCTCGGTCACCTCGATGAACGGGATGCTTGATTTCTTCAAGACGTCGACGGCTTCCTTCGGTCCGCTGCCGTGCAGGGCCAATATGCCCGACGGATTGACCGACAGCACACCCTCCGGCGACAGCTGGCGCATGTAGCCGACATCAGGCAGTTCCGCCGCCGCTTGCGGATAGCGGCTGGTCGAATCGCGCGCGACAAGACGATCCTGTTCACCGAGCGCGTAGACGATCTCGGTGATCGAGCCGCCAATAGCCACGATCCTCGAGCGATCGGCGAAAGTCGCGATGCCCTCGGCGGCTTGAGCCGTCATCAGCGCGGCGAAGGCCAGGAAAACAGCGGCCACAGGACCAAGCGCCGACCTGGAGACCGATGCCAGCCTGGAGAAAAGAACCATCGTCGTTTTCCTCAAGCTGCGGTCGGGCTTGGGATACGCGGCAGGTTTTCGGCCAGAAAGCGCCAGTCTTCGCGCTCGCTTTCGCCTTCATGCCGCTTACCGAAGAACTGGATGATCATCTTGCCGTCGGCGCCATAGACTTCGAGCGACGTGACATAGCCGTCCTTGGTCGGCTTGCGCACGGCCCAGACCTCATCGATGTGGTCGGTCCGCAGGTGCAGATGGAAGGTCTCGTCGAGCACGTTGAGCCATGGTCCCATCGGCTTGATCGAGGCGACGGGGCCGGAATGGATCTGGATGCAGCCGCGATTGCCGACAAAGCACATGATCGGCATGGCGCCAGCAGCGGCGTGGTTGAGCATGGCGTTCACCGCATCCTTGTCGACCAGCCAGGCGTAGTCCTGGCCGACCATGCGCACCGCCTGTCGGCGGCTGATCTTCAGTGTCTTCAGCATGCCGAAGAACTGATGCACGTCGGTCAGATGGCTCCAGCGGTCGCGCAGATCGTCGATGCTCGCCGGGTTGTCCGCAGTCTCGGTCTCGTCGGCCGTGCCCGCTGAAATCGCCACCGTCGGCTCCTGGTTCGGCGATTCCAGCCCGGCCACCAGTTTCTGATAGGCGTAAAGGTTGGAGGCTGGCCTGAGATGCACCTTGTGTACCGCCTCGCCTGCGGTATCGAAGAACTGCAGGCTGCGGCGGATGTCGGCGCCATCGCGCTTTTCCACGGCAAAGCCGTGCGCCCAGACTTTTGGGAAAATGCGCAGGTCGATATTCTCACCGAGCACCATGGCATTGTGATTGCCGGTGACGACCTTGTCGTAGACGCCGATCTTCTCGTGCACCGCGCTTTCGTTGCGGGTCAGCGCCATCACCTCACCGACAGCTTCGAGGCCAGTCAAAAGGTCGTTGACACGCGGCTCGACGCGCACGACGCCGTCGCCGCAATGCGCGGCGACCAGTTCGGCCTCCGAAATACCGAGCTGGGCGGCGAGGTCGCGCTCGCGCATTTTCGGATTGTCTGCCCGTGCCCGCCGGATCTCGTGTGGGGCGGGTTTTACGCGCTGGTCCATTTCTACCACCTACTTGTTGAGGATGAGCTTGCCCTGCCGGGTGATCTTCAGCCGGTACAGCGCACCATGATGCTCGATGCCGATCTCGTGCTCGCCCTGGAACAGCGTGTTGCTGGACAGCGTTCTCACGGCCGATTGGATCCGGTCGAAACGGACGGAATTTTCGTCGGAACGGCGGACGCGATAGCGAAAGTCGCTGGGATTGTGCGTGTTCATTGGTTCGATCCCTTTTCCTGTGCCGGGCATCTGGCTCGGCGCCTGCGTGAAATGCCGATTCAATTCTTGACTCGAATAATCATGTTATCTAGCAGTGCAATACCGGAGTAAATGAGTCAACATTTAAGACGCCGGCCGCGATGAAAAATGCCAGCGAGCCCCAAGCCAGCCAGCATCGAACATGGATTCTTGGAGTTGCAGCATGGGGTTGGCGAATTGGGGACGGCTGGCGGGCAGCGGCCTGACACATTGTTCTATGACAAGCAAAATGGCCGCGTTGCTGGCCGGCGCGGCGGCGATCCCGCTGCTCGCAACACCGGCCGGCGCCCAGCAGGCCGCCCAACCGGCAGCCGACCAGCAGCAGACTGACCCGTCTCAACAGCCCGAAAAGGTAAAGCCGGCCCCGGCGGGTACCACACTGCTCGACAAGATCCTGATCCTCAGCCGTACCGGCGAGACGGCGATCGAGTCGCTTGCTTCAGCCAGCCATGTCGACGAGGAACAGCTCGAGCGCCGCATGGCGACGACGCCCAACGAAATGCTGTTCGGTGTGCCGGGTGTCGCCGTCCAGGCCGACGCAAGGCGTGTCAGTTCCAGCATCAACATCCGCGGCCTGCAGGATTTCGGCCGCGTCTCCGTCATCGTCGACGGTGCCCGCCAGAATTTCCAGCGCTCGGATCACGGTACGCAATCGACCTTCTACATCGATCCCGAATTGATCAAATCCGTCGATGTGATCCGCGGCCCGGTCGCCAACACCTATGGCTCCGGGGCGATCGGCGGCGTCGTATTTTTCGACACCAAGGATGCGCAGGATTTCCTCAAGCCGGACGAGACCTGGGCGGTATCCGCAACTGGGCGCTACGAAACCAACGGCAAAGGCTGGACCACCAGCGCCACCGGCGCCTATCGGATCAACGAGAACTGGGACGTGCTCGGCAATATCGTCTACCGCGACTATGACGACTACAAGCATGGCGGCGGCGACACTGTAGCGGGCACCGGCTTCGACGTCTTGAGCGGCCTCCTCAAGACGACCATCCGCCCCAGCGAAAACAGCGAGCTGAAGCTGGGCTGGATCGGCTCGAACGACGGATGGACCGAGACCAGCGGCAGCGCGCCGGTGAACGACGCCGACCTGAAGGCGAATACCTTCACGGCCCGCTACAACATCACCGACGAAGACAAGAGCTGGCTCGACCTCCACATCAACGCGTCCTACAACAAGACCAAGCTCGATCTGACGACCCTTGTGGCGCAAAACCGGTTTGATCCGGTCACCGGTCTGCCCGTGGTTTTGCCGGCGGGTTCGAAATCGACGTTCGACATCGGCACCTCCGGCATCGACATTTGGAACACGTCGAGATTCGAGACCGTTGGAATCGCGCATGAGCTGACCTATGGCGGCGACTGGGTTGGCGACGATGTCGAGACAGGCGGCACGGCGGGCGGCGACAGCTTCTATACGCCCTCGGGCAACAGGAACGTCTCCGGCGCTTACGTTCAGGACAAGCTCACCTGGGACTGGCTCGAGGTCATCGCCGGGCTGCGTTACGACAGCTATAAGCTCGACAGTGATGTCGGCGAAACCTCTGGCGACCGGCTGTCGCCACGCATCACAGTGGGCATTTCGCCCTTCGAAACCGCCAGCCTTTCCGGCCTGCAATTCTACGGCACCTATGCGGAAGGCTACCGTTCTCCGTCGCTGTCGGAGACCCTGATCAGCGGCAATCATCCGGCCGGCGTCAGCTTCCCGTTCCTCCCCAATCCCGATCTCAAGCCTGAAACCGGCAAGACCGTGGAATTCGGCGTCAATTACAGTACCAACGGCGTCATTGAGGCCGACGACGCGCTGCGGCTGAAGGCGGCCTATTTCAACAACAATGTCGACGATTACATCGACGGCGTGACGCTCTCGCCGTTCGACCCGACCAGCGGCTGCCCGTTCGGTCCGGGCATACCGATCTGCTTCCAGTATCAGAATTTTGCCAAGGCCAGGATCCACGGCTTCGAGATGGAGGGCGTCTATGATGCCGCCTGGGGCTTTGCCGGGCTTTCGGCGTCGTTCACCGATGGCCACACGATTTCCTATGAAGGCGAACGGGCAGACCTTGTCACCGTCCCCTCCTCCCAGATCACCGGGCAACTCGGCTTTCGCTTCCTCGAGGACAGGCTGACCATCGGCGGCGAGGTGCAGTACAACGGCAAGCCGCAGGGCAACCCGGTGGCCAAGGACTATACACTGGTCAATGCCTTCGCCAGCTACCAGGCGACCGACAATTTCAAGGTCGATTTCCGCGCCGACAATCTGTTCGACGTCAAATACGCCAACCCGCTGAACGCATCGACGACGAGCGTCGTCTACGAGCCCGGCGTCACCCTGAAGCTGGCGGCGACGATGAGGTTTGGAGGCTGACGACAATGACAGGCATGACGGCATCCCTTCGTCTGTTCGCCGCGGTGCTGGCAATATTGCTTGCGGCGGCTCCGGCATGGACACAGCAGCAAGCACCGGCGCTGATCCTCGAGCTCAATGGCGCGCAGCCTTCCGACAAGGGCTGCCGCCTTACCTTCGTGGTCACCAACAATCTCGGCGCCGGTCTTTCCAAGGCGGCGTTCGAGATCGCGCTGTTCAACGGGGCCGGCGTTGTCGACCGGCTGACGGTACTCGATTTCAAGGAGCTGCCGGCAGGCAAGACCAAGGTGACGCGTTTCGATCTTGCCGGCACGGATTGCGGCAAGGTCAGCCGCGTGTTGATCAACAGCGCCACGGAATGCGCCGGCGCCGAGCCGAATGCCTGCATGCGCGGGCTGAAGACGCAGACCAGGACCGGCATCGCCTTCGGGGTCTGAATTTTGGGACCGGAACCCGCATTCGCACGAAACCCCGTCGCGTGGCCATTGGCCGGTTTCCTGCCGCCGGAACCGGACGATCCGGATTTCGCCATCCCGCGCGGGGCGCTGCGTGTTTCGCCGCGCGACAGGCCGGAAGACAGTTACATCGCCGATGCCGACGGCGACTTGACTGCGGTACCTATGGAGCCATTGCGGCAGGCACGACAGACGCGGCGGCGCCGCAACTGGACGGTGGCGATCGCCTGCTCTTGCGCATTCCACGTGGCGGTGGCGCTGGCCTTCCTCACGCTGCCGGACGACCGGCCAAGCATCGAAGGTGCCGACCAGCAAGGCGAAATGCTGCTCGGCGCCGACCCGCAGCAGGCGGCCAGCGATGTCGGAGACGATCCGGAAGTGGCCAACGTGACGATGGTGACCATGCTCGACGCCAAGCCGGTCGAAACGGTCGAGGCGCAGGCGGCCGCGGCAGAGGAGACGCTCCAGCCGGTCACCGATGCGGCGGAGACATCGGACAAAGAAGTGGTTGAGCCGGTCAACGAGGCCGCCATGGAAACCGCTGCCGTTGCCGACTGGACTGAGCCTGCGCAACCTGTCCAGCCGGCGCGCCAGGACCCATCGCCCGACGTTCTTGCGACCGACAGGCTGGTGCCTGCCGACGACAATGCCGTGCCGCCGCCAGTCAGCGCGGCCGAAACGGCCGAGCCTGCCGAGACAAGCGCACCGGCACCAGCCGACCCGGCGCCGGCCGAAACGGTTGAGACGGCCGAGACCGTCGTCGCGGCGGAAGAACCGAGGCCGAACAAGCCTGAGCCCAGGCAGCCGAAGAAGGCAACCGCAAAGAGCAAGCCGGCCAGGAAGGTCGAACCAAACGAGCCTGAAAAGCCGGCCCTGCGCAAGAAGGCGGGCAAGGCTGCGGCCAAAGCCGACACCAAGAAGAAAAAAGCCGGCTCCGGCGGCCGTGACGAAACGGATGTCGCGCGCGGCATGGCCGACGCCAGGAAGGACGGCAAGATCCTGACCGCCAGCAGGGGCGGCAAATCAGGCATCGGCAATGCAGCCGTCACGAACTATCCCGGCAAGATCAGGTCAAAACTGGTGCGGGCCTTCAATTCGACACGCACGCGCGCCACCGGCACAGCTACGGTTGCCTTTACCGTCGGCTCGAACGGCAGCGTCCGGTCGGCCAGGCTGACGGGCAGTTCGGGTGTTGCCGCGCTGGACAAGGCCGCACTCGACGCAGTCCGCCGGGCTTCTCCCTTTCCCCCTATTCCAGACGGAGCCGGTCGCTCGGCCTGGCAGTTCGAAGTGCCGCTCGGTATCAGATAGCTATCGCTCTCATCAGGCATCAAAGTCGGCGCCGCCCCGGGGAGAAGGGGCGTGGACGCAACGCTGGCGACCCCTCTCCCCGTTCTTCACAGCGAGAGGGTAAGGGTGAGGGACAGCGCAACCCCAAGCGATTTGCCCTGCCCGCGACACGCGAGCCCTGGCGAAACCCTCAGGCCGCGGCCAGCAGGCTGGCATTGCCGCCCGCCGCCGTGGTGTCGACGCAGACTGCGCGCTCGTGGGCGTAGGCGGCCGGATAATAGACTTCGCTGATCAGCGGCACGATCGGGCCGGCGCGCTCGGCGATGACCTTGCGCACGATGCGCGCGGCCTCGGGCGTGCCGGAAAAGGCCACGACATCGACCCGCAGCGAGCGCGCTTCGACCGGGTCCGGCCGGCCGTCGATCGCCGCCAGCGGCAGGCCCTTGCCGGTCAATGATGAAAGTGCCGCCGGCGCGCCGGGTGCGACGGCGAGCACGGCATTGCCGGCGGCCAGCGCCTGGATCGTCTGCGCAAGCAGCGTATCCGCGTCGGGACCCAGACACAGCACGCGCCCGCGCGGCGACAGCGACAGCGTGTTGGCCTCGCCGGTCGGCCCGGGCAGGTCGACCTGGCCGAAATCGATGCCGGCGGCAGTGCCGATAGCCGCGGCACCCTTGCCGCGCAGATGTTTCCTCAGGATGGCGACGCGATCCGGCCGCGTCGACCAGCCGCCAAAGGCCGGGTCCGGCAGATTGTCGGCGAGCTCGGTCGCCGTCACCTTGCGGCCTTCGGCAAGATGGGTGCCGGCTTCCGGCCCCTTGCGGAAGCGCCGGAGATAATGTGGCCCGCCGGCCTTCGGCCCGGTGCCGGAAAGGCCCTCGCCGCCGAACGGCTGCGCGCCGACGACGGCGCCGATCTGGTTGCGGTTGACGTAGATGTTGCCGGCATGGATGCCATCGACGAAATGCTGGGCGCGGCCTTCGATGCGGGTGTGCAGGCCAAAGGTCAGGCCATAGCCTTTGCGGTTGATCGCAGCGATCACCGCATCGATCTCGTCGGCATCGAAGGTGGCGACATGCAGGACCGGCCCGAACACCTCGCGCTCCAACTCCTCGATGCCCTTGACCCGAAAGACGTGCGGCGCAACGAAGCGGCCGTCCTTCGGCGCTTCGAGCTTGGCGATCAGCCGGCCCTGCAGGCCCATTTTGGTGCAATAGTCACGGATCGACGCTTGCGCCTCGTCATCGATGACCGGGCCGACATCGGTCGATATCCGCCACGGGTCGCCGAGGCTGAGCGCTTCCATCGCGCCTTTCAGCATCTCAAGCATCTTCTTCTCGACGTCCTTCTGCACGTAGAGAATGCGCAATGCCGAGCAGCGCTGGCCGGCGCTCTGGAAGGCGGAGGCGAGGATGTCGCGCACCGCCTGTTCGGGAAGTGCTGTGGAATCGACGATCATGGCGTTCAGGCCGCCGGTCTCGGCAATCAGCATGGCGTCGGGCACGGCGGTCTCGGCGAGCTGCTTTTCGATCAGCTTGGCGACCTCGGTCGAGCCGGTGAAGCAGACGCCGGCAATGCGCGGATCGGCGGTCAGCGGGCCGCCGACCGAGGGGCCGTCGCCGGGCAGAAGCTGGATGACGTCTTCCGGCACGCCGGCCTCGCGCAGCAGCTGGACGGCGCGGAAGGCGATCAGCGGCGTCTGTTCGGCCGGCTTGGCAATCACCGAATTGCCGGTGACGAGCGCCGCCGCAATCTGGCCGGTGAAGATGGCCAGCGGAAAGTTCCACGGCGAGATGCAGGCGATGGCGCCGCGCGCCTCGGTGCCCGCCTCGGCATTGGCGGCCTCGGCCGCATAGTAGCGCAGGAAATCGACCGCCTCGCGCACCTCGGCAACGCCGTCGGCGAGCGACTTGCCGGCTTCGCGGGCGGCGAGCGCAAAGAACTCGACGGCGTTCGCCTCGTAGAGATCGGCCGCCCGGTTGAGGATGGCAGCGCGCTCGGCGACCGGGCGTCTTGCCCATGCCGGTTGTGCCTCCACCGCTATGCGTACCGCGGTCTCGACCTGCTTGGCGCCGGCCTCGCTCACCGTGCCGACCACTTCGGAAGGTTTTGCCGGATTGACCACCGGACGCTGCTTGCCATAGCCGGCAGCGCGGCTGACCGGCTTGGCGTGCCAGCGGTCCGGCCCGGCGAACTCGGCCCTGGCCTTGTCGATCGCCGCCAGCGTCGGCGTGTCGGTGATATCGAAGCCCTTGGAATTGCGCCGGCCGGGGCCAAAGATCGCCGACGGCGGCACGATCGCCGGATTGGCGGCCGGGCCTTGTTTCTCCACCGTTTCGAGCGGGTCGCGGGCAATGTCCTCGGGCTCGACTTCCTCGTCGGTGAGCTGGTGGACGAAAGAGGAATTGGCGCCGTTTTCGAGCAGCCGGCGGACCAGATAGGCGAGCAGGTCGGAATGCGCGCCGACCGGCGCATAGATGCGGCAGCGCGTGCCTTCGGCCCGCCGCACCGTCTCATGCAGCGCCTCGCCCATGCCATGCAGCCGCTGGAACTCGAATGTATCGCGCTCCGTCGTCATCGACAGAATCGCGGCGACGGTGTGGGCGTTGTGGGTGGCGAATTGCGGATAGATGCGGTCGGTCATCGACAAAAGCTTCTTCGCGCAGGCCAGGTAGGAGACGTCGGTGTTGGCTTTGCGGGTAAAAACCGGATAGCCGTCGAGCCCGAGCGTCTGAGCCCGCTTGATCTCGGTGTCCCAATAGGCGCCCTTGACCAGCCGCACCATGATGGTGCGATCGTATTTCTTCGCCAGCGCATAGAGCCAGTCGACGGTGAAGGCCGCGCGCGGACCGTAGGCCTGGACGACGACGCCAAAGCCGTTCCAGCCGGCAAGCTCCGGCTCGGCCAGTACCCGTTCGATGACGTCGAGCGACAGGTCGAGCCGGTCGGCCTCCTCGGCGTCGATGTTGAGGCCCATGCGCGAATGGCGCGCCGCCAGCGCCAGCGACCAAAGCCGCTCGGCCATGACGGGCAGCATCTTTTCCTTCTGCGTCACTTCATAGCGCGGATGCAGCGCCGACAGTTTTACCGAAATGCCGTGGTTCTGGCGGATGTCGGGGCCGTTGGCGCCGGCATCGAGCGAAGAGATCGCATCGGCATATGCCTTGAGGTAGCGCAGCGCATCGGCCTCGGTGCGGGCCGCCTCGCCCAGCATGTCGAAAGAATAGAGATAGCCCTTCTGCGTCATCGGCCGGCCGCGCTTGACCGCCTCGGCGATCGTGCGGCCAAGCACGAACTGCTCGCCCATCTCGCGCATGGCCGCCGCGACCGCCTTGCGGATGACCGGCTCGCCGAGCCGGCGCACCATGGCGCGCAGCGTGCCTTCGATGCCGCCCTCGCCTTCGTCGAGCACGCGGCCGGTCAGCATCAGCGCCCAGGTCGATGCATTGATGAAGATCGAGCTCGAGCCGCCCGAATGCGCCGACCAGTCGTGCGGCGCGATCTTGTCGGCGATGAGGTCGTCCATCGTCTCGGTGTCGGGCACGCGCAGCAGCGCCTCGGCCAGGCACATCAGCGCCACGCCCTCCTTGGTCGAGAGGCCATAGGCGGACAGGAAGACCTCCATCAGCCGCGGATCGGACGAGCCGCGCACCGCCCGCACTAGATCGGCGGCACGGGCCGAAATCGCCTTGCGGTCTTGCGCGGACAGCCCGGCCGCCTCGGCCAGCCGCTTCACCGCCTGGTCTTCGTCGGGCAAATAATTAGCACGGATCTGCTGGCGGATGGTGTCGAGCGCTGGCATGGCGGTCCTGTAGAGCGAGCATAAGGGAGCGGGCCGGCGGTCACCGGACCGAACGGCGCAAGCTAACATAAGTAGGGATTGCAGTCGGTCCAAAGAAGTCGACAGAACAGATCGATCGATCTATCATTAGGACTGATCACCTCCAATTCGACCAGGAATCCAGTGACAGAAGACCAATTGGACCGGATCGACAGGAACATCCTGTCGGCTCTGGGCAGCAATGGCCGGCTTTCCATGTCGGACCTGGCGGCTAAAGTCGGCCTGTCGAAGACGCCGGTGCAGGCACGAGTCAAACGGCTGGAGAAGGACGGCTTCATCAGGGGCTACCAGGCGATCATCGACCGTGAGCGCATGGGCGAAGGCCATGTCGCCTTCGTCCAGGTGAAACTGTCCGACACCCGCTCGGCCGCGCTCGACGCCTTCAACCGCGCCGTGCAGGCGGTGCCGGAGATCGAGCAGTGCCACATGATGGCATCGAGCTTCGACTATCTGCTGAAGGTCCGCACCACCGACATCGCCGCCTACCGCCGCGTGCTTGGCGAGCGCATCTCCGCCCTGCCGCACGTAGCCCAGACCTCGACGTTTGTCGCGATGGAGACGGTGAAGGATCGGTGAGTATCTCTGCATACAGACCGATATCAGCGGCCGATCCAACGCTGGCGACTAGCCTATCCCCACCATCCCTTCGTCATCCCAGGGCGGAGCAAGGAGCGAAGCGACGCGGCGCAGACCCTGGGATGACGAAGTGGAGAGATGTCTCAGCTAATCTCGAGGCTTTGTGATTGCCACCTTTTTAATTTGCTTCAAGTCGGGAAAGTCGAAATCTATCTTCACGTCCCGGCAAACCCAACGTCACTCCGCCAGTGTCTTCAAAAACGCCACCAGCGCCGCGCGCTCGTGGTCCGAAAGCTGCAGCGGGTGGACCTCTGACACACCCTCGACACTTGCCGGCGCCTTGGAATAATGCGCCACCACCTCGTCGAGCGAGGAAAACTGCCCGGCATGCATGTAGGGCGGACGGGTGGCGGCACCGCGCAGCGACGGCGTCTTGTAGGCGCGGACGAGTTCCGGCCCGGTCTTGACCATGAAGCGCAACTCGCGGCAGGCGCTGGCATCGCCGTCGCGAAAGGCGCCGAAACAGTTGAACGGATCGGCCTCGACCTGCGCCACCGCCTCGACGCGGCCGCGATCCGGCGGCAGGCCCGCGACCGGCGGCACGCCGGTATTGTGGAAGCTGCCGTCGGTAAAACGCGGGCCGTTGTGGCAGGTCACGCAATTGGCCTTGCCGATGAACAATTTCAGGCCGAGGATTTCCTCCGACGAAAAGGCGGCGTCGCCTTTCGGCTCGGCGCCCGCAGCCAGGTCGAGGGCAAAGCGGTCGAAGCGTGTCTGCGGCGGCGCGATCGAGCGCTCGAAGGCGGCGATCGCCTTGCCGATATTGGCAAAGACGCGGTTGACCTCCTCGGCTTGGCTGGCGGGCATGGCGTTCCAGGCCGCCTTCTCGGCATCGGTGCCGAACGGGCCGGCATTGGCCGGCACGCCCGAAAGGTCAGGCAGCGGCCCGAAGATGCGCTCGTAGCGCTCGCCGAAGCGGGCCTTGATGTAATGTGCGAAGGCGGCGCGGTTGCCGGCCTGCTCCAGCGGATTTTCGAGCGGTGTCAGCGCTTGCGCCCACAGGCTGTCGCGCCGCCCGTCCCAGAAGAACCAGGGATCATGCGCGACGCCGGCCAACGGCATGGTACGACGGTTGGTGCGGCCGACGCCGACCGCTTGCGGCAGGTCGTCCTGGAACTGCCGGTCGATCTTGTGGCAGGTCGAGCACGATACCGTGCCGTCGCCGCTCATCCCGGTGTCGAAAAACAGCGTCGAGCCGAGTGCCGCGGCGGCCGGCACATCGGCGAAGCGATTGGTGGTATCGGGCTTCAGCGGCGGCAGCTTGGACAGGGCCAGTGAGGCGATGGTCTGCTTTTCGGCATCGGAAAACTCCGGTCTGCCGCAGCCGGCAAGCACGGCCACCACCACCAACGCGAGAAGACTGGGAAACCGGCTCATCTATGGCTCACAGCACCACATTGAAGACGACAGTGTCCGAACCGGCCGCAGCGGAAATGGCAAAATGCAATTGCCACCACCCGCTCATCGTGAATTTGACCCCGTCGATGCGATAGCGCCCCGCGCCGAGGTAATCGGTCGCCTGCGGGCTGGTCGGCAGACCGTGCTTGTGCTGCGGCATGCCGCCGGAAATCGTTATCGCAGCACCTTCCACCGGCGCACCCTCGACGGTTTTGAGCGTGAGCAGCCAGGATTCCAGTTCGCCCTGCCGGATGACGCCTTTCTCGGGCTCGAAAGTCGCCGCGAACAGCTTGTTCGCCGTCGTCTTGGAACGGCCGACATCCGAGCTTGGTTGCGGCGCACGCGGCGCCGTCAGATAGACGATTGCCAGCACGCCGGCGAGCAAGGCAGCCAGGCCGAGGCCTCCAAGAAGATAACGCCATAACGATGCCAAACCCATTCCTGTTCTGCGGATAACGTTTCGCTGGGCAGATCGCGTCCCACGCCCCTGTGGGAAATCGCGCCCAGTGCAAGAATCCGCCGTCGCCAAGCATGGCGCTGCCGGCTGCAAAAAGCTACAGCACCGCAATTGCAGGGATGGAGGAGTGCTTCATGGCAGGAAACGGCATCGCCTCGATCGGCGAGTGCATGCTAGAGCTTTCGGGCCAGGCCGGGCCGAACTGGCGCATGGGCTTTGCCGGCGACACGTTCAACACTTTGTGGGCGCTGCATGCCTTGAGCGGCGAGCGGCGGGCGACCTATGTGTCGGCCTTCGGCGACGACCCGTTCTCACGCGACCAGATCAAGTTCCTGGCCGAGAGCGGCATCGGCATCGGCGCCAGCCCGGTGATAGCGGGCGCCCGCCCCGGCCTCTATGCGATCACGCTGACCGGCGCCGAACGTTCTTTCACCTATTGGCGGGCCGATGCGGCCGCAAGGCAGTTGGCTTCGGACCCAGCCGCTTTGCAGAAAAGCCTTGAAAACCAGGCGCTTGTCTATTTTTCCGGAATCACTTTGGCAATCCTCGACGACGACGCACGCACGGTGCTGCTGACGGCCGTGGCCAAGGCGCGCGCGGCCGGCTCGCTGATTGCCTTCGACCCCAATTACCGGCCGCGGCTATGGCGCCAAAGCGAGGAAGCGCAGGCCGCGATCCTCGAGGCGCTCGCCGTCGCCGACATCGCGCTCCCGACCTTTCCCGACGAGCAGATGCTGTTTGGTGATACGACACCGCAGAAAACAGCTGAACGGCTGCGAAAGCTGGCCGGCGAAGTCGTGGTCAAGAACGGTGAGGAACCGGCGCTGATCGCGCAAAACGGAACCTTGCAATCGGTTCCGGCGGTGCATGTCGCCGCGCCGGTCGACACCACCGGCGCCGGGGACTCCTTCAACGGCGCCTACCTCGCCGCCCGACTTGCCGGCCATGCCCCGGCAGAGGCGGTGCTGCGGGCCCATCGCGTTGCCGCCGCCGTCGTGCAGGTGCGCGGCGCCCTGGCGCCGTTCGAGACGCTGAGGGCAGCGTTCGAGGCAACTGCTATCTGACCTTGATGACGACCTTGCCCTTGGCGCGTCCTGTTTCGACATAGGCCAGGGCGTCATTGGTCGCTTCGAATGGAAAGACCCGATCCACAACCGGGCGGATCGCGCCGGCTTCGATGAGAGCGGTGATTTTGCTCAGCTGATCGCCCTGCGCCCACATGAAAAGGAACGAAAACTGCACGCCGCGGCGCTTGGCTTTGGCCCGAATTCCGCGACTCAGGAAGCGCAGCGCCAGCCTCAGCATCAAGTTCAGCCCCTTTTCCCTGGCAAATTCGGCATCCGGTGGACCGGAGATGGAGATGAGCTTGCCACCCGGTTTCAGCACGCTCAGGGATTTTTCCAGTGTCTTGGCGTCCTGGCTGTTCAAGACGACATCGTAGCCCGACAGAACTTTCTCGAAGTCGTCTTTCCTGTAGTCGACGACGACATCGGCGCCGAGACTTTTGACCAGATCGGCACTCGCCGCGCTCGCGGTTGTCGCAACGGTCGCGCCGAGGTGCTTGGCCAACTGAATAGCAAATGTCCCGACGCCGCCGGAACCAGCCTGAATGAAGACCTTCTGTCCCTTCTTCAGGTTTGCCCGTTCGATGAGCGTCTGCCAGGCGGTGAGACCGACCAGGGGAATCGACGCCGCCTCTTCCATACTGAGATTCTCGGGCTTCAAGGCTACGTCGGCCTCATTCACGGCAATGAATTCGGCGAATGTCCCAATCCGGCCGTCGCGCGGCCGCGCATAGACATCGTCGCCGGCCTTGAACTTGCGGACTTTCGATCCCACGCGAACAACCTTCCCAGCCACGTCGTGGCCCAGGATGAAGGGCCGGCGATAAGGCAGGATGAGCTTGAATTCCCCGGTTCTGATCTTGGAATCGAGCAGGTTCACCCCTGCGGCATGGACCTCGACCAAGACATCGCTGTCCTGGAGCTCCGGCTCCGGCATTTCGGCCAGCCGCAGAATGCCCTTCTTGTTATACTTATCGACAACGAATGCCTTCATGGCAGTTACTTTCTAAGAATGTCTGTTGTTGTTCGGGACGAAACAAGCCGAACGTTTTCAGCTGCATAGCCGCCCTGCGGCAAGGCCTCAGCCTCGAGGAAGGACAGGGCTTTCGGGACAAAATCGGCGTAGTTCTGAAATACCCCGCCATGCCCGGCATCCGGATAGATAACCAGATGCGCCCCCGGGATACGCCCTGCGAGATCATAGGTATTGCTGCTCGGCACCATCCTGTCCTGGTCGCCATTCGCAACCAAAGTGGGAATGCGGATGGTGCTCAGGTCTTCAGGCGCCTGGAGTCCATAGGCCTTGATCGCCTTGAGTTGCGCGCCGAACGCGCTCAGCGATATCGCCTTGTCCCGGTTATTCCGGCGCTCCTTCAGCCGTTCCAGAAATGCGTTTGCGGCGCGGCGCCCATTCGTCGTTCTTGTGAAGAAGAGATAGTACTTCGGATCCCGAAAAGTCAGCGCGCCCTTGATCATGTCCACGATCGTCAGCGGCGTCACCTTGTCGATGCCTTGCCCACCGGCCGGCCCCGTGCCAGCCAGGATGAGTTTGCGCACAAGCTTGGGCTCGGTCAGCACAATCTCTTGCGCCACGAAGCCGCCGAGTGAAAAGCCGAAGAGATCGACTTCTTCGAACCCCAGCGCCCGGACAAAGGCGATTGCATCCCGCGCCATGCCGGAAATGGTCGACGGAGTTTTGCCACCCGAAGCGCCGATGCCGCGATTGTCGAAGGCAATTACCCGCCGGGTCGCAGCGAGGCCATCGACGATGCGCGGATCAAAATTGTCCAGCTGAGCAGCCAGATGGTTGAGCAGGATCACTGGCACGCCCGTCCTAGGCCCGAGTTCCCTGTACGCAAAAGCTATGCCGCCGACATCGACGGAGCGCGTTGGCGCGTCCTGGAACAACGCCGGTGAACGCGGCGACCGATTGGATCTATGTGTCATGCTTGGCGCCTCCGTTTCGTAGGGCCTGGCCAAATGTGTCGTAGTTGCTAGTCGCATGTGCGTGAAATCGTCTGGCTCGCCGTTGTTCAGACCGGCAGTCGGAACTGCTTGCGCAGGCTCTTGTCGAAAATCCCCGCGGGGGCAAAGCGGCGCAGCAGGCTGACCTGGCGCGCTGCCTTGCCAGCGGTATAGCGCCGCCGCGGACGGGCATCGGTCGCTGTCTTGACAACCACATCCGCCACCACTTCCGGCTGATCGGCCTTGGGCATCACATCGCCCAGCAGCGCCTTGAGCCCGGCTCGAGCCCGATCGTATTCCTTCAACAGCGAATCCGGCTCGATGCCGTTCTGGTCGAAGACGGTGCGGACGAATGCCGGCTCGATGACGGAAACGCGGACGTTGAAGGCGCGCACCTCGTGGTCGAGCGATTCCGAATAGCCTTCGAGCGCGTGCTTGACCGCCGAGTAATGAGCTGAGTATGGCGCGGGTACCAGTCCCAGAATCGAGCCGATATTGATGATGCGCCCGTCGCCGCGCCGCCGCATCGACGGCAACACCGCATTGGTCATCCGCATGACGCCGAACAGATTGACGTCGAATAGGGCTTGTACCTGTGCGACCGAGGATTCCTCGGCGCCTCCTAGCAGACCGACACCGGCATTGTTGACCAGGAGATCGATCCGGCCGGTCTGCGCGAGCACGTTGGCAACGAGCGCATTGACGGCCGCATCATCGGTCACGTCGCATGCCAGCATGGTCACTCCGCCCGGACCATTACTGGTCTTGCGGCGACTTGTCCCGAAGACAGTGAAACCCGCCCGCGCCAAGGCCTCGGCGCTGGCGCGGCCGATGCCCGAGGAGGCACCGGTCACGATTGCGGTCTTTTCAGAATTCCCATTCATTTTTGATGTTCCAGGTTCGAGAGGTCTAGCTTATTTCCATGAATTGAATTATGGTCGTAATATCAGATTATGAGCATAATGCAATAGCAGGACAGGAAAGAAAGACCATGCGCTACGAAAAGGGCCGAAAAGACGCGTCACGCAGCCGGATCATGGAGGTCGCCGCCGAACGTTTTCGATCTGACGGCATCGCGGGCTCCGGGCTGGCAACCATCATGAGCGACGCCGGGCTGACGAACGGCGCCTTCTATCCGCACTTCCAGTCGAAGGCGGAGCTCGTCCGTGAAAGCGTGGCGGCGGCCTTGGACGCGCAGTCGCATGAAGTGCAGGAAGCATTGGCCGCCGGCGGTCCGGAAATGGCCATAGAGACGTATCTATCGGCCGAGCACCGGGACAATCCTGGAAAGGGTTGCGCTTCGGCCGCGTTGTTGCCGGAAATCGCGCGGCAGCCGCCTGAAACGCGAGCCCTCTATGCCGAACGCGCTCAATCCCTGGTGCGCCAGATAGCTGAAGCTCTGCCGCAGACGAACGATCCCGAGGGCGCTGCGTTGGGCATGTTTGCAACGCTCATCGGCGCGCTCCAACTCGCGCGCGCCGTGGAAGGAACGGAATTATCGGATCGTATCCTAGCGGCGGGAGCAGCTGCCGCAAAGGCGCTGATCCGGCCGGTTCAAGACGAGGTGGCCTCCTGAGGGCAGCCCGGATTATTCGGCCGGCTCGAATCTGCCTTGCACCAAGACTGTCTCCACCGGCCCAAGCGGATTGATGATCCGGCTCTCCAGGACTTCGATAAGTTTGCGTCCAACACCCGCCATATCCACGGAATGAACTCCGATCTTTGCCGGCAGGAAGCGTGCCAGCCGCGTGCTGTCACGGGTGACGATGTGGACGTCGCGGCCAGGTGTAAGACCCCGCTTGCCGAGAGCGTGCAACGCTCCCAGAAGGCCCAGTTCGTTGGCGCACGCCAAGCCCGTTGGCGGATCTGATGACGCCAGCAAGCGATCGAACCAGCCTGCGCTCGATTCCATGGTGAACATGCCATGACCGATCAACGATTGGTCGATCGGAATACCAGCCTCGGCCATTGCCCTTCCATACCCGGAAAGACGCATGGCACTCGTCTGGTCCTCCGGAACGAGAAGTTGCAGCGCAATGCGTCGACAGCCCTTATCCATGAGCCGCCGGGTCGCCTCGTAGGCAATCTGTTCATTATCGACATCGACATAAGGATACGCGATATCCAGGTCGGTTCTTCCAAACGCGACGAACGGCATGCGTTTGTCCAGCAGCAGCTTGACGCGCGGATCAGCCGACACCAGACGCGTGATGATCAGGCCGTCTGCGTTGCGCGCCTGAAGCTGGCGCTGCACACTCTCAACGGGATCGTCGTCGGGAGTGGTGGAATAGATGGACAGACTATAACCGGCTTGCCGCGCCGCCAGCGTCATGCCTTCGATCAAAGGAAGCTTCAACAAATCGGACAGATGGTCTCGTGTTTCCATCGGGAGTACTGCCGTCAGCGTCTGCGTTCGACCGGTTTTGAGCGCGCGACCATGATGATTTGGTAAATAGCCGACCCGCTTAGCCGCCTCCTTGACGCGGGCTATGGTCGAGGGCTGCACCTCCGGCCCATCCTTCAGAGCGCGGGACACCGTGGTCACCGAGAGGGAAAGTTCCGCGGCGATCTGCTTTAGATTGGCCATTGTTCGCCCGACTTCATTTGCGAAAGCGCCGGCTGATTTGCTGACCGCCATAACGTTACCGAATTCGACATCCCGGTCAATCGAAACTCCCGTAGGAAGCAGCTTGACTCCAGCGCATTGAGATGCAATCGTAACGTTACGATTACAAAATAATGGCTCTTTTGAGCGATGTTTGATAAAGTTGGGGAGGAGAACCTATGTCTTGGCTACGCATTTCCTTAACAGCATTCGCAATCTCGGCTGCCCTGCCCGTTCATGCGCAAACAGTCACCATCACGACCGCAGGTGGGGATTATGGTAACGCCATGAAGGAAGCCATGTGGGGCCCTGCTGCAAAAGAGCTTGGCTATGATGTCCGCGAGGAGACCCTAAGCGACGGCCTGGCCGCCTTGAAGATGCAGGTCACCTCGGGTGCGGTCACGACCGACGTCATTCACCTGGGCTCACCGGAAGGTGCCCAGGCGGCCGCACAATCGCTGCTGGAGCCGCTCGACTACAAGATCATCGATCCGAAATCCGTGCCGGTAGGTGCAAAGTCCGACTACTGCTATCCGTTTGACTCCTATGGCACCGTCATGTCGTGGAACACCAAGACCTATGGCGAGAACCCGCCGAAGACGTGGGCGGAATTCTGGGATGTTGCCAAATTTTCTGGCCGTCGCGCGTTGCGCGCCAATGCGCAAGACTCGATCGAGATCGCGCTTCTCTCCGATGGCGTGGCACCGGCGGACGTCTATTCCGTGCTCAGCACGCCGGAAGGGCTAGAGCGCGCCATCAAGCGGCTTGAAGCGATCAAACCAAACGTCGCCGTGTGGTGGACCTCGGGGGCTCAGTCCGCGCAGTTGCTGAAAGATGGTGAGGCGGATTTGGTCATTACCTGGAACGGACGGGCCCAAACCGTGAAAGCCGATGGCGGCGCGGCTGACTACACGTTCAAGGGTTCGGTCATCGGCACGGACTGCCTTGGGGTGCCGAAGGGAGCGCCGAACAAGGAGGCCGCCATGAAACTCATCGCAGCGATGACGCAGCCCGCGCGGGTTGCCAAGCTGACCGATTTCATTGCCTACGGCCCCGTCAATCCTGCGGCATATGAGGGTGGCCTTATTCCCGAGGACCGTCTGAAGACCCTTGCGACCGCGCCTGAAAATGCTGGCACTTCGGTGTTTTCCAATTCAGAATGGTGGGTCAAGAATGGCGAGGCTGCCCAAAGAGCCTTCGATGAAATGATGGCCCGCTGACTCTCAGCTCTAACGCATGTCGCGCAAAAATGTGCAGCGCGCGACAACGACATGCATGAAAACAAGAACCTAAAGCGCGTCGCGTGAAGCCAGTCGAACGCGACGCGCTTCAAGGCTGGAGCACATGATGAAGTCGCTCGCGATCACCATCGAAAGCGTGCACAAGGCTTATGGGTCCTACGTTGCACTGGATGATGTTTCGCTCGACATCCAGGCTGGCGAATTCCTCACGCTGCTAGGGCCATCGGGATCGGGCAAGACCACGTTACTCATGGCTCTGGCCGGTTTTGTCCGGCCGGATTCCGGTAAACTTTTCTTGGGCGATCGAGACATCACCCGCCTGCCGCCCAACAAACGAGACATCGGCATAGTATTCCAGAATTACGCCTTGTTTCCCCACATGAATGTCATGGCGAACGTCGCGTATCCGCTGGTGCTGCGCAAGGTACCGAGAGCGGAGGCGCGTCAGCGGGCGCTTGATACCTTGGCCCGCGTGAAGCTGGATGGTCTGGCGGAGCGCAATATTGCCGCACTATCCGGCGGCCAACGTCAACGGGTGGCATTGGCGCGGGCTATCGTCTTCGAACCGCGCGTGATGTTGATGGACGAGCCGCTGTCGGCGCTCGACAAGAACCTGCGCGAGAGCATGCAGTATGAGATCCGGCGTCTGCATGATCATCTACGGATCACCACAATCTATGTAACCCACGACCAGCGCGAAGCGCTGATTATGTCTGACCGGATTGCGGTGATGAATTCTGGCCGCATCCAGCAGATAGATACGCCGCAGCGGATTTATGATCGTCCATCGACCCGCTTCGTCGCGGAGTTCATGGGCGAGGCCAACATTGTGGCCCCGGGCTCAGCGCGCAGAATCGACGGCGCCGAAGCATCACGCGAAACTCTGATGATCCGCGCCGAAAGCTTCCATCTTGATGCGAAGCTCGTCGGGGGAGACGGAGTGGCTCTCGAAGGAATACTGCGCGCCAAAGCGTTCCGCGGCGAGAACTGGCTTTTGACGCTGGCGCTTGACGGCGGGCAAGAGGTTCTTGTCTGCATTCCGGCAGCGCTGGCCGGCGGCTGCGCCGAGCTTGCCGCCGGTCAGCGGATGACCGCATATGCACCAGCAGCGAAGGTTCACGCGATACCGGGAGCGATGGCGTGACCGTCGTCCGGGACCCGGCGCTCGCGGCGGATGCACGGCGCGAGCGGCGGTTTTTTCTTTCACTTTCGCTCCCGGCGCTGTTCATCGTTGGACTGGCGGCGATACTGCCCATTCTTTGGATCATCCGGCAATCCTTCCTGACCACCGGGGGTGAGTACACCGTCGGCAACTACGAGAAGGTCCTTTCGAGCGGACTGACGTGGTCGGCGCTCGTCACGACCCTCGAACTATCCTTGGGTACGCTGGCGGCCTGCATTGTTCTCGGCACCCCGCTGGCGCTGGCGCTGGCCAGTGTCAGACCAAGGCTGGCCAACGTGCTCATGGCGTTCGTCATGCTGCCGCTGTGGACCTCTATTCTGGTGCGTACCTATGGTTGGCTCGTGCTCTTGCGGCGCGACGGCCTGATCAACGCGGCTTTGACCGGTTCAGGCCTGACGGCGGAGCCATTGCCGCTGGTCTACAACTTCACGGGAACGCTCATCGGCATGGTGCACTACATGCTGCCACTTTTTCTGCTGCCTGTTTATGCTGCGATGCGCGATATCGACCCAAATCTCATTCGCGCGGCTGCGAGCATGGGAGCCACTCTCAGGCAGGTCATCCGCACAGTCATTATGCCGCTTTCGGCGGGCGGCATCTTCTCGGGTTCGATCATCGTCCTCATCTACGCCATAGGTTTTTTCATCACGCCGGCGGTGCTTGGCGGCGGCAAGGTAAATCCGCTCTCTACCCGGATCGAGCGTACACTATCGACCTTTCAGGACTGGGGATCGGCAAGCGTCCTGGGCATTCTGCTCCTCGTACTTATGGCGCTGATCGGTGTGATGTTGCTGGCGGCACGCCGTCTGGTGGCCCAGAACACCGTGGAAGCCTCCCATGCTTGAAGCCTATCCGCAAAACAGGCTCGCCCGCATTTTGCTCTGGAGCTTTGCCGCTCTTATCATGGCATTTCTGATGCTGCCGACGCTCGTGGTGGTGCCGCTTTCCTTTTCGGCGTCGAATCTCCTCGAGTTTCCGCCGCACGCCTACTCGTTGCGCTGGTACGAGAACTTCTTCGGCTCGGCAACGTGGATGGCCGCGCTCAGAACGAGTTTGATCCTTGGGACGTTGACGGCGTTGATCGCGGTGCCTTTCGCGCTGCTCGCCTGCATTTCAATGAATCGGCTGGGCGGAAAGACCGCTGCGGCCATCCAGAGCGTCCTGCTGACCCCCTCGATCACCCCAGGTATCCTGCTTGCGATCGGTCTCTTCTTTGTGTTGGCCGCACAACATCTGATCGGAACGCTATTCGGTGTGCTGGTCGGACATGTGGTGCTGGCCGTTCCGGTCGCCTGCATTGTGTTGCTACCCGCTCTCGCCCGCTTTGACTGGAACCAGGTTCAGGCGGCGCGCAGCCTCGGTGCAAACTGGGCCAGGTCCATTGGCGGAATCATCGTTCCGCAACTTCGGATCAGCTTGCTGTCGGCGACATTAATGGCGTTCCTGACTTCGCTCGACGAGTCCGTGATTTCGATCTTCATCGCAAGTGGTCGCAATAGCACGATGCCGAAGGTTATGTTCCTGTCGCTGCGCGATCAGATCGATCCGACCATTGCGGCGATCTCGACATTGTGGACCGTCATCGTCGTGGCCGTGGTCCTGATTGTGACCCTTCGCCAAAAATCCTGACCGAGACTGGAAACATGCCCACCAATTACCATGCAGCCGACGATCTGACGGATCATTCGACGGACATCCCTCAGGTAGGGTTGGCCATCATCACCGGGTCGGCAAACTGGGGGCTTGCCTTCCCGGAAGATGTCGAATTCGATGGTGTGCGCACCTTACGGCGCGACATGAGTTTTGAAACACCTTTCGGTCGCACCGACAACTGGAAGCTGCTCGAGTTCGATGCGTCGATCACAGCGGAAGGGAGAGCAAAACGCGCGCTGTGCATGTATTCGCACGGCAATCCCCGCGACCGTATCGACCATTCCTGCCATCGCCGCGCGTTCTGGGTATTGATGCGGGCGGGTGTACGGCAAGTTCTCGCCTGCTCGACTGTAGGCGCCGTCAACAAGGCGATCCAGCCGGGCGACATGGTGGTGACCGCCGATATCATTGAACTGACGCAGACCCCGTTTTCACTGCTTCCTGACCGCCAGAGCTTCGACTGTTCGGGCAAGCAAATCGTGTGTCCAAGATGTGCGGCGGTTCTGGTCGAAACGGCCCGCCGTCATTGGCCAGCCGAATGCCGCGTTTATGGCATCGAACAGCAGTTGGTGGCTGCCCATTGTTATGGGCCCCGGCTGACAACGCCTGCCGAAGCCTTGGCATATCGGGGCATGGGGGCGGATGTACTCAACCATTCCATCGCCCCTGAGGCGACCTTGTCGCGCGAGATCGGCGCGTGTTTCGTGCCTTGCGCGTTCGTGACGGCGGGCTTCAACGACTATATGGATCGCAATCGCCAGAAATTGCTGCAGGAGGACGTGCTGCCCAGTCTCTCCATGACAGCCTCGCGGGTCGCGCTGGAGACCGCCGCGCGACTTCCCGCTGATCCGGAATGCTCCTGTCACGGCTTGAAGTCGCCTCAGCCGAAAGAACGCTCCAGCCGGTTCTGAGACGACCTTGGTGCGCCGGATAGCTGAAGCTCTGCCACCGACCAAGAATCCCGAGGGCGCTGCATTGGGCGTGTTTGCGACGTTCGAAACGCTGAGGGCCGCGTTTGAGGATTAGGGTCAAAACTCAATCAGACTGGCTGCCGCCAATGGCCCAGATGGGCGGAACTTGCCGTTTGAATTAGTCGGCGGGAATGAGCACAGAGCGCCATTTGCTGACAATCATGGCGCTTCACCATTGCGGTCGTTCTCGCTACGACCTGATGCGGACCCGAAGCGGATGGTCGTTTGATCCGGTTAAACTCAACGCGCCACCCTACCACGTGCGCCATCTCGAGACGTTCGCGAAAACCTCCACGTCGGTCGCGACTCGACCATGGAGCGGAAGTACAGGCGAAGTACTGTTTCGTTCGAGATGGCCTGGTTCAATCTCCAGCATCCTCCTCCTGCCATACTGGCCGGAGCGAGTGCCGGCCGCGAGCGAGTGGCCTTTGAGCGTAGCTCAGAGCGTCTTGCTCATCATCAGGATCGGAACCGGAGCGCCGCCATGGTCATCGACGAATTTCTCGGCGGGTTGGTAGCCGCAGGCTCGATAGAGCGGCTCTCCTGCCATCGTGGCTGCCAGATCGGCACGGCGGAAGCCCTCAGCCTTAGCGGCACGTTCACACAGCGAAAGGATAAGGCGGCCGACGCCTCGCCGGACAAAGTCCGGATGCGTATACATGGCTCTGATACGCGCCGCGTCCGTGGCTGGATCAAGCAGTGCCGCGTTGCGTCCCGGTGACTGATCACCACCATACATGGTCGGGCGCCGGCTCCAGCCACCGCACCCTGCCAGGACGCCGTCGTGCTCCACGACGAAATAGGTGCCATCATCGACAAGCTGCGTGTCCAGCCCCATGATTGCGCGGCTGGATCGGATCTGGTCATCGTCGAGAAACGGTTTCTGGAGTTCGGAGATCGCTGCATCCATGAGCGCAATCATGGAAGCGAGGTCCTCGCGTCGCGCTATCCGGTGCCGAAAGTCTTCACTGGCCATGTTCAAGCACACCGTGAGGCGAAACAAACGCACGATATGGCGAATTTCGTTCCGTCAGAAGACCAAATGTTCGCTGCTGCGGCAGCCCTTGGGACGCCTGTCGACAGCAGGCCGAAGGTATAGCCAATGACAGTCATTCTGGCAGCCCCGCCATGCGATAGCCCTCCACGATATGCCGTCGCACGTCTTCGGCTGGGAATGGCTGCGAATCCGACCAGTGCCGGATGGTGAAGTGCGGATTGCTTATCATGAACATTTTCGCCTCCCAGCGCGCTTCCTCCAAACGGCCAAGTTGCGCAAGGCTTGCTGCAAGCAGGCGTCGTGAAGTCGTGCGATAGGTTTCGGGCCTGCTCAGCGTTTGGATCGCGGATTCGTAGTCGCCCATGGCATATTGGGCCTGGCCCAACATCCAGTAATACCAACCGGGCGGGTGAGGGTTGAGTCGCAGTGCCCTGCGGACCTGCTCTATGGCTTCGGCAGGTCGCCCCTTTTCCGTCGTCAACTCGGCCTGCATTGCCCAAGCGTCGGCGTGGTTGGGGTCCAGCTCGTGGGCAGCATCGAATTCGGCATCCGATTCCACCCAGCGACTCTCATGTCCCAGTATGACGCCCAATACCCATCTGTTCCCGGCGTCGTTCGGGTCGAGTTCGACCGCCAGCTGTGCTTCGGCGAGCGCTCTTGCGCGGTTGGGGTCCATCGGTTCGTCCCAGAACTCCCAGCCCAGCCAGAGGTTGAGTGCCAGCCAACGGTGCGCCTCCGCGTATTCCGGGTCGAGCGCGATTGCCCGGTCTAGCAGCAAAATGGCCTCTTTCGCGGTGAGCGCCGTTTGCAGGCCAAGGGCCCGGGCACGCACACAGAGATCATAGGCCTCCAGGTTGCTCGGTCTGTTGCGCGCCGGCGCGGTGGTCAGGCGGCCAACCAGAGCCTCGACAATCTTGCCGGTCACCTCGTCCTGAACGGCGAAGATATCTTCTAGACTCCGGTCGAATCTTTCGGCCCAAAGGTGGTCACCCGCGATCGCGTCGATCAGTTGGGCGTTGATACGCACCCGTCCAGCGGCCCGCCGTGCACTACCTTCAAGAAGATGGCGAACTCCCAGTTCTCGCGCGATGCGACGCACATCCACGTGCCTGCCTTTGTATGCAAATGCCGAGTTGCTGGCGATGACGAACAACTCGCTTGTCCTCGACAGATCCGTGATCAAGTCTTCGGTGAGGCCATCGACAAATGCCTCCTGCTCCGGATCATTGCTCATGTTCATAAAGGGGAGGACGGCAATGGAGGGCTTGGCGGGGAGCTGCAGAGGCGCTTTCTCCGCGAGCCCGCCATCGTCCGATGCGGTCGACAGCCGGATCCGGTAGACAGACACTGGTTCGGTGACGTTCTTGATCGCTTGCGGACCAAGTTCGTCGAAGCCGCAATCGAGCTTCCGCTTGACTTGGTCGTAGACGCTGCCGGACACACAGACATCTCCTGCCCCGGCCATTGCCTGGAGCCGCACTGCGACAATGACGCCGTCGCCGAACAGATCGCCGTCCTCGACAACGACATCGCCCAGATTGATGCCGATATGCAGGTAGATTCTCCGGTCGGCGGTCACACCCTCGTTTGCGGCCGCCATCCGCTTCTGAAGGTCCACGGCGCATGACACGGCGTTCACCGCGCTTCCGAACTCGACCAGAACGCCATCACCCATCACTTTCACAATACGGCCATGACGGTCGCGGACGAGTGGTTCGAGGATTTCCTTCCTCCTCCTCCTTAAAGCGGCCAACGTTCCTTGCTCGTCCAGGTCCAGAAGTCGACTGTAGCCCACCACGTCGGCAGCCAATATGGCGGCAAGGCGGCGTTGGGCGCGTTCTTCGGCCATTTCGCGTTGCTTTCATTGAAAGCAGAAAAGCGAATTTTATGCCGCCCATTTCAAAAGTCTATCAGGCTGACTTCGAGGCTCGATCGTCAAGCAGCTACATAGGGTGATCGCGCCTGTCGATTGTCCCCATTGGGGCCACGACTTGCCCTTGGGGATCGTCTTGGAGAAGGTCAGCAAGGGATCAGTGCCGATTGCCGCGAATGTCGGCTATCGGGCAGTGAAATGGGCTGACGAAGGGCAGCTCAGGGTCAGATCGCGTCATGCGACGCTCGCAACTGATCGACTGCAAGGGTCGGAACTCGGTCGTCTTAGAGTGATTTGGGTTTTGGCGGCTAGAGCGACCCGGCATGAGGTGGTCCGGACTGTGAACGAGGGTGTCGGCAGAGCGCGTCTCATAGGGGGCCACAAGCCAGTGCCCCGCCGCCGACAAACACCGGCGGGCGGGTGCATCGGGGACACGATGGTAGATTGCCAATGCGTTCGCGGGTGTGGCCTTAAGTCGCAAACTATTGGCTTCAGAAGCAGGGCGTCGGGCTTCATTGACGGTGCTACCAACACCATATGGTCCGTAGCCCTCCCAAACGAGAGAAGCTCGCCCCGACGGGTCGCACTGCGGCCGTCAGCCGGCAATTGCTGTGAACTAGGAAACCATCATGCCTGAAAATATCAGACTAACTTCGAGAGACGTCCCTCTCATTCAGCTAGGCCTCTATCAGTGCCGCTTCCCGGTGAGCGAAGACCCGTCAGTACCCGGCGGCTATCGTTTTTGTGCTGGGCCAACTTCGCCGGATCGCGTCTACTGCGATCACCACCACCACATTGTGACCGCCGTGGACCCTCGTCGAGCCCGTTCGGGTCTCCACCTCGCTCAACGACGCGCCGCGTAAGTCTGGCTGGCGGCGGCCTCCCGGCCAGGCGCTATGCGCTCCAATGGCTACGACCTTTCCGTCGGCTCGGTCTGGCCCATCCTCCCTTATGCCGTCTTCGCCGATGTCTCCCCCTTCGCCCGATTGAGAACGACGACTTCTCGCCGAAGCGATCGCTTCGGAATGCCGTCGTAGCCCGACCCGAAGCTCAGTGAGCTTTTGTAGAGGTCGAGGGTCCAATCCAACGGTCTGGACTCCACCGGAGTGCCTGCACTCGAGAGCGATTGGCTCTCCGGCAGCCGATAAGGATCCAAATTTAAGCGCCACTTGCCGCCATTCATCGTTTGGCCAGTGAACTGTCGCTTTCGATGCACAGCGGTCGTTCCTGGCAACGCGCGCCGTTCGCGCGCTGGCGAGCAGCGGCCCTCGCCTTTCTTTGCACAGGGGTGTTCTATGGCTGCCCGAGAGGCTTCGCCTCCCCCGCCTCGCATTCCGACAATCGCACAGGTTTGGCGAGTTTCGCCAGCGCCTCGGGCTTGGCGCAAGCCGGAAAGCCGGCGAGCGGCATTGTTTCAATAAACCGGCTGCGCTCTTTAGTGCTCAAGCCCACTTCATTAATCATGCTCTCGACGGTCAGGTCCGGGTACTGCTTGAGAGTTTCCCTAACCGAAGCATTCGCCTCATCCATTCGACCCAGAGCCGCAAGGGAGCTGCTAAGCACCACCCACTTCCACTTGTCGTAGTTGTTAGGCGTCATGCGCTCCAGCATCTTCAACGCGTCCTCATATCGGCCGGCCATAAAATAGGCAGGGGCGAAGAAGTTGGACGTCCACATCGGGTAGTTCGGGTCGAGCCGCATTACTTGGTCGACCATCTGAGCGCCGCGTTCGGGTTCATTGAAGCGTGCCGCAAAGCCGGTATAGAATGTCAGGATTTCGGACGAACCGGGAGCTAGACGAAGGGCCGTGTCCAGCTCAGCCTTGGCGCGGGCGTTGTCGCCCTTCTGGCTGAGGCTCATACCAAACACGGCGTGTGCCTCAGCGTCACTTGGATCGAGCCGCACCGCGCGTTCGGCCACATCGGCAGCCGCCTTGATCTCGCTCTCGGGATTGATACCGAAGCCAGCCAATATACCATGAGCATGATAAAGTTCTACCCAGGCCCGGGCCAGCCCGGGGTCCAGCTCAACGGCGCGGTTGAGAAGCGCGATGGCCTCCTCCTCATCCGCTATGGTGATCTTTTCAATCTTCTCGGTCCCGAGCAGATAATAATCACAAGCATTCAGGTTTTCAGGTCGTTTACGTTTGGCCGCGGCCCGCCCGGCCGCCTGAATCAACCCTACGCCGCCGCCCAGACGGTTGGTGACTTGCTCTGCGATCTCGGTCTGGACGGCGAAAACGTCCTCAGCAGGCCGGTCCCAACGATCCGACCAAAGATGGTTGCCGGTTTGTGCATCGATCAACTGCGCGGTGACCCGCACCCGCCCATTTTGCCGCTGGATAGAGCCTTCTAGTACGAAGCCGACATGGAGCGCACTTGCTACCTGGCGGGCATCCACCGGCTTGCCTTTGTAAACTTCCGTCGAATTCCGGGCCACGACCTCAAGTTCGGGAAACCGCGCGAGGTCGGTTATGATATCCTCAGTCAAGCCATCGGCCAAACGCCCGGTGGCCTCGTCGCCGCCATAATTATTGAAGGGCAGCACCGCGACCGATGGCTTGGCCCCCAGCGGCGCGGGCTGAAAGAACCACCAGGTCCCTCCACCCGCCAGAGCCAGCACGACGATGGCCGCTGCAGTCGTCCTGGTCCAGCGCGGCATCGCCTTGCGTAAGGTCCAACGCACCCGCTTGCCATCGAGCCTCAGTCGGTACATCCGCACGGGGCGGCTGATGTTCTTGACCTGCTGCTCGCCGGCGAAATCGAGGGGCAAATCAAGCTTGCCCTGCAGATGGTCAAAGGCCGTGCCCGATACGATCACGCCGCCCGGCTCAGCGAGTTGCTGCAACCGCGCGGCGACATTGACGCCGTCGCCATAGACATCGCCGTCAACCAGCGCAACGTCGCCCAGATTGACCCCGATGCGGAACACGATGCGCTCAGGCTCTGGCAGACCTTCATTGCGCGCGGCCGCCGCGCTTTGGATTTCCGCTGCGCAGGCGACTGCGTCGACCACGCTTTCGAAGGCGACAAGCGCGCCATCGCCCATCAACTTGACGACGCGGCCATGGTGCTGGGAGATGGCGGGGTCGAACACCTCGGAACGAACGGTTTTCAATCGCTCAATGGTTCCGGCCTCATCGGCCTCCATCGCCTTCGAGTAGCCAACCATATCGGCCGCCAGGATCGCCAGCAGCTTCCGATTGAGAGGGGGAACCGCCATATGCGCCTCTTTATGGCACAACCCTACACCCATGGAAGCGTCGGAGCCAGAACGCGCCGTTGGCCGCGCGGTGAATGACCGCTCGTCAGCCGTTCCTGACTTTCGACCGGGTGCGGATGAACGTCTTCAACGGGTCAACTTGCGTCGTCAGGGCTCTCGGCGTCAAAGGTCCGAGAGGGTTCGAAGTCGGTCGTTCAGAGTGATTGCGTTTTGACTCCAGAGCGCCGCGCGTCATTGGACGCGCAAAGGACGCTATAACACTTTGAATTTTGCATGATCCTTTCCGAACCGGAGGTCAGCGCAGCAAAACCATGCCGGTTTCCGGGGGTCATGCCCTAAGGCAGCCTGAACCGGTATTCCGTCACGTGATGATAGATCTGGCCCGGCCACAGCGTGGCTTGCGGGAAATACGGCCGGTTCGGCGCATCCGGCCAGATTTGCGGCTCCAGGCAGAAGCCCGAAAAGGCCTTGTACTGGCGTCCGCCCAGTCCAGGCGAGGACGGTGCCAGATACTGGCCGGTATAGAGCTGGACACCTGGCTCGGTGGTCCAGAGCTCCATCTCGACGCCGGAATTCGCGCCTTGCGCCCACGACGCCTGCTTCAGCGGCCCGCGCGTCGAGGCGAGGCAGAAATTCTGGTCGTAAGGGAGCTGCTCGCCCTCGGTCTCCATGCGCAGCGGCCGCGCCTGGCGAAAATCGAAGGGCGTGCCGTCGACCGGCTTTACCGTGCCTGTCGGAATGAGATCCGCGTCGACCGGCAGATAGGCGCCGGCATTCAGCATCAGCCGGTGATCGAGAATGTCGCCGGCGCCGCCGTCATCCAGGTTGAAATAGGAATGCTGGGTGAGGTTGCAGAGCGTCGGCTCCTCGCAGGTGGCGGTCAGTTCGACGCTGAGCGTGCCCGGGATCTTGAGCCGGTAGGTGCAGGTCACGTCGAGCGCCCCGGGAAAGCCCATCGTGCCGTCGGGGTCGTGCAATGTCAGCGTGACAAAATCCCTGCCATGCAGCGAAACCGCCCAGGCCCGGCGCGAAAAACCTTGCGAACCGCCATGCAGCGTGTGCTTTTCGAGGAAATTGCGCTCGGTCTGGTAGCGTTTCCCAGCAAGCGTGAAGCGGCCGTCGCGGATACGGTTGGCATAGCGCCCGACGACGGTGCCGAAGAAGGCGGTGTCCGTCTCATAGTGCTCGAAACGATCATAGCCGAGCACCAGCGGCGCGTCGTGCCCGGCCAGACGCAGATCCTGGATGATCGCACCCAGCCCGATGATGTTGGCGGTCAGGCCGCCGCCCCGGATGGTGAAGCGGCGGACGGCCTCGCCCGCCTGCGTCGTGCCGAAAACCTCGCCGTCCTTCATCGCCATGCTCGCAAGTTCGTTGCTCGATGCCAGCCTGGCCTTTCGAAGCGGCCCAGGATCGTTTTCGGTATTACCGCATCGGGCTTCTAGAGACCAAGTCCGCCGATGCAGACATATTTGGTGTCGAGATAATCCTCGATGCCCTGATGGCCGCCTTCCTTGCCGAGGCCCGATTCCTTGACTCCGCCGAACGGCGCTTCAGGGGTGGTGATGAGCCCTTCATTGACGCCGACCATGCCGTATTTCAGCCCTTCCATGACCCGGAAGGCGCGGCCGAGATCGCCGGTGTAGAAATAGCAGGCCAGGCCGAACTCGGTGTCGTTGGCGAGTGCTACGGCCTCTTCCTCGGTCTCGAACTTGAATACCGGCGCCACCGGGCCGAAGATTTCTTCCTTCATGAAGCGCATCTTCGGCGTCGCATTGGCGATCACCGTCGGCTGGAAGAACGAGCCGCCGAGCGCGTGGCGCTTGCCGCCGGCGACGACCTTGCCGCCCTTGGCGGTAGCGTCGGCAATCAGCTCCTCGACCTTCTCCACCGCCTTTTCGTCGATCAGCGGCCCCTGCTGGACGCCGTCTTCGAGGCCGGAACCGACCTTCAGTCCGTTGCTCGCAGCAGCCAATTTTTCGACGAACCGGTCGTAGATGCCGGCCTGCACCAGGAAGCGGTTGGTGCAGACGCAGGTCTGGCCGGAATTGCGGTACTTGGCGGTGATGGCGCCGGCGACGGCCCGCTCGATGTCGGCGTCGTCGAAGACGATGAACGGCGCATTGCCACCGAGCTCCATCGACACTTTCTTGACGGTCACCGACGACTTCTGGATCAGGATCTTGCCGACCTCGGTCGAGCCGGTGAAGGTGATCTTCTTGACCAGCGGGTTGGCACAGATCTCGTCGCCGATCTCACCGGCAGCGCCGGTCAGGATATTGATTACGCCTTTGGGGAAGCCGACTTCCTCGGCAAGCGCGCCCCAGGCAAGGCCGGAATAAGGCGTCTGCGACGCCGGCTTGACCACGGCGGTACAGCCGGCGGCAAGCGCCGGGCCAAGCTTGCGGGCCAGCATCGAGGATGGGAAATTCCACGGCGTGATGGCGGCGACGACGCCGACCGGTTCCTTGGTCACCAGGATACGGCGGTCAGCCCAGGGCGACGGCACGACGTCGCCATAGGTGCGGCGACCTTCCTCGGCGAACCACAATATGTAGGACGCGGCCGAGCCGATCTCGCCCTTCGATTCGAACAGCGACTTGCCCTGCTCGATGGTTAGTAGTTCGGCCAGCACGTCCTGATTGTCCATCATCGCGTCGTGCAGCTTGCGCAACAGCTTCGAGCGTTCGAGCGCGGTGGTCTTGCGCCATGTCTTGAAGGCAGCGTCGGCGGCCTCGATGGCGCGGCGGGTCTCGGCCTTGCCCGACTTCGGCACGGTGCCGATCTTGAGGCCGGTGGCAGGATTGTTGACGTCGACCGTCTGGCCTGAATCGGCCTGCACCCATTCGCCATTGATGAGATTGGCCTGCCGCATGAAATGGCTGGTTTTCTGAAGCATGATCTCGCCTCCGTTCGGCACCTGGCGGGCCGGTCGCTGATTTCGTGAATGGACGTGCGCGATAGCATCGCTAGAGCCACTGCTCTTAGCCCAGGGCAAGCCCCGCAAGCAATCACAAGATGGCATATAGGGTTTGGGCCAGCCAAAGCGAGAGGCGATGCAGCCGGGTTCTTATCCAAAAACCCGGGCTCTTATCCAAAAACATGGACGACCACTGTCAGCCAAAACGCAGTGGTCACGACCGCACAGGCGGTGGCGATGGTCATCTGGTTCGACGCCAGCGCCTGGCCGGTGTTGAACTGCACCGCGATGAGATAGGAATTGATGCCGGACGGCAACGCCGCAACCATGACCGCCACCTTGGCCGTCAATGGCGGCAGGCCGATCAGCCAGACCAGGCCGAGAACCAGCGCCGGCATTAGGAACAGTTTCAGCGCCGACAGCGCCAGCGCCGGCCTTACATTGCCGGAAATGCCGAAACGGCGCAGGCTGAGCCCCATGGCGAACAGCGCCACCGGGGCGGCCGTGCCGGCCAGCGCGTCGCTCAGCCGCGTCGCAAGCACCGGCAGCGGCGCACCGGTGAAGCGCCACGCCAGCCCGGCCAGTATGCCGATGATCAGCGGATTGATGAATACCCTCCTGAGAAAGCTCCTGACGACGCGGAGCGGATGCACAGGCTCGCTGCCGCCGCGGCCGAACATCTCGAAAAGGATGATCGAGGCCATCATCATCACCGGCAGGTGAATGGAAACGAGCAGTGACAGCACTTCGAACCCCGCCGGCCCGAACACGCCGATGATGAAGGGCGCGCCGAGCAGGACGACGTTGGAGTAGGACGACGACACGCCGCCGACGACGCCGGCGCGGGCGTCCCGCCCGAAGATGCGCGTAATGACCAGATGGCCGGCAGCCCAGGTAAGCGCCACCGCCGCGAAATAAGCGCCCCATAGCGACCACGGCGCCACGCCGTGGAAATCGGCCTTTACCATGGTCTGGAACAGCAAAAGCGGCATTGCCACGTTGATGGCGAATTCGGATACGCCCTCGCCGCTCGCCGGCTTCAAATAGCCGGTCAACCCGGCAAGATAGCCGAGCCCGACGAGACTGAAGACGAAGAGGACGGTTTCGGTAAGCGGAGACATTTTTCCCGTGATAGGCGAGCCCCGGCGGCGGCGCAATCGCCCTTCCCTCGCGAATGTACCGGCCAACAATCCGGCCGCTCGGATCTTGCCCGAATTTGCTCATGGTTGGATGCCAGCGCTATACAGGGTTGTCGGGGGACACGCGGCGAATGGGCCTTGTCGGAAATCAGCACTTCTTCAAGCAGGCGTGGCTGACGGCTTTCGTCGGCGCCATGCTTTGCCTCGTGGTGACCTCGGCTCATGCCGCGGAGCCGGCGAGCCTCAAGGGCGTGGCGCTGATTGTCGGCCAGTCGAAATACCAGCACATAGCGGCTCTTCCCAACCCCGCCAACGACGCCCGCGACATCGCCAAGATGCTGACCGATCTCGGCTTCGACGCGCGCAGCGTCACCGACCGCGACACGGCAAAGCTGAAGCGCGACCTCGAGCGTTTCGCCGAGGATGCAGAGGACGCCGACGTCGCCTTGATCTACTATTCCGGCCACGGCATCGAGGCCGGCGGCGAAAACTATCTGGTGCCGGTCGACGCCGACGTTTCTTCATTGAAGGACGCCGATCAGGCCCTGGTGCCGATCTCCGCCGTCATGGACGAATTGAAGACGACCGTGCCGGTAACGATCATGCTGCTCGATGCCTGCCGCACCAACCCGTTTCCGGCGGATGCGGTGCTGCGCCGGGCGCCGACGGCCTCGGCCTCGCCGATCAGCGCGCCGGCGGATTGGAGCCGGTGCGCGGTGCCAGGGCACTGGCAAACGCGACCGCGACGGAAAATCTGGGAACGGTGATCGGCTTTGCCGCCGAGCCGGGGCGGCCGGCACTCGATGGCATCGTCGGCGAAAACAGCCCCTACGCAGCGGCACTTCTGCGCCACCTCGCGGCGATGAAGGGCACCGAGTTCGGCTCGGTCATGCGCATGGTGACCGAGGAGGTCTATCTCGACACCAAGGCCAAGCAGCGGCCATGGGTCAATGAAAGCCTGCGCCGGCTGCTCTACTTCGGCGTAGCACCGCAGGAACCGACCGGCGACGACGGCCTGATCACCGGCGAGCGGCGGCAATTGCTGCTGACGATCGCCGAGTTGCCTGACCCCAAGCGGGCACAGGTGGAACTGGCCTCGCTGCAGGACGGCGTGCCGCTCGACGCGCTTTATGGCGTGTTGAAGGCGCTCGGCACCGAAAAGATGCCGGAGGACCCCACCGACCTGCAAAAGCTGCTCGACGCCCAGGCCGAGCGCCTGAAGAAGATGATCTCCGAGCGCGACGCGCTGCGCACCGACGACCCCGAGATCAGCCGCCTCGTCGCCTCGGCCGACAAGGCGATCGGCCAGGGCGCCATCGTCACCGCGCGCAACTTCCTCGACCAGGCGGTGGGCCGGGTCGAGCAGGCCAGCGGCGTGGTCGATCGGGCAGAGGATCTGGTCAGGCAGAAGCGTCTTGCCGACGCGGCGATCTATGCCAGGCGTGCCGACGCCTCGGCGCTGGTCTTCGACTATCTGTCGGCCGCCAACGATTACGGCAAGGCCTTCTCGCTGGTCGAGAGATGGGACGACAGGCTGCGCTGGAACTACAAGAACCAGGAGGCGGAAGCGCTCAACGCGCATGGCAGCGCCACCGGCGACAGGCAAGTGCTGCAGCGCGCCATCGACGCCTACCGCGTCATCCTGAACTTCATCCCCAATGGCGAGCAGAACCGCGACTGGGCGATCACCCGCAACAACATGGCGGTGGTGCTGCAGACCATCGGCGAGCGCGAGCGCGAAACCGACCGGCTGGAACAGGCAGCGAAAATCTTTCGCGATTCGCTTGCCGTGTTCGAGCGCGAGAAGGACGACATCAACTGGGCCGCGGCCCAGAACAACCTGGCCAATGTGCTGTTGAAGATCGGCGAACGCGAGAGCGACCCGAAACGCCTGAACGAGGCGGTGGTGGCGATGCGCGCCACGCTGGAGAAGCGGCCGCGCGACAAAGTCCCGCTGGACTGGGCCGCCTCGCAAAGCAACCTTGGCCTTGCGCTTTACGCGCTTTCGGAGCGCGAACCGGACGGCGAGCGCCTGACTGAGGCCGAGGCCGCCTATCGGCTGGCGCTTGAAGAATACACGCGCGAAAAAGCCCCCGTTCAGTGGGCGATGGTCCAGAACAATCTCGGCAATACCCTGGTGTCTCTCGGCACGCAACGCAACGACAAGGCAAAAATCGACGAGGCAGCCGCGGCATTCCGCGCCGCGCTCGAAATCCGCACCCGCGACACCTTCCCGCTCTCCTGGGCGAGCAGCCGTCTCAATCTGGGTAACGCGCTGAACAGTGCTGCACGTTTCGATCTCGGCACCGGCCTGCTCGAAGAGGCGGCTGCCGCCTATGGCGATGCGCTGACCATCTTCACCCGCCAGCGTTTTCCGACGTATTGGGCTTCGGCGGAGAACAATCTCGGCTCGATCTACCAGACGCTTGGCCAGCGCACGCGCGATCCTGCCAGGCTTGAGCAATCGGCCGCTGCATACCGGGCGGCACGGCGCGTCTATACCAAAAAGGAGTTTCCGCTCGACTGGGCGATGACCCACTACAATCTCGGCAACACGCTGCAACTGCTCGGCGGCGTGACCGACAAGCCGGTGCATTACGAGGACGCGATCGAGGCCTATCGCGATGCACTTCGCGAATACAAGCGCGAGACCACGCCGCGGCAATGGGCACTGGCGCAGGCCGGCCTCGGCTCGGCGCTGCAATGGCTAAGCATGAGCGAGGCCGATCCCCGCAAACTGGCCGCTTCGATCGCCGCGCGCCGGGCAGCGCTGGAGGTGCTGACCTTCGAGACCTCGCCCGTCGACTGGGCAAACGCGCAGAACGGCATCGGCATGAGCCTGATCAATCTCGGCAATCTCGAACGCACCGGCAAATATCTGGACGAAGCCGAAGCCGCCTTCAAGGCAACGCTCAAGGTCTTCACCCGCGAAAGCCAGCCGATGCAATGGGCCTTCGAGCAGAACAATCTCGGCGACGTCCACTGGAACCGCGGCAGCTATGGCGGTGGCAATGCCGAATTCGAAAAGGCGATCGAATTCTTCGAGAACGCCAAGCAGGGCTTTACCGAAGCCGGCTACACACTCCCGATCCCGCTGACCGACCGCAAGATCGATCTGGTGAAGAAGCAGATAGCGAAGAAATAGGCGTCTCGGCCGCAGGTTGCACTCGGCTTGTCTTTCAGCCGGCTTTGCCGTCCCTATATGCCGGTCACCGGGGACCTGCCTGCCGGTCACCCGAAAAGGATGTCTGATGCTTCGATTTGTGCTGGCGCTGCTGTTGCTTGCCGTTTCCGCCACAGCCCATGCGACGGAAGCCGGCTGGGCGCTGCTGCGCGACGGCGGGCATGTCGTGCTGCTTCGCCATGCCATGGTCACAGGCACCACCGATGCGGCCAATTTCGACCTCGGCAAATGCGCCACCCAGGTCAATCTCTCGGAGCGCGGCAAGCAACAGGCGCGCAAGATCGGCGCGCTGTTTGGCGCCCGCGCGGCACCGGTCGAGCGCGTGCTGTCCAGCCGCTATTGCCGCTGCCTCGAAACCGCGCGCATCGCTTTCGAAAGCGAACCGGAGCCGTTCGCACCGCTTGACCTGCTGAAGACCGACGAAAAGGAGAAGGCCGCTCAGATCGCGGCGATCCTGGCAGAGATCCGCGGCTATTCCGGATCCGACAATCTGGTCATGGTCACGCATCTCGAAGACATCAAGGAATTGACCGGCATCTCGCCGCGCGAAGGCGAAGCCGTGGTCGTCGAGCCGCAAGGCGACGGCCTGCGCGTGCTCGGCCGCGTTACCTTCTGACCGGGCCGGTCGCTCCTCGCGTCGAGCGAGATAGGTGTTGCCGAAATGCCACTGCCACGAGAAGCCGTGGTTGGATTCCGATCTCATCTTGCTCCGCCTGGGCAGCAATCCCATCTGCGCCCGGCGTATGAGGCCTTTTCCTGCCCGGAAAAACCGATTAGACAGCCCAAAACACATGCGGACAGATTCCGCCCGCAATCGAAGGAAAAGCCCTTGTCCACCACGTTCGACAAAGTCGCCAAGATCATCGCCGACACCAGCGAGATCGACATCGAGACGATCACGCCCGAAAGCCACACCATCGACGATCTCGGCATCGACAGCCTCGACTTCCTCGACATCGTCTTTGCCATCGACAAGGAATTCGGCATCAAGGTGCCGTTGGAAAAGTGGACGCAGGAGGTCAACGACGGCAAGGCCTCGACCGACGACTATTTCGTCATGAAGAACCTGTGCGCCAAGATCGACGCGCTCGTCGCCGCCAAGAACGCCATCTAAGCACAGCGCTTGACGCGCCCTCACCCACAACAGCCGCCCATGAACCCCCGCGACGTCGTCATATCAGGCATCGGCCTTGTCTCGTCATTGGGCGAGGGTCCGGATGCGCATTGGCAAAAGCTCGTCCAGCCGCGCCTTGAACCGGTTCTGGAGGCCTCGCGCTTCTCGCCCTATACAGTCCACCCGCTGCCGGAGATCGACTGGAACCTGCAGATCGCCAAGCGTGGCGACCAGCGGCAGATGGAGACCTGGCAGAGGCTCGGCACCTATGCGGCCGGCCTTGCGCTCGACGATGCCGGCATCAAGGGCAATGACGAACTCTGCGCGACCATGGACATGGTGGTGGCCGCCGGCGGCGGCGAGCGCGACGAGGCAGTCGACGCGGCCATTCTCGCGGCATCGGAAAGCCGCAATGACCGCGACGTGCTGCTCAACGAGAAGCTGACCACGGAATTGCGCCCGACGCTGTTTCTGGCACAGCTCTCCAACCTGCTCGCCGGCAACATCTCGATCGTCCACAAGGTGACGGGATCGTCGCGCACCTTCATGGGCGAGGAAGGTGCCGGCGTTGCCGCTGTCGAGACGGCGGCCGCGCGCATCCGCTCCGGCCAGTCGACGCATATACTGGTCGGCGGCGCTTTCCAGACCGAACACTCCGACATGCTGCTCGGCTATGAACTGGCCGGCTACCTGCACCGCGGTCCGTGGACGCCGGTCTGGCAAAGGCAAGGTGCCGAGGGCGGCGGCGTGGTGACCGGATCCGGCGGCGCGTTTCTCGTCCTGGAGCAGCGCGAGCATGCGGAAAGCCGTGGCCGGAAGATCTATGCGGAACTCGGCCCGATCCTGTCCGGCCGTGCCAAGCGCCGGCGGGGCGAACTCGACGGTGAGATCGCCGCGCTGCTGAAGCAGGCCGCATTGCCGAATGGCGAGCTGCTCGCGATCTCCGGCGCTTCGGGCGCCCATGCCGCGACCGCCGCCGAGAAATCGGCGCTCGACGCCAATCCGGCGATCGCCGCACGCGGCTTTTCGACGCTGACCGGCCACATGAAGGAAGCGCAGTTCCCCTTCGCCGTTGCGCTGGCGGCACTGGCTGTCGACCGCAAGGCCGCCTATCCTGTCTTCGACGCCACAGTCGAAAAACCGTTTGCCGGTGTCCCGAAGACCGTCCTTGCAACAGCGATCGGCTATCACCAATTCGAGGGCATGGCGCTGATCAAAGCCGCCTAGAGCATCGGACCGAAAAGTGTGGCGCGGTTTTCGGGCGATCCGACGCACCAAGAGAAACAGGTTTTTGGACAACAAATGGCCAATCTGAACGACCACATGGGCAGGCCGATCGTCGCCGTCACCGGCATCGGCGTGGTGACGTCGCTCGGTGTCGGCAAAGCCGATAATTGGGCGGCACTTACGTCAGGCAAATCCGGCATCCATCCGATCACCCGCTTCCCGGTCGATCATCTCAACACCCGCATCTCCGGCATGATCGACTTCCTGCCGTCGAGCTCCAAGGGCGCCAGTCTCCTCACCTATGAGCTTGCCGAAACCGCCGCCCAGGAAGCGATGTCGGAGGCGGGCCTCGATGCCGGCGATTTCGGCGGACCGCTTTTCCTCGCTTCGCCGCCGGTCGAGCTCGACTGGAGCGAGCGCTTTTCGCTCTACAATTCCGACACGCACGAGACCGGTGCCGAGAGGCTGCTGCGGGTAGCGCGCGGCCTCAGGGAACTCGACATTTTCGAGACCACCCAGTTCGGCTCGATTGCCGACCGGCTTGCCGACCGTTTCGGAACGCGCGGCCTGCCGATCACGCTGTCGACCGCGTGCGCTTCGGGCGCCACGGCGATCCAGCTCGGCGTCGAGGCGATCCGCCGCGGCGAATGCGACAGGGCGCTGTCGATCGGCGCCGACGGCTCGGCGACCGCCGAGGCGCTGATCCGCTTCTCGCTTCTGTCCGCGCTCTCGACCCATAACGACATCCCCGAAAAGGCCTCAAAACCCTTCTCCAAGGATCGTGACGGCTTCGTGCTGGCGGAAGGCTCGGGCGCCCTGGTGCTTGAATCGCTGGAGACAGCACTTGCCCGCGGCGCCACCATTCTCGGCATATTGCGCGGCTGCGGCGAAAAGGCCGACGACTTCCATCGCACGCGCTCCAAGCCGGACGGTTCGCCGGCGATCGCGGCGGTGCGCGCCGCCCTTGCCGATGCCGGCTTGAGCGAGGACGGGATCGATTATGTCAACGCCCATGGCACCTCGACGCCCGAAAACGACAAGATGGAGCATTTGTCGCTGTCGACGGTGTTCGGCGAGCGGATCTCGTCAATGCCGGTCTCGTCGAACAAGTCGATGATCGGCCATACCCTATCGGCTGCCGGTGCTGTCGAGGCAGCATTTTCGCTGATGACGATGCGCGAAAGCGTCATTCCGCCGACCATCAACTACGACAATCCCGACCCGGCGATCGTCCTCGACGTGGTGCCGAACACCAAGCGCAACGCCGAGGTCGGCACGGTCCTGTCGAACTCCTTCGGCTTCGGCGGCCAGAACACCTGCCTTGTCATGGCGCGGGAACCGGTCTAAGCGACCTTTTTCAGCCAGACTGAACCGACAGGCACCATGCGCGCATTGCAACTTATCGAGGATCGCCGGCTTGAAACGGTGGACCTGCCGCCGCCGCCGCCGCCTTTGCTCGGCGAGGTGACGCTGCGCATCAAGGCCGTGGCGCTGAACCATATCGACGTCTGGGGCTGGCGCGGCATGGCTTTTGCCAAGCGCAAGCTGCCGCTGGTCGTCGGCGCCGAGGCTTCCGGCGAGGTCGAGGCGGTCGGCCCCGGCGTTTCCAGCCTTGTGCCCGGGCAACTGGTATCGATCTATGGCGCCCGCACCTGCGGTCTTTGCCGCGCCTGCCGCGAAGGCCGCGACAATCTCTGCGAGCACGTTTCGGGCGTGCACGGCTTCCATCTCGACGGCTTTGCGCAGGAAAAGATCAACCTGCCGGCGCGCCTTCTGGTCCCAGCTCCGTCCGGCGTGAGCGAAATCGGCGCGGCGGTGGCGCCTGTCACCTTCGGCACAGTCGAGCACATGCTGTTCGACAATGCCCGGTTGCAGCCCGGCGAGACGATACTGGTCCATGCCGGCGGCTCCGGCATCGGCTCCGCCGCGATTCAGCTGGCCAAGAAGATGGGCTGCACGGTCATCACCACCGTCGGCTCGAACGACAAGATCGACAAGGCCAAGGCGCTCGGCGCCGACCACGTCATCAATTACCGCGACGACCGCTTCGAAGGCATCGTGCGCAAGCTGACCAAGAAGAAGGGCGTCGACGTGGTGTTCGAGCATGTCGGCGCCGACACCTTTGCCGCGTCCATGCTGTGCCTCAAACGCGGCGGTCGGCTGGTCACCTGCGGCTCGACCTCCGGCGTGTCGACGCAGATCAATTTGATGCAGTTGTTCCAGCAGCAGCTGAAGCTGCTCGGCTCGTTCGGCTGCCGCATGGAAAACATGGCCGACGCCATGCAGAAGATGGCGGCGGGCCTGGTCGCGCCGGTGATCGACACCGAGGTCGGCTTCGACGGCATCGATGCGGCGCTGAAGCGCATGGAAGGCCGCGACGTCTTCGGCAAGATCATCCTGCGCGTCGGCTGAAATGATCGGCAACGCCTTCAGGAAGATCCGCAGGGACGTGGGATTCCGCTATGGCAGGCGGCTTCGCCAGTTCAACTACTGGCTGGTCGCGCGAGTCGCGATGATCATCATCTCCGCGCTGCGCCTGCTGCCGCCCGACAGGGCGCTCAATTTCGCCGACCGCGCTGCCCGCCGCATCGGCCCTTGGGTAGCGCGCCATCAGGTTGCCGTCGACAATCTGCGCAAGGCCTATCCGGAAAAGAGCGATGCCGAGATCGAGGCGATCGCTTCCGACATGTGGGGCAACATGGCCCGCCTGGCCGCCGAATACATCTTTCTCGATGCTTTGTTCGACTACGATCCCACTGCGACGAAGCCGGGCCGTGTCGAGGTCAAGGGCGTGGAGCATTTCGTGCGCATTGCCGGCGAGGACAAGCCGCATATCGTCTTCACTGGGCATCTCGGGAATTTCGAGCTGCTGCCAGTGGCGGCGGCGACCTTCGGCATGAACATCACGGCGCTCTTTCGCCCGCCCAACAACCCTTACCTCGCCGACTACATCCTCTCGACCCGCCGCTCGAGCATGGGATCGCTGCTGCCGTCTTCGACCGGTGCCTCGTTCGCACTTGCGGCCATCCTCGAGAAAGGCGGCAATATCGGCGTGCTGGTCGACCAGAAATTCACGGGCGGGCTCGAGACGACATTCTTCGGCCGCCCCTGCGAGAGCAACCGGGTTCTCGGCACCCTGGCGCGGCACTACGATTGCGATGTCTACCCGGCGCGCTGCGTGCGCCTGCCGAACAACCGTTTCCGGCTCGAGATCGAGGACAAGCTCACCTTGCCGCGCACCGCCGGCGGCAGTGTCGACGTCCGCGCCACCACCCAGCTTCTCAACGACGTGGTCGAGCGCTGGGTGCGAGAAGACCCCGGCCAGTGGATGTGGTTCCACAAGCGCTGGGAGATCAGCGGCCGCAAAAAGCGTCGGCCGGCGACAGTGCGCGACAAAGCCGCCTGAGCGGAACGATCTTTTTGGGCACAGGCCCTATTTTGTTCTTGCTTTGTGCCGGCAGCTATGCTACTAATTTCGGTATGGTGCTATTTGGCCCCGACGAACCCGCCGCTCCGGCGGGTTTTTTATTGCGGGCCGAGGAGCAGGCCCTAATTCGTCACGAGAATCCGCGTATTACCGAAGCCGGCTTTGCGCACCATCGAATAGAACGCGGCGGCGTTGCTGGGGTGGAGGCGCACACAGCCATGCGATGCCGGGCGCCCCAATTGCCGGATCGCGCCGGTGCCGTGGATAGCATAGCCGCCGCGGAAGAACACCGAATAGGGCATCGGCGACATGTCGTATTTGCGCGAATACCACATCCGGGCCGTCCGCTGTGGGCGATAGCTGCCGCGCGGCGTGATGTAGCCTTTGCGGGCGGTGGAAACGCTCCACCGGTAATACGCAAGCCCGTATCTTACCGTCATCGTCTGTGAGGATATGTCGATGTTTGCGACCAGGCTGGCCGCACGGCTCTCGAACGACGAACCGAACAGCATCGCTACTAATGCCGCTGCCATGAGAACAGTGTTTTTCATGCAATCAAACCCCTTTGATGCCCCTTGCCTGCCTGCCGTCACGCTGTTCTCCAGCGTTTTGATGGCAAGCCAGCGAGCTAACACCTACTCCCTGACGATTTCACCAATCCAAAGCAGCGAATTTGAACGATTTCCCGCAATAGTTGCCGTAACGACACGCAATCGCCTCGCAATTCGCCATCGGGCTTGCAAAACCCCCTCATCCGCTGCTCAATTCGCCGAATGAACGAACCGAACGAACGGCTCCTCAAGGCGATCGATGACCGGGCCGATGATCTGGTTGCGCTGACCGCGGATCTGATCCGCTTTCCGACCATCAATCCGCCCGGCGAAGCCTATCGGCCATGTGCCGAATTTATCGGCGCGCGGCTGAAGAAGCGCGGTTTTGAGATCGAATTCATCCGTGCTGAAGGCACGCCTGGCGACACTGACCATTATCCGCGCGTCAACGTCGTCGCCCGTTTCGATGGCCGGGCGCCGGGTGCTTGCGTGCACTTCAATTCGCATATCGACGTCGTCGAGCCCGGCGACGGCTGGAGCCTCGATCCGTTCGCCGGCATCGTCAGGGATGGCAAGGTCTATGGCCGCGGCGCATGCGACATGAAAGGCGGGCTTGCCGCCTCGATCATCGCCGCTGAAGCCTTCATGGAGGTCTTTCCCGATTTTCCCGGCGCCATCGAGATTTCAGGCACGGTCGACGAGGAGTCCGGCGGCTTTGGCGGCGTCGCGCATCTGGCGAAGCTCGGCTATTTCTCCAGGCCGAAGGTCGACCACGTCATCATTCCCGAGCCGCTCAACAAGGATCGCATCTGCCTTGGCCATCGCGGCGTCTGGTGGGCGGAGATCGAGACCAAGGGCGAGATCGCGCACGGCTCGATGCCGTTCCTCGGCGACAACGCAGTGCGCCATATGGGCGCCGTGCTGCGGGCCTTCGAAGACGAATTGTTTCCGGCGCTCGACCGCAAGATGACGCGCATGCCGGTCGTGCCCGAAGGCGCAAAACGCTCGACCATGAACATCAACTCGATCCATGGCGGCCAGACGGAGGATTTCCGGCCCGGCCTGCCCTCGCCCAACGTGCCCGATTCCTGCCGGCTGACCATCGACCGCCGCTTCCTGCTCGAAGAGGATCTCGCTGCGGTCAAGAGCGAGGTGACCGATATTCTGGAACGGCTGAAGCGCGAGCGCAAAAAATTCGATTACGAAATCCGCGATCTGATGGAGGTGCTGCCGCTGATGACCGAGCGCGACGCGCCGGTGGTTAAGGCGGTCGCGCAAGGCATCATGGAGATATTCGACCGCGAGCCGGATTATGTGATTTCGCCCGGCACCTATGACCAGAAGCACATCGCCCGCATCGGCCACATCTATGACTGCATCGCCTATGGCCCGGGCATTCTCGATCTCGCCCACCGGCCCGACGAATGGGTCGGCATTGCCGACATGCTGGACTCGGCAAAGGTGATGGCGATCGGCCTCGACGTGCTGCTGAGGGGCGCCGGCCCGCTATGATCCGGCCATGGGCGAAAAAACATTCCTCCCGGCGTCGGCGGACGGTACGAAACGCAATTTACTCGGCGGCGAATTCACGCTTCTATCCGCCGGGTTTTGAGCACGTGTTTTAGCATATGGGGAGTTGCACGATGAAATTGTGGAAAACCATTCTGGCCGCCGCGGCGCTAGCGTTGGCCGCCGGAACCTCGGCGATGGCCGCGCGCACCGACCTGGTCATCGGCATTACGCTCGAACCCCCGCATCTCGACCCGACCGCGGGTGCCGCCGCGGCAATCGACGAGGTACTCTATGCCAATGTCTTCGAGGGCCTGACCCGCATCGGCCCGAACGGCGAGGTGCTGCCCGATCTCGCCGAAAGCTGGAGCATTTCCGACGACGGCAAGGTCTACACTTTCAAGCTGCATACAGGCGTGAAATTCCATGACGGCAGCGACTTCAACGCCGACGACGTGAAATTCTCGCTCGATCGTGCCCGCGCCGACAATTCCGTCAACGCGCAAAAGAGCCTGTTCGCCGCCATCGACAAGGTCGAGGTCGTCGATCCTGCGACGGTGAATGTCACGCTGAAGAACCCGCAAGGCTCGTTCCTCTACAATATGGGCTGGGGCGATGCGGTGATCGTGGCGCCTGAGACCGCCGACACCAACAAGGAAAAGCCTGTTGGCACCGGCCCGTTCAAGTTCCAGAACTGGGCCAAGGGCTCGTCGATCACGCTGGTCAAGTCGGAAAATTACTGGGGCGCCCCGGTGTTCCTCGACAAGGCCGAGTTCCGCATCATTCCGGATGCCGCCGCCGCCGTTCCGGCGCTGCTTTCCGGCGACGTTCAGGCCTTTCCCTTCTTCGACCCCGACAGCGTCGCCCAGGTCAAGGACGACCCGCGCTTCAAGGTGGTAATCGGCTCGACCGAGGGTGAAACCATCCTGTCGATCAACAACAAGAAGCCGCCCTTCGACAAGCTGCAGGTCAGGCAGGCGATTTCCTTTGCGCTCGATCGCAAGGCGATCATCGACGGCGCCTCGGCCGGCCTCGGCGTGCCGATCGGCTCGCACATGTCGCCGGCCAGCAAGGCCTATGTCGACCTCACCGGCCTCTACCCGCACAATGTGGAGAAAGCCAAGGAGTTGCTGAAGGAAGCCGGCCTGGAGAATGGCTTCAAGGCGACGCTGAAGCTGCCGCCGCCCTCCTACGCGCGGCTTGGTGGCGAGATCATCGCCTCCGAGCTTCGCGAAATCGGCATCGATCTCGAGATCATCCCGGTCGAATGGGCGCAATGGCTGGACCAGGTCTTCACCAAGAAGGATTACGACCTGACCATCGTTTCCCACACCGAGCCTAACGACATCGATATCTATTCGCGCAAGGACTATTACTTCAACTACGACAACCCGGCCTTCGACAAGATCATCGACGAGCTGAACCTTACCTCCGACGAGGCCAAGCGCACGACGCTGCTCGGCGAGGCGCAGAAGGTCCTGGCCGATGACGCCGTGGTCGGCTTCCTCTACGAGCTGCCGAAGGTCGGCGTCTGGGACGCCAAACTGCAGGGCCTATGGGAAAACGCCCCGATCCAGGCCAACGACCTGACCAAGGTGAAGTGGACGGATTGATCGCTGACAGAAAGGCGAAAGTTGCACTCCGTCACACCCCCCTCTGTCCTGCCGGACATCTCCCCCTCAAGGGGGGAGATTGAGCCCTCACCCCCGCTTTCGCTAACCACTAGCGTTGCAAGGACAGTGCCGGCGTGGAAACTGCCAATCTCCCCCCTTGAGGGGGAGATGTCCGGCAGGACAGAGGGGGGTGGGCGGGAACGCAAGCTTCGCCCGGCGCTTGCACCGGTCCCCTCATGACCGCCTATCTCCTCAAGCGGCTCGCCATCGCCATCGTCACGCTGGTTCTGGCCTCGATGGTGGTCTTTGCCGTGCTGGAGATCATTCCCGGCGACCCGGCGCGGCTGATGCTTGGCCTGAACGCCAGCGCCGACCAGATCGAATTGCTGCGCAACCAGATGGGCCTCAACGCTCCCGTCGTGCTGCGCTACCTGCATTGGGCCGGCGGCTTGCTGAGCCTCGATTTCGGCCGTTCCTACACCTATTCGGTGCCGGTCATCGATCTTGTCCGCGAGCGCCTCGTCGTCTCGCTGCCGCTGGCACTGATGGCGCTGGCGCTGTCCACCGTCATTGCCATTCCGGTCGGGCTGTCTTCCGCCAGCCGGCGCGGCCGGGCCGGCGACACGATCGCGATGGGCGCCGCCCAGCTTGGCGTCGCCGTGCCCAACTTCTGGTTTGCGCTGATGCTGATCTATCTTTTCGCCGTCTGGCTGCGGCTGGTGCCGGGCGGCGGTTTTCCCGGCTGGAGCGCCGGTGTCTGGCCGGCGCTGAAGTCGCTGCTCCTGCCGGCGGTCGCTCTCGCTCTGCCGCAGGCGGCGATCCTCGCCCGGGTCACCCGCTCGGCGCTAATCGAAGTGCTGAACGAGGACTACATCCGCACCGCCCGCGCCAAGGGCCTGCCCTATCGCCTTGTCTTGTGGCGGCACGCACTGCGCAACGCCATGATCCCGGTGGTCACCATTTTAGGCCTGCAATTCGCCTTCCTGCTTGCCGGCACCATCATCATCGAAAACGTCTTCTATTTGCCCGGCCTCGGGCGGCTGGTGTTCCAGGCGATCAACCAGCGTGACCTGATTGTGGTCGAGAGCGTCGTCATGTTGCTGGTCGCCGCGGTCATCATCGTCAATTTCGTTGTCGATCTCTCCTATGCGGTGGTCGATCCGCGCCTGAGAGGCCGGCAATGACGCTGCACATCGACATCCCCGACGAGAACCTTGCCGGCATCCTGGCCAAGGCGTTTCGAAACCGTTCGTTCCTCGCCGGCTTCGTCATCACCGCACTGGTGGCGGCGGTCGCGATCCTGTCCTTCTTCTGGACGCCTTACGATGTCACCAGGCTGGTCATTTCCGACAAGACCCAGGCGCCGTCGCTGGCGCACTGGTTCGGCACCGACCATTTCGGTCGCGACATCCTGTCGATGATCATGGTCGGCGCCCGCAACTCGATTGCCGTGGCGCTGGTGGCGGTCGGCATCGGCATGGGCGTCGGCGTGCCGCTCGGCGCCTTTGCCGCGGCGCGCGGCGGCTTCGTTGATGACGTGCTGATGCGACTGAACGACCTGGTCTTCGCCTTTCCGGCGCTGCTTTCGGCAATCATGATCACGGCCATCTTCGGGCCCGGCGCGTTCAACGCCATCATTGCCATCGGCATCTTCAACATCCCAGTGTTCGCGCGCGTCGCCCGGGCCGGCGCCCTGGCGATCTGGCCGCGCGAATTCATCCTCGCCGCCCGCGCCGCCGGCAAGAGCAGGACGCTGATCAGCATCGAACATGTGCTGCCCAACATCGCCACGCTGCTGCTGGTGCAAGGCACCATCCAGTTCGCGCTGGGCATACTGGCCGAAGCCGGGCTTTCCTATGTCGGGCTTGGCACGCAGCCGCCGATGCCGAGTTGGGGCCGCATGCTGTTCGACGCCCAGACCCGCATGGTGGTGGCGCCGTGGATGGCGATCTTTCCCGGCATGGCGATCGTCATCACCGTGCTTGGCTTGAACCTGCTTGGTGACGGCATTGCCGACATTCTCGATCCGAAATCGCGGCGGCAGCGATGAGCCTGCTCGAAATCGACAAGCTGTCGCTGACCATCGGCGGCACGCCCATCCTCAGGGACATCGAACTTTCCGTCGCGCCCGGCGAAGTCATGGGGCTGGTCGGCGAATCCGGCTCCGGCAAGTCGATGACGGCGCTCGCGGTGATGCAGTTGCTGCCCTGGGCGGCGCACGCCAGCGGACGCGTCACCTTCGACGGCATCGACATCCTGGCGGCGAGCGAGGACCAGATGTGCGCGCTGCGCGGCGACGACATCGGCATGGTGTTCCAGGAGCCGATGACGGCGCTCAACCCGGTCAAGACCATCGGCGAGCAGGTCGCCGAGGGTATTCGCTGGCACACCAGGGCGAGCCGCGGCGACGCCGAGGAACGGGCGCGAAAAATGCTGGACCGGGTCGGCCTGCCGGCGGCGCAGTTCCCGCTGTCGCGTTATCCGCACGAGTTGTCCGGAGGCCAGCGCCAGCGCGTCGTCATCGCCATCGCCTGTGCGCTGAAACCCAAGCTGTTGATCGCCGACGAGCCGACGACCGCGCTCGACGTGGTGCTGCAGGCGCAGATCCTCGACCTGCTGCGCGACCTCGTAGCGGAAAACCGCATGGGCCTGCTGCTGATCTCGCACGACCTCGCCGTGGTGACCGAGATGGCGGACCGCATCACCATCCTGCGCCATGGCGAGGTGATGGAGGCCGGCGACACGGCGCGCATTCTGTCCGGACAGCTTCATCCCTATACGCGCCAGCTGGCGCAGGCCTCGATGCATGTGCCCGCGCGGGCTAGGCACAGCGTCGGCCAAGGAAAACCTCTGGTTGAGGTAGAGAGCGTGACGCGCGACTATCCGGCACGGCGCATATCGCTGCTCAAGCGAGGGGCTCCCATCCGCGCCGTCGACGATGTTTCCTTCTCCATGGCGCCCGGCCAGTCGGTGGCGTTGGTCGGGCGCTCCGGTTGCGGCAAGTCGACGCTTGCCCGCATGGTCCTGGCGCTGGACAGGCCGACATCAGGGACAATCCGCTTCCGCGGCGACACCCTCACCGGCAAGAGCGAGGCGGAGCTGAAGCCGGCGCGGCGCGACATGCAGGTCGTGTTCCAGGACCCGTACGGCTCGTTCGACCCACGCCAGAAGGTCGAGAGATTGGTGGCCGAGCCGCTGCATGTGCTGGAGAAGAAGCCGGCGCCCGCCGCGCGGCGCGAGATGGTGGCGCATGCGCTGCACGAGGTCGGCCTCTCACCAGGCGACATGGACAAATACCCGCACGAGTTTTCGGGCGGCCAGCGCCAGCGCCTGTCGATCGCCCGCGCCATCATCACCCGGCCGAAGCTGGTCGTCGCCGACGAGCCGGTCTCGGCGCTCGACGTCTCGATCCGCGCGCAGATCCTCGATTTGTTCGCCGAGCTCAACCAAAAACTCGGCATCGCCTATCTGTTCATCACCCATGATCTGACCGTCGCCCGCGCCATCACCGACGAGGTGATGGTCATGCATGATGGCAAGATCGTCGAGCGCGGCAGGACGAGCGAAGTGCTCGACCACCCGCAATCCGAAGCGGCCAAGGCGCTGGTCACTGCTGCTCCCGATTTGCACCGGGCAATTGCAAAAAGGCTGCAGGAACAGGGCTGAGCCGCAAGGGGCACGGGCCTTCCGATCTCCCACTGTGGGGTCCGAAGGACGGGGCGAGACCGGTGGCTCGCCCCACGAGGAGGCTCCGGTGGTTGGCGACGTGGGGGAGACGACTGTTTGTGGCCAGCCTATGAAAGTAGAAAAAATATGGGGCCATTGGGCCGATCGCCGATCGCGCAACCCGGACCTGATCGTCCCTTTGCGCGCGAAGGAGATTTAGCGAACTTAGGTTTGGAAATTGCGGTATTAATGTATGTTTTCTGCCTCGCCCGTTCGGCTTTGTCCTGCCGCGTATTCTCCGCATCGTCGCGCTTAAGCTAAGCAAAACGACTGGCAGCAACGGATAGCCCCCAAACACACGAGAGCTTGGCGCTCCAACAAAGCCGTAACTAATCACCACTCGCGCCTTCCGCATCACGCCGGCATCTGTAGTAAAGGTAACCTTAAAGTGAGAAAACTACCCTACAAGGAAGGCACCCTGTTTGCCATTCCGTTGAGATCAGGTGGCTATGGGCTTGGCTTGGTAGCTCATATGGCCCCAATGGGAAAGATTATTCTAGCATATCTATTTGGACCAATGCGTCTGGAATTGCCAAAGGCGGATGAATTAAATGACCTTAGTCCAGATAATGCAGTCAGGTGCCTACGGTGTGGCGATCTCGGTTTAATAAATGGAACTTGGCCAATTATTGGTCAAATGAAGAGCTGGGCAGAAGACAAATGGCCTATGCCAACCTTCGTTCACAAAGAAAGCCTTTCCAACCGAATTCTTATTCGAAAATACTCAGAGTCTGATCCATCGAAGCTAGAGAGCCAAACTAGCGTAGCTTCGGCGGGCGATTTGGAGCAGGACGGTTTACACGGATATCAAGCCGTCGAATTGATTCTGATCGAGCAGCTGAAACCCCATTGATCAAGGAATGACGGTAACGATGTGAATTACGAATTACGGTGACTCCCACTAGCCGGCCTCTCGTCAATGCCGCGCGGAACTTTTTTGGCGGCGTCAGCGGCTAATTTGCATCGGGCGGACTATTCATCCGGGGAGGAGCCCCACGACTAGTGAAGGAGGGATGTCACTGGGTTGTTTGGTGGAGAACAATAAAGACTATAACTCGCTTATGAATGTAATCGGCCCGAATAAGGTGGGTAGTGCGAGTTTACAGGTAAATGATTTCCCAATTGGTCCGTGAGGAGTTGCCATCATGCATTTTAAAATAGCATTGAAAATTGCCGGATTTGTTGCAATTTTGGTTTTCGGAGGATCGGCCTGTACTGTGCCATCAACTCCTGAGATACTGAACTGTTCAAATGGAATCTTTGCAGATAATTGGCCGTTCACTTGGCGAGCAGTTGAGGAGAAATGTATATCACGCGTAACCTCGCAAATTGCGAAGGAGTTCATAGACTGGAATACGAAATATGAAGAATTTAATGAGGATACTGGTGCACTTTACCTTTTTATATGGACGAGATTGATTGATAAGAATCTTGCGACTCCATTGCAATTGGACGAGAGAACGAAAGATTTTGATCAAGTAACTCGATCGCTTACGGACTCTTATGTTGGCATTTACGACGATATTGAAAAATTGCAGGAAGAATTGAAAATGTCTTTGGCCCAAAAAGGAGGCGGGGATGCGAATTCGCTCTATGCGATAAGGCTTTTAGGTTTGGTTCGAATTGAGCACGCGCGGCCCACCATTTTGTTCCTGAAGAGTCTGGTTGATCTTGACACCCACACCATTAAGGTCACGGGACAATACGGGGAAGAGATTGTAGAAATGCAAGAGTTGTTGGATTATCGGGCCAGTGCACAAGGTCGTTAGTTGCCATTCACAGATCCTAAATGACGCGGGTCATTACTTAGTGGCCGCTATTGTGCGGCAGGAACTGGAGAGAATTTCGCAATTTCGGTGCACTTTTATCGCGTTCGCCCGGCTATCATTGCACGTAGATTGACCACATGGCCCGCCTTGCCCGCATAGCGGCGTCCGGCTTCTACAACATCGGCCAGCTCACCTCCACCAACCCTGGGGCAACGCAAGGCAACAAGTATGACGGCTTTGGCAAGCTCGCCCGCCGGGACGTCACGCTGGGCACGCTGACCCACACCACGACCAGCGTGCGCGATGCCTCCGGCCAGACGGGTTGTTGATAATACGGAGCTCGATATACGGTGGACGTAACTGTTACAGGTCCGGCCGGCACCGTTGAGGTTCGCACCGGGTGGATTTTTAGCCCCCGGTTCAAACGTCCCGTCGCTGATGACACTATTCGTGAAGTAGAGTCCCGCTATGAAACCAAAGATCAACGACGTTGTGAGATTGATTTGTGATATGCTGGGAGAATCCCTTCAGGCCGGAGCGTTAGGAGTCGTTGTTGAAGAGCATTCTTATCCCGAGGAGGCATACGAGATTGAATTCAGTAGCGAAAATGGGAAGACCATCGCTCAATTAGCCTTACTTCCAAACCAGTTCGTACTGATTGCTGTGTAAGGAATTACAGCGCACTCTTTCCATATCTCCTCTCCGAATTACGGTGACAGTGCGAATTACGGTAACAGTGCACTTTTTGTTGTGTTCGCTCGGTCGAAATAGCTAGAAGATCGGAGGCGCAGAGACTATGGATATGAACGGGACTTTTGAGAGGATATTCTCAGTAACATCCGTATGGACGTCGATTGCGACCATTCCTATTTCGCTGGCGTGGGGTGAATCCGCCTGGATGGTGGTTTTTATTTTCGCGATACTTGCTGCCTCCTTTGCATTTCCAAGAAGGTTAGCGGAGCTTCTTAATCGTTTCGAACACCCCATCGGTTATCTGGAGAGGAATTTCAAAAATGACTGGACCGGATGGTCGTATACAAAATCAAACATAAACATGATATATAATTTGGGTATGATCCAGAAGTATCACTATGTATTACTTTTAATTACTGTCATTCATTTTTTGATTTCAGGTGCCTTGGGTGAAAGCGAATTAGCTGTCGCGTATCTCGCAATTATGGCTGCATTCTCTTTGATTTCCGTTGCTTTTATTGCCCGGCATAAGAGAAAGAGATAGCGCACTATGATAGTACTTTGAGCATCCGCTGGAGCGGCAAGGGGGATCTTCCCGGTTCCAAGATTGTTTCCCAAAAAGACGCTAAAATCGGTGATGTTGTTTCGTGGACTGCAAAATTCGATGATGCCACCGGGCACACTGCAGTTTACACGGGAAGTCTGAATGTTAATGGTAGCGCGCCCCGACAGTTGCCGGCGATTTTGGAATGATTGGTGCGGGCTAGTTCGATGTTCACTACGGAACAGAGGAGGGCTTGAAGCACGATTACCCCGGGGTTTATAGCTCACCCTCTTTCAGGTCGCTTGATCCCGATTGATGTCGACGTCAGAAATTGGGGGCTGAAATGAAAATTAGTAAGCAGTGCATATTTTCGGCAGCTGTGCTGAGTGCTGTGACTGCCGTATTGGTCTTGCTTATATTCTATCAGAAAATCACCGGCCCTTCGTCCAGATGGAAGGACGCACTATCGCGTGAAAAATTGACCGCACAATTTGGTGACATAAAAGCCATTAGAAGAAGTCAGATTTGGACCTATCTCGGCAAGCCTGATGAACCAAATATGCCCAAGCAATACGATCTTTGGTCTGACGATGCTTTATTTGAAAATCTTTCGACGTAGTATACAGCACTGAAGAATATAAGGCGGAACCGGATCATCAAGATCCGATCGCGGCATATATGTTTTACCAATGCACCGTTATTTTATTTGACCACAAGTTTATACTGAATTCATCACATTTGACGCTTGAGGAGTAGTGGTGACAGTGACGTGCGCTTGGCAAACTATCCCATACCCCGTGCGCCACCCGCGAATACACTGCACCCCGTAAGTGAGAACACAGATAATATCTGTGACAGGTTATCCTGGAGGATGGCCTATGACAGACAAAATGACGTTCAGAAAGTCAGCCGATGCCTCAGCCTTGAGGCTTCACCACATCGGCCGGGCTGATGTCGAGCAGGTCGAGCGTGCGGCGCAACAGCTGCATTTCGCTCCCGGCGAGTTGCGAATCGGCCTTGGCGATTTCGGCCATGTGGCGGGCGAGCAGCTTGCGCCGTTCGACGTCGAGGTCGCGGAACTGCGCGACGGCTTGCGAGCCGTTGGTCTCGTAGCCGAATTCGTTGAGATATTCGATGACGCTGTCGATGCTGGTTTCGGGAATGCCGAAGGCGTCCCGGCAGATACGCCTGAAGGCTGTCATTTCGCTTTCGCTGACCGATCCATCGGCCAATATCATACGGAACAGCATCAGCAGCTCCGCCGACAGCACCGGATCGTCCGCGACCTTGCGCACGCCAGGATCGCCGTCGAAGATCGAGCGTATCTGGTCCAGCAATCCCATCGCCATCAGCCCCTTCCGATTCGTTCGGAAGGTAGCGCGGAATCGGATTTGCGCAAACGGGGTGCGAATGGTGGAAAAGCCGCCTGCGTGCACTCATTGGTGTGTGACCGCGCGACTGATAGTATGCCGCTGTACGAATCATGTTGAGGAGGGACCGAACATGAATCTCAGTGCGCCTACCCAGCTTATTTTCATTATATCCCTTGTCATCGCCATCATCGGCGTTCTCGCCGCGCTTGGCGTTCTTGCGTTCATCCCTTTGAATGCCGCGTGGATTGTCGTCATCGCCTACATTGTGCTGGCCGCCGGCTGCCTGATGCGCGGCGCTTAAACACGTCCAGACAATTCAGAATCTCAGGCAACTCGGAGCGCCCGGCCAAAACCGGGCGCTTTTGATTCCGGCGGATGGTCTGTTAAAGTTGCTTGGCGGAAGGAAAGCTTGATGCCCGCCGACAGCAAAGACGACAGCCGTCACGAAAGCCCAGGCCTCGATCGGTTCGAGATGGTGCGGCGCGCGCCGAGCCATCGGCTTCAGGGCGTCGTCACCGACATGTGCGGCTTTCGCGAAACCATGCCAGGCCATTTCCGCGCCATCGAATATGCCTCGCTGACCGTGCCGCTGGTCATCAGCTTTGCCGAACCCTTTGCCATTGGGCTCGGCAGGGACCCCAGCGACAATGACCGCTTCGCCAGTTTTGCCGCCGGCCTTTATGCCGGGCCGGTGGTGATCGAATCCTGCGGCGGCACCTGCTGTATGCAGGTCAATTTCACCCCGCTCGGCGCTCGTCGCTTCTTCGGCCGGCCGATGAGCGAACTGACCGACCGCATGGTCGGCCTGGATGACGTGCTCGGCGTTGAAGGCATCGCATTTCGCGAAAGGCTCGGCAATGCGCCGGATTGGAGCTCACGCTTTGCCATCGCCGAAGCCTTCGTCGGCGATCGGTTGGCAACCGCGGACCGCACTCAAGCCGACATAGTCTGGGCCTATGAGACGATCGTCTCGACGCGTGGGCGGACCCGCATCTCGACGCTGGCCGAAAAGCTTGGCTGGAGCCGCAAGCATCTTAACGGAAAATTTTCGGACGCGATCGGAACCGGCCCAAAAACGCTGTCGCGCATTGTCCGCTTCAACCATGCGCTTGGGCTGTCGAGACAGTCGAACAGCGCTTGGGCCGACATCGCCGCCGACTGCGGCTATGCCGACCAGGCGCATCTGGTACGCGAGTTTCGCGACCTCGCAGGCGTCGCGCCGACGGCCCTTGCCGCCAGGTAACATTTCTTCAAGACGCGCAACCGGCCTTCGCGCAGACTGGGTTGATCGACCAACCCGCTGAAGGAGATCAGCCATGCCGAACACCACCGAACCACCGCGGCTTTATCCGGCGCTGCGCTACAGGAATGCCGGCAAGATGATCGATTGGCTGTGCGAGGCCTTCGGCTTCAGCGTCCGCGCCCGCTATGGCGAAGGCGACGTGGTGCACCACGCCGAACTCGCGTTCGGCTCCTCGATCATCATGCTCGGCACGGCGCGCGACGACGCCTATGGCAAGATGGTCGGCGCGCCGGGTTCGGACGGCGGCAAGTCGATCTACGTTGCGGTCGCTGACGCAGACGCGGCATACGCGCGGGCAAAGACCGCCGGCGCCGAGATTCTGGAAGAACTCACCGACCGCGACTATGGCAGCCGCGAATTCATCTGCCGCGATCCGGAAGGCAATGTCTGGTCGTTCGGCACCTACTGGCCGAAGGCTGACGAGAAAGCATGATCCCGAAAAGTGGAGACCGGTTTTCGGACAAGATCATGCTCAAGCAAAGTATCTAACGCGCCAGCCCAAAAATCGCGTCGCAGTCGAGGTGGGTTTCCAGTTCGGCTGCGATCTCGTCCAGTGCCCGTTCGACCTCGGCGCGGTAGTCGATGCCGCCGCCCTTGACGCCAAGGCTTTCGAGGAATTTCGCCCGGAAGGCATCGGCGGAAAACAGCCCGTGCATATAGGTGCCCAGCACCTTGCCGTCGGCCGAGATAGCACCGTCATCGATGCCGTTGATAACGGCGGACGGCCGCAGCGTATCCGGACCTGTGGTGCGGCCGAGATGGATCTCGTAGCCCTCGAGCGGCAGATCGAACGGCACCGAGCGCGCGCTGACGTTGCGCACCGTCTTTTCCGGCTCCATCACCGTTTCGACGTCGAGCAGCCCGAGGCCTTGCGTTTCTGTAACGCTGCCCTCGATGCCGTCGGGATCGCGCACGCTACGACCAAGCATCTGGAAGCCGCCGCAAATGCCGACGATATGACCACCGCGTTTCCTATGCGCGGCAAGGTCGCGGTCCCAGCCGTTCTCGCGAAATTTCAGGAGATCGCCGATCGTCGACTTCGAGCCGGGAATGACCACCAGACCCGCATCTTCGGGCAAGCGCTCACCAGGCGGCACGAACACCACCTCGACCTGCGGTTCGGCCTTGAGCGGGTCGAGATCGTCGAAATTGGCGATGCGCGAGAGCATCGGCACGGCAACCTTCAGCGCGCGCTTCTCGCCGGACGCCAGTCGTTCGAGCACGACGGAATCTTCCGATGGCAGCCGCGCCGCCGCCTTCAGCCACGGCACGACGCCAAAACAGCGCCAGCCGGTGAATTTTTCGATCGCCTCGATGCCATCGTCGAACAGCGAGACATCGCCGCGGAACTTGTTGATAAGGTAGCCGACGATCATGCGCCGGTCCTCGTCCGGCAGGATCAGATGGGTGCCCGCGACCGAGGCGATGACGCCGCCGCGATCGATATCGCCGACCAGGATCACCGGCACGCCGGCGCGCGTCGCAAAGCCCATATTGGCAATGTCGTGGCTCCTGAGATTGATCTCGGCCGGCGATCCCGCGCCCTCGACAATGACTAGGTCGGCGCCCTCGCCGACCGTCGCCCAGGAGTCCAGCACCGCATCCATCAGCCGGCCCTTCAGCGCCTGGTAGTCGCGCGCCCGCGCCTCGCCGAACACCTTGCCCTGCACGACGACTTGAGCGCCGACATCGGTCTGCGGCTTGAGCAGCACCGGGTTCATGTGGATCGTCGGCGCCACGCCGCAGGCGATCGCCTGCAGCCATTGGGCGCGGCCGATCTCGCCGCCGCCTGAATCGCCTGGAATATCGGCGACGGCGGCGTTGTTGGACATGTTCTGCGGCTTGAACGGCCGCACCTTCAAGCCGCGCTTCTTCGCCGCGCGGCACAGACCGGCGACGAGCACCGTCTTGCCGACATCCGAACCCGTGCCCTGCAGCATGATCGCCTTGGCCATTATCAGCCCCTGCCCTGCGCAACAGTTCCGGTGATCGTCGACTTGGCCGCCAGTGGCCCGCCACGCCAGAGATAGAGCGCCAGCAGCGGCTCCTTGCCGGTGCGCATGGCGTGGTTGATGTCAGAGGCATGGTGGATCACCTCGCCCGCCGCTCGAAGGCGAAAACCGCCGTCGCCCATGCGCCATTCGGTGCCGCCGGTCAGCGGGATGTAGATCTCCTCCGCGACATGGTGATGATCGGGGTAGACGATGTCGGGTCCAAGGATCAGCAGGCCGGCCGCAACCTCGTCATTGACGAAATGCCCGCGTGTACCGAACACCTCCAGCCAGCCGTAATTGTCGATGAAAACCTTGCCGAAATCCGCCTCGCCATAGGTTTGCCCCCAGCGCAGATCGCCGCGACGCTCCGCAACCAGCCGCGCCAGCGGCTTGGCCGCAGCGGGAGCGAGTTCGACGATACGGTCGAGCTGAAGGAGACAAGGCAGTGCATGCGGTTCGAGCGGCCGGCTTGGCATGTCCCAGCCGATTCGGGCCACGGCGTCGCGCACCAGCGCATCATCGAACGTCTGGAGATAGGCATGGAAGCGTCCAAGCAGTTCGTCGAAATTTGTCGTCACACTTTGCTCCAAAGCGCATTCGCACACAGCCGCTGCCCAGATGGTTGGATGGAGACGATCGGGTTGCGCGGCGGCATCATTGGTCTAGATTGGACTGCGCGCAAAGCCAAAAACGACAGGCCAGCAGGCCGGAAACATCAGGGAGCACGCCATGGACGCCGCTGTCGATGCGGGCACCAGCCAGTTCGAACTCAACGAAGACCAGCGCGCCATCCAGGAGATGGCGCAAGCCTTCGCCGCCGACCGTGTGGCGCCGAACGCACTCGACTGGGATCGCAACAAGTATTTCCCCGCCGATGTGATCCGCGAGACAGGTCCGCTCGGCCTTGGCGGCATCTATGTCCGCGAGGATGTCGGCGGCTCGGGGCTCGGCCGGCTCGACGCCGTGCTGATCTTCGAAGCGCTTTCGCGGGCCGATCCGGCGTTTTCCGCCTTCATCTCGATCCACAATATGGCGGCATCGATGATCGACCGCTTCGGCAGCGACGAGCAATGTCGGCGCTTCCTGCCGAAGCTGACCTCGATGGAATGGCTGGCCAGCTACTGCCTGACCGAGCCGGGTTCGGGATCCGATGCCGCGGCGCTGAAGACGCGTGCGGTCAAAAGCGGCGGCGATTATGTGCTGAACGGCGCCAAGCAGTTTATCTCCGGTGCCGGCGACAGCGACCTCTATGTCGTCATGGCGCGCACCGGCGCCGACGGGCCGAAAGGCATTTCCACCTTCGTCGTGCCGAACGATGCGCCCGGCCTTTCCTTCGGCGCCAACGAGCGCAAGATGGGCTGGCACATGCAGTCGACCCGCCAGGTCGTCTTCGAGGACTGCAAGGTGCCGGCGGAAAACCTGCTGTCGGTCGAGGGCGCCGGTTTCGGCATCGCCATGGCCGGGTTGGACGGCGGCCGGTTGAACATCGCTGCCTGCTCGCTCGGCGGCGCGCAATCGGCGCTCGACAAGGCACTCGCCTACACCGCCGAACGCAAGGCTTTCGGCTCGAAGATCAACCAGTTCCAGGCGCTGCAGTTCAAGCTCGCCGACATGGAGACCGAACTGCAGGCAGCGCGCGTCTTCCTCTACACCGCCGCCTCGAAGCTCGACCGCAACGCGCCGGATGCCTCGAAATGGTCGGCGATGGCCAAGCGCTTCGTCACCGACACCGGCTTCAACGTGGCCAACGACGCCCTGCAGCTGCATGGCGGCTATGGTTACCTGCACGACTACGGCATCGAGAAGCTGGTGCGGGACCTGCGTGTCCACCAGATCCTCGAAGGCACCAACGAGATCATGCGCGTCATCATCGCTCGCGCGCTGATCGGACGATAGAGAATTTAGTGAATAGTGAATAGTGAATGGTGAATGGTGCATGGTGAATGGTGAGGCTATCATATAGACCATGAGGTAATACATGATCCATACTGACTACTTACTACTGACTACTGACTACTGACTATTCACTATTCACTATTCACTATTCCACTCACGGAGCGCCATTATGACCACCATCGCCTTCATCGGCCTCGGCAATATGGGCAATCCGATGGCCTCCAACCTGGTCAAGGCCGGATATGCCGTGCACGGCTTCGACCTGGTGCCGGAGAACCTCGTCATCGCCAGGGAACACGGCGTCGTCGTCATGGCCAACGCCGTTGCGGCGGTGAAAGACGCCGATGCGGTCATCACCATGTTGCCGGCCGGCAAGCATGTTCTGTCGGTTTACGCAGACATAGCGTCCAAGGCAAAAAAAGGCGCGCTGTTCATCGATTCCTCGACCATCGATGTCGAGTCGGCTCGAAAGGCCCATGCCATCGCCGCCAAGCACGGGTTGCTGTCGATCGACGCGCCGGTCTCCGGCGGCACGGGCGGTGCGGCGGCCGGCACGCTGACCTTCATGGCCGGCGGTTCGAAGGATGCCTTCGCCAAGGCCGAACCAATCCTCAAGCCGATGGCCGGCCGCATCGTTCATTGCGGCGACGACGGCGCCGGACAGGCGGCGAAGATCTGCAACAATATGATTTTGGGCATTTCGATGATCGGCGTTGCCGAGGCCTTCGTGCTGGCGGAAAAGCTCGGCCTGTCGCACCAGGCGCTGTTCGACGTCGCCTCGACCTCGTCCGGCCAGTGCTGGTCGCTGACCACCTATTGCCCGGTGCCCGGCCCGGTGCCGACATCGCCCGCCAACAATGGCTATAAGCCTGGGTTCGCGGCGGCACTGATGCTGAAGGACCTGAAACTGTCGCAGGAGGCCGCACAGAGCGTCGGTGCAGCAACGCCGCTCGGCGCCGAGGCAGCCCAGCTCTATGCGCTGTTCAACGCACAAGGGAATGCCGGCGCGGATTTTTCCGGCATCATTAATTTCCTCCGTGGTAACCCGGCGTAAGCTTCCAAGTTCACAGGTTTTCGATCTGCCCAAAGCGGAAAGTCGGCAAATTTAGGTTTGCTTAAGCTCTTGCTAACCCTGCAGTAACGATATGCGTTTAGAACGGATTGCGAGGCGGACATCCGCCCGGCGCTCCGGATCAGGTCTCGCGTACCGGAGCCCGTAAGTTTCGCCGTTAGTTTCGCAAGTGTATTGTTGGCGAAGCGCCATGCGTATCTGGCAAAGCCGCGTTCCGATGGAGCGCGGTTTTTGCGTTTTCGCATCCTCGCCTGGCGAGCGCCCATTCGAACGCCGGGCGCCCGACATGGAGCGCCCAGCGATCGCCTCCCTAATGCTTGCGCAAATCTGCTTGCGCCAGGTCGAGCGCCGTGGCGATGCGGTCGCAGGCCATGTCGATCGTCTCGCGCGTCCAGATCAGCGGCGGCGACAGGATCATCGTGTCGCCGGTAGCGCGCAGCATCATGCCCTGGACAATCGCGTGGTCGCGAACCATCACCGCCGCGCTGCCGGCCGGCAGGAAGCGCTCCTTGGTCACCTTGTCCTTGACGATCTCGATCGCCCCCATCAGCCCGAACGAGCGCACCTCGCCGACCAGATCGTGCCCACCGAGACGTTCCTGCAGCGCCCTGGCGAAGTAAGGCCCGGTGTCGTTCCTCACGCGCTCGACCAGGCCTTCGCGCTCGATGATCTCGAGGTTCTTCAGTGCCACCGCGCAGGCCACCGGATGCCCGGCATAGGTGTAGCCGTGATAGAATTCGCCGCCCTTTTCGACCAGCGTCGCCGCGATGCGGTCGCCGACCAGCAGCGCCGACAGCGGCTGATAGCCAGAGGTCAGCGCCTTGGCCGTGGTGATGGTGTCGGGCTCGACATCGAAGGCTTGTGCGGCGAACCACTCGCCTGTGCGGCCATATCCGGTGATGACCTCGTCCAGCATCAGCAGGACATCGTATTTGCGGCAGATGCGCTGCACCTCCGGCCAATAGCTCATCGGCGGGATCTTCACCCCGCCTGCCCCCATTACCGGCTCGCCGATGAAGGCGGCCACCTTGTCGGCGCCGGCTTCGAGGATCGCGTCCTCGACCGCTTTTGCCGCACGCAGGCCGAAATCATGGTCGCTTTCGCCGGGCAGTGCGAGCTCATAGGCATAGGGCATCATCACATGGACGATGTTGGGCACGGCGCCGCCGAGCTGCTTGTGCATCAAATCCATGCCGCCGAGCGAGGCGCCGGCGATGGTCGAGCCGTGGTAGCCCATCTTGCGTGAGATAATGCGGTTCTTCTCGGGCCTGCCTTCCAGCACCCAATAGTGACGGACCAGGCGCAGCGCCGTGTCGTTGGCCTCCGAACCGGACGAGCCGTAGAACACCTGGTTGATGTGCCTTGGCGCGATCTCCGCCAGCTTTTTCGACAGCAGAACCGGCGTCGGCGTCGAGCATTTGAAGAAAGAGTTGTAGTAGGGCAATTCCTTCATCTGGGCGTAGGCGGCGTCGGCAAGCTCGTCGCGGCCATAGCCGACATTGACGCACCACAGCCCAGCCATGCCGTCGAGGATTTCCGTCCCTTCGGCATCATAGATGAACGGCCCGTTGGCGTGGGTGATGATGCGCGAGCCGGTCTCGCGCATCTCTTTGTGGTCGGTGAACGGATGAAGGTGATGCGCGGCATCGATCTGCTGAAGCTGCTTCAGCGAATAATTCTGGTAGGTCATGTCTGGTCTTTCCTCTTGAACCAATCCGGCAGCTTTCGCGCCGGGGCGGATTCGTCAGAGGACAGCGGGCGGCGAATAGCCGATGCGAGCGCAGAGCCGCAACAGCTCGGCGCGTAGCGTGCGCGACGACGGCGTCACCGCCACCCCAAATGCGCAACCCGATTTCGCCAGCCGAGCCATGCATGCACCTTAGGCTGCCTCGAGCCCTCAGTTCAAGCCGTGCCGGTCAAGCGACGCCGGTCAATTGGTGCCAGTCAGGGCCCGCTGCAGGAAGACGTACTTCATCGCCGCCTGTGCGGCCTGCGGCCGCCGGTCGCCGCGTCCGCCATGGCCGCCCTCGGTCTCCTCGAAGAACAGCGTCTTGCCGTGGCCGGCCGCCTGCAGCCGTGCCGCCATCTTGCGGGCATGCCCGGGATGGACGCGATCGTCGGCGGTCGAGGTCGTCAGCAACACCGGCGGATAGGCTGCATCCGTGTCTACATGCTGATAGGGCGAATAGGCGGCGAGCCAGGCTGCCTCTTCCGGCTTCGCCGGATCGCCATACTCGGCCATCCATGACGCGCCGGGCGGCAGCTCGGTGTAGCGCAGCATATCGAGCAGCGGCACGTCGATGATCACTGCACCGAACAATTCCGGGTGCTGGGTCAGCGAGACGCCGGTCAGCAAGCCACCATTCGATCCGCCCTGGATGCCCAGTGTGGCGGGCGTAGCGATGCCGCGTTTGACCAGATCTTGCGCGACGGCAGCGAAATCGTCGAAGGCATTCTGGCGATTGGCCTTGAGCGCCGCCTGGTGCCAGTTCGGGCCGAACTCGCCGCCGCCGCGGATGTTGGCCTGCACATAGGCATTGCCCTTCTCCAGCCACAGCCTGCCGCGTACGCCGGCATAGCCGGGCAGCAGCGGCACTTCGAAGCCGCCATAGCCGTAAAGCAATGTCGGCACGGGTCCATGCAAGTCGCGCCTCCTGACGACGAAGTACGGGATCATCGTGCCATCCTTCGAGCGCGCCTCGAACTGTTCGGAGAGCAGGGACGACGCGTCGAAACGCGCCGGCTGCGACTTCACCGTTGCCAGCCCCGCGGCGTTGTCGTCCGACCAGATGATCGAGCTCGGCGTCAGGAAATCGGTGAAGGAGAAGGAGACGCTGGAACCGAAATGCTCGGCATGGCTGATGCCGACATTGCCGTTTTCGGGCAACGCCACGGGCTTGAACTCCCAGCCGCTGTCGCTGCGCTTGCCGGCGACGACCTTGCCGCGCACATTGTCCATCAAATTGATGAACAGCCGGTCCTGCGTGCGGGCAATGCCGGCGATCGAGACGCGGTGCGCCGGCTCGAGCACGGTATCGAGGGATCCGAATAGCCCGGTTTCGATCCAGCGCTCGAAATCGAGTGAATAGAGTCCGTCGGGCTTACACAGCGTGCCGTCCGGCGCAGTCCACGGGGTACGCACGCCAAAGACGAGCTGGCCTTTGAACAGCGCCGTATCGGTGACGTCGTCCGGCAACGGGATGCGCCTGTTTCCGCCGGAAGGCAGCCGCAGGAAGCTGTGCGAGGCGAAGAAGTCGATGGTCCGGGCGAGGAAGACATGACGCTTGTCGCCGTCGAATTCGACGGACCCGCCGGCGGCAAGATCCTGCTTCAGCGCCTCGAAGATCGGCATCGCCGCTTCCAGTGGCGTGCCGCGCCGCCAAAGCTTGACCACGCGCGGATAACCGGACTGGGTCTTGTCGTCCTCCTCGAAGGCGGCGGAAACGATAACCGTGTCCTCGTCCAGCCAGCTAAAGCTCGATTTCGAGGCAGGAGCGCGAAAGCCGCCATCGACGAACGATCTGCTTTCGATATCGAATTCGCGCATCTCGCTGGCATCGCCGCCATCCGGCGACAGGTTGAGCAGGCAGCGGCTGAAGTCGGGGTAGAGCCGGCTGGCGCCGCTGAACACCCATTTCACCCCCTCTTTCGCCGCCAGACTGTCGAAGTCGATGATCGTCTGCCATTCCGGCTTGTCGGTCTTGTAGGAGGCGACGGTGGTGCGCCGCCAGAGGCCGAGTACGTTCGTCCGGTCCTGCCAGAAATTATAGACATAGCCGTTGATAGCGGCCCCGACGGCGATGTTATCCTCGGCTGTCATCAGGTCGAGCGCCGTCTCGAACGACGTCTGATAGGACGGATCACCCTGCAGCTCCCCGACCGTAACTGCATTTTGGTGATGCACCCAGTCGAGCGCCTGCTTGCCCCTCCTGTCCTCAAGCCAGAGAAACGGGTCTTCGGCCGCCGAACCCGGCTGGCCCTTGGTATTCGATTTGGTCATGAGGTCTCCGGTTGAGTCGGGTGGCGACATAGCCAAGATCGACATGGGGCCGCTTACATTCAAGCCATTCGTCAGAAACGGCGGCTTTCTGGCATTCACACCATCCGTCTTCGAATGACCGTTACAACTGCCAGCGCCAGGCAAATGGCACCGAGCGTCATTGGCAGGCCGCCGGCGCCAACAACATCCATGGCGCTGCCCGCCAGCGGCGGCACGGCGATGCCGCCGACGCCCCACATCAGCGAGAAGGCGGCGTTGCCGGCGACCAGTGCCGAGCCGGTGAACCGCTCGCCGAGTTCAATGATCGACATCGTGTAAATGCCGTAGGAAACCGCGCCCCAGATGAAGACGCACGGCCAGATCAGCGGCGTCTCGATGAGAACCGGCAACAGAACGCATCCCAGCACCGTCATCGAAACACAGATGAACCGCACCAGCCGCGCCGTCAGTCGTTCCGCCAGCAGGCCGAGCGGCACCTGCATAGCGATGTTGCCGGCGATCATCACCGACAGCAGCGCCGACATGCGCGCTTCGGCGATGCCGTAATGCGTTCCATAGACCGGCAGCAAGGCGAGCACCGCCTGTTCGAAACCGGCGGCCACGATCACCGCCGATAACAGCAGCCACGCCTGCGGCACGAACCCCAGCACCGAAACGCGGTGCCCGCTCTCGTCGACCTTGGGCAGCCGTGCCAGCACCGAGGCGAGGCAGGCGCCGCAAAACAGGAATGCGGCGATGCCGACCAGAAACGGCGGCCATCCCTCGGTGCCGACCGCAAGCAGGCACAGCGGCCCCGCCGCAAAGCCCGCCGAAATGATCGTCGAATAGATGCCCATGACGCGGCCGCGGCGTGCCGGCGGCGCCAGTGCGATCACCCAGACTTCGCTCAGCACGTAGAGCGGGTTGGTGACGGCGCCGATCAAAAAGCGCAGCGGAAACCACAGATAGACACTTTGCGTCCAGCCGATCAGCGCCAGCACCAGCGCGGAAAGTGCCGCGCAAGTAAGCGCGGTGCGCCCTGCCCCGAAACGCCGCGCCAGCGCCGGAACCAGCGGCGACGAGACGATGAAGCCGATCGGCGTCATTGCCGCCGATAGGCCGATCATGGCCGGCGAGACGCCCTGGCGCTGCAGGATGAAGCTCAACAGCGGATAGCTCAGCCCTTGCGCGATGGCGAACACCGAGACGGTGGCGATCACGCCGGTGATCGCCGCCCATTGCACTGTCTCGCCGCTGTCCTGTTCCGCCCGGTCCATGATGCAGGACTAGCGTTTCGCTTTCATCGCGGTAAGCACCGGCAACGAAAACCGCTTGCGCCAGCCGGAAGAGATAAGAGCCTGACGATCCCTCCGGCTGCCCTTCAGGCATGTCGCTTCCCTCGTCCTAGTGGTCGCCGCCTCCGCAATGGCTGGTCGGCCGGCAGTCCATTATGCCGCCGCATTGCCGCAGCGTACGAGGACTATCATGACCGCCGCCCTTCAGCCCGCCGAACCCGCATTGGCAAACGACCGCGCCCGTCGCGGCGGCCGCGCGGGAAAGCGTGCCGGCGGATCGGCGGCGTTCGAGCAGCCGCCGTTTCGGCAGTTGAAGAACCCGCTGGCGCCGACCCGGCTGGTTTCCGACGACGAGCTGGAATCTATCCACCTCGCCTCTCTGCGCGTGCTGCGGGAAATCGGCGTCGACGTGCTGCATGACGAAGCCCGGCGCATCATGAAGGCGCATGGCGCCGATGTCCGCGAAGGCAGCGAGCGGGTGCGCTTCGACAGTGACATGATCCTGGAACTGGTTGCGCACTGCCCGCCGGAATTCACCATCCACGCCCGCAACCCGGCGCACAACGTGCGCTTCGGCGGCGATAATCTGATCATCTCGATGATGGCGTCGGCGCCCAATTGCTCCGACGTCGACCGCGGCCGCCGGCCGGGCAACCAGCAGGACTACCGCAACTTCCTCAAGCTTGCGCAGATGCACAACATATTGAACTGCACGGGCGGCTATCCGGTCGAGCCGATCGACATCCATCCGTCCGTCCGCCACCTTGAATGCATCCGTGACCTCGCCACGCTGACCGACAAGATGTTCCACATCTATTCGCTCGGCAAGGAGCGCAACGTCGACGGCATTGAGATCACCAGGATCGCACGTGGCATCAGCCATGAGCAGTTGCTTGCAGAGCCGTCGGTATTCACCATCATCAACACCAATTCGCCGCTCAAGCTCGACGTGCCGATGATGGAAGGCATCATCCAGATGTCGAGCAAGGGCCAGGTGGTCATCGTGACGCCGTTCACCCTGTCCGGCGCCATGGCGCCGGTGACGATTGCCGGCGCGCTGGTGCAGCAGAATGCCGAGGCGCTGTCCGGCATCGCCTTTGCGCAGATGGTGCGCAAGGGCGCGCCTGTCGGCTACGGCGGCTTCACCTCGAACGTCGATATGAAGTCCGGCGCGCCGGCCTTCGGCACGCCGGAATATATGAAGGCGCAGCTGGTCGGCGGGCAGCTCGCCCGCCGCTACAACATCCCCTACCGCACCTCCAACACCTGCGCCGCCAACACGGTCGATGCGCAGGCCGCCTATGAAAGCGTGTTCTCACTGTGGGGCGCCATCCAGGGCGGCGGCAATCTGATGATGCATGCGGCCGGCTGGCTGGAAGGCGGCCTGCGCTGCTCCTACGAGAAGACCATCCTCGACATAGACCTGTTGCAGATGGTCGCCGAGTTCCTGACGCCGCTCGATCTTTCCGAGGAAGCACTCGGTTTCGACGCCATACAGTCCGTCGGCCCCGGCGGCCATTTCTTCGGCACCCAGCACACGCAGGACCGCTACAAGACCGCGTTCTATGCGCCTATTATCTCGGACTGGCGCAATTTCGAGAGTTGGGCGGAGGCCGGGTCGCCGACGGCGCTCGAAAAGGCCAATCGCGTCTGGAAGGAACGGCTGGCCTCCTATGAAGAGCCTTACATGGATCCGGCAATCAGGGAGGAGCTCAACGCTTTCGTCGACAAGCGCCGGGCCGAAGGCGGCGCGCCGACCGATTTCTGATCATCTGATGAGTAGTCGACCCCCACTCCGTCTTGATGGCAGGCTGACCGGAAACATCGCTGTATCCGATCTCCGCTTTGTTTTCGCGCCCCGCTCACTCGATTCAATCTCTTCAAAAACGGAATTATCTTCATGAAATCTCATGCAAAAGCGGTTGTCATCGGCGGCGGGGTCGTTGGCTGCTCGGTGCTCTATCATCTGGCCAAGGCTGGCTGGAACGACATCATGCTGATCGAGCGTTCGGAGCTCACTTCCGGCTCGTCCTGGCATGCGGCGGGCGGCTTCCATACGCTGAACGGCGATCCCAACGTCGCCAAGCTGCAGGCCTACACGGTGCAGCTTTACAAGGAGATCGAGGAGATTTCCGGCCAATCCTGCTCGCTGCACCTGACCGGCGGCGTGATGATGGCTGACACGCCCGAGCGCATGGACTTCTTGCGGCTCGCCCACGCCAAGGGCCGCTATCTCGGCATGGACACCGAACTGATCACGCCGTCCGAAGCCAAGGCGATGTTCCCGCTGATGGACGAGACGAATTTCGTCGGCGCCATGTGGGATCCAGTCGAGGGTCATCTCGACCCTTCCGGCACCACCCATGCCTATGCCAAGGCCGCCAGGAAGCTAGGCGCCGAGATCGTACTGCGCAACCGCGTCGTGGAACTGACGCAGGAGGTCGACGGCACCTGGAACGTCGTCACTGAGCAAGGCACAGTCAAAGCCGAGCATGTGGTTAACTGCGGCGGCCTGTGGGCGCGCGAGATCGGTCGCATGGTCGGCGTCGAACTGCCGGTGCTGGCCATGGAGCACATGTATCTCCTGACCGAGCCGATGCCGGAGGTCGAGGAATTCAACAAGTCGACCGGCCGCGAGATGATTGGCGTGCTCGATTTCAAGGGCGAGATCTATACCCGCCAGGAGCGCAACGGCATCCTGCTCGGCACCTATGAAAAGGCCTGCAAGCCGTGGTCGCCGGTCAGCACGCCCTGGGATTTCGGCCACGAGCTGCTGCAGCCAGACATCGACCGCATCGCGCCGTCGCTCGAGATCGGCTTCAAGCATTTCCCCGGCATCGAGAAGGCCGGCATCAAGCAGATCATCAACGGCCCCTTCACCTTCGCGCTGGACGGCAACCCGCTGGTCGGCCCGGTGCAGGGCCTGACCAATTTCTGGTGCGCCTGCGCCGTCATGGCCGGCTTCAGCCAGGGCGGCGGCGTCGGCCTGGCGCTGTCGAACTGGATGGTCCATGGCGACCCCGGCTTCGACGTCTGGGGCATGGACGTTGCGCGCTTCGGCGAATGGGCAACGCTGCGCTATACCAACGCAAAGGTCCGCGAAAATTATTCGCGCCGCTTCTCCATCCGCTTTCCCAACGAGGAATTACCGGCGGCAAGACCAGCGAAGACGACCCCGCTTTACGACACCATGCTCGCCAACAACGCCGTCATGGGCGACAGCTGGGGTCTCGAAACCCCGCTCTGGTTCGCGCCGAAAGGCTCGGAGCCGAAGGACGTCGTGTCCTTCCACCGCTCCAATGATTTCCGCCCGATCGGCGAGGAAGTGCGCGCCACCCGCGAGAGGGTCGGCGTCACCGAGATCGCCAACTTCGCCAAATACGAAGTCTCCGGGCCAGGGGCCGAGGACTTCCTCAACCGTCTGATGACCAATCGCATGCCGAAGACCGGCCGCATCGTGCTGACGCCCATGCTGAACGAGTTCGGCCGGCTGATCGGGGACTTCACCATTGCCAAGGCGGGCCCAAGGGGTGGGGAAGACCGCTTCATGATATGGGGTTCTTCGGCAGCGCAAAAATACCACATGCGCTGGTTCGAGAAGCATCTGCCGAAGGACGGTCCAAGGGCGTCAGAGGTGCGCATCCACCGCTTCGACCAGACGCTGGTCGGGTTGTCGATCGCCGGGCCGAAATCCCGCGACCTGCTGCAGAAACTGGTCGATGTCGACATCTCGACCAAGGCCTTCCGCTTCATGGATTTCCGCGAGATGGCGGTCGGCGGAGCGCCCTGCATGGTCAACCGGATCACCTACACCGGCGACCTCGGCTATGAGATCTGGATGGCGCCTGCCTACCAGCGCCTGGTCTACAAGGCAATCAAGGAGGCTGGCGAAGAGTTTGGCCTTGTCGATTTCGGCATGCGGGCTTTGCTCTCGATGCGCCTTGAGAAGAACTTCCCGACCTGGTTCCGCGAGTTACGTCCGATCTACGGACCGTTCGAAGGCTCGATGGACCGCTTCATCAAGCTAGAGAAGAACGACTTCATCGGCCGGGAAGCAGCGGCCAAGGAACAGGCAGAAGGGCCGAAACTGCGCCGTGTCTCCTTCATCGTCGATGCCGCGGATGCAGACGTCATGGGCGACGAGCCGATCTGGGCCAAGGTCGGCGGCAAGGATTACGGCACCGTGGAAAAGCCGCATGGCTATGGCGCGCCGCGCTTCGACGCGGGCGGCAAGGAAGTGCGCGGCTCGAACGCCGCCGAAGGCGCGTCTGCCGTGCGCGGCATTGTCGACGGCGACTGGCGCGTGGTCGGCTGGGTCACCTCCGGCGGCTATGCGCATTATGTCGAGAAGTCGATGGCGCAAGGCTATGTACCGGCAGCGCTTGCCGAGAACGAGAGCGCCGGGCTGTTCGAGATCGAAATCCTCGGGCAACGGCGGCCGGCACGCATCAATGTCGAGCCGCCCTTCGACCCGAGCGGCGAAAAGATGAGGACGTAGGCGCAGCCAGCCGGTCGCATTGTGCGGAGCATACTCTTCATGCTAGCGCAGCCGGCAACACTCTGCTGGCAAGTGCGATGAGATTTCATTGAAGTACAATCTGAGATGGGCCGAGTGGCTGGCCGAGGGACGGATCGGCCCCTTCCCGGCGGCGATCATCATGGTCGCGGCTTACTTTGCCTTGCAGACCATCATACTGTCCCTGTTGAGCTCTTGGGCGGGAACCGGCGTCGGCATCGATGATGCGGAGCAGCTGATCTATGTTCCGTATCTCTGGGCTGGATATGGCGGCTCGCAACCACCCCTGTACACCTGGATCAACTGGCTGGCCGCGCATGTTTTCGGCACCAGTATCTTCACGCTGAAGCTCGTCAAATACTCCGTGCTGTTCCTTGGCGCCTGCAGCGTGTTCGCCGCCATGCGGCGGTTCGGCTACACCAAAGCGACAGCGGCGGCGGCCATGTTCGGCCTGTTTACGATCCCGCAGATCGTCTGGGAATCGCAGCGCGCCTTGTCGCATTCCGTCGCCGTCGTCGGCTTCTGCTCGCTGCTCCTGCTGGCCATGGCCTATCTTCTCGAGCGGCGAAGCATGATCGCCTATGCGGCGTTTGGCCTGGCCACGGCGGCGGCAATTCTTGCCAAATATAATGATGTCTTCCTCGTGGTGGCCCTTGTTGCGGCCGTGCTGTCGCTGCGCGAATGGCGCGGCGCGATCCTCGATCCGAAGTTCGCCATCAGCATAGCAGTCGCGATATTGGTGCTGGCGCCAACCACCTATTGGAGCCTCATGCATCCCGCCGATTTATTGTCGAGAGGCGAGAAGTTCGGAATAGACGCGCAACAAGGGCGCGTGGCGGCGGCCTTTGTCGGCGCCGGCAAGTTTATCATGGGCACCTTCAATTTCGCGGTCTTGCCCGTTCTCGTTTCCGCCCTCACTTTCTGGCTGGCGAAGTTCCGTTTCTCCGAGCGGCACCCGAAAGGTCCGGCAAGGGAAATTCTGTTGTGGCGTACTTTGGCGCTCGGCTTGGCCATGCTGGCAATACTTGTACTTGCCACCGGCGTGACGGTGGTCAAGGACCGCTGGCTGCTGCCCGTCCTGTTCATCTTGCCGCTGGCCATCGTCGCTACAATGGAACGGCTGGCGCCGCGGGGCAGGAATGCGCAGCTTCTGGTGATCGCGGCTGGAGCGATCATCGCCGTGCTGCTCGCGCCCGCCACCTGGTACGTCCAGATAAACGGGACCAGTGGCCTCTCGCGGATGATCCGCGTGGATTACCCCGCCCTCTATCGCCAGCTGACTGCGGACGGACCGGTCAAAACCGCAATATCTGATGGTGCATGGGTCGGAAACCTGCGGTTGGTCGACGAAAAACTGGTCGCACTTGACCAGGAAGTGCCTAATTTCGAAACGCTGATGCAGGAGCCAGCCGTACTCGTCTGGCTTGACCGAGACGATCCGCGTCCGGTCATTTTGGAGCAGCTCAAAGCGGCCGGCTATGAGCCGGACGGCCAACCACGGCAAATGATGGTTCCGCTGTTGCGCGGCACCGGCAAGTCCGCCCGGGCCGGCGCCTATGTAAGATTGAAGAGAATGGCGGTGGGAGAAGCCACGGCGCCCAAGGAAGGCGTTAGCGGAGGAGCCGAGGGTGGACAGGAACCCGACTGACCGGCCCCGTCATCACCGCAAGATCATGCCGTTCGAGCCCGACGGCTCGAATGATGTGCTGCACAAAAAATCGCGGCTGAAGGCCGCTGAACTCAACCAGCATGCGCTGGGCTATGGAGCGCTGGCGGAAGCCGAATGGCAGGCGGCGGGCATTGCTGCTCCTGACCTGCCCGCCATGCGCCGATACCGGCTCGAGCGCATCCGCGCCGAGCTGAAGCGCCGCGACTATGCGGGAGCCCTGCTCTACGATCCGGTCAACATCCGCTACGCAACGGATGCGACCAACATGCAGCTCTGGGTCTCACACAATCGGACCAGGCATTGTTTCGTTGCCACCGATGGCCCGGTGGTGCTGTTCGACTATTTCTCCTGCGAGCACCTTTCCGATCATTCCGGCGTCGTCGACGAGGTGCGGCCGGCGGTGTCGTGGGCTTATCTGTACAGCGGCGAGCTGACCGGTCGAAAAGTCCGCCGCTGGGCAGCCGGCATCGCCGAGCTGGTATTGGAACATGGTGGCGACAATCGCCGTATCGCCGTCGACCATATCAATCCCGAGGGCATCGAAGAGCTCGCCCGCCTCGGCATCTCGACCGGCAATGGCGAGGCGGTGATGGAAAATGCGCGGCTGATAAAATCACCCGACGAGATCCTTGCCATGCGCCGGGCGATCGCCGCTTGCGAGGCGGCAATGGGCGAGATGGAGAAGGCGCTGAGGCCTGGCATCTCCGAGAACGAATTGTGGGCCGAACTCCATCGCGGCAACATCGCGCGCGGCGGCGAATGGATCGAAACCCGGCTCCTGTCGTCGGGGCCGCGCACCAATCCATGGTTCCAGGAGTGTTCGTCGCGGGCGATCGAGGCCGGCGAGCTCGTCGCTTTCGACACCGACCTGATCGGTCCTTACGGCTTCTGCGCCGACCTTTCGCGCACCTGGCTTTGCGGTGACGCGCCGCCGTCGCAGGAGCAGCGCGACCTGTTCCGCATCGCCGCCGACCAGATCGCCCACAACACGGAGCTGATGCGGCCGGGCATATCGTTCCGCGACCTCGTCGAGGGCTCGTCAGTGCCACCGGGAGACTGCTTCCCGGCCCGTTACGGGGTGCTCTATCACGGCGTCGGCCTTGCCGACGAATACCCGACTTTGCCGCATGCTAGCGACTGGACCGACGACACACCGGACGGAGTGCTCGAACCTGGCATGGTGCTGTGCGTCGAGAGCTATATCGGTCGGCTTGGCGGCTACGAAGGCGTCAAGATCGAAGAACAGATCCTGATCACTGAAACCGGCAACGAGAAGCTTTCGACCTACCCGCTCGACAATCGGCTACTTGGCGGCTGAGCGACGCTAATGCATGTCGCGCAAAGTGTGCAGCGGCTTTGCGATAACGACATGCATAAAACAAGAATCTAAAGCGCGTCGCATGAGGCCGACCGAACGCGACGCGCTTTACGTGAGCGCTGCGATCGCCTCGCGCATCGCGGCGACGATCGTTTCCGGCGTCGTCCTGGCGGTGATGAACGGCAAGCCTTTGCGCCGCCTTGTCCAGCCGACGACCGTCACCTTCTGCGCCGCCGGCTCGAAACGCTGCGCCAGCGCCCAGCTCTCGCAATCGATCGCCGCGACGTCCGCCCTGCCCTCGGCAACGGCAACGATCGAAGCACGGTGCCCACAGCTTTCGCTCAGCGCGGAAAAGATATCCAAACTCTCGCCCAATGCTTGCAGGTCGCGGGCTGGCGCGATGATGCCCGACATGGAATCGAGGCTGTTGAAGGTGAAGCGCTTGCTGCGAAGCTGATCGAGCGGAATGACGGCACCGCCGTCGGCCGGCGCCCTTGCCGGCGGTGCCTCGCCCGCCCTCATGACGATGGCGCTCGAATAGAGTTCGCCCTGTCCACCCTCGAAGGCGTCGTAACGCGGCTGGCCGACGAGCTGGACACGCTGCGACAGGCCGAGTTCCATCGGTCCCCAGCAGGTTTGCGCAAAGAGCAGCGCCGGATGCAGCCAGAGCTGGTGAAAATCCAGTTCGTCCGGCGGCAATGTCGCCGGATCGGGCGCGATGGGTTTTCCCTGATCATCGCGAATACCGCCAGGCACGGGGGGCAAATCGCCGGTGCGGCGGATGATCGTCTCCGGCGCATCGATGCCTTTTTGTCTGAAAGCATCGCGCAGCCGCGCCCATTGCGCGTCGACATCGTCCCGCGCTTCCGGCCAGTCGTACATCGGCAAAGCCGCAATGAATTCGCTCATGCCGGGATTTGACCGTTATGCGGGGAAATTGACAAGGTCAGGAAAGCGTCGTCCGCGCGGCACCGCCTGCAACAACGCAAGAATCATTCTTTCGGCGGCTCGGCGGGTACCGGTGCGCTGCCAAGCCCATTGAGGCTGCGTGCCCTGACGCGCGGCTTGAATGCGCGTCCTGGTTCCGGCATGCGCCGCAGCACGGGATGGACGACCGGCTCCTTCGCCTTGAAGGCATAGGCCTTGAGCAGCGCGAAATAGTTCGGATAGGCGTAGCCATTGTTCATCCGCAGCCATTCGTCACGGCGGTCGCGAAACACCTTCGGCAGCCTGTACCAGGCCACCGTCGGGCTCTTGTGATGGACGAAATGCAGATTGTTGTTGAGGAACAGGAAGGACAGCGGCGAGCGCTCGACGATGATCGTGCGGCCTTCCGGATGTTCAGACCATTGGTGCTCGGCGTAGGTGCGGATCGAAATCAGCGATTGTCCCAGCCATACCGGCACCAGAACGTAAAGCCACAACGGCATGCCGAAGCCGAACTGCACGATGGGCAGCACCACGACGAGGCCGATCGCATGCAGCAGCCATGCCTTGCGGATGGAATTGTCGCCCGCGGCAACCTGCCTGGCGTCGTCGATGAAAAAGCCGATGCAGGAAAGCCACGGGCCTAGCACCAAACGCCCGATCATCGTGTTGTTGACCTTCAGCAGGAATTTCATCGCCGACGGCAGCTCCTCGTGCTGCCAGAGAGCCTTGTAATAGCTTTCGGGATCGTCGAGCGGATCGGTCAGGCGCTCGTCTGCATGGTGGCGCAGATGAATGGTCTTGAATCGGCGAAACGGCCAGACAAGGCCAATCGGCAGGAACACAAAGGCTTCGTTGAGCCGCGCATTCCGGGTTGGGTGGCCGTGCAGGACCTCGTGCATCAGCGAGGATTGCAGCGCCGCAATCAGGGTCAGAAAGGCGAGTGCCAGCAGCGGGTAGGATGGCCAGAGCAGGAAGCCGGTAGCGAGCCAGCCGCCGTAGCAGAGAAGTGCGAGAAATACGGTCGGCCATTCGATGCCCGCTGCGCCGTGTCGCCTGTTGCCCATGCTCGTCATGCTATCGACCACTGCCTTCCAGTCGCCGGAACCCGTTTGATTCCTGACAGCATTGTGTCAGGAGCGTTGCATCGCTGCAACGCGATAAAGCGCACAAACTGTTGCGATTGCGCATTTTCAGCTGCAGATGTTATCTATTGTAAACAAGCTCGTAGATTCATTTGCGCTCGAAACGCCATGTAGAGCGCTTCGGCGCAAAATTTTGCTCACGTCAGGGAGAGTAGAGATTTGGACAAGCGCGACCTGTCGACGATCTTTCGCGAGCGCCTGAAAATGCTCTTGACAAGGTCCGATTTGAACCAGTCGGCCTTCGCCGCCGCGGTTGGCATCGACCGTTCGGCACTGTCGCAGCTGCTCTCCGGCGCCTCGACCCGCCTTCCCCGCGCCGAAACGCTGCTCAACATCGCCGCCGAATTCAAAGTCTCGCTCGACTGGTTGCTCGGCCTCAGCCACGACGAGGGTGTTACCGGCGAAATCCGCGAGAGCCTTGAGATCGAGGAGGCGCCGGACGGCTTCGACCGCACGCTGCTGGCTCGCTGGCATGCCGAGGCGGCGGGAACGAAAATCCGCTACGTGCCGGCCGGCATTCCCGATCTTCTGCGCACCGAGGCGCTTGTCGACTACGAAGCCGTCATCGCCAACAAGAGCCGCGAGGCACAGGCCGGCGAAACGCAGTACCGCATCGACTACAACCGACGGCCCGAAACCGACATGGAAGTCTGTATGCCGCGCCACACGCTGGAGATCTTCGCGCGTGGGCTGGGCGTGTGGGACCGCTTTCCGGAGGCCGACCGCCACCAGCAGCTCCTCCATATGGCGACGCTGCTCGACGACCTCTATCCCACCTTCCGCCTGTTTCTCTATGACGGGCGGATGCGCTATTCGATCCCCTACACCATCTTCGGGCCCTATCGCGCCGCCATTTACGTCGGCGACATGTATCTGGTGCTGAACGCCACGCAGCCGATCCGCACCCTGACCAGCCATTTCGACAATCTGATCCGTGCCGCGGACGTCAACGCGCATGAAGCGGCCAGCTTCACACGAAAGCTGGCGGAGATGCAATTTTGACCGGTTGCTCTACGTGCCGACATTGACGGCACATAAAGAATTCTTTATATCCTTATCTCAGTTATTCTTCCGGGAAGGCGTATTTCACATGACCAATCCGATCGACGCTCTGCTTGCCGAAAAGGGCGTCCTGCTCGCCGATGGCGCCACCGGCACCAATCTGTTCGCCATGGGCCTTGAGGCCGGAGAGGCTCCCGAGCTCTTGAACGAGACCGCGCCCGACACCATCACCAGCCTGCACCAGAATTTTGTCGATGCCGGCGCCGACATCATCCTGACCAACTCTTTTGGCGGCACCCGCCATCGGCTCAAGCTGCACCACGCGCAGGACCGCGTCTATGCGCTGAACAAGCGCGCGGCCGAGATCGCAAGCGCCGTCGCCGGCAACGCTGGCCGCAAGGTGATCGTGGCCGGCTCCGTTGGCCCGACCGGCGAGCTGCTGGTGCCGCTCGGCGCCATGACCTATGACGAGGCGGTCGAAGCCTTTGCCGAGCAGATTGAGGGGCTGAAGGCCGGCGGCGCCGAAGTCGCCTGGATCGAAACCATGTCGGCGCCTGACGAAATCCGCGCCGCCGCCGAAGCCGCCATCCGCGTCGGCCTGCCCTATACCTATACCGGCTCCTTCGACACCGCCGGCCGCACCATGATGGGACTGCTGCCGAAGGACATCCACGGCGTCGTCGACGGCCTGTCGCAGACACCGCTCGGTGTCGGCGCCAATTGCGGTGTCGGCGCCTCCGACATTCTCGCTTCGCTGCTCGACATGACCGAGGCGAAGCCGGAAGCAACGGTGATCGTCAAGGGCAATTGCGGCATTCCCGAATTTCGCGGTGCCGAGATCTACTATTCCGGCACACCCGAGCTGATGGCCGACTATGTGCGCCTCGCCGTCGATGCCGGCGCCAAAATCGTCGGCGGCTGCTGCGGCACCTCGTTCCAGCACCTCGCCGCCATGCGCAAGGCGCTCGATGCGCACACCAAGTCGGATCGCCCGACCGTCGAGCAGATCGTCGAACGCATCGGCCCGATGCGCAACAAGCAGGCTACGGTCAACGTCGCCGAGACCAGCGAAGCCCGCCGCGAGCGGCGCCGCGGACGCGCCTGACGCTTTCGTCTGCGACATGGTCCGCGCGAAGCAGTGCGGCCGCGAAAAAAGGCCGGCAAGGTTTCCCTCGCCGGCCTGCCTCACCCGCCCGTAGGCCGGCTCCCCCTATCAGAACGATCCCATCTGAAGAAACCGGCCGTCATTGCCACTACGGGTTACCGCCGAGCGCCGAGGCAAGGCGCACAAGCGAGAGGAACTCGGACCGGTATCCAAACGGGTCGGCTCCTCTGGCGGCGGTGGCAATCTGCATGATCTTGTCGTAGCCGAACTTCGCGGTCGCATCCTCGTCGCGCAGCTTCTGGCCGAAGGCAGCAACGGCAACGGAGAAACGCTGGTCGGTGCTGGCCTGGTCGAACGACGCCACCTCGTTGGTTGACGTTACCGGCGTGGTGATCAGCTTCGAGGTGTCCTCGTTCGGCAGCTTGTAACGGATCTTGACGAAAGCATATTCGTCGGCATTGGCGACACCGCCATTGTTCACCGAGGCCTGGCCGTAGCGCAGCTGGTCGATCTGTTCGCCGCCGCTGCCCTTAGGCGTGATCTCGTAGATCGCGGTGACTGAATGACCTGAGCCGATCTCGCCGGCATCGACCCGGTCATTGTTGAAATCCTCTCGGTTCAAGGCGCGGGTTTCGTAGCCAATCAGCCGGTACTCCGAGACCTTGTTCGGGTTGAACTCGACCTGGATCTTCACGTCCTTGGCGATGGTGAACAGTGTCGAGGAGGCATCCTCGACCAGCACCTTCTCGGCCTCCGCCAACGTATCGATGTAGGCAGCAGTGCCATTGCCGTTCTGGGCGATGGTCTGCATCATCTGGTCGTTCAGATTGTCGCGGCCGAAGCCGAACACCGACAGGAATACGCCTGTCTTGCGCTCCTTTTCGATCAGCCGCTTCAGGTCGTCGTCGTCGGTCTGGCCGACATTGAAGTCGCCATCGGTGGCGAGCATCACCCGATTGATGCCGTCCTTGACGAAGGATTTCTGCGCCAGCCTGTAGGCTTCCTTGATGCCGGCCTCGCCTGCCGTCGAGCCGCCGGATGTCAGATTGTCGATGGCAGCGAGGATCTTGTCCTTTTCCGAAGCCTTGGTGGGCTCCAGCACGGTACCGGCATCGCCCGCATAGGTGACGATCGAGACGGTGTCGTCAGGTCTCAGCTTGTTGACAAGCAGCCGGAAGGCCGACTGCAGGAGCGGCAGCTTGTCCTGCTCGTTCATCGAGCCCGACACATCGATCAGGAAGACCAGATTGGCCCTGGGCTGCTCGGCCGGCTTCACGTCGAAACCCTTGATTGCGACATGCATCAGCCTGGTGTGCTCGTTCCACGGCGTCGGCATGACGCTGACGGTCGAGTTGAACGGCGTCGAGGCGGAGTCCGGTCCCTTCCAGGCATAAGGGAAGTAGTTGATCATCTCCTCGACGCGAACCGTGTCGGCCTGCGGGATAAAGCCTTCCTTCAGCGAGCGCCGGACGAAGGAATAGGAAGCGGTGTCGACATCGATCGAGAAGGTCGAGACCGGGTCTTCAAGTGCGGCATGCACCGGGTTGGTCTTGAAATTCTCGACGCGGTCGCGGTTTTCCTCTTGCGGCAGCATCTGGTCGGCCGGCGCAGCGGCGGGCTGCTGTGCCATCAGCTTGGGCTCGGCAACCGTGCCAGGCACGCGTCCGACCCGCGCGCCGCCATCGACTGCCGGAGCCGCGGAGCTTGCACCCCCATCCAACGCGAACTCGCCGCTCTGCGCCGGTTCGGGTGCATTGCGGCTGAGCACATCCTGCTGCGTCAGCCCGCCGACCGCGGTCGATTCCGCCTTCGGCGGCGATGTCGGCGCCACAAGCGCCTCGCCGGTGTCGCGGCTTTCACTGTCGGCGTCCGCCTTCTTCTGCTTGTCCGCTTCGGCAACGACCGGCGGTTTGACGGTCGCCGGTTTGTCAGCCAGCGTTTCGGTGATCTTATCCCCGCCGAATTTGGATTCCCCCAGCATATAAATGGTAGCGTATCCGGCGATCGGCAGGGCAACGAGCCCGGCAATGGCCGGCGTGGCGAAGAGTTTCTTTTGCATGATTTCGCTCCAGAGCCTTTGTGCTCGCTCTGTGAGACGAAGCCCGCTCACCGATCCTTGGGCGCCCGGCAAAGTTTTTTCTTCCATGTCATAGGCGCGCAGCGCGGCCTGGAGGGCACGCGCCTTTGCGTCCGCGTCCGGCGCCGGTGCTGCGATGTCGCGCAGTCTGTTCAGTTCGTTGTCGTCGACCATGGTCACACTTCCCCGGCTGAACGCATCAGCGTCTTCAGCCGTTTCTTCGCTTCATGGATGTGCCAGGAAACCGTCGTCTCCGAGATCGCCATCGCCTCGGCGGCGGCGGCGTGGCTCAGCCCTTCGCCATAAACCAGCAGCACCGCATCGCGCTGCTTGTCCGGCAGCTTGCGCACCGCTGCCCAGAGCGTCTCGGCCGGGTCTTCCGGCTCAGCCGAGATTTCCCCCGAAATCAGCGCATAGGCGCCATAGGCCTCGGTCTTGACCGTCTCGCGGGCGGTCTTGCGCATCATGTCGCGCGCCGCATTCAGCGTCATGGTGTAGAGCCACGTCGTGAAGGCACCGCTGCCGTGATAGTCGCGGATCGCCCGCCCGAGCCGGACGCAGACTTCCTGGGCGATGTCCTCGGCGTCGGCCTTTTTCCCGCACCAACGATAGGCGGCGCGATAGACGAAACCATAGTGCCTTTCGAGCAACTTGCCGAAAGCACCCCGGTCTCCGCCCTTCGCCCGTCCGATCAGTTCGGCGTCGGAGGCTTCGCTTTCGTCCAGCATCATCGCCATCATTTGCCTGTTGGACGAAGGCTAATGGCGGTTCCTTGGGGCGATGGAAAGAATTTTTTGGCGGGCGGTCACGTCGTAATGGTTGGCGTGCCTTGGCCGAGCGTCTCCGCAAACAGCGTCGTCAGCCGCTTCCAGTGGCGTTCGGCGCCGGCTGCATCGAAGGCACTATGGTCCGGCATGCACCAGCCATGCGCCATGCCGGCATAGTTCTCTATGACATGATCGACCTCGGCGGCGCGCAGTGTTTCGGCCAGCCGCGCCGATTGCTCCGGCGGAAAGCTGCGGTCCACACCGGCAGTGCCGATATAGACCCTTGCCTTGACCGAGGCGGCCTTCCGATGCGGACTGTCGGCTGCGTCACCAGCCAGATTGCCGCCGTGAAAAGTGGCCGCGGCGGCGATGCGATCGGGATAGCTGGCCGCCGCGTTCAGCGCCCGCGCTCCGCCCATGCAATAGCCGACAATGCCGACCGGCCCGGTTAGGCCCTGGGCAGCGAGCACATCGAGGAAAGCGCCGCTGTCGCGGATCGTCATCTCCTGGGTCGTGCCGCCCAGGAGACCTGTGATGGCGGCCTTGCTCCTCTCGTCGCCGAACGCAGTCTTGGGATCGAACGGACCGTAGGGCGCATTGCGGTAAAAAAGGTCCGGCACAAGCACCGCATAGCCCTCGCCCGTAAGCCGCTCCGCCATCTGATCAAGCGCCGGTCGCGGACCGAAAACGTCCATGTAGAGGATGATCGCTGCCTTGGCTGGGGCCGCCGAACGGTACAGCCGGGCCTTGGCAATGCCGTCGCTTGTCTTGATCTGCATCGCTTGCGTGGCCATCATCCGCTCCGTTGATCTGACGTGCGATAGATACCCGCGGTGACCGTCGCGGCAAGCTGTAATGAGGCGATCTGCTTCAAGATTTCGTGCGGCATTCGGCGACGCTACAGACGCGCGAATGCTGCCATGTGAAAGGCCTGAACCTCGGCCGGATAGCGATAATCGGTAGCGTAAGGACAGGCGTTGCGTTCGAGGCAGCCGCCGGTCCGGCAGGGCGCGCCGTTTTGCCCGCGCACATGGGCCAGACAGGTTTCATGTGCAAAACCATTCGCAGAATAAGCCTCGACCGGACAGGATTTCAGGCAAGGTTTTTCCAAACATGTATCGCAAAGGTGAATCACGTCGTGGGGTTCTTGGAGCGCAATCTCATTTTCGAACAGCAGCGCGCCGCGATAGGCATGCCAGAGCCCGTATTTCGGATGCATGAGAATGCCGAGCGGCGACGGCTTCAGCCCCTCCGCACGCATCGCCCATTGCTGGAACGGCAGATAAGGCCTGTCGGACGGTGACACGGCGCGCGCCCCGAATTTTCCGGCCACCGCGCCGATCACTTCGCGCGACCATCTGTCGAGCGGATCGTCGATCGGCTGTGACTGTTTCTCCAACCAGCGCAGGAAGTGCGGCCAAGGTGCGGCACCCGCCTGCCCCACCAGCAGCACGGATTTGGCGGCGACGCCGGAGAGACCGGAGGGTGTTTCTTCACCACCTGCAAAATTGAAGCCGCCGCGAAGCATGAGGCCGGAGGCGGAAAGCGCTGCCGCGATGGTTTCAGTCATGCCGCGCTCGGGATCACCCCTTCTTGTCCGGGTCGGAGAAGGCACTCCGCCAGACTTCCTTGTGGATGATGTTGGCGACTTTAGCCCCGCCTGATTCGGGCTCCTTTCAGGTGAAGGCGTCGGCCATCGACGACTTCTTCCTGGCGATGAAGTCCTTCAGCCCATCGTCGATGCCCGGATCGAGATACGGCGCCTCGTAGCTTTCGAGCCAGCGGCGCGCGAGCTCGTTGGCGCGCTGCGGCGCGGTTTTTTCGCCTTCGGCCAGCCACTGCTCGTAGGAATTGTTATCGGCGATGTTGGAGCGGTAGAACGCGGTCTGGAAATTGGCCTGGGTGTGATCGCAGCCGAGATAGTGGCTGCCTGGGCCGACCTGGCGGATGGCATCCATCGCCTGGCCGTTTTCCGACAGGTCGACACCCTCGGAGAACTTCTGCGTCATGCCGAGCTGGTCGATGTCCATCATGAATTTTTCGTAGCAGGAGGCGAGACCGCCCTCGAGCCAGCCGGCCGAATGCAGCACGAAGTTGGTGCCGGCGAGGATCGTCGAGTTGAGCGTGTTGGCGCTCTCGTAGGCGGCCTGCGCATCGGGGATTTTTGAAGCACAGAGCGAACCGCCGGTGCGAAACGGCAGGCCGAGCCGACGGGCAAGCTGTGCGGCGCCATACGAGACAAGCGACGGCTCCGGCGTGCCGAAGGTCGGCGCGCCAGACTGCATTGAGATCGACGAGGCGAAGGTGCCGAACAGCACCGGCGCACCCGGCCGGATCAGCTGTGTGAACGACGCCCCGGCCAGAACCTCGGCCAAAACCTGGGTCAGCGTGCCGGCGACCGTCACCGGGCTCATCGCACCGGCAAGGATGAACGGCGTGACGATGCAGGCCTGATTGTGGCGCGAATAGACCTTCAGCGCTCCCAGCATGGTCTCGTCGAAGACCATCGGCGAGTTGGCATTGATCAGGCTGGTCAGCACCGTGTTGTTCTCGACGAAATCGTCACCAAACACGATCTTGGCCATCGCCACCGTATCTTCAGCGCGCTCGGGCGCGGTCACCGAGCCCATGAACGGCTTGTCCGAATATTTGATATGGCTGTAGACCATGTCGAGATGCCGTTTGTTGACCGGCACGTCGACCGGCTCGCAAACCGTGCCGCCCGAATGATGGATCGACGGCGCCATATAGGCGAGTTTCACGAAATTCCGGAAATCCTCGATCGTCGCATAGCGCCTGACGCCGTCGAGATCGCGCACGAAGGGCGGTCCATAGACCGGCGCGAACACTGTCGCGTTGCCGCCGATCTGCACCGAGCGCTCGCCGTTGCGGGCGTGCTGGGTATAGACGGACGGAGCGGTCTTCAACAGCGAGCGGCAGAGGCCCTTGGGGAAATGCACCCGCTCGCCCTTGACGTCGGCGCCCGCCTCTTTCCAAAGCTGCAGCGCCTCGGCGTCGTCGCGGAAGATGATGCCGATCTCCTCCAGCACCGTGTCGGTGTTCTTTTCGATCAGCGCCAGCCCTTCCTCGTCCAGCACTTCATAGACGTTGATCTTGCGCTTGATATAGGTGAGCTGTGTGCCGGGGCCGCCGCCCGAACGTGCAGCCCGTCGGGCTGCGGCGCCACCGCTGGCAGCGCGCCCGCGCCGTGCGTTTGACGCTTCCTGATCGACCGGCGCGTTCTCACTCATAATCGTTCTTCCCTGGCTTTCGTTCTGGCCTGATTTACTCCGGCCGGGCTCTTGCACCGGCCTGAAATCCGTTTGCGGCCGCATATTGCGGTCTCTGGCCGGATCGTAGCCATGCACCCTATTCGAAACGGCCCGCCAGCGCCAACGCCTGTCGCAAAATCGACAAGAATTCCAAGAGATTTACGGTCGCTTTCGTTTTGCGGGAAGTCGCAAATCAGCTATGGACAACCGGCCCGTGCGGGTTAGGTATTGACGCGATATTTTTAAGCTGCCGCAACAGTTGTAGCCGGCAAGGAGCCTGAGAAAAAATGGCCGACGACGAGATCATCCTTTCGGAACTCTCCGACGACGAGTTGGTGCAGCAGATGCACGACGATCTTTATGACGGGTTGAAGGAAGAAATCGAGGAAGGCACCAATATCCTTCTCGAGCGCGGCTGGGCGCCTTACAAGGTGTTAACCGAGGCTCTGGTCGAGGGCATGCGCATCGTCGGCGAGGACTTCCGCGACGGCATCCTGTTCGTTCCCGAAGTGCTGCTGTCGGCCAACGCGATGAAGGCCGGCATGTTCATCCTGCGTCCGCTGCTTGTCGCCACCGGCGCGCCGAAGCAGGGTAAGATGGTGATCGGCACCGTCAAGGGCGACATCCATGACATCGGCAAGAATCTGGTCGGCATGATGATGGAAGGCGCCGGCTTCGATGTCATTGACCTCGGCATCAACAATGCGGTCGAAAAATATCTCGATGCCATCGAAAAGCACCAGCCCGACATCATCGGCATGTCGGCGCTGCTGACGACGACCATGCCTTACATGAAAGTCGTCATCGATACGATGAAGGAAAAGGGCATTCGCGATGACTATGTCGTGCTGGTCGGCGGCGCACCGCTCAACGAGGAATTCGGCAAAGCCGTCGGCGCCGACGCCTATTGCCGCGACGCCGCGGTGGCGGTCGAGACCGCCAAGGACTTCATGAAGCGCAAGCACAACGTCCGCGCTTCGGCCTGAGCCAATAAGTCCGGCACCGACGAGAAAAGCCGCGCCTTGCAGTGCGGCTTTTTTATTCCCAAATATTTAGAGCCGTGCGGATCAGGGTTTCTTGACGGTATCGTCAACAGCCTTCGCAGTGGATTTGATATCCTTACCGACGCCGCGCACCGTGTTGGCGCAGGCCGAAACAGCCAAGGCGCAGGCGAGAATAGCGATTGGCGCGACGCGGAACAATTTCATGAATGGTGTCTCCCTCAGGATATAAATTCGCTGGACAGCAACGAAGATGGATTAGACTGGTTCCATGACTACCGCGCGAAAACAACAATCCGATCAAGGCGACAGGCTGCTCGTCATCGCCTGCGGGATGATTGCGCGCGAAGTTTTGGCGGTCAAGGAGCAGCTCGGGCTCGACCATCTCGACCTGACCTGCTTGCCGGCGGAGTTCCATTTCTATCCGGACCGCATCGCGCCGGCCATGGACAAGGCTATCGAGAAGGCCAAGACCGACGGCTACAGACACATATTCGTCGGCTATGCCGATTGCGGCACGGGTGGCCTGCTCGACCGGATCTGCGAGAAGCACGGCGTCGAGCGTATGGCCGGGCCGCATTGCTTTGCCTTCTACCAGGGCATGGATGCCTATGCGAAGGTCGCCGATGACGACATGATGTCGTTCTACATGACCGATTTCCTCTGCCGGCAATTCGATGCCTTCTTCATGAAGCCGCTCGGTCTGGACAAGCACCCGGAGCTGATCAAGGACTATTTCGGCAATTACGAGAAGCTGATCTATATCGCCCAGACCGACGACCCGGAACTCGACAAGGTCGCCGAAAAGGCGGCGAAAATGCTCGGCCTCGCTTATGAGCGGCGCTCGACCGGCTATGGTGACCTGACGAAGGAACTGGCCAGCGCTGCAATCCTGGCTTGACGATATTTCTAGGCAAAGCGTTCTTCAGCTTCGAGCCCGGCGAGCACATCGGCAAAGCTCGTCTTGCAGACGAAACCCAGCCGGTCCCTCGCCCGCGACGCATCATAGACCCGGTCGATCGACGAAAACATCGTCCAGCCTTTCTTCGTGTAGAGTGCCGGATAATCCGGAAAATAGCGCGCGACGACCGACGGCGCGTCTGCGATCAAGGCCGCGCAATCTTCGGGCTGGAAAGGCGTCGGTGCCGAGATGATGAAAGTGTCGAAGCCCAATTGCGGCGCTTTCTCCAGGGCAGCGATGTGGGCGTCGGCTGCGTCCTCCACCGTCAGCCGGCGGAACAACAGCTCATTGGCCTTGGTGTTGGCATCCGACTGTTCGATCACGTGCGCCGTGTCGTCCGCCTCGGGAAAAAACCGGGCGGTGCGCAACACGATCACCGGCAGGCCGAACTGCAAATGATAGAGCCGGCAGAGCTGTTCGGCTGAAAGCTTGGTGACGCCGTAGATGTTGCGCGGTTCAGGCGACATGTCTTCCGTCAGCCATGCCGCCTTGCGCGCCCCGCCGGTGAAGCCGGTGCGTATGGACTCGGAAATCATCAGCGATGTCGTCGACGTAAACACGAAGCGCTGAACGCCAAAAGCTGCTGCCGCATCGAGCAGGTTGAGCGTGCCGCGCACATTCGTCTCGACGAAATCCTCGTTGTGATGACGTTCGATGTCAGGCTTGTGCAGCGCGCCGCTATGGATGATGGCCTCGATGCGGTTCTCCTCGACCGCCCTCATGACCAGGTCGCGATCGGCGACAGAGCCGACGATTCGCGTTTCCGAGGATGGGACGGGATCGAGGCCGGTGACGTCATGACCAAGAGCCCGCAGCCGCGGCGCCAAGGCGCTGCCCAGCCAACCGGACGATCCCGTCAGCAAGATCCGCATTCTTTCCACCTCGTTTCTGCTGTCGATGCTCAGGCACGGATGACAGAACGCGGCGAAACATTAAGGTATGCGCCAGACAAGAAAACAGCCTGCTCCAGCCATCAAAAGGGAAACGCCACCGATGATCGCTCGCCTCATGTTTGCCGCAGCAACTGTCCTCTGCTTGACCATGCCCGCGTTCGCCGATGGCGAGGTGCAGAAGCTGATAACGGCTGCCGACAAGGCGCGGCTCAACAAATATGGCGAGACGCGCAAGGCAGCGCTTGACGAGGCGAAGGCCGGCGATCCCGCCGAGGTCAAGCAGCTCGACGCCTTGCTGGCAAAGCCGCTGGTTCCCTTCTCTGACAAGGACCTGACCGGCAAATGGCAATGCCGCACCATCAAGGCCGGCGGATTGAGCCCGCTCGTCATCTATGGCTGGTTCAAATGCAAGGTGAGTGACGACGGTTCCGGCTGGAGCCTGGAAAAGATCACCGGCTCGCAGCGCACCAAGGGCCGCTTCTTCGACGATGGCGAGAAACGCGCGATCTATCTCGGTTCCTTCCACGTCAACGACGATCCGGCAAAGCCCTACGGCAGCGGCCCGGAAAGCGATCAGGTCGGCTATGCCTTCCGCAACAGCGCCAGTGAATGGCGCATCGAGTTCCCGGCGCCCTATTATGAATCGAAGCTCGATATCCTCGAATTCAAGCGCTGAGCCCCGATCACCAGGGGTTAACCCGGTCAGCCTAGCATTCGCGCGCAAAGAACAGGTTCTTTGCGGGAGGTCGCAGAGCATGGCACTGTCGAAAACAAACCAACGGCCGATCGTCGTCGTCACCGAAGGCGGCCCGCATATCTGGGCGATCGTCAACGCCGTCGCCGATCAACTCGGCCCGGTCAGCGTCATCCTCGAAGCTCCTGAATCCAAAAAGCAATTGCTTCTCGCGCGGGCGCGGCGGCAAGGCTGGACCTCGGCCATCGGTCAACTCGGCACGATGGTGCTGACGCGCTTCGGCAAGCGCTTCTTCGCCGGCCACGCAGCACGGCTTGCCGCCGGGCAGAAGCTGCAAACCGAACCGAAGCCTGGGCAAAAGATCATTTATGTCTCGTCGGCCAACGCGCCGGAGTGCCTGCAGGCGATCGCGGAAATCCAGCCGGGTGTGGTGCTGCTCGCCGGCTGCCGCTTGCTGTCGCGGCAGACGCTGGCGAAAATCCCTTGCCCGGTCCTCAACTACCATGCCGGCATCGCCCCGAAATATCGTGGCATGAACGGCGGCTACTGGGCGCTGGCTTCAGGCGATGCGGAGAACTTCGGCACCACCGTGCATCTGGTCGACGCCGGCGTCGACACTGGCGGCGTGCTGCGGCAGACGCGTGGCAAACCGCAGCCGGGCGACACAATTTCAAGCTACGCGTTGCGGCAGGCGGCCTTCTCGCGCGACATCTGCGTCGAAGCCGTCAGGGATGCGCTGGCCGGCAAGGTCGGCACGGTGGATCCCGGCCTGCCTTCGAAACAATGGTATCATCCGACGGTATGGTTTTATCTCTGGACGGGGATAAGGAACGGCGTCTGGTGACGCGCCGATTTACCGGACAGCCACCCGCCACTAACATTGCATCATGAGCGACATCGACCACCGCACCATCATTGCCGGCCTTTCGGTCGAGGACCGTCGCGACCTCACCGCCAGGCTGGACGGACCCGGCATTATCCGGCTGGCCGTCCATGGCGGGCTGGTTGTCGTGCTGGGCGCGCTGATCGCCGCCCGCATCCCGTTCTGGCCGCTTCTCATCTTGCCGCAGGGAATCCTGATCGTCTTCTTCTTCACGCTGTTGCATGAGACCATCCATGAAACGGCGTTCAGAACGGCGTTGCTCAATCGCACCATCGCCACCGTGGCCGGCTTCCTGATCCTGCTGCCGCCGGCATGGTTCCGCTACTTCCATTTCGCCCACCACCGCCACACGCACGACCCGGACAACGACCCCGAACTCATGGCCCCGAAGCCGGAGACCATCGGCCAGTACCTGCGTTATCTCTCCGGCGGCCCCTACTGGAGCGGCATGGCCCGCGTGGTCATAACCAACGCGGCTGGCCGCAACCGCGACGGTTTTGTGCCGGAAAAGGGCCGCGCCAAGGTGGCTGCCGAAGCACGGCTGTTCCTGATCGGCTATGCGGTGTTGCTGGCCGCATCTCTCGCCATACAGTCGGCGCTGCTGTTGTGGGTCTGGATCGTGCCGGTGCTGGTCGGACAGCCGTTTTTGCGTGCCTACCTGCTGGCCGAGCACGCGTTGTGCCCGCATGTCGCCAACATGCTCGAGAACACCCGCACCACCTTCACCACAAGGCTGGTGCGCTTCGTGGCTTGGAACATGCCGTACCATTCCGAGCACCATTCCTATCCGGCCGTTCCCTTCCACCGCCTGCCGCGCTTCCATGACATCGTCGCGGAGCATTTACGCACGACCGAACGAGGTTACGTGCGCTTCCACAGGAAGCTGGTCGGCAGCTACGATGGCCGCGCCGGCTGACCAGTGCTGGAAGAAACTCCGCTTTCAACCGCGGCCGTCGATTGCGTCGCTTTTGAAGGCCCCCGCGTCGTCCCATAACAAGCAGCCCAACAGCGCTTCCGGCAATGCTCGAAACCACTGCATTGGCCAAAAGATCGGAATCGATCTTCGGAGAGCACGATGCAGCGGAGTTAAATGGTAGAGCATCGTTTGTGCGTCCGATTGGACGCACGGCGCTCTGCAGGAGCAGGAAATTATGGCCGATCTGATCGTCGTCTACTGGCGCGACATCCCCGCCCAGGTCATCGTCAAGAAGGGCCGGCAGAACGCCAAGCGCGAACTGCCGCTGCGCTTCACCGAGGCGATCGACATGTGCGCCATGCGCACCGGCGCTGGCGGCACCGACGACTATCTTGCCGAATGGCGCAAGGCAGAACCCCTCCCGGTCAGTGACGATCTTGAAGCCGAGGCCGAGAAGGCTCTTCAGGAACTTGATGCGAAATACGACCGTGAGCGGCTGGTCGCTCTGGTCAAGGCGGGGGGCAAAGAAAATGTCTGATCCCCAATCAATGCCGGCGACGACGGCTCAAGCCGGCGTGACCCAGGCGACCATCGTCAAGAAGGCGGCGCCGAAATCCGACTACAAGCCGGCCGACGTGTCGCCACAGCGGCGTGTGCAGCGGTCGTTTGCGGTGCGGCTTTGGTCGGTGCGGCATTCGCGGCTGCTCGAATGGTTCTACGCCAGGTTCGCCGACATATTCCTGGCTCTCCACCCGCTATGGAAGGGCATCGGCTACAGCCGGGTCGAAGGGCCGGTGAAATTCGTCGAAAAGCGCGTCAAGGGATTCATGTTCGACTGCCGCATGTGCGGCCAGTGCATCCTTTCCTCGACCGGCATGTCGTGCCCAATGAACTGCCCCAAGCAATTGCGCAACGGCCCTTGCGGCGGTGTCCGCGCCAACGGCAATTGCGAGGTCGAGCCTGACATGCCTTGCGTCTGGGTCAAAGCCTGGGAAGGCTCGCGGAACATGGTGCATGGCGACAAGATTTTGGAAGTGCAGAAGCCGGTGGATCAGTCCTTGCGCGAAACCTCCGCCTGGCTGCGGGTCACCGCGCAGGCCGCGGCCGCCCGCAATGCGGCCCGGAATACTACGAAGACCGGAGCGTCGGCATGATCGGCCGTCACCCAGACGAGAATCCGGCCGGCATCCATTTGCCGCTCGATCCCCTGCCCGGCCACACCTCGCGTGGCCGGCTGGAACGCGTCCTCAGGCGCGGCGAGTTCGCAGTGACGACCGAGCTCAATCCGCCTGACAGCGCCGATCCGGAAGACGTCTACAACCGCGCCAGGATTTTCGACGGTTGGGTCGACGCCATCAATGCCGTCGACGCTTCCGGCGCCAACTGCCACATGTCGTCGGTCGGCATCTGCGCGCTGCTGACCCGCATGGGCTATGCCCCGATCATGCAGATCGCCTGCCGCGACCGGAACCGCATCGCCATCCAGGGCGACGTGCTTGGGGGTGCTGCGATGGGCGTCGCCAACATGCTGTGCCTGACCGGCGACGGCGTGCAGGCCGGCGACCAGCCCGGCGCCAAGCCGGTGTTCGATCTCGACTGCATGTCGCTGCTCGAAACCTGCCGCGTTATGCGCGATAACGGCAAATTCCTGTCCGGCCGAAAACTCACGACGCCGCCGCAGCTTTTCCTTGGCGCGGCCATCAACCCGTTCGCGCCGCCGATCGATTTCCGGCCCTATCGGCTGGGCAAGAAGATCGCCGCCGGGGCACAGTTCGTGCAGAGCCAGTACTGCTTCGACGTACCGATGTTCCGCACCTACATGCAGAAGGTCCGCGATCTCGGCTATACCGAGAAATGTTTCATCCTGTGCGGCGTCGGGCCGCTGGCCTCGGCCAAGACGGCCAAATGGATCCGCTCCAACGTACCGGGCATTCACATTCCCGATCAGATCGTCAAGCGCCTGGAAGGCGCCCAGGATCAGAAGAAGGAAGGCAAGCAGCTCTGCATCGACATCATCAATGAGGTGAAGGAAATTCCCGGTGTATCCGGCGTCCATGTGATGGCCTACCGCCAGGAAGAATACGTCGCCGAGATCGTCGACGAATCCGGCGTGCTGAAGGGTCGCCGGCCGTGGAAACGCGAAATCCGCCGCGACGACCAGCTCGTTGCCGACCGGCTCGACCACATACTGCATGACGACCTCACTGAAACCCAGGTCGACATGGTCAAGACCGCGCATTGACAGCGCGAATCGTCAGCATTCGCTTGATCAGAAACAGATAACGATATAAAGAACTCTTTATATCACGATGGAGAGATTTCATGACCCGCACCATCGTCGCCTCGGCGACACGAGAAATCATCATCGGCTTCGATCAGCCCTTCTGCGTGATCGGCGAGCGCATCAATCCGACCGGCCGCAAAAAGCTGGCCGCCGAAATGATCGCCGGCAATTTTGAGACCGTCATCAAGGATGCGCTGGAGCAGGCCGCCTGCGGGGCGACCATGCTCGACGTCAATGCCGGCGTCACCGCAGTCGACCCCAACGCCACCGAGCCGGCGCTGCTGGTGCAGACGCTGGAGATCGTGCAGGGCCTGGTCGACCTGCCGTTGTCGATCGACTCCTCCGTGACTGCGGCAATCGAAGCGGCGCTGAAGGTCGCCAAGGGCCGGCCGCTGGTCAATTCCGTCACCGGCGAGGAGGAAAAGCTCGAAGCCATCCTGCCGTTGATCAAGAAATACAACGTTCCCGTCGTCGCCATTTCCAACGACGAGACCGGTATTTCGATGGACCCCGATGTGCGCTTCGCCGTCGCCAAGAAGATCGTTCAGCGCTGTGCCGACTTCGGCATTCCGGCGCATGATGTGGTCGTCGACCCGCTGGTCATGCCGATCGGCGCGCTGGGCGATGCCGGCCGCCAGGTATTTGCCCTGCTACGCCGGCTGCGCGAGGAGCTCAAGGTCAACACCACCTGCGGCCTCTCCAACATCTCGTTCGGCCTGCCGCACCGTCATGGCATCAACGCCGCCTTCATCCCGATGGTGATCGGCGCCGGCATGACCTCGGCGATCATGAACCCGGTGCGGCCGCAGGAAATGGAAGCGGTGCGCGGCGCCGACGTGCTGAACGGCACCGACGAGAACTGCACCAACTGGATCAGGACCTACAAGGACTACAAGCCTGCTGAAGGCGGCCAGGCCGTTGCCGCCCGGACGCAGGTCAACGCGCCGGGCGATGGCAATGGCAATGGCGGACGCAGGCGCGGCGGCCGCGAAGCGCGTATGGCCCGGGGTTGAGCCAGGTCTTGGCCGACACGATATGGGGCCTAGGACTGAGGAGGAACCGAGACACAGCGGCATCGCTGCCGTGGCCAAGACCCGAGCTGCGTAGAAAGTAAAGTCTGGAACGTATGAACTCTCCCGTCAACATCACCGATCCGCTCGTGCTGTTCATGCCGTCGGGCAAGCGCGGGCGGTTTCCGGTCGGCACGCCGGTTCTGGATGCCGCGCGCCAGCTCGGTGTCTATGTCGAGAGCGTGTGCGGAGGGCGTGCCACTTGCGGGCGTTGCCAGATCGAGGTGCAGGAAGGCAATTTCGCCAAGCACAAGATCGTTTCCTCCAACGATCACCTCTCGCCCAAGGGCGCCAAGGAAGAGCGCTACGAGCGCGTACGCGGCCTGCCCGAGCGCCGCCGGCTGTCCTGCTCGGCGCAGATTCTCGGCGATCTCGTCGTCGACGTGCCGCAGGACACCGTCATCAACGCGCAGACCATCCGCAAGGACGCCGACACCAGGGTCATCGCCCGCGATGCGGCAATCCGCATGTGCTATGTCGAGATCGAAGAACCCGACATGCACAAGCCGCTCGGCGACCTCGACCGTCTGAAGATCGCGCTGATGAAGGACTGGGGCCTCAAGAGCCTCGATTTCGATTTCCATCTGTTGCCGCAGGTGCAAGGCATTTTGCGCAAAGGCAACTGGACCGCGACCGCCGCCATCCACAAGGACACCGACAGCGAGACCGCACGGGTCATCGCTTTGTGGCCCGGCCTCAAGAACGAGGCGTACGGACTTGCCTGCGATATCGGCTCGACCACGATCGCCATGCATCTGGTGTCGTTGCTGTCGGGCCGCGTCGCCGCCTCGTCGGGCACATCCAATCCGCAGATCCGCTTCGGCGAGGATCTGATGAGCCGTGTCTCGTACGTGATGATGAACCCGGACGGCCGCGAAGGCATGACGGTCGCCGTGCGCGAGGCCATTTCGGGGCTTGTGGACAAGGTCTGCACCGAAGGCAACGTCCAACGCAACGACATCCTGGATTCCGTGTTCGTCGGCAATCCGATCATGCACCATCTGTTCCTCGGCATCGATCCGACCGAGCTCGGCGGCGCCCCCTTCGCGCTAGCCGTCTCCGGCGCCGTGCACATCAAGGCATCGGATATCGGTTTGAAGCTCAACCAGGGCGCCAGGCTCTATATGCTTCCTTGCATTGCCGGCCATGTCGGCGCGGACGCTGCCGCAGTGACGCTGTCGGAAGGGCCGCACCGCCAGGACGAGATGATGCTGATCGTCGATGTCGGCACCAATGCCGAGATCGTGCTCGGCAATCGCCACCGGGTCGTGGCGGCCTCATCGCCAACTGGCCCGGCCTTCGAAGGTGCGGAAATCTCCGGTGGCCAGCGCGCCGCACCGGGTGCCATCGAGCGCGTCCGCATCGATCCTGAAACGCTGGAACCGAAATACCGCGTCATCGGCTCGGAACTCTGGTCCGACGAGCCGGGCTTCCTCGACAGCGTGCAGGCGACCGGCGTCACCGGTATTTGCGGCTCCGGCATCATCGAGGTGGTCGCCGAGATGTATCTCGCCGGCATCATCTCCGAGGACGGCGTCGTCGATGGATCGCTGAGCGGCCACTCGCCTCGCGTCGTCGCCAATGGCCGCACCTTCTCCTATGTGCTGAAGGAAGGCGAGCCCAAGATCACCATCACCCAGACTGATGTGCGCGCTATCCAGCTTGCCAAGGCCGCCCTTTATGCCGGCACCAAGCTTTTGATGGAAAAGCAGCACACCGATCATGTCGACCGCATCCACTTCGCCGGCGCATTCGGCTCGTTCATCGACCCGAAATACGCAATGGTGCTGGGCCTGATTCCGGATTGCGACCTCGACAAGGTCTCGGCCGTTGGCAATGCGGCCGGTGCCGGTGCCCGCATGGCGCTGTTGAACCGTGGCTATCGCCGCGAGATCGAGGAAACCGTTAGCAAGATCGAGAAGATCGAGACGGCGCTGGAGCCGAAATTCCAGGAACATTTCGTTTATGCCATGGCGCTCCCGAACAAGATCGACCCGTTTCCCAAGCTGTCGGCGGCGGTGAAACTGCCGCCGCGCAAGACGGTGAGCGAAGACGGCATTGCCGGCGACGCTGCCCCGCGGCGGCGTTCGCGCGAAGGCCACGCCGCGCGGCGCGGGCGGGGATGACTCGCCTCCGATAGGCCGTCAGACCTTCCATTTTCATTTGTATGCAAATGTTTCCAGATCGCGCCGATCTGGAAACGAAATCGCGTTTTCGTGAAATCCGCCAGATACATAGGCGGAGCATTTAACCGGCATCGAACGGCAGGCGGAAACAGTTTTCGGCCACCGCAACGCTCCAAGGAGATCAAGATGTCGATGTTCGAAAGCTTCGGCCGCTATGGTGCGGCCTTCAAGAAAACACGCGAAGCGCGCAAGTCGCTGCGCATCCTCAACAGCTTGCCGCCTGAGATCCAGAAGGACATTGGCTGGCCGGTGTCGCCGCGTTCGAGCGAAGGGCAGCCGTCGGTCGGATGGGGCACGCAGCGCGGATGAAATTCATCGACAAATGCAAGCTGTTCGGTATTCGCCGGAGCCGCAATGCGGCTCCGGCTGCACCCAGCAATTGGCTGCGCGCCGCGTTGCTGCCGCGGCGTTGAGCTGCGCCGGTAGGCCAGAGACTTCATGGCCGGATGCTTTGTCGACAGCTGGGATCAAACGACCGTGTTGAGATTGCATCAATCTTGACTTTTTTGGTGGCGACACAATCTTCGAAATAGTCGGGGGTTCTCTTAGTCGGCTCAGCCGAAGTCCGTGTATCTGCATGCCCAGTCTCAAAAGCCACGTCGTGTCGTTCGTCCTCAGGTACAGCCGCAAGAAGGCGTTTTCCAGCCCCGAGAACCTGCAGCGCTGGATCGCCTATGCGCGCAAGACGGAAAACCATCAGCCGCCTGCGTCGCTGCGGTCGCGCCTGGAGATCACAACCCGCACGATCAACGGCTTTCCCGTCTACGAGATCGCTCCCCAGGCTGGTGAGCGGAGGCGGATTCTCTACCTGCACGGCGGCGCTTATGTCTTTGAAATCACACCCTATCATTGGCGGCTGATCGCCGACATGGCCGACCGCCTCGGGTTCGGTATCACCGTGCCGATCTATCCCATTGCTCCCGAACACGACTTTCACGCCATGTTCGGCATGGTCGGCGCCGTCTACTGCCAGATGTTCGGCGAAACCAGGGCGACTGATATCATCTTCATGGGCGATTCCGCCGGCGGAAACATGGCCGTCGTGCTGACGATGATGGCTGCGCAAAATGGCTTGCCCTTGCCATCACGCCACGTGCTGATTTCGCCCGGTCTCGACGTGTCGCTCGCCAACCCAGAAATGTATGAGGCCGAACGCAACGATCCGTGGCTGGGCATTGCCGGCGGCCGCGAGGCGATCCGGCTTTACAGCGCCGGCATAGATCCCACCGACTGGCGCATCAGCCCGGTTTACGGCGACCTGTCGGTGCTGCCCAAAACGCTGCTGCTGACCGGTTCACGCGATCTGCTCACCCCCGACAATCTGATCTTCGCGGAAAAGGCACGCGCGGCCGGCGTCGAAATTGAGGTCGTCCACGAGCAAGGCATGTTCCATGTCTGGCCGTTGATCGACATGCCGGAGGCGCGACGCGCGCGGGACAGCATAGTGGCCTTCTTGACCAACGAAACTGACAGTTATCATGCCAAGGCAGGAGAGTTGTGGCTGCAGAGGACAGACCGCGACGGAACCCCTCGCGATCTGGTTGCGCCGCTCAGGTCGTAGTTTGGCTCAGAACTTCCCAGTTTCCCTGAACATCTCAAACGTCGCGCGGATATGGTCGGCGACTGCCTTCACCGGCGCGCTGGCGTCCGGCGTCACCACCATGGCGAGGTTGTAGGTGCCGATGTCAGGCATGCCGTCCTTCGGGCACAGCTCGACCATGTCGCTGCCGAGGAAGGATTTCGGCAGCGGCGCCACCGCAAGATCCGCCATGATCGCGGCGCGCTGGCCGGCCGTGTGCGCGCTCATATAGGCGATACGGTAGTTGCGGCCCTCGCGGCCAAGCGCCTCCAATGCCCCTGCCCGCCAGGCACAGCCCTCTTCCCACAATGAGACCGGCAGCGGCTCGCGCAGATGCGCGCAACCGCCCTTGGCACCGGCCCAGACGATCGGCTCTGTGAGCAGCACTTCGGCGCCGATCGCGCTGGTCTTGTAGGAGTTGGTGAGCAGCGTGATGTCGAGCGCCCGGTCGTCCATGCGCCGGCGCAGATTGACGCTCTGGTCGATGGTGACGTCGACCGCGATCGATGGATGCGACTGTGCGAACCGCTTCAGCACATGCGGCAGCACACGTTCGCCGTAATCGTCCGGCGAGCCGAGCCGCACCACCCCGACAATGTCTGGAATGATGAACTTCGACACCACCTCGCGATTGATCGACAGCAGCCGGCGCGCATAGCCGAGCAGCATCTCGCCATCGGTGGTCAGCGTCACCGAACGGGCGTCGCGCGCGAACACCGAGCGGCCGAGAATGTCCTCCAGCTTCTTGATCTGCATGGAGACGGCCGACGGCGTGCGGAAAACCGCATTGGCCGCAGTGGTGAAGCTGCCGGTCTCGGCGATCGCGACGAAAGTGCGCAGAACATCCAGATCGAGCAGCGGCAGCGGATGATTGAGTGGGGCGTTCATGGCAAGCGACCTTCAATTTTTCTGATGCAAACAATCATTCCATTTCGTTTGATTGAACATCAGTTTGGGAGGATAGTCAACTCCATCGAAGGCAGGACGCATCGAAGTGGTCCCGAAACAACCATGACACGGACCTGCAATCGACACGAAATGAAGCTGAAACAAACCCGGTGTACCGCCTGACGCTGCAAGCGCCGGGACAACCTGGCCCAACGCGAAGGAGAATGAGATGTCTATCCTGTCATCCATCGGTCGGATCGCGACCGAGTTCAGCGAGGCCCGTGCCCGCTACCAGACGGAACGCGCCATCCGCGCGCTGCCGATTGAACTGCAGAAGGATATCGGCTGGCCCGAAGCTGCCGATGCTAAGGCCGGCACTCGCCATGGTGTGGGATCCTGGGCTGGAGCAAAGTAAACCGTGTGTATCAACAGCTGAAGGCCTGCCGCGCAGATCAGCCCGGCAGGCCTTTTTGTTTGTACTCCAATGATTTTCCCGAGCCATGTCGCCGTCGCATGCCGCATATGAGCAAGTCGCATAGCAGCCCGCACTGGCAATCAACACATTGTAAATAATCGAAAATCCGGGGCAGAATGCCCAAATTTGTCGCATTCCGTGTCGCTTTTCATATCAAGTGCTTCGCTTTTGCGATTTAGTTTCCCCTCACGTAAGCCTATATCATCATCAACAAACGAGCTGCCCCACTCCATCAAGCGAAGGCGACCCGTCTGAGCAACCGAATGGAGATGATCATGAAGCTTTTTGCCCGCCTCTTTGCCCGTCGCGAAATGAACCTGACGACCGCGCTCGAGCGCCAGCGCCTGGCCAACACCATGCCTGGCCAGACCGGTGCCATGGCTGCCGCGCGCCTCGGCTTCGTCGCCTGAGACGCGGCAATCCCGGCGGAAGCAGCCTAGCGCTGCTTCGAAGTCGATCCAGCGCCGCTTCGGTTTTGCCGAGGCGGCGTTTTCGTGTGCGCAGACTGCGTAGGCTCGTTTGCTCGATCCGGCGGCATGTCGCGTCCTTCGCCGCATAGCGATTGCCCATTTGCGACCCGTGTCGCAAATAAAGTCGCTCCGTTGCCATCTAGCCAATTGACAGGAAACGTCTTTCCTGATGTCGCTATGCTAATCGCGACATCCTGTTCGCGCCATTGCAGCGTGAGGATCTACCCGTGAACGTCGTAAAGCACCCGATCCGGCGATCGTTCGTATTCTTCCTGGTCCCCGATTTCACCATGATCGCCTTCGCGACGGCGCTCGATCCATTGCGTTCGGCCAACCGCATGCTCGGCTATGAAGCCTATCGCTGGCGGCTCGCCAGCATCGACGGCAAGCCGGTGCGCGCCTCGAACGGCGTCGAATGCGCCGTCAACACCTCGCTGGAGGAAGAGCGCAAGAAAATGTCCGGACCGGACCGGCCGAACATGGCCATCGTCTGCAGCGGCATCAATGTCGAGCGCTACCAGAACAAATCGGCCTTTGCCTGGTTGCGCGAGGAGTACAATCGCGGCGTTGCCGTCGGCGGCCTGTGCACCGGCGCGCATATCCTGGCCGCCGCAGGCCTGCTGTCCAACAAGCGCTGCGCCATCCATTGGGAGAACCTGCCGGGCTTTTCCGAGGCGTTCCCCAAGGCCAATGTCTTCGCCGACCTCTTCGAGATCGACCAGAACATCTACACCTGCGCCGGCGGCACCGCCGCGCTCGACATGATGCTGAAGCTGATCGGCGACGATTTCGACGAAAGCCTCGTCAACCGCGTCTGCGAGCAGGTGCTGACCGATCGCGTGCGCAGCCCGACCGACCGCCAGCGCCTGCCGCTGCGCGCCCGCCTTGGCGTGCAGAATTCCAAGGTTCTGACCATTATCGAGCTGATGGAAGCCAATCTCTCCGAGCCGCTCTCGCTGATCGAGGTCGCCGACCATGTCGACCTGTCGCGCCGGCAGATTGAGCGCCTGTTCCGCACCGAGATGGGGCGCTCCCCTGCCCGTTACTATCTGGAGATCCGCCTCGACCGCGCCCGGCACCTGCTGATCCAGTCGTCGTTGCCGGTGGTCGAAGTGGCGGTCGCCTGCGGCTTTGTTTCCGCCTCGCATTTCTCCAAATGCTATCGCGAGTTGTACGCCCGCTCGCCGCAACAGGAACGCGTCGACCGCAAGCAGCTTCTGGCGGCTTGATCCAGCACGTTTCGCGGGCGCGGCCGAAATTGTCATGACATTGTCTGGCGAAATGTGGTATCCCTCAATCGAGAGGTACCAATGACGACCAGAACCACCAGATCGGAAAAACTGGACTTGCGCCTTACCCCCCAGGCAAAGCGTACACTCGCAACCGCCGCCGCGACTGAACGCCGTTCGCTCAGCGATTTCGTGCTTGAAAGCGCGCTTGCACGAGCCGAAGAAACATTAGCCGACCGGCGCAGCTTCCATCTCGACGCCGAAAAATGGGTCGCGTTCATGGCAGCGCTCGACGCGCCAACGCGTGATCTCCCCCGCCTCAAGCGCCTATTGAACGAACCAAGCATCTTTTCCGGTCGCGATCCAGCGTGAGCGAATTCCAGATCGAGAAACTGGCCCGCAAGCATTTGGTGGACATGTTCGACTGCGGTGAAGAACCGCTCAATCGCTTTCTCGTACGCTATGCATTCCAAAACCAGCAAGCCAATGCTTCGCAGACCTACATTGGTCTCTCTGGCGAAGATGTGATCGGCTTTTATACCCTGGTCGTTGGTGAAGTTAAATATGAGGGTGCGCCCGAGCGATTGACGAAAGGTCTCGCACGCCATCCGGTGCCTGTAATGCTGCTGGCGCGTCTTGCGGTCAGTCTGGACTGGCAAGGCAAAGGCGTCGGCGGCGGACTGTTGCGCGATGCCGTCCTGCGCAGTTTGCAGGCGGCCGATATTGCAGGTATCCGCGCGGTCGTCGTCCACGCCAAGAACGACGGCGCCCGCACGTTTTACGAGCGCTACGGATTCGCGCAATCGCCGACGGACCCGCTGCATCTTTACGTGCTTATCAAGGACTTACGAAGTCTCTGAGCCGTTCAGGCGCCTTGCTGACCCGACTATATCTGCGCCGTGCGCATCGCCTCGACGCGGATATCTTCCGTCAGCCGCGCCTTCAGTGCCGAAAACTCCGGGCTGGTCTTCAGCGTGTAGTGGCGCGGATGCGGCAGGTCGACGGCAACGTCCGATTTGATGCGGCCCGGCCGTGCCGTCATCACGACCACGCGCGACGCCATGAAGATCGCCTCCTCGATGTCGTGGGTGACGAACAGCACCGTTTTTTGCCGGCGCTCCCAGATGCCGAGAAGCAGTTCCTGCATCAGCCCGCGGGTCTGGTTGTCGAGTGCGCCGAACGGCTCGTCGAGCAGCAGAATCTCCGGATCGTTGGCCAGTGCCCGGGCAATCGCGGTGCGCTGCTGCATGCCGCCGGAAAGCTGCTTCGGCCAATGGTTTTCAAAACCTCTCAGCCCGACGAGATCGACGTAAGAAGCGACGATTTCGCTGCGCTCGTGCTCGGCCATTCCACGTTCGCGCAGGCCGAAGGCGATGTTCTCGGCGACCGTCAGCCACGGAAACAGCGTATAGGACTGGAAAACCATGCCGCGGTCTGGACCGGGCCGGTCCACCACCCTGCCGTCGAGCAGAACACGTCCCCCACTCGGCGCTTCGAGGCCGGCGACGATCCTGAGCAGCGTCGACTTTCCACAGCCGGATGGCCCCAGGATGGTGATGAAGTCGTTGGCGGCGACCGCCAGATCGATCGGCATCAGCGCCTTGACCGGCTGCCCACCGCCGACACCGGCGAAGGTGCGCGAGACGCCTTCGATGAGCAGCTTGCTCACGCCAGGCTCCATGGAAACAGCCAACGGTTAAGCGCCTTGAAGGCGAAATCGGACAACAGCCCGATCAGGCCGATGACGATGATGCCGAAGATGATCTGCCCTGTCGCCAGCCGCGACTGGCTGTTGATGATCATGTAGCCGATGCCCGACGACGAGCCGATCAGCTCGGCGACGATGACATAGGTCCAGGCCCAGCCGAGCACCAGCCGCAGGGTCTCGGCAATCTCCGGCGCATTGGCCGGCATGATCACGCGCCGCACGATGCCGTTGTCGGACGAGCCAAGCGTGTAGGCCGCCTCGACCAGGTCGCGCCGTGTGCCGCCGACCTTGACCGCGATGATCAGGATGATCTGGAACACCGAGCCGACGAAGATCACCAGCAGTTTTTCGAGCTCGCCAACGCCCGCCCACAGGATGAGCAGCGGGATGAAGGCCGATGCCGGCAGATAGCGGGCGAAGGAGACGAACGGCTCCAGGAACGCCTCCACGGGCTTCCAGGCACCCATCACGATGCCGAGCGGCACGGCAACGATGGCCGCCATCAGGAACCCGCCGAAGACGCGCCAGATGGTGATAAGGATGTCGAGCCAGAAGCGGTCCTCGACCAGCAGCCGCCAACCGTCTCTCACCATCGACAGCGGATCGGCAAGGAAAATGCGATTGACGTGGCCGCCAAGCGTGATCCACGCCCAGAACGCCACGAACAGCACGAAGAACGAAATGCCGAGCACGGTTCGAATGCCCGGCGAGACCGGATGCAAGGGGCGCGGCATCTTCGACCGTCCTCTGATCTGAATGAAAAAGCGGCGGCGCACGCGCCGCCGCCGGGCGACAATCCTGCCGGTTAGTCGGCGACGGCGCTGGTGTCGGCCAATGTCGAGACGTCAGGCGCTTCCTTGATCAAACCCATCTGCAGCAGAAGCTCGCCGGCGGTCTTGGAAAAGTCCTGGAATTCCTTGGTGAAGAACTGCTTGTTTTCAGCCTTGTCGGCCCATTTCAGGTATTTGGCCGACTCTTCGAATTCCTTGGCCGACTGCTTCACGTCGGCACCCATCGTCTCATAGGATTTCGCCGGATCGCTCTTGATCAGGTCGAGTGCCTCGAAATAGCTGTCGGCAAGCGCCTTGCCCGCATCCGGATTGGCCTTAAGGAACTCCGGCGTGCAGCCGACCGTATCGAGCACCATCGGATAGTCGAGAGTGGTCACAAGGATATGGCCCTGGTCGGACTTTTCGCGCACCGCCGAGATGAACGGCTCATAGGTGACCGCCGCATCGTTCTGGCCGGCGAGAAACGCCTGCGCCGCCGCATCCGGCTCCAGGTTGACGACCGTCACGTCCTTGGTCGACATGCCGTTCTTGTTGAGCACCCAGGCCAGCATGAAATAGGGCGAGGTGCCCGGCGCCGAAGACGCGACCGACTTACCTTTGAGATCGGCGACGGTCTTGATGTCGTTGCGGGCGACGATGCCGTCGGCGCCGTAGGATTTGTCGAGCTGGAATATTTGCTTGGTTGTCACGCCATTGGCGTTCCAGACCAGCCAGGTCTCGACCGTGGTGGCGGCGCATTGCAGGTCGCCGCTGGCGATGGCGAGCGGCCGGCTGGCTTGCGGCACCTTCTTCAAGGTGACGTCGAGGCCGTGCTTTTCGAAGATGCCGGCCTGCTTGGCGAGCGTCAGTGGCGCAAAGCCGGTCCATCCACTGATGCCGATACTGACCGATGTGGCGGCCATCGCCGGCGCGGACAATCCGACGGCAAGCGTCAAGCTTGCGGCAAGAATTCCGATCCTGTTCATGTCGGTTCCCCTTTTATGTGTTCGGATGGGGAATTGTGTCACAGACGCCCGCAGGCTTGTCAATGAAGCAGATGCTGCACTGCGGTATGTCACCATCGACAGCAAACTCCGCCATCAGCGGCTGTTGTACATCCAGCTGCGGTCGCGCCACATTTTTTCGCCGACCAGGCAGTCGGTGACGGGGATGTCCTGTGCCAGCACCAATGGCGGATGCGCCGCCTGTTCCGCCGCTCGCTGCGGCGAGGCCGGACCGGCAAGCTCCAGCACCAGCTTGCGGCGGATGGCCTCCGGAAACTGCGTCCAGTCATTGACCGGGATCATGAAGGAGCCCGGCCCGCCGATGACGCAGTCGCTGTAGTAGCGGTCGAGATTGTTGACATCGTAAGCGCTGCTGAACCCGCCCCTGGTCATCAGCGGCAGGCCGTTGACGGTGATGCCTTGCTTGATCACGGCGTCGCGGGTGATATCGACAGGTGCGCCCTGGTTGTTGGGGCCGTCACCCGAAATGTCGATCACCCGCTTGACGCCCTGGAAGCCGCTTTCAGCAAAGAGATCGCTGGCGAATTCCAGCGCGCCGGAGATCGAGGTGCGCCTGGCACTGGCCGGCGGATGAGCGGAAAGCTGCGCTGCCAGCCGCTCGGCGTCGGCACGATTGGCGATCACCGTCCACGGCACGACGACCTGCTGCCAGGTCGCGCCAGCCCATTCGACATAGGTGACGGCAATCTTGCCATGAGCGCCTTCGCCGATTGCCTGCAGGACATCGTCATGCGTCAGCGCCGCCGCATAGCCATGACGCTGGATTTCGAGCTCGTCCGGCGACATGGACAGCGAAACGTCGACTGCCAGCACCAGTTCGACGTCGACCGGCTCGGCGGCGCGGGAGTTTGCAGTCAGCCATAGCACCGACGCCAGCGCGGCGGCACCCGAGACGAGATGTCTTGCACGGGCAAAACCAGACATGCCGCACGGTAAGCGAAAATCGCCGATCGACAAAGAGAAAAGCCCGGTGGAGAGCCGGGCTCATTCGGTCACATTTTTGCGAACCGCCGGAAAACGAATTTCATTTGTGGATGCGGTGCCCGCCCCGTCCCCGCCACTCCACGGCCTTCTCGACATCCGTCTCGGAGGATGGGTCCGGCTTCGGTTTTCTAGCACCGACTCCGCGCGCTGCCCTCCAGTTCGGCTTGAATGACGGCGGAAGCCACAACAGAATACCTGCAACCGCGGCAGGCAAGATGATCGCAAAACGCAGAATTGAAAGTACGATGCCGCAGATGCCGACGATCTGCGCGGCCCGGCGGACGCCGAAGCGTCTCAGGAACAAATGTCTTGCAATCACGCCGCCATCCAGATCGTAGGCGGGCAGGATGTTGAGAATGATAAGTGACACGTTCAACAATGCGCCAATCCAAAGCGTCCATTCCAGAGGACCGGCCGACCTTGACGGCAGCCACCCGAATGGCCTTTCGGGCGCAACTGGGATGAGTTCTCCAAAAACCAGATAATAGGCCGCATCGAAAAACGCGGCGAGCGCGACGTTCGCCAGGGGACCCGCTATCGCAATCCGCGCCCAGGCAGGCGATGGCGCTGCGGCGCGTTTGAAACGCGTGAGCCCGCCGAAGAGATATAATTCTATCCTGTCGGTGGCGACGCCTTGTCGGCGTCCGATCCAGGCGTGTGCCAGTTCGTGCAGAAATATCGACGCAAACAGAAGCGCTGCAAAGATAGAGGTATGGATCAGTGCATCCTTGGGTCGGCTCGCCCACTCGTTCAGGAAGGGCAGCACAATGGGAATTGCGAAGGTCCAGCTGACGCGAACCGGGATATTCCGGTTCAGCTGAAACACAAGCGCATCGTTTTTTCTGTCCCAGCCGATCCGCCGCAAAGGCACCCCCCAATCGCAGCGCGACGGTAAGCGAGAATCATCGCTCCACAAAGCGAAAAGCCCGACGATGAATCGGGCTTCTGCATTCAGGTCCTGCTGGCACTGCTCGGCTTGCCTGTGTGGAGAATCGGCAGGCAAGCAACGCTTAGCTGCGCGGATTGAGGTTCTCCGGGTCGTAGAGCGGCCTGTAGCCGACGGCGGCCACTTCGACCGGGTACTTCTCGCCGAAATATTCGACGCTCAGCTTGCGGCCCTCCTGGCAATACGCCCAGGGCAGGTGGGCGAGCGCGATGTTCTTGCCGAGGGTCGGACCATAGGCCACCGAGGTCGTGAAGGAGCGGCGGCCGAGCTCGTCGACGAGCGTCTCACCGGTTTGCGGGTCCATCACCGGCATCGTGCCAACCGGATAGCGGGGAACACCATTCGAATCTGTATTGTCCGTCATGATAAGCGTGCAAAGCATGGCCGGCTGATGCACCCGGGCGCGATATTGCAGATGCTTTGCCTTGCCGCAGAAATCGGCCTCCTTGACTTTCGGACGGGCAAGGTCGGCTTCCAGCAGATTGTATTCGGTCAAGAGGTCCGCGTTTTGCAGGCGCAGGCTCTTCTCCATGCGGCGGCTGTTGGCATAGGTCTCGACGCCAAAGGCCATCACGCCGGTCGACCGCAGCGCGTCCCAGACAGCCAGGCCGTCCTCGTAGCGCATATGCAGTTCCCAGCCTTGCTCGCCGACATAGGAGATGCGGAAGGCGGTCACGTCCTTGCCGGCGATCCTGACGGGCTTGATCGCGGCAAAGGGAAAATTCTCAGGCGTCAGTCCGTCGGGGTTTTCCACGACCTTGCCCAATGTTGCCCGCGCGTTCGGACCCCAGATGCCGACGGTCACATATCTCTCGGTCACATCGGTGACGGTAACGTCGAAGCCTTTGTCCTCTGCCGTCCGGCGCATGTACTGGAAGTCGCGCGGCCCGGCATCAGCGCCGTCGATGACGCGGCAGCGGTCGGCCATGCGGATGACGGTCAGGTCGGCGCGCACCATGCCTTCCTCGTCGAGGAAATGGGTATAGATGCCCTTGCCGATATTGCCGTCACCGCCGATCTTTGCCGCGCACAGCCATTCCATCAGCGCGACATGGTCCGGGCCTTCCACGTCGTACATGGCGAAATGCGACAGGTTGACGATGCCGCAATCCTCGCTCATCGCGAGATGCTCGGCGTTCGAGACGCGCCAGAAGTGGCGGTTATCCCATTCGTTTTGGCGCACCGGCACCCGGTTGCCGTATTTCTCGAGCAGATGCTCGTTGGCGGCGTAGCCGTGGGCGCGCTCCCAGCCGCCGAGCTCCATGAAATAGCCGCCGAGTTCCTTTTCGCGCTCCCAGAAGGGCGAGCGGCGGACATTGCGGGCCTTGGAGAAGGGTTCGCGCGGATGGACAGCCGGGTTGTAGACCTTCATCGCCGTTTCGGTGCAGCGGTCCCAGATGAACTGCTCTTTCGTCTGGTGCGGATAGAAGCGCGAATAGTCGATGGCGTGGTGGTCGATCGCCGTGCGGCCGTCCGTCATCCAGTCGGCGATGAGCTTGCCCATGCCGGGGCCGTCCTTGACCCAGATCGCAACGGCATACCATAGGCCCCTGACCTTCTGGCTTTCGCCCATCGAGGGGCCGCCGTCCGCCGTCACCTGCAGCAGGCCGTTGAAGGAATGGCTCTCATTGTAGCCCAGCTCGCCCAGGATCGGCGTCAGTTCCATGGCGCGCTCGAGCGGCGCCAGGATTTGTTCCATGTCGAGATCGCGTTGCGACGGCGAAAGCCGCGCCTGGTTTTTCTCGAGAATATCGCGCGGATGGCAAAGGCGCGGATTGGTCTCTTCGTAATAACCCCATTCGATCTGCCCGCCTTCGGCGGTCTTGGGGTCGCCGGTATCGCGCATGTAAGCCGAGTTGCCCTGATCGCGCAGCAGCGGCCAGCCGATCTCCTTGCCGGTGCCGGCGAACTCAGTGTACGGCCCGAAGAAGGTAAGCGGATGGTCAATCGGCATGACCGGCAGGTCCTCGCCCGCCATTTCCGCGATCAGCCGTCCCCAGATGCCGGTGCAGACCACGACATAGTCGGCCTCGATGGTGCCGCGGTCGGTCACCACGCCCTTGATGCGGCCGTTCTCGATGACGAGCGACCTGGCCGACGTATTGGCAAACGCCCTGAGTTTGCCGGAAGCTTCCGCCTGGTCGACAAGCTTGCCGGCGACGGTCTGCGAGCGCGGGATGACGAGGCCGGCGTCGGGATCCCACAGGCCGCCCTGTACCATCTGTTCTTCGATCAGCGGGAATTTTTCCTTGATCTCGGCGGGATCGATCAGGCGGGCGCGTGTGCCGAAGGCCTTCGCCGAGGCGATCTTGCGCTTGATCTCCGCCATGCGAGCGTCGTCGCCGACGCGGGCGACCTCGAGGCCGCCGATGCGCGCGTAGTGACCCATCTTTTCGTAGAAATCGATGGAATAGAGCGTCGTCCAGCACGACAGGAAATCATGGCTGGTCGTGTAGCAGAAGTCGGAGGCATGCGCCGTCGAGCCGATATCCGTCGGGATGCCCGATTTGTCGATGCCGACAATATCGTCCCATCCGCGCTCGATCAGGTGATGGGCGACCGATGCGCCGACGATGCCGCCCAGCCCGACGATGACGACCTTCGCCTTTTCCGGAAACCCTGCCATTGCCCGCGACTCCAAGATGCTATTGCGAGCAGACTATAGGGCGGCGCGGCGCCGCGCTTGCAGCCTGTTTGCGACATCGCCAAAAAAGCCCGCGCCACCAGCCCGTCGAATGCAGTTAGACCTACGCCTTCGCCCTGCTCGGTACGAAGGCGCTGCTAGAGCCCGCCCTGCGCAGCTTCGAAGAAAAGTGCATACCTTCATCGCCGATTACCGGAAGCAAACAAAAGGCCGGGCGTTTGCCCGGCCTTCAAAAATCATGGCGTCGACTTTATTTGATGCGCGCGACGCCGCCCGAGATCTCAATCGTCTCCGAACCGGTCAGCGCCTCGAGGTCGCCATTCGGCAAGGTAACAAAACAGCCGCTCGGGCAAAATTCCACGGTTTCGCCAGCGGCCAGCGCCAGCTCGGTCTTGCCGCCGCCTTCCGTCACGATCAGCGTGCGGGTCTCGGCGTCCTTGTTGACCGCGCTGGCGGCATGGGCCGAACCGCCCACGGCCAGAAAAGCGATGGCGGCGACGAGAGACTTCCACATTTTGCAGTATCGGTGTTGCCACCGCCTCTGTTGCATTTCGCAAGGCATTCTCGCCGTTTGCAGGTGAGCTTATATGCAATGCAAGCTGAACGGCAACTGAATGCCGCATTCATGCCGCAATTGGTTTCCGAAGGCTTGAAGGCAAGCTCCAATCAGCTAGTCAGGATCGGGCTTCCGTACCTTGCGTCCCGACTTGGCGAGACGTTTCGCCTCGACCGCCGCTAGGGCTTTTGCTTGTTCCCGCTCGGCGAATTCGACTTCGATCTTGTCGTCGTCGATCGGCCACGCTTCGTGCTTCTTGGTCTCGACGACGGCGCGCGGCGTCGACGGAATTTCGATATGCTGGTCGGCGAACACATCGAAGATTGCAAAGCGGATGTCGTTCTGGACGATATTGCCACTAAGAACGTCTGCCAGGAACACGCGAATCTCGAATTCGAGCGCGGCCGGGCCGAAATTGGAAAACAGCACGAAGGGTTCGGGGTTTTTCAGCACCAGCGGATGACTGCGCGCGATCTCCAACAGGACGCCATGCACGTGCTTGATGTCGCTGCCATAGGCAACGCCGACCTTGATATCGATGCGGCCGAGCTTGTTGCGGTGTGTCCAGTTGCCGACCGCATTGTTGATCAGGTTTGAATTGGGCAGGATCACCGACTGCCGCTGGAACGTTTCGATCTCGGTGGCGCGCACGCTGATCTTCTTGACCGTGCCGCTGATGTCACCGGCAACGATCCAGTCGCCGACCTTGAACGGCCGCTCGGCCAAAAGGATCAGGCCCGAGACGAAGTTGGAGACGACATTCTGCAGGCCAAAGCCGATGCCGAGAGACAGGGCGCCGGCGACCAACGCGAGATTGGAGAGGTCGATACCGGCCGCCGAGATGCCGACCAGTGCCGCGACCGCGACGCCGGCATAGCCGACCGCCAGCCGGATCGAATTGCGCACACCGGTGTCGACCCGGCCGCGCGCCATCACCGAACCGTCGAGCCAGCCCTGGAACCAGCGCGTCAGGAAATAGCCGATGATGAAGACGACGACGCCAGTGAGGATGCCGGTGACCGAGATCGTCACCGAGCCTATGGTGAGGCCCGTCGCCAGCTTGTAGGCCCAGGCCTGGATGTCGCCGGGCTGGAAGCCCCACATCAACAGGATCAGCGGCAGGAACACCAGCACGATCATGATGTTTATGGCGGCGCTGACGACAAGCCCGAGCTGGTCGAGCGCGGTCTCTTCGTAGCTTGAATTGGCCGCTAGCCAGCGCCCGATCGAAGTGTTGGCGAAACCACCTTCCTCGCCGATCGCCCGCGCCGACAGGAAGCCGATATAGGCGGTGACCAGGATAGTGCCGGTAACCACGACCTGCACCGAGACGAAAATAGCAAGGCCGATAAAGCCGAGCAGCGCCGACGCTATGGTGAATAGCCCTAGCGCGACGGCGGTGTAGCGCAGCCATGCCGGCCACGGGCGCCAGCTCCCGTCGGCAGCCTTGAACGGCTTCAGCAGCCCCATCAGGATCAGGATGACGCCGACGCTGATGGTGGCGACAAAGCTTCTGGCGATGGTCAGCGATAGCGGCGAGCCCATCTTGTCGTTGACGACCGACAGGAAATAATTGATGCCGATGGCGACGGCCATGGCAGTCGTCAGCCGCACCAGCCAGCGCGCCGGGCCGGTTTCGACAGGGATCAGACGCCAGTTCGGCAACCGCGGTTCCAGCGCCGCATTGGTCAGCCGGTTGACGCAGAACACCACCGCGATAACGGCAACCAGCGAATTCAGGAAGATGCCGATGTCGCCGCGCAAGACATTGTAATAATTGAAGAAGAAGACCGTCGAGATAAGGAAGGCGCCAACCGCCAGCGACGGCAGCAATGTCGACCAGAACGCCACCGACAGGCGGCTGAGATAGGATGGATCCTCGACGGAAGGATCGGCTTCGAAGACGCGGCCGAACAGGCGCCGCCCGCCGACAAAAAGCACGGCGGCCAGCGCAAGCGCCATCAACGTCGCGGCAAGAATTGCCTGGAACTTGAACTTGAAGGCGAAGCTCAGCCAGGACGACACCGCTTTGTAGAAACTGGTAAATTCGTCATTGGCGTTGGAAATGACCTCCGGGCTCAATGCATCGGACAGCACGTAGCGCTTGGTGAGCTGATTGCGGAACAGCTCGCTGCGCATGTTGCCGATCTTCTCGATCAGCCCGCTGACACGGATCGACAGGTTCTGCGCGCTGGCAATGACGGCGTTAATCTCGGCTTTTTCGGAAGCCAGCGCCTGGCGTTCACCGGTCACGATGTCGGGCTCGGCCGGCTGGCCCGCGGCCGGCGGAGGTCCCAGCGTCTCGATCCGATCGTTGATATCGCCGAGACGCGAGCGGAACGCCAGCGCGCTGGTGAGCGCCGCCCGCGACAGATCCTCCAATTGCAGGCGGATTTCCACCAGGGTGGCATCGTCTTGGCCGTCCTGCTGTATCTTCTTCTCGAGATCGTCGGTTTTGGCCGTCAGGCTCTGGATGACCTTCTGCTGGTCTGTAACCAGCCCGGCGGCACCCTGCCCGAGCGCCTGCGCCATCGCGTCGAACGACGGCGGCGCCAAGACAACAAGCGCAACGATCAGGACCAGGCGGAGTAAACGAAAGAACATGATTTTTCTGGCGACTCGCGGACGGCAGCGGCAGTTTTGAAGCACGTCCTTGATAAAGACGCTCATATCACGGGGCAAGTCATGCCAGGCGGCTCGTTTTCGAAGTCCGCCAATCGAAGTCGGCCAATCCAATCGAAGTCGGCCAATCCAGTCGAAGTCGGGGAGTCGAAAAGCGATGGCGCAATCTTGGCTTTGCGTTGGCGGCCTGCTCTATAGTCTGCCGCAAAGCCTGAAATGGATGACAATAAGAATGGCGGAATATTCGGCCTTTTCGCTTCTCAAGAACGCGCTGACCGGAAACAAGGACTGGAGGCCGGCCTGGCGCAAGCCCGACCCGAAGGCGTCCTACGACGTGATCGTCATCGGCGGCGGCGGCCATGGCCTGTCGACCGCCTACTACCTAGCCAAGGAGCACGGCATCACCAATGTCGCGGTGCTGGAGAAGGGCTGGCTCGGTTCCGGCAATGTCGGCCGCAACACCACGGCGGTCCGTTCCAACTATCTCCTGCCGGCCAACACGCGCTTTTACGAGCATTCGATGAAGCTGTGGGAGAACCTGGCCCATGACCTCAACTACAACGTCATGTTCTCGCAGCGCGGCTGCCTGAACCTCGCCCACACACCTGCTCAGCTCGACGACTATGCCCGGCGCGGCAACGCCATGCGCCATCTCGGCGTTGACGCCGAACTGATGACCACGGCCGAAATCGCGCGCCTGGTGCCGGCGCTCGACGTCTCAGCCACCGCGCGTTTCCCGATCGTCGGCGGCCTGATGCAGCGGCGCGCCGGCACCGCCCGCCACGACGCCGTCGCCTGGGGCTATGCGCGCCGCGCAGATCGCCGCGGCGTCGACATCATCGAAAATTGCGAGGTCACCGGCTTCCTGCGCGACGGCGACCGCATCACCGGCGTCACGACAACGCGCGGCGAAATCCGCGCAAAAAAGGTAGCGGTCGCGGTTGCCGGCAGCACCGGGCGGGTCATGCGGCTTGCCGGCATCGAGACGATGCCGATCGAGAGCCACGTGCTGCAGGCCTTCGTCACGGAATCGCTAAAACCGTTCATCGATACGGTCCTGACCTTCGGCATGGGCCATTTCTACATGTCGCAATCGGACAAGGGCGGCCTTGTCTATGGCGGCGATCTCGACGGCTACAACAGCTACGCCCAACGCGGCAGCCTGCCGATCGTCGATGAGGTGATGAGCGAGATGCTGGCGCTGTTCCCTGGGCTGGCCCGTGTCCGCATGCTGCGCTCATGGGGCGGCGTCTGCGACATGTCGATGGACGGCTCGCCAATCATCACCACCGGTCCGCTGCCGGGCATGTATCTCAACTGCGGCTGGTGCTATGGCGGCTTCAAGGCGACGCCGGCTTCCGGCTGGTGCTTTGCCTGGACCATTGCCAAGGACGAGCCGCACGGTCTCAACTCGGCCTTCACGCTCGACCGCTTCTACCGTGGCCTGGTGATCGACGACAAGGGCCAGGGCGCCACGCCCCGGCTGCATTAGGTTAGAGATCCATGCTCATCACCTGCCCCTATTGCGGCCCGCGCGACGTGATCGAATTCACCTATCAGGGCGACGGCAATCGCCAGCGCCCACAGCCCGCCTCGCAGAACCTCGACGCCTGGAACGCCTATGTCTACGACCGGCTTAATCCAGCCGGCGACCACAATGAGATCTGGCAGCATTCCGGCGGCTGCCGCGCCCATCTCAGGGTCGTGCGCAACACGCTGACGCACGAGATCTCCAGCACCGCGTTCGCGCGCGGCGACCACAACTCGGTTGCGCGGCACCGGGCCGAGGACAAGCCATGAGCCCGCGCCGTACAGAGGCCGGGGGCCGCATCGACCGGCTGCGGACCATCCGTTTCACCTTCGACGACGCGCCTTATACCGGCCATGCCGGCGACACGCTGGCTTCGGCGCTGCTGGCCAACGGCATCACCCTGTTTGGGCGTTCGTTCAAATATCACCGCCCGCGCGGCGTGCTGACCGCCAGCGTCGAGGAACCGAACGCGCTGGTCACAGTGTTGAGGGGCGAGGTTCGCGAGCCGAACATCCCCGCCACAATGGTCGAGATTTATGACGGGCTGGCCGCGATCAGCCAGAACCGCTTCCCTTCGCTTGCCTGGGACGTCAGTGCCGTGAACCAGCTCGGCGGCAAGCTTTTGTCGGCCGGCTTCTACTACAAGACCTTCATGGGACCGGTGATCGGTCCGCTGAAGGGCACTCGCTTCTGGATGTTCTGTGAGCATTTCATCCGCCGTGCCGCCGGCCTGGGCAAGGCAGGCACGGCTCCCGATACGGCGCGCTACGAACGCATGAACGCGTTTTGCGATGTGCTGGTAGTCGGCTCCGGCCCGGCGGGGCTGATGGCCGCCAGGGCGGCTGCCGATCAGGGTGCACGCGTCATCCTGGCCGAGCTCGAGCCGCATTTCGGCGGCTCGGCCAATTGGTCGGGCGAGACGATCGATGGCATGCCGGCCGCCGACTGGGCAGCGCGCGCCGCTGGCCAGCTCGAAGGCCGTGACAATATCCGCCTGCTGCCGCGCACCACCGTCTGGGGCTATTATGACGGCAACACGCTTGCCGCGCTCGAACGTGTCACCGACCACAAGGAAACGCCCGGCAAGGGCGAATCGCGCCATCGCTACTGGACGATCCGCGCCAGGTCGGTGGTGCTGGCCACCGGATCCCTGGAGCGTCCGCTGGTCTTTCCAGGCAATGATCGGCCAGGCGTAATGCTGGCGCATGCTGCCGAGCGTTATGCCATTGAATATGGCGTGCTGCCCGGCGACAGGATCGGGCTGTTCACCAACAATGACAGCGCCTATCGCGCGGCCCTGGCGCTGAAGAAGGCCGGCGCCGTGGTCGTCGCCATCATCGACGTGCGCCCTGAGCTTTCGAGCGAAATGCGCAAGCTGGCCGGCGAGACCGAGGCCGAGATCCTTTCTGGCCACGCGGTGATCGCCACCGAGGGCGGCAAGGCGCTTTCCGGCTTCAAGGTGCAGCGCTTCGACATGGTCAACGGCGCGCTTTCCGGCGATGCGCGCAGCATCCACGCCGATTGCCTATTGATGTCGGGCGGCTGGTCGCCGACCATTCATCTGGCCAGCCAGGCCGGAGCCAAAGCGGAATGGAACGAAGCATTGCAAGCGTTCCTGCCGCCCAAGCCGACGACACAGCAATGGATCGGCGCCGGCGCCTTCACCGGCAGTTTCTCCACCGCCGAGGCGATCGCCGAAGGTCGCGCCGCCGGTCTTTCCGCTGCGGGCGCAACCGCCACGCCGGCGGCCTTGCCTGCCGTCGAAGCAGCACCTGGCGATCCCGATCCGGCGCCGGTGTTCGAGATCAAGGCCGAAGGAAAAAGCTTCGTCGACTTCCAGCATGACGTGACGGCGGATGACGTGCGGCTGGCGCATCGCGAAGGCTTCGTCTCGGTCGAGCATCTGAAGCGCTACACCACGCTCGGCATGGCAACCGACCAGGGCAAGAGCTCCAACATACCCGGCCTGGCCATAATGGCCGAGGCGCTGGGCAAGCCGATCCCGCAGGTCGGCACGACGCGCTTTCGCCCGCCCTTTTCGGCGGTGTCGATCGGCTCGCTAGCCGCCGAACGCTTCGGCGATCTGAAGCCCGAGCGGCTGACGCCGATGCATGACTGGCACGTCGCCAACGGCGCCACCATGTATTCCGCCGGCCTGTGGTATCGGCCGATGATCTACGGCCATCCCGGCGAGACGATCGAGCAGGCCTATGTCCGCGAAGCGAGAGGCACGCGCGAGAGCGCCGGCATCGTCGATGTCTCGACACTGGGCAAGATCGCGGTGCAAGGCCCCGACGCGGCGGAATTCCTCGACCGCCTATACACCAACATGTTTTCGACGCTGGCCGTCGGCAAGGCGCGCTACGGGCTGATGCTGCGCGAGGACGGTCTCGCCTTTGACGACGGCACCACGTGGCGCCTCGGCGAGCAGGATTTCCTGATGACCACCACCACCGCCAATGCCGGCAAGGTGATGCAGCATCTGGAATATTTCCTCGACGTGATCTGGCCGGCGCTGAAGGTCCACGTCACCTCGGTGACCGACCAATGGGCCGGTGCCGCCATCGGCGGGCCGAAGGCAAGGCAGATACTGGCTGCTTGCGTCAGCGGCACTGCCGTCGACAATGCCGCCCTGCCCTTCATGGGCATCGTCCACGGCGAAATCGCCGGCGTGCCGGTGATGATCTGCCGGCTGTCCTTCTCCGGCGAAATGGCCTTCGAGGTCTATTCCGGCGCCGGCTACGGCACCCATGTCTGGGAGGCGCTGATCGAAGCCGGCAAGCCGTTCGGGCTGGTGACCTACGGGCTGGAGGCGCTGGGCACCATGCGCATCGAGAAAGGCCACGTCACCGGTGCCGAGATCGACGGCCGTACCACGGCACGCGACCTGCATCTCGACTGGATGCTGTCGAAGAAGAAGCCGTTCATCGGTTCGGCGATGATGGACCGCGAGGGGCTGATCGCGCCCGACCGCCTGGAACTCGTCGGTATTGTTTCGCTCGACAACCAGCCGCTCAATGGCGGCGCACACATCGTCGAGGAGCTTGACGAAGCCAATCCGCACGGCTCGCTTGGCCACATCACCGCTTGCTGCTATTCGCCGGCGCTGGGTAAATATATCGCGCTTGCCCTGGTCAAGGGCGGCAAGGCGCGGCGCGGCACGCGCGCTTATGTCTCCGACCCGCTGCGCAACCGGTTCGGGCCGGTCGAGATCGTCTCCAACCATTTCTTCGATCCGGACGGGAGCCGCATGCATGGTTGAACGCCAATCGCCGCTTGAGCCGGTGCTGCATCCGGGCTCGCATGGCAATTTCGAGCATGGTGTCGAAATCATCCTCTCCGAAACCAGGCCGGGTTCGATCCTGCAGCTCGCCGCCTGGCCCGGCGAGGAGAAGAAGTTGATGGCCGGCATCCATGCGGTCACCGGCCTGGCTTTGCCCGACGGCGCCGGTGGCGGTGTGACGAACGGCGCCAGGTCGGTGTTCGGCTTTGCGCCGGGAAAGTTCACTGTGGTCGATGAAGCCGAGGGATTGGCGCCGGCCTTTGCCAGTGTCGTCACTTCGGCCATCGGTACGGTGACCGACCTTTCGCACGGCCGCACCGCGATCCGTATCGCCGGGCCGAAGGCCGAGTGGGTGCTGGCGAAATTCTTCGCCATCGACTTCGCGCTGCCGGCCTTCCCGATCGGCGCCGGCCGCTCGACCATGCATCACGACATCTTCGCGCAGATCCAGCGCACCGGCGCCGATCAGTTCGACATCTATGTGTTCCGCTCGTTTGCCCGCTCGTTCTGGAAAGCGCTCTGCCATGCGAGCGAGGAAGTCGGCTACGAAGTGCAGTAGAGCCGGACGGCGCTTCACGTCACTCCGCGAACGTCACCCACTCTTCCAGCGGCGCGCGGTCGGTGCGGAAGGCATTTTCGGGCTTGGACGTATCCTCATGGCCGAGCGCCATGCCGCAGACGATGATCTCCTCGTCGGGAATGTTGAGCACCGGCCTGATCTGCCGGTGATAGGGCGCGAAGGCGGCTTGCGGACAGGTGTGCAGGCTCCTGCCCCGCGCGGCGACCATGATGTTTTGCAGGAACATGCCGTAGTCGATCCACGACCCCTTGTTCAGCCGCCGGTCGACGGTGAAGATCATGCCGACCGGCGCGTCGAAGAAGACGAAGTTGCGGTCGTGCTGCGCACGCATCCTGTCGACCTCGCGCCGGCCGATGCCGAGCACGCCGTAGAGGCCGAAACCGTTGGCCCGCCGTCGCGTCAGATAGGGTTCGAAGAACTGGTCGGGATAGTAGCGATACTCGTCCCACTCGGCCTTTTCGGCGCGGATGCCCGAGCTGAGGATGGCGTCGGTGATGCGCTGCTTGACCTCGCCCTTGGTCACATAGACTTTCCAGGGTTGCATATTGGTGCCTGAGGGCGCGCGCGCGGCAACGGCGAGAATATCGCGGATGGTCTCGTCGTCGACCATATCGGGCAAGAAGGCGCGTACCGACCGCCGCGAGGTGATCGCGTCATCGACGATCGCCGCCGCAATCCGGGAGTTGTTTTCCAGCATGGGCCGTCCTTTTGCGTATGATCCCGAACCGATTTTCCGGAAGGATCATGCGCCGACTAGAAGTGATGGAGCATCCTTGCGCGTCTTTTTGAACGCCCGATAGCCTACCCGCCTCGACCGGACGCCCCACTCGCCGCTCGTGCGCCGAGCCTTTGCCCGAACCGTCAAAATGGCGCAAGTAAATCTTGTGGTTGCGTGAAAATCCTCTTGATTTTTTCATGAACCCGCCATCAAATGAAATTTGCTGAGAATTTTTCACCAAGACAGGGATGGCTTTGCCCTCAACCGCCGCCAGATCGGAACAGGACAGCGGCGAACGGCTGCTGGCCGGCGACATTCGCGCGTTGCGCAAGGCGCGCGGCTTGACGCTTGCTGAAATCGCACTGAAGCTCGGCCGTTCCGTCGGCTGGGTCAGCCAGGTCGAGCGCGGTCTGTCGGTCCCGTCGCTCGGCGATCTCAGGGCCTTCGCCGAATTGTTCGGCGTGCCGGTCAGCCTGTTCTTCAGCCATGACGTGCCTGTCGAGACCGAGCGCGGCGTGGTCGTGCGCGCCGGCAACCGGCGCACGCTTGGCACAAGCGATTCCGGCCTGGTGGAGGAGCTTCTGTCGCCCGATCTCGGCGGTAGCTTCGAGATGCTGCGTTCGGTCTTCGCTCCGGGTGCCGAGATGAAGGCCGAGGCGCGCCGGCCGACCGAGGAAGCCGGCTACGTCGCTTCGGGCAGTTTCGACATCGAAATTGCTGGCATCTGGCACCGGCTTGGCGAAGGCGACTCCTTCCGCTTCGACGGCAAGCCGTTCCGATGGCGCAATCCTGGAGCCGAGCCGGCTGTCGTCATCTGGGTGGTTTCGCCGCCTGTCTATTGAACGAATGCATGTCGCCCAAAAGTGCGTGGCGGTTTTGGGACAACGACATGCATCAAAACAAATAGTCGGAGAAGAACATGGCCGGTTTGCCGACCACGGCACGCGTTGTGATCATCGGAGGTGGTGCCGTCGGCGCCTCCTCGCTCTACCATCTCGCCAAGGCGGGCTGGACCGACTGCGTGCTTCTGGAGAAGAACGAGCTGACCTCCGGCTCGACCTGGCATGCCGCCGGCAACGTGCCGACTTTCTCCTCGTCATGGTCGCTGATGAACATGCAGCGTTATTCGACCGAGCTCTATCGCCGGCTGGCCGACGAGGTCCGCTATCCCATGAACTACCACGTCACCGGCTCGCTCAGGCTGGCCCATAGCGCGGAGCGCATGCAGGAATTCCAGCGCGCCAAGGGCATGGGCCGCTACCAGGGCATGGATATCGACGTGGTCGGGCTCGACGAGATTAAGCGCCGTTACCCCTTCATCGAGACGCATGAGCTGAAAGGCGCGCTCTACGATCCGAATGATGGCGATATCGACCCCGCGCAGCTGACCCAGGCACTGGCCAAGGGCGCGCGCGACATGGGCGCGAAGATCATCCGCTTCTGTCCGGTCACCGGCGTGAGCCGAGACAATCACGAGTGGGTGGTCGAGACGGCGCAAGGCGAGATCCGCTGCGAGATCGTCGTCAACGCCGCCGGCTACCGCGCCGCCGAAGTCGGCAGGATGTTCGGCCGCGAGGTGCCGATGATGGTGATGAGCCATCAATATATCCTGTTCGAGGAAATCCCCGAACTGGCGGCGTGGTCGAAGGAACAGGGCAAGAAGCTGCCGCTGCTGCGCGACGTCGATACGTCCTATTATCTGCGCCAGGAAAAGAACGGCATGAATCTCGGCCCCTATGAGCGCAATTGCCGCGCCCACTGGGTCGGCCACAACGACCCGATGCCCGACGACTTTTCCTTCCAGCTGTTTCCCGACGATCTCGATCGGCTGGAACATTACCTGGCCGATGCTGTCGCCCGCGTGCCGATCCTCGGCACCGCCGGCCTTTCAAAGGTCATCAACGGGCCGATCCCCTATGCGCCGGACGGCAACCCTCTGATCGGGCCGATGCCCGGCGTGCCCAACGCCTTCGAGGCCTGCGTCTTCACCTTCGGCATCGCCCAGGGCGGCGGCGCCGGCAAGGTGCTGGCCGAGTGGGTGACCGAAGGCCAGACCGAATGGGACATGTGGTCCTGCGATCCACGCCGTTTCACCGCCTTTGCCTCGGCCCCGGATTATTGCGTCGCCAAGGGCATGGAGATCTACGGCAACGAATATGCCATCCAGTTCCCGCGCCATGCCTGGCCGGCCGGGCGCGACCGCAAGCTGTCGCCGCTCCACGACCGCATCAAGGCACTCGGCGCCCGGTTCGATGCTTATAATGGCTGGGAACGCGCCACCTGGTATACGAACGCAGGCGACGACATCTCCGAAGAATCCACGCTGACCTTCCGCCGCGACGGGCCGTGGCAGCATCGTGTGCGCGAGGAATGCCTCGCCGTCCGCGATGCCGCCGGCATTCTGGACCTGCCGGGGTTCTCCCGTTTCAATCTCGACGGTCCGGGTGCCGCCGAATGGCTGAGCCTCCAGGTGACCGGCCTGGTGCCGAAACCCGGCCGCATCGGCCTCGTCTATTTTGCCGACGACAAGGGCCGCATCGTCACCGAAATGTCGGTGGTCCGCCACGACGAGAACCTGATGACGCTGATCACCGCCGCTGTGGCTCAGTGGCATGATTTCGAATGGCTGAAGTCGCGCATCCCGAAGGACGCCACATTCAAGCTGATCGACAGGACGGAGGAATACTCCACCCAGATCCTCGCCGGCCCCAACTCGCGAAAAATCCTCGCCGAACTCTGCGCAGCCGACCTCACCCTGCCCTGGCTGACGCATCAGGAAACCAGTATCGCCGGACGTTGGGCAAAGCTGGTGCGCGTGTCCTTCGCCGGCGAGCTCGGCTGGGAAATCCACAGCAAGGTCGACGATACCGCAGCCATCTTCGACGCCGTCTGGGCGGCCGGGAAGAGGCATAGACTAAAACCGTTCGGCATGTACGCGCTGGATTCGCTGCGGCTCGAAAAAGGCTACCGTACCTGGAAGGGCGACCTGTCGACCGACTACTCGATCCTGCAGGGCGGGCTGGAGCGATTCGTCAGATGGGATAAGCCCGACTTCCGCGGCAAGACGGCGCTGCAAAACGAGAAGCAGCAGGGCATCAAGAAGCGCTTCGTCACGCTGGTTGTCGAAAACCCCGGCGACTGCGATGCGCCCACCATGTCGACGCTGTGGCATGACGGCCGGATCGTCGGCGAGACGACATCCGGCGGCTGGGGTCATCGCATCGACAGGTCGATCGCGCTCGGCATGCTGCGCGCCGACCTCACCGAGCCGGGAACCGCGGTCGAGATCGAGATCTTCGGCGAACGTTTTCGGGCGGTCGTGCAGAAGGATGAGCCGTTATGGGATCCAAAGAACGAGAGGCTCAGAGCATGAAGAAAGTGATCCTCACCGATGGCGGCATGGGCCAGGAGCTGGTCCGCCGTAGCAGTTCCGAGCCGACGCCGCTGTGGTCGGCCAGGGTGCTGATCGACGAACCGGATCTGGTGCGCGACCTGCATGCGGAATTCATCCGCGCCGGCGCCCGCGTCATCACCATCAACACCTATTCAGCCACGCCGGAGCGGCTGGCACGCGAAGGCGCGGAAGAGCTGTTCAAGCCGCTGCAGAAGCGCGGCATCGAACTGGCAAGGCAAGCCCGCGACCAGGCCGGCGACGCGGCGATCGCCGGCTGCCTGTCGCCGCTGTTCGGCAGCTATGCGCCGGCGCTGACGATATCCTTCCAGGATACGCTCGACATCTATCGCCGTATCGTTGCCGAGCAGGCGGACGGCGTCGATCTGTTTCTGTGCGAAACCATGGCGTCGGCCGAAGAGGCGCGCGCCGCCGTCACCGCGGCGTCGGAAAGCGGCAAGTCCGTTTGGGTGTCGTGGACGCTTGCCGACCACGGCACGCCGCGCCTGCGCAGCGGCGAAGCCATTGCGGCGGCGTCGGGCGCTCTTGCCGGCCTGCCCGTCGCGGCCCGGCTGATCAATTGCTGCCGGCCCGAAGCGATCGCTGCAGCGCTGCCCGAACTGATCGCTCTCGGCGGTCCGGTCGGCGCTTATGCCAACGGCTTCACCTCGATTGAGGCGCTCAAGCATGGCGGAACCGTGGAAATGCTGCACGCCCGCCACGACCTTGATCCGGATGCCTATGCCGGCCAGGCGGTCGGTTGGGTCGAGGCCGGCGCCGGCATCGTCGGCGGCTGCTGCGAAGTCGGACCGGCCCACATCGCCGCGCTGCGCGACCGGCTCGAACAGGCCGGTTATGAAATTTCGGGAGCAGCATAATGCCCAGGCCATCATCGCGCATTTCCGGCATCGTGCCTTCGGGCAAGGATGGCTGGGAGGTTCATTCCGCTGCCTGGGCGCGCAAGCAGGCCGGCGAGGACATCATCATGCTGTCGGTCGGCGACCACGATTTCGACACGCCGAGCGAGACGATCGAAGCCTGCGTGACGGCGGTTCGCGCCAGCAATCACCACTACACGCCGCTTGCCGGCGTTCCGCGCCTGCGCAAGGCGATGGCGGCGGCTTCGACGCTGTGCACCGGCGTTGCGACAAATCCCGACCAGGTCATCGCCACGCCGGGCGGGCAGGCCGCGCTTTACGCGGCCATTCAAGCGGTTCTCGACCAAGGCGACCATGCCATCGTCGTCGCGCCCTATTACGCCACCTATCCCAACACCTTCAGTGCGGCGGGCGCCGAGTTCAGCGTCGTCGAGACCCCCGCCGAGGACGGCTTTCAGCCGCGCGCCGCCGACATTCGCGCCGCCCTTCGGCCGAACACCCGCGCCATCCTGATCAACACGCCGAACAACCCCACGGGCGCCGTCTATTCGCGAGAGCGCCTGGAAGGTCTGGCGCAGATCTGCCGCGAGCATGACCTATGGCTGCTGTCGGACGAGGTCTACTGGACGCTGGGCGGCGGCGAGCACGTCTCACCACGCTCGCTGCCCGGCATGGCGGAACGCACGCTGGTCATCAATTCGATGTCGAAGAGCCACGGCATGACCGGCTGGCGCATGGGCTGGCTGACCGGGCCGGAATCAATGGTCTCGCTGTTGACCGACCTCAATCTGGTGATGACCTACGGCCTGCCGGCCTTCATCAGCCTCGCCTGCGCCGAGGCGCTCGAAAATGGGTACGGCGTCAAGGAGATCGCCGAGCGCTACGCCGCGAGGCGCACCGTCGTCCTCGATGCCATGCGCGGTATGAACAACATCACCGTGCGCGGCTCCGAAGGCGGCATGTACGTCATGCTCGACATATCGGCGATCGAGCCGGACGACGAGAAATTCGCCTGGGCTTTCCTCGACCAGGAGAAGGTCGGCGTCATGCCCGGCTCGAGCTTCGGCGAGGCTGCAGCCGGCCACATCCGCTTCAGCCTCTGCCAGCCTGAGCCGGTGCTGATGGAGGCCGCCACACGCCTGCGCCGCTTCGCCTCCTTCTATCGCCGTGAGGCCGCATGAGCGCCTCGCCCACCAAAACCATTCCGACCAAGGCCATTCCTCCCAAAGCGAGGGCGGTCATCATCGGTGGCGGCGTCTCCGGTTGCTCGGCCGCCTATCATCTGGCCAAGCTCGGCTGGACCGATATCGTGCTGCTCGAGCGCAAGCAGCTGACCTCGGGCACGACATGGCACGCCGCCGGCCTGATCGGCCAATTGCGCGGCTCGCAGAACATGACGCGGCTGGCGAAATACTCGGCCGACCTCTACGTCAAGCTGGAGGCCGAGACCGATGTCGGCACCGGCATGCGCCAGGTCGGCTCGATCACGGTGGCGCTTACCGAGGAGCGCAAGCACGAGATCTATCGGCAGGCGTCTCTCGCCCGCGCCTTCGATGTCGACGTGCGCGAGATTTCGCCTGATGAAGTCAAACAGATGTATCCGCATCTCAATGTATCCGATGTGGTCGGCGCCGTGCACCTGCCGCTCGACGGCCAGTGCGATCCGGCCAATATCGCCATGGCGTTGGCCAAGGGCGCGCGCCAGCGCGGTGCAACGATCGTCGAGAACGTCAAGGTGACCAAGGTGCATACCAGGGCCGGCCGCGTCACCGGCGTTTCCTGGGCGCAGGGCGACGAGCAAGGCCTGATCGAGGCCGATATCGTCGTAAACTGCGCCGGCATGTGGGCACGCGAACTTGGCACCCAGAACGGCGTCACCATCCCGTTGCACGCCTGCGAACATTTCTATCTCGTCACCGAGCCGATCGCCGGGCTCTCCCGCCTGCCGGTGCTGCGCGTGCCGGACGAGTGCGCCTACTACAAGGAAGATGCCGGCAAGATGATGCTCGGCGCTTTCGAGCCGGTGGCCAAACCCTGGGGCATGAACGGCATAAGCGAGGATTTCTGCTTCGACCAGTTGCCGGAGGACATGGACCATTTCGAGCCGATCCTCGAAATGGGCGTCAACCGCATGCCGATGCTGGCCACCGCCGGCATTCACACCTTCTTCAACGGTCCCGAGAGTTTTACGCCCGACGACCGCTACTATCTCGGCGAGGCGCCGGAGCTTTCCGGCTACTGGATGGCGACCGGCTACAATTCGATCGGCATCGTCTCCTCCGGCGGCGCCGGCATGGCGCTGGCGCAATGGATCAATGACGGCGAGGCGCCTTTCGACCTCTGGGAGGTCGACATCCGCCGCGCCCAGCCGTTCCAGAAGAACCGCCGCTATCTCAAAGAGCGCGTCTCCGAAACGCTCGGCCTGCTCTATGCCGATCATTTTCCGTACCGGCAGATGGCAACCTCCCGAAACGTCCGCCGTTCGCCGCTGCACGAACATCTGAAGGCACGCGGCGCCGTGTTCGGCGAGGTCGCCGGTTGGGAGCGCGCCAACTGGTTCGCTAGGCCCGGCCAGGAGCGCGAATACCGCTATTCCTGGAAGCGGCAGAACTGGTTCGACAACCAGCGCGAGGAGCATCTGGCGGTCAGGAACGGCGTCGGCCTGTTCGACATGACCTCGTTCGGCAAGATCCGCGTCGAAGGCCGCGATGCCTGCGCCTTCCTGCAAAGGCTCTGCGCCAACGACGTGGACGTGACGCCGGGCAAGATCGTCTACACCCAGATGCTCAACCAGCGCGGCGGCATCGAGAGCGACCTCACCGTCTCGCGATTGTCCGAAACCGCCTTCTTCCTCGTCGTGCCCGGCGCCACGCTGCAACGCGACCTGGCCTGGCTGAGAAAGCATCTTGCCGACGAGTTCGTCGTCATCACCGATGTGACCGCTGCCGAAGCGGTGCTTTGCCTGATGGGCCCGGATTCGAGGAAGCTGATCCAAAAGGTCAGCCCCAACGATTTCTCCAACGAGAACAACCCGTTCGGCACGTTTCAGGAGATCGAAATCGGCATGGGCCTGGCCCGCGCCCACCGCGTCACCTATGTCGGCGAGCTCGGCTGGGAGCTTTATGTCTCGACCGACCAGGCCGCCCACGTCTTCGAGGCGATAGAAGAAGCCGGCGCCGACGTCGGCCTGAAGCTATGCGGCCTGCACACGCTGGATTCCTGCCGCATCGAAAAGGCCTTCAGGCATTTCGGCCACGACATCACCGACGAAGACAATGTGCTGGAGGCTGGCCTTGGCTTCGCAGTGAAGACTGCCAAAGGAGACTTCCTCGGTCGCGAAGCGGTGCTGAAGAAGAAAGAAACCGGCCTGTCACGCCGGCTGGTGCAGTTCCGTCTGAAAGACACGCAACCCCTGCTCTTCCATAACGAGGCGATCCTGCGCGACGGCACGATCGTCGGCCCGATCACCTCGGGCAATTACGGTCATCATCTCGGCGGCGCAATCGGGCTTGGTTACGTGCCTTGCAAGGGCGAGAGCGAGGCGGATGTGCTGTCGTCGTCCTACGAGATCGAGATCGCCGGCGAGCGCTTTGCCGCCGAGGCGTCGCTTAAGCCGATGTACGATCCGAAGGCGGAACGGGTGCGGATGTAACTCTTTTCCTTCTCCCCTTGTGGGAGAAGGTGGCCGAGCGAAGCTCGGTCGGATGAGGGGTGTTGGAAGGATCGCTACCTCAACGGAATTAGAGCGGTTCCTGATTTGACGGAATCGAAGGGGATTCCGGATCAGTCGGTTTTGTGATTCAAGATGCTGGCTGGAGTGGAGGCCAGCATCGGATGACGCGACCTCTTTCGGATGATCTTCGCGAACGTGTTGTAGCGGCGGTTTTGGGTGGCGAGAGCCGCCGGTCGGCCGCGAAACGGTTCGGCATTTCGGTTTCGGCGGCGGTGAAGTTGTTGCAGCGCCATCGGGCGACTGGCTCGGTTGCGCCTGGCAAGATGGGCGGACATCGCAAGAGGGTGCTGGAGCCGCACCGTGCCTTCATCGAGGCGCGTGTGCGTGAGACGCCGCATCTGACACTGCATGGTCTGAAGGATGAGTTGGCCGCACGCGGGGTCAAGGTCTCGCACAACGCGGTCTGGCTGTTCCTGCGCCGCGAGAGCCTGAGCTTCAAAAAAAACGCTGTTCGCCCTTGAGCAGGCGCGCGCTGATATTGCCCGCAGGCGTCAGCGATGGCGCTCTTGGCAGGCCGGCCTCGATCCGCAGCATCTGGTCTTCATCGACGAGACCTGGATCAAGACCAACATGGCTCCGCTGCGCGGTTGGGGGCCGAAGGGCGAGCGGCTGCGCGGCTTGGCCCCGCACGGCCACTGGCGCACGCTGACCTTCCTCGGCGCGCTGCGCTGCGATAGGCTCGCGGCACCTTGCGTCTTCGACGGGCCAATCAACGGCCAATGCTTCCGCGCCTATGTCGAGCAGCAGCTCATCACCGTGCTGAAACCCGGCGACATCGTCGTCATGGATAATCTGGGAAGTCATAAGTCGGCGGCCATCAGGCAGATGATCAAGGCGGCCGGCGCCAGGCTTTGGTACCTACCGCCCTACTCCCCAGACCTCAATCCGATCGAGCAGGCCTTTGCCAAAATCAAACACTGGATGCGCCAAGCTCAGAAACGTACCGTCGAGGACACTTGGCGCCACATCGGCCACCTCGTTGAAACGATCGAGGCAACCGAATGCAACAACTACTTCGCAAACGCCGGCTACGCTTCCATCAAAACGTGAAAGGCTCTAGCGTTTAGCGCTCCCGTCCCAATCTTCCCACGCCGCGTTTCTTCCAGCACCCCTCATCCGGCTCGGCGCTACGCGCCGATCCACCTTCTCCCACAAGGGGAGAAGGAAAAGTCCCCTCCCGCGTCAGAACGCGTCCATCCTGGCCGCGACCTTCGCGATGAACCTCGTCCGCGTCTCGTCCGTCGACAGGTTCATCGAGTAATGCGCGAGATAGGAGACCGACCCGCCGGGTTTGATGGTGGCGCGCAGCACCCGATTGACCAGCTTGCGCGGCGGGTCGCCCATCAGCATGGCGCGGAACCGGCTGCCGCCATAGGTGGTGACCGCCGCGACCTTGTGAATGTTGTGCAGCGACGGCTGCACCTTGCCGTTGACCAGCTTGAACGACACGCCGGGCAGGAAGACGCGATCGAAAAAGCCTTTCAAAATGGCCGGATAGCCGAAGTTCCACACCGGAAACGACAGCACCAGCGCCTCGGCCCGCAGTAAGCGCTCGACATAGGCTGACGCCGGATCGCCTTCGCTGCGTTCGTCGTGATAGGACAGCCGTTCGGCCCGCGTCAGCCTGGGATCGAAACCCTCCGCATAGAGATCGCAGTCGTCGACGACATGGCCGGCGGCCTTCAGCCGCTCGATGATCGTCCGGTGCAGATCGGCGTTGAAGCTGGTCTCCACAGGATGAGCGTAGAGGACGAAGACGTTCACAGGAGAACATCTCGCAAGTCGGCACCAAGCACCCCCCTCTGCCCTGCCGGGCATCTCCCCCTCAAGTGGGGAGATCGGCTGTCAGTATCGCTTTCGCCAGTTGACGACATTGGAAGATGGTCGAGACGATGGAACTGCCAATCTCCCCCCTTGAGGGGGAGATGCCAAGTGGTGGCAAAGAGGGCAGGCCAGAGGGGGGTACAGCGCCACACGCCCGTCATCGTCTCAACCCGCCTTCTCCAGTCCCTTGAACAGGAACGACTTGCCCGAGCGATAATCATAGTCCGGGTTCTCCCAGGCGATCATCTTGCCGGGATTGAGCAGCCCTTGCGGGTCGGTCTCGCGCTTGAAAGCCAGTTGCACTTCATCCGTCCGCTTCATGCCGCCTTCTTCCAGCGTGTAGCGGTGCGGGTTGAAGATCCAGCAGCCATTGTCCTCGTGGATGCGGATGATCTCGTCGAGCCGCTCCGCCGTGGTGAAGCGGACCAGCGGCAGCCCTGCGATGCCGATGGCGCCGTCGAAGCGGATGAACTCGAGATGCGCCGGCACCTCGTCGCCGAAGCGGTCGACCATCGCCTTGACGTGGCCGAGGTGGTCCGGCGACGGATAGCGGGTCTGCAGATAGGTGATCGTCGGATCGACCCGGATGGCACGCAGCGTCGTGTGGTTCCAGGTCAGCTCATAGGCCGGCGGCAGCCCTTTGAGATCGGCCTCCTTGTCGGCGCGAAAGACGATCTCGCCCTTGCTGCGCGCCGTGAAGGCGAGGAAGGCATCCATCGCATGCGGCGCGATCATCAAGACGACGATGCTTTGGCCGCGCCGGAAAAACCGCTGGTGGCGCTTGAAGTAATCGTAGGGGATGGGTGCTGCGATCGGCGTGATCAGTTTCGCCAATATGCCGTCCTGGATGGCGAGATCGTTGCCGAAGCCAGCCGCATCCATGAAATCGTCGAAGCCGACGATGACGTCGATCCAGTCATAGCTGGCGGTCAGAGGCATCTCGACTTCGGTGATGATGCCGTTGGTGCCGTAGGCGTGCATCACCTTCAGCACGTCCTCGCCGGTGAGCTCCATGACCCGCGGCTCAGCCTCCATCGTCACGGTCCTCAGCCGGATGACGTTGCCGAGGTCGCGCAGTCCGCCCCAGCGGATCGAACCGATGCCGCCGGAGCCGCCGGCGACGAAGCCGCCGATCGATGCGGTGTTGTAGGTCGACGGCGACATGCGGAGCTCCTGGCCGGAATGCGCCCGCGTCGCTCTGTCGATGTCGGCGAGCACGGCGCCGGGGCCGGTGACGACACGGCCCGGCGCGATCATCTTGACCGCGTTCATCTCGGCGAGATTGAGCACCACGCCGCCGGACAGTGGCATCGCCTGCCCGTAATTGCCGGTGCCACTGCCGCGCGGCGTCACCGGGACGCCGTGCCGGTGGCAGGCGGCGAGAATGCGGACGACCTCGTCTTCGGTTTTCGGCGTCACGATCAGGTCACCGGTGACGTGCTCGAGCTGCTGCTTCAGCACCGGGCTGTACCAGTAGAAGTCGCGGCTCTTCTGCTGGACGATCGCCGGATGGTCATCGACCTTGAGGCCGTCCAGGTCGCGCTTGAGCGCCGCAATATCCATCATTCCACCATCAGATCATCGAGTTCGGCATAATCGGGCAGCTGGCGCTCGATCGCATGCCCGTCGCGCACGACGATGCGATCCGATTCGGGCCGCGACAGCAATTCCGTCCAGCTTCGCCCCCTGAAGACGACGAAATCGGCCGGCGCTCCGGCGGCAAGCGTGCCGAAATTATCGAGCCGCATCACCTTGGCCGGCGTTGCGGTGACAGCTTGCGGCCAGTCCGCGACGGGATGGTCGAGATGCAGGACGCGCGTCGCCATGCGATAGACCTCCAGCATGTCGAGATCGCCATAGGCGTAGAACGGGTCGCGCGTATTGTCGGAGGCGACGGCGACGGCAATGCCGCGCGCCTTCATCTCGTGCAGCAGCGTCACCCCGCGCCAGCGCGGCGTTGTCCTGTCGCCTCGCCGGTCCTGCAGATAGAGATTGCACATCGGCAGCGACACCACCGCCAAGCCGGCCTTGGCGACCTTATCCAGCGTGTCGAGCACGTCGAGGTCGGGCTGGCGTGCCAGCGAGCAGCAATGGCCGACCAGGATGTTCCCGTCAAAACCGTTCCAAAGGGCTGCTTCGGCGATTTTCTTCAGCGAGATCGCCGAGACATCGTCGGTCTCGTCGGCGTGGAAATCGAGGTCGAGGCCATGCTTGATCGCCTGCGCAAACACCTGGTCGAGCAGTTCTTCGAGATCCGGCACCATATAGGTGACGACGCCGAGGACACCCTTGGCGGCAGCCACCCGTTTGGCCAGCCTCTCGAACCATTTCCTGTCGCGCACGCCCTCGATGCCGAGCAGGCAGGCCGCCTGCAGCTCGATGCGGCCGCGCCATTTCTCCCGCATCGTCTCGAACACCGGCCAGGAGATCTCTTCCTGCGGCGCGACGCTGTCGAGATGCGTGCGCAGCGCCCTGGTGCCGTGCGCGTAGGCGCAGCGCAGCGAAAAATCCATGCGGCGGGCAACGTCGTCGGCGCTCCAGCGCGCCGCGCGGTCGGCGCCGGTGGCGTTCAAAGCGGCCATGAAGGTGCCGTCCGGGTTGGGCTTTCGGGGCCAGATATGGCCCTTGTCGATATGGGTGTGGCAGTCGACGAAGCACGGCAGCACGATGCGGCCGCCGAGGTCGAGGGCGGCTGCCGGTGCTGCCGATCGCCGATGCGCCGCAATGCTGGAAATCCTGCCGTCGGCGACGGCGATGTCGGCGAGTGCAAAACCGTCGGCGTCGGAAGGAGCGGCAAGGCCGAGCGTCAGGGAGGCATGAAGCCGGACCTTGGAGAGATAGTAGGAACCAGAAGCCGGTATCAAGGCGTACCCCCCTCTGTCCTGCCCTCTTTACCACTACTTGGCATCTCCCCCTCAAGGGGGGAGATTGGCAGCCTCGCCCATGGCGCTCGTCTTGCAACGTTGGCGATTAGCGAAATCCTGGATAGCATCCAATCTCCCCCCTTGAGGGGGAGATGTCCGGCAGGACAGAGGGGGGTGCTGGCGCTGCTCACCATCACCGCTCCTGCCTCAGTGCGCTCTCGTGCCAGCGCCGCAAAATGAGATGCGAAATCAGCGACAGCACCAGGAAGATCAGGATGCCGGTGAGCGAGATCAGGATCAGCGCCGCGAACAGCCTTGGCGCGTTGAGCCGGTAGCCGGCCTCGATGATGCGCGAGGCGAGGCCGGACGACTGGCCGGTGGCGCCGGCGACGAACTCGGCCACCACCGCGCCGATCAGCGACAGGCCGCCGGCGATCTTCAGCCCGCCGAGGAAATAAGGCATCGCCGCCGGCAGCCGCAGATAGCGCAATTGCTGCCAGCGAGTGGCGCCGTTGAGCTTGAACATGTCGCGCAGGTTGCGGTCGACGGAGTTGAGGCCGAGCGTGGTGTTGGAGAGGATCGGGAAGAAGGCGACGATCCAGGCACAAAGCAAAAGCTTCGTCGTCTGGTTGTCGACATAGATGTTGATCAGCGGAAAGATCGCGACGATCGGCGTCACCTGCAGCACGATGGCGAAGGGAAAGAACGACATCTCCACCCATTTCGACTGAGCGAACAGCACTGCCAGCCCGACACCGCCGACCACGGCGAGAAGCAGGCTCAAGAAGGTGATCCTGAGTGTCACCAGCAGCGAGGAGAACAGCAGCCCGGCATCGTCGTGCAGCGTTTGCAGCACCACGCCGGGGCGCGGCAGTATGTATTTCGGGATGTCGTTCCAGACGCAGACGCGGTCCCACAGCCAGATCGCCAGGATCATGATCGCCAGCGGCAGCAGCCATCTGCCGATGCGCTCGAAGCGCTCCTGGCGGACGCGGCGCGCCTCCTCCGGGTCGAGCGCCGGGATCTGTTCTTCAATGGCCGTCATGATGCGGTCCGGCAGTTGAGTTGATGGCGCCGATCAGCAGGTCGGATGCCTGGCGGCAGAGCGCGGCATAGTCGGGCGAGGTGCGAAACGCCTCGTCGCGCGGATAGGATGCATCGACGGCAAGGTCGGCAAACACCCGGCCCGGCCGCGCCGCCATGACGACGATGCGGTTGGAGAGGAATACGCTTTCGAAGACGCTGTGGGTGACGAAAACGACGGTAAAACGCTCATCCTGCCATAGCTCGAGAAGGTCGTTGTTGAGCTTGAAGCGGGTGATCTCGTCGAGTGCGGCGAACGGCTCGTCCATCAACAGAATGCGCGGCTTGGTCACCATGGCGCGGGCGATGGAGACGCGCATCTTCATGCCGCCTGACAGTTCGCGCGGCACGGCCTTCTCGAAGCCGGTCAGGTGAACCCGCGCCAGCATCTCCATCACCGCCGGCGCCGCCTTGGCACGCGACACGCCCTTCAGCCGCAGCGGCAGCCAGACATTGTCGAAGACGTCGGCCCAGGGCAGCAGCGTCGGCTCCTGGAAGACGAAGCCGATATTTGAACGGTCGCCGATATTCGAACGCTCGAGGGCGCCGCTGCCGCGCCAGTCGAGCACGCCCGAGGTCGGCGTCGACAGGCCGGCAATCAGCCGCAGCGCCGTCGACTTGCCGCAGCCCGACGGCCCGAGCAGGCTGAGGAAATCGCCTTCCCGGATCGTCAGCTCGACATTGCTGAGCGCGGTGACGCCGTTGGAAAACACCTTGCCGACACCGCGCAGCGCCAACAGCGTCGGCCCTGGTACACTTCCTGGCTGTTGCGCCACTTTCTCCAGCTTCACGGCCTACTTCTTCAGGTCGAGCCCGACGCTCTTGTTGACGAAGGCCAGCGTGTAGGCCTTTTTGATGTCGATGCCCGCCGGCGTGACCTTGGCCTTGACCATCTTGTCGTAGAAACTCTGGATGCGCGCATCGGTCATGGCGCCGATGCCGAGCTTTTCGCTGTCGCCGGAATCGACCACGCCGAACTTCTTCAGCTGCTCGATCGAGAAAGCGATCTGCTCATCCGTCATATCCGGATTTTCCTTCTTGATCATCTCGTTGGCGGCCTTGTTGTCGCCGTAGAGATAATTGTACCAGCCCTTGGCCGAGCCATCGACGAAGCACTGGACCACCTCGGGCCGCTTGTCGACCGTCTCCTGCATGGTCTCGACCGTCGTTGCATATGTGTCCCAGCCATAGTCGGCCAGCAGGAACTGGTTCGGCGTGAAACCGCCCTGCTTCTGGACGGCGAATGGCTCCGAGGTGACGTAACCCTGCTGGATCGACTTCTTGTTGGCGATGAACGGCGCCGGATTGAAGGTGTAGGGCGCGCGCTTGGCGGCATCGAAGCCGAGGTCGGTGACCATCCACTGGAAGAAGGTCTGCGCACCTTCGTCGCCAAGGATGTACTGGTCGGCGTTCTTCAGGTCTTCCCATTTATCCAGCCCCTGCCCGGGATGGGACATGATGACCTGCGGGTCCTTCTGGAAGTCGGCCGCCACGACGCGCATCGGTATGCCTTGCTGCACGGCATCGAAAGCCGACAGCAGATTGCCGCCCATGTAAAAATCGATCTTGCCGGCCAGCAGCAGCGGCCGGCCGCTGACCTGTGGGCCGCCCTGCATGATCGTCACGTCGATGCCGCAGGCGGCATAGGTGCCGTCCACCACGGCCTGGTAGTAACCCCCATGCTCCGGCTCAGCCAGCCAGTTGGTGCCGAAGGTGACTTTTTCGTTCGCTGCCGCGGCAAGCGTGCCTGCGCCAAGCAGCACGATCACGCCCGCCGAAATCTTGAGTTTTCCGTACATCCACACCACCCTTTGTTCGCTCCGACGCGTCACGCGCCGGGCTCGACACCATTGTTTCAAGAAGCAAGACACATGCCACCGGCGCGTTGCGCCGGGACCGCCCGCTTGTGCAATGCCCGCCTGTGCAATGGCGGCGCGAAGGCCGGACGGGTCATGCTGTACGGAAGGCATCGTGCCTATTTTTTGATCGCCTGTCCACAATCGCCCTCGTGACATGCACCGCCATCTTGATGCCCCCATCGATCCGGCCTTAGAGCGACGTGCGTCCACTTGGACGCACAAAGTACGCTCTAAAACTTTGAATCTTCGCATCGTGCTTTCCGAAAATCGATCGCGATTTTCGGGCCGATGCGATAGGCTGCCGTGAACGGAGATTGCCATGTTCAAATTTCTCACACCGAAGTCGATCAAGCCGCCCTTCGCCCGCTACAGCCATGGCGTCGAACTGCCGCCCGGCAAGCGGCTGGTGCTGTGTTCGGGCCAGGTCGCAATCACCCCGGACGACCAGATCCCCGAGGAGGCCGGCGCACAGGCCGAGCTTTGTTTCCGGAACATATCGGCGATTCTCGGCGAGGCCGGGCTCGGCCTGTCCGACATCGTCCGCATCAACACCTACGTCACCGACCGCGCCTTCCTGCGCCCCTATATGGAGGTTCGCGACCGGCTGTTCGCCAGCCCGGCGCCGGCCTCGACGCTGATGATCGTGTCCGGGTTTGCCCGGCCGGAATTCAAGGTCGAGATCGAGGTCATTGCGGCGGGATGATCGACAGCCGATCGTTCCCGCGTTAGGTCTGGGCTTGTCGGTTCAAGAGGGCATGACATGACCGCTGCAAAAAAACGCGTATGGTGGGGTGACTACCGGACCACCGAATACGCGACCGTCGATCCTGAGGCGACCATTGCCGTTCTGCCGCTGGCGGCGATTGAGCAGCACGGCCCGCATCTGCCGGTCTCGACCGACACCTCGATCATGAACGGCATGCTGGAAACGGTGATCGCGCGCCTGCCCGGCGATCTCGACATCCGCATCCTGCCGGTCCAGGCGGTAGGCAAGTCGAACGAGCATTTGCACGCACCGGGCACCCTCACCCTGCCGGCGACGACCTTGGTCGAGGCGTGGACCGAACTTGGCCTGTCGGTCGCGCGCGCCGGCGTCCGAAAACTGATTGTCGTCAACTCGCATGGCGGCAATGAGGAGATCATGGGCATCGTCACCCGCGAATTGCGCGTGCGGGCAAAGATGCTGGCGGTAAAGACCAGCTGGCAGCGTTTTGGCCGGCCGGCCGGCATGTACACCGAGCTCGAGGACCGCCACGGCATTCATGGCGGCGACGTCGAGACCTCGCTGATGCTGCATTTCCGGCCCGACCTCGTCGACATGGCCAAGGCCGACAATTTCGTGTCCAAGGTCGCCCGCGCCGAAAAGGAATTTGCGCTGCTGCGCCACACCGGAACGCACGCCTTCGCCTGGATCGCCAGCGATCTCAACCCGAATGGCGTGGTCGGCGACGCCAGCATTGCCACCGCCGAAAAAGGCCGGCTGACCGCCGAACATCAGTCCGACGGCTTCATCGGCCTGCTGAGGGACGTGGGCAAGGCAAAGCTGGCGGATTGGTTGGCGTAGGTGTTTGAACCAACTCAGGCCTCGCTCACGAGGGGCGATTCCATTCGCACGCGAGGATCCTCACTTCACCTCTTGAAGCGGCGACACCGTGTAGATTTCGTCCAGTATCTTCACCATCAAGGTGTTGGCGGTCGCCTGGCCGTCGAGCGCGAGAGTCAGGTTGGTCCATATGACCAGGGTGACGTCATTGGCCGGATCGTAGCCCATGAAGGACTGGTAACCGGGCATCTCGCCTTCGTGATAGTAGATTTCGTTAGGCCCGAAGGTCAGCGTTAGGATGCCATAGCCGTATTTTTGCATGGCGGGTTCGCCCGGCTCCGGCGCCTCAGGGCTTGCAAGCCACTGCCGCTGGAAGTCGGCATTGAAGAGCTTGCCCCCGACCAGCGCGCGCATCCAGGTCGCGAGGTCATCCGCGGTGGAGATGACTCCGCCAGCCGCAAAGTAGGCGGACGGGTTCTGCCATGTGTCGTCGTTGGGCTTGAGCGTTCCCGCCCTGGCCGCAGCCTGGAGGTCGTCCGGATAGGGCGCATCAGCCAGGGCGTACGAAGTACTGCCGTAGAGATAGCCGTTTGAGTATGGCTCGGGGATGGCGTTCGACGTGCTCGGCGGCAACGCCGTGTTCTTCATGCCGAGCGGCCCGAACAGGCGGTCCCGGAAGATGGTCGAGAGCGGCTTGCCGTCGATCTTCTCGGCAACAAGGCCGAGCAGATAGTAGTTGGTGTTGTTGTACTCGAATTCGGCACCCGGCGCGAAGTCCGGCGGCCGTTTGAACGCCATGCCGAGTACTTCATCAGCGGTCCATACCCTGTAAGGATACTTGTCCAGGCTTTCGGCAAGTTCCGGCGGATTGGTGAAGTTAGGGAGGCCGCTCCGCATTGTTATGAGCTGCCGAATGGTTATCTCGTCGCCGTTGGGAACGCGCTGGACGTATTTCGAGATCAGATCGACGAAGCTCAGTTTCCCTTCCTGCACCAGTTGCACGATGACAGCGGCGGTCATCGTCTTGGTGTTCGAGGCCGCACGGAAGTGGGTATCGGCGCGCGGCGGGTTCGTGGCACCCAGTTCAGTCGTACCGTAGCCGAAGACGAGGTTGCCCCGCGGAGTCTTGAGCAAAACCATGGCACCGGGCAGCATAAGTTCCTTGGCCAAACCCTCGACAGTGGCTTGGAGCGCTGCCAGGTCGATCGACTTGAGAGCCGGCATGGACGCGGCCATGGCGCTGCCTGTCGCGCAGACCACGCCAACAACGATGGCCAAAATTCTCCCGATCATCATTCGCCCCTTGGCCGTGTCCTAGAACTCCTGCGCACTTTTCCTGGAATTTGTTTTTAGGCTCAGATTTTCAATTCGAACGGCGTGCCTTCGAAAGCATCCGCGCCGCGCCCGATCGCCTGGATCGCTTCGATCATCCGGCCTCTGCGATCGAGCAGCGTGTCGGCGATCGCGATCAGCCGCGGATTGGGTGTCGCCGTGGGCGACAGCGCGCGCAGCGTCTCGGCCAGTTCGGCCTCGTCGCGCTTCGGCGCCAAGGCTGCCGCGATTATGTAGGCCGAGGCGGTCGAGCGGCTGATGCCGGCATAGCAATGCACCACCAGCGGCCGCGAGCGATCCCATTGGCGTGCGAAATCGAGCAGGTTCAAGACATGCTCCTCGCCCGGCATCGTCATGCCCTCCTGCGCTACCGCAATGTCGTGCATGACCAGATGCAGATGGTTTTCCCTGGTGATCGAGGCCGGTCGCATCACCTCCGTTCCGGCGGCAAGCAGCGAAAGCAGCCGGCCGGCCCCGGTCTTCGTTACCGTTTCCTCGACTTTGGACAGCGAACAGACGTGGATCATTGGGTAGTTTCTCCCTTGGCATCATCGTCGCGCCGCGAGGCCCAGCCGGCAAGTGCGGATTCGAGCCGCCGCCATTCTTCGTCGGCTCCCGGCAGGCCGACGCGCAGCACATCCGGACGATCGGCGAAATGCCGAAGCAGGATGCCGCGCTGGCCGAGCACCGAAAACAGGCCGGCGGCGCCCGCCAGCCTGATATAGCGGAACAACGCGGTGCCACCGGCGACAGGCACGCCGAAGCAGCCGAACAGCGTATCGAGCCGTGCGGCATCCTCGGCCAGACGGCGCCGCATCCCGGCCTGCCAGCCGGTATCGCCAAGCGCCCTTATGCCGTATTCGAGCGCCGGCCCGGCAACCGCCCATGGCCCGAATTGCGCCTCCAGCCGCTCGACCGTCAGCGCATCGGCCAGTGCAAAGCCAAGCCGCAGGCCGGCCAGGCCGAAGAACTTACCGAACGAACGCAGCACGACGATGCCGCCCTGGTCGACGTCGCCGGCCAGGCTTTCGCTGCGCGGGCCGACATCCATGAAGGCCTCGTCGACCACCAGCAGCCCACCTCTGTCGCGTAATGTCCCGGCAAGTCGAAGCAATCTTTCGCGCTCGACGACGCGCCCGTCCGGGTTGTTGGGATTGACGACGACGGCAAGGTCGGCCGCCGCCAGGGCTTCGAAATCATCGACTTCAGCCGCCGCATGGCCGGCGATCGCCGCTGCCCGCCGATGCTCGGCATAAGTCGGCCCGAGCACCAGCGCCTTGCCCGGGCTGACCAGCGAAGCGACGCGCGGCAACAGGATCTGCGTGCCGGGCGCCGCTGCGACATTCGCCGCCGACGGGGCGCCATAGGCGCTTGCCGCGCGTTCAGCCAAGTCGCGGCTGCGCGCTGTTTCCGGCAATCGCGACAGGGCGGTGGCGGGCAAATCGAAAAGCGGGTAGGAGTGCGGATTGATCCCGGTCGAGAGGTCGACGAACGGCAGCGGCGCGTGAGGGAAAAGCGCCCTCGCCCGGCCAAGGCTTCCGCCGTGGTCCACTGCCGCCGTCACTCCATCAAGAGACTTCATGCCGATCCTGATCACTTTCCTGTCGCTGGCCATCGAACTTGTACTCGGCTACCCGGCCCGGCTCTTCGATGCCATTGGCCATCCCGTCACCTGGTTCGGCAGGCTGATATCCTTTCTCGACCGCAGGCTCAACCGCGCCACTGATTCCGACGCCCACCGTCGCGGCTGGGGCGTCGTCGCGCTGCTGGTGATCGTGCTGGTGCCGGCCGCCCTCGCCCTCTGGCTCGAAACCTTGCTTTGGAGCATTCCCCTCGGCTTGTTGGTCACCGCAATCCTGGCGACGTCGCTGCTGTCGCAGAAGAGCCTGGCCGAGCATGTCGAAGCGGTCGCCGACGCACTCGACAGCGGCGGACTGGATATGGGCCGCATTGCCGTCTCCAGGATCGTCGGCCGCGATCCGGAAAAGCTCGACAGGGCCGCTGTCTGCCGCGCCGCGATCGAAAGCCTGGCCGAGAATTTCTCCGACGGCGTCGTCGCGCCGGCCTTCTGGATCGGTATCGGCGGGCTCGCCGGCGGCGTCGCCTACAAGGCCGCCAACACCGCCGATTCGATGATCGGCCACCGCACTCCGCGCCACGAAGCCTTCGGCTGGGCGGCTGCGCGCTTCGACGACTGGATCAACCTGCCGGCGTCGCGGCTGACGGCGCTGCTGATCGTACTCGCCGCTTTCCTGGTCAAGGGCGCCGACGCCAAGGGCGCCTGGCACGCCGTGCGGCGCGATGCGAAAAAACACCGCTCGCCCAATGCCGGCTGGCCGGAAGCAGCGATGGCCGGCGCGCTCGGCCTGGCGCTCGCCGGCCCCCGTTCCTATGACGGCGTCATGGTCGAAGACGCATTGATGGGCGAAGGCGGCCGGCGCGATGATGTCGAGAGCACCGACATCCGACGGGCGCTGAAACTCTACCGCGTCGCCGACTTACTGCTGATCGCGCTGTTCGGCGTGGTCGCGGTGATCGTCATCGCCGCGTGAACGTCCGAATGGGTCGGCAAACCCGACCTACCAGGTAACACGGACTTCCTTTGCGCTCGGATCGGCTTCCACGCCAAACCTTTTGATCGCGTACCCACCGGCAGCTACGGGAGAAGATTTCAATAAGGGTTCGACTACGACAAAAAGTCGTTCAGCGTTTGGCCCATACATGTAGAGGATGCATTCGCCTTCACCAAACAAGTCACCGTCAAACTCGCCGACCGATGCATCCTCGATAGCTTTCTCTAGCCGATTCTCGAGCGCATAAATGGATTCGCGCTCGTCAGCGGCACCAAACTGACCATCATTGAGAATAAGATAGACGATTACCGCCTGGTCCACGAACAATCTCCAGCTTCGCAAGCGACCAGAACTCTATCCCTGACATCCGGCGGCACTGAAACTCTACCGGATCGCCGACTTTCTGCTGATCGCACTGTTTGGGGTAATCTCGACGGTCGTAATTCTGTTGTGATCTTCGCCCGATCCCAGGCGAAACAAAAACCCACCATGCGGCGGGTCGTTGGAGCCAATTAGCACCATACCGAAATTAGTAGCATAGCTGCCGGCACAAAGCAAGAACAAAATAGGGCGCCTTCAGCCTTGAAGGTTCGCAGCTTAGTTCCAGCTTGGGTTCCTCGCCCCACGAAAGTGGGGAGAGGTGGCTCGGCGAAGCCGAGACGGAGAGGGGAACCGCGCTCTACGAAAGCCCCTCTCCGGCCGCTTCGCGACCACCTCTCCCCCCTTCGCGGCGGGCGAGGAACCCAAATCTTGAGAGGTCGAGACACCGCGCCTCTGCCTCCCCAGCAACCCCCTCAGAACTCGATCCCCTGCTGCGCCTTCACGCCGGCGGAGAAGTGGTGCTTGGTCACGCCCATCTCGGTGACCAGATCGGCCGCCTCGACCAGTGCCGGTTTGGCGTTGCGGCCGGTGACGACGACATGCAGGCCTTCGCGACGCGCCTTCAGCGCCGCGACCACCTTTTCGAGATCGAGGTAGTCGTAGCGCAGCGCGATGTTCAGCTCGTCGAGCACCACGAGGCTGATCGACGGCTCGGCCATCAGCTCCAGCGCTTTCGCCCAGGCAGCCTCGGCCGCCGCGATGTCGCGCTTCACATCCTGTGTCTCCCAGGTAAAGCCCTCGCCCATGGCGTGCCAGACGACACGGTCGCCGAAGGCGGCAAAGGCGTCTTTCTCGCCGGTGTGCCATTTGCCCTTGATGAACTGAACGACGCCGACGCGCTTGCCATAGCCGAGCATCCTGAGCGCCAGCCCAAAGGCGGCCGTGGTCTTGCCCTTGCCCGGTCCGGTGTTGACGATCAGCAGCCCCTTCTCGACCGTCTTGGCCGCGACCTCGGCGTCCTGCACCGCCTTGCGCTTGGCCATCTTGGCGCGGTGGCGTTCCTCGTCCTTGGGATCGATAGTATCAGCCATGTCATTTCACCTTGAGCGGCAGCCCCGCCACCATCAAAAGCACGGTGCCGGCAACAGCCGCGACGTCCTGGTTCAGCCGGCCGGCGGCGTCGCGAAACCGTCTTGCCAGCGCATTGTCCGGCACGATGCCCTGGCCGACCTCGTTGGACACCACGAACCACGGCCCACGCGGCCGCGACAGCACATCGGCCAGCCTCCGGCATTCGGCCTCGACATCATGGTCGGCCAGCATATGGTTGGTCAGCCACAGCGTCAGGCAGTCGATCAGCACCGGCTGGCCGTCAGGCAGCGCTCCGATCGCGCCGGCAAGGTCGAGCGGCGCATCGATGGTCGTCCAGCCGGCGCCCCGGCGCGAGCGGTGCAGCGCGATGCGCTGGCGCATCTCGTCGTCATAGGCTTGCGCCGTGGCGATATAGCTCCAAGGCCGCGGGCCGACCGTCACCAGGCTCTCGGCATGCGGGCTCTTTCCGGCGGGGCCGCCGCCGGGGTGTTGTTGACCGAGACCAGC
>NZ_JAMYTF010000006.1:0-273516 GCF_040322295.1 Mesorhizobium sp. M0159
CCTGCTCCAGGAGATGTGTGGCGAAGGAATGCCTCAGGGTGTGCGGCGTTACCCGCTTTTTGATCTCGGCGGCCTCCGCCGCGGCATGAACGGCGCGGTTCATCTGCCGCGTGGAGAGCGGCGTGATCGGGCTGCGACCCGGAAATAGCCAGCCTTGCGGCAGCATCACGCCGCGGCGTTTGCCCTCGCGCCACCAGGCGCGCAGAAGCCCGAGCAGCTGCGGCGACAGCATGGCGTGGCGGTCCTTGCGGCCCTTGCCCTGCTCGACGCGGATCAGCATGCGCGTCGAATCGATGTCGCTCACCTTGAGCGCCACGATCTCCGACACCCGCAACCCCGCCCCGTAGCCCGTGCCAAGCGCCGCCTTGTACTTCGGTCCCGGTGCGGCTTCGAGCAGCCGCGCCACCTCCTCGACGCTCAGCACCAGCGGCAGCTTGCGTGGCTGGCGGATGACGGTGAGACGGCGCGAGAGATCGGGCCGGTCGAGCGTCACGGTGAAGAAGAAGCGCAGCGCCGAGACCGCGCTGTTGATCCCCGGCGGCCGCATGCCGCTCTCGGTCTGGTGTAATTGGAAACGCCGCAGATCCTCAGCCGTCGCGGTATCAGGCGAGCGCCCGATGAAGGCTGCAAACGCCTTCACGCAACGGATATAGTCTCGGCGCGTATCCTCGGTGAAGCCGCGCATGGACATGTCTTCGATCATGCGCTCGCGAAGTGCGCTGCCGGATGGATGCGTAGGGACGGTCATCGGATGCTCCTCTCAAGCTGAAGGTTGACACTTCATGCTCGGAGGCCGATGGCCGTCCGTCACCCCTGATCGATTAAAGCCTCACCGACGCTGCCAACAAAGCTCACGCCTCAAACCCCGCGCCCCTCCCGCGAGCGGGTTCGTTCCCTGACACAGAAGCAGTCATCGAAAAGGAGCCAAACTCGCAGGCTGAACTGGCCAAGAATTCTCGTGGATAGCCGAGGTTTTTCTCGAGCCTAGGCCATGTCTTGGTCGTCAATGGGTAGGACAGGGTTGTCCAGTTATCCCCCGGCAAGACGCGGCAGCAGGAAAATCTCCGCCCCTTCCGGCAGCTCCTTCGACCACGTATCGCGATAGATCGTCCCGTCGATGGCGACGGCGATGCCGCGATCGATGTAGGGCTCGAGGCCGGGATACTGTTCAGCCAGTTTCCTGAACAGCTCCCTTATGTCCTTCGCCTCGATCTCGACCTTGCTCTTGCCTCCGGCGATCGCGCCGAGCGATCCCCAGAGCGTTACTTCGACCATCAGCCTTCCCGTTCTGCCTCGAGCGCCGCCAGGATGCGCGGCGGCGACATCGGGATGTGCGTCATGCGCACGCCCGCGGCGTTCGACACCGCATTGGCGATCGCCGCCAGCGGCGGCACGATCGAGGTCTCGCCGACGCCGCGCACCCCGTAGGGATGGTTGGGATTGGGGATCTCGAGGATCTGCGTGTCGATCATCGGCAGGTCCGAGCAGACCGGGATGCGGTAATCGAGGAAGCCAGGGTTCTGCAGCCGCCCGTCCTTGCCGTAGATATACTCCTCGTTAAGCGCCCAGCCGATGCCTTGCGCGGCACCGCCCTGGTACTGCCCCTCGACATAAGTCGGATGCACCGCCTTGCCGGCGTCCTGAACGACGGTGTAGCGCAGCACCCTGGTCGAGCCTGTCTCGGGATCCACCTCGATATCGCAGATATGGGTGGCGAAGGAGACGCCGGCGCCGTCGGCGACGAGCTCACTGTGCCCTGCAATGGGTCCGCCCGTCTTTCCGGAAGCGGCCGCGATCTCCTTCATCGACAGCGGCGAAAGGTTGCCGTGCGTCGCGCCTTTGGCAATCGCGTGACCCTCTTCCCAGACCACGTCGTCGACGGGTATGTCCCACATCTGCGCGGCGCGCTGCCTGAGGACCTTGATGGCGTTGCGAGCGGCGGAGATCGTCGCCATCGAAGACGAGAAGGTGCCGCGGCTGCCGTCCGTCATATCGTTATAGCCGAGGCTGGAGGTATCGGCGACCACCGCCTTGATTTGCTCATAGGGGATACCGAGCTCCTCCGCCGCCACCAGCGACAGCGAGGCGCGGGAACCACCCACGTCGACAGTGCCGACGGCAAGCGAGACCGAACCGTCCATGCCGATGTTGAGGTCGGTGCAGGTCTGGCCACCGAAATTGAACCAGAAGCCGCAGGCCATTCCGCGGCCCTGATTCTTGCCGAGCGGCGCCTTCATATGCGGGTGGTTCTTCACCGCCTCCAGCGTCGGCCCGATGCCGATCGGGCCGTATACCGGGCCGTAGGAGGATCTGGTGCCTTCCTGCGCCGCGTTCCTGATCCGGAACTCGACCGGGTCCATGCCGATCTCCTTGGCCAGCTCGTCGACCGCGCTTTCCACCGCAAACGCCGCCATCGGAGCCGACGGCGCGCGATAGGCCGCGGTCTTGGGCCGGTTGACCAGCACTTCGTAGCCGACCGTCTTGACGTTCTCGAGCTTGTAGCAGGCAAAGGCCGTCATGGCGCCGATCTCGGCCCACATGCCGGCATAGGGGCCGCAGGAATAGCGCAGCGTCGCCTCGGCCGCCGTGATCGTGCCGTCCTTGCGGGCGCCGATCCTGACGTCGATCGAGGTGGCGCTGGTCGGGCCAGACGCGCGGAACACCTCGTCGCGCGTCATGACCAGCTTGACCGGCCGGCCGGCCTTGCGCGACAGCGCCAGCGCCACCGGCTCGGCCCAGACATGGGTCTTGCCACCGAAACCGCCGCCGATCTCCGACGAGGTGACGCGCAGCTTCGAGGCTTCCATGCCAAGCAGCTGGGCGCAGTGTTGGCGGTAGACAAAATGGCCTTGCGTACAGACCCACAGGTCGGCGGTGCCGTCGGAGCTGACATTGGCCACGCAGGCATGCGGCTCGATATAGCCCTGGTGCGTCTGCTCGGTCTTGAAGGAGCGTTCGACGACGAAATCGGCCTGGCCGAAACCTTCATGGATGTCGCCATGGCCGTACTGGGTGCGCTTGGTGACGTTTGAAGGCTTGACGGGCTTTTGCTCGATGCCCTCGGTGAAGATGGCGTCGTTGATCAGGGGTGCGGAGTGCTTCATCGCCTCGTCGACGTCGGTGACATGCGGCAGCACCTCGTAGTCGACCTCGATCAGCTTCAGTGCCTGCCTCGCCGTGCGAGCATCGACCGCCGCGACCGCGGCCACGGCATGGCCGTCGTAGAGCGCTTTCTTGCGCGCCATGCAGTTGTCGAGGATGTCGTACATGGCGGAATCGCCGTCGGTAAGGTCGGGCAGGTCGGCCGCGGTGATCACGGCCTTGACGCCGGCGAGCTTCTCCGCCTTCGACGTGTCGATCTTCCTGATCGTGGCATGCGCATGGGGGCTTCTGAGAACGCGCCCGACCAGTTGCCCGGCCATGTTGAAGTCGGCGCCATAGCGTGCGCGGCCCGTCACCTTGTCGACGCCGTCGGGACGGATGGGACGCGTGCCGACAGCGGTGAAATTGCGTCCGGAGTAACGCGGATCGAAATTCATCGTCATGCTCCCTTCATCACGCTGGCGGCGTCCTGAACGGCACGCACGATCTTGTCATAGCCGGTGCAGCGGCAGAGGTTCCCGGCGAGGCCGAAGCGGATCTCCTCCTCGGTCGGATCGGGATTCTTGGCCAAAAGGTCCTTAGCAGCCATGAGGAAGCCCGGCGTGCAGACGCCGCATTGGAGTGCGGCGTGTTCCAGAAATTTCTGCTGCAGCGGATGCAGCCTGTCGCCATGCGCCATGCCCTCGATGGTCTCGACGTGCCGGCCCTCGGCCTCCGCGCCGAGCACCAGGCACGAGCACACCAGCCGATCGTCGAGGATGATGCTGCAGGCCCCGCAGTCGCCGGTGCCGCAGCCTTCCTTGGCGCCCGTCAGCCCCAGGCGATCGCGCAGGACATCAAGCAGCGTCTCGTCCGGCTGGCAAAGGAACTCGACATTGTCGCCGTTGATTGTCGTTGATACTGCCACACCAGCCATCATTTGCCTCCTGCGCGTGCATAGGCGGTCGTGGCGGCCCGCTTGGCCAGCACACCCGCGACTTTCCGTCTGAATTCGATAGTGCCGCGCTTGTCGTCGATCGGACGGCAGGCGCCCGAGCAGACCTTGGCGAGCCTCTCCAGCGTGGCTTCGTCCAGCTTGGAGCCGATGAGAACCTCGGCGGCCTCCTCGACCAGAATCACCGTCGGCGCCACGGCGCCCAATGCCAGACGGGCGGATTTGACGCGACCTTGCTCATCGAGCATCAAGTTCACGCCGGCGCTTACCACCGCGATGTCCATCTCCGTGCGCGGAATGAAACGCAGATAGGCATCGCTCGAATGCGGCAGACGTTGGTCGAGCAGGATTGCCTCGACGATCTCGCCCTTGGCCAGCGACGTCTTGCCCGGCCCGGTCGGCACCGCTTCGACGGCAATCGTGCGCCTGGTTCCCGGGCCGACGACCACCGCCTTGGCGCCAGCAGCCACCAGCGCCGGCACGCTGTCAGCGGCCGGCGAGGCGTTGCACAGATTGCCGACGATGGTGCAGCGTCCCTGCACCTGCTTCGAGCCGATCAGCTTGGCCGCTTCGACGACGCCAGGCCATGCCTTCTGCAGGGCCGTGTTCTCGCCCAGCAATGCGCAGGAGACCGCCGCGCCGATGCTGAAGCCCTCGGCTGTTTCCCTGATCTCGCCAAGCCCGTCGATCGCCTTGATGTCGACGATCAGGTCGGGTTCGATAAACCCGCCTTTCATTCGCACCAAGAGGTCGCTGCCTCCGGCGAGGATGGCGGCCGTGCCGACTGATCCGGCCAACTGGCCAACGGCATCTTCCATTGAAAGCGGACGTATGTAGCGCATCGTCTCCCCTTAGTGGTCATAGTCACATCAACTGATATAACCGTCTCTTCACAATGGCCATCCTGTTCGTGCATTCGCGGATTAGGCCAGGCGCCGCAATTTCATTTTGCTCGTCCACTGGACGCACCGCCAGCCACTAATGCTCGATCGGTCCCTTCGGCATGACCAGCGCCGTGCCAGCAGTCGTCGGGCGCTCGATCATGCGGCGGACGCGCGCGCAGTCCAGCACCGCGCCGACCCATCCGTAAGTCATCCGTAAGTGCGCTCCCTCTATGTCCTGTTTCGAACCAGGCGACATGTCTGCGCCGTACAGAGAGGGAAACGAACATGAGCACGCTCCTTGCACCAATTGTGATTGGCCCCGTATCGGTCTTGAGTACCTCGGTCCGTATCGATGGGCCGCTTCCCGGCTCGAGCATTTCCCTCCTGGTAAATGGCGTACCCGTCCCTGCGGTAAATGCCGGCGCCACAACCAGTACCTTTGTGCCGGTCGCCGCAGGCTCCCTCAACGTGGGGGATGCATTGACCGCACGCTGGACGCTCGGCGCCGAAACCAGTGATCCAAGCCCGGTCCCGATCGTCGTGCTCGGGTATCCCTCGACGCTAAGCCCATTGGTGTATTTGAGTCAGGTGCACGAGTGCGTCGACTGGGTGCTGATAGGCGCAGCCTATCCTGGCGCCACGGTCGAGATTTTCAACGGCGGCGCATTGATTGGCAGCGATACTGCACGCGGAAATGTCGTACCAGTGCGCATTCGCGGGGCGATCCAGGCCAACGATGTGCTTAGCGCAGTGCAGTCCGTTCAGACGCCTGCCGGACAGGTGAAGAGCAGTCAGACCCCGAGCTTGCCCGCCGAACAGACGCCGTATCGGGAAAATACCATGCCGGCACCAGCAGTCGGCCCGGTTCCTGGGTGCGCGCAAGCAGTACCCGTCAGGGGGTTGGCTCAAGGCGCCACCACGAAGGTCCACTTCAATGGCGACGTGCTGGAATATCCTTTCGTCGGTGCCAACCTCCTGGCGCTGCTTGGCCGTGCCGCGCACAATCCGGATGTCTTCAGCGCCACGCAGCACTTCGAGCGCTGCAATGCATCAAGTCCGTCATCTGCCCCTCCGGTGATCGTCGACGAAACCTTGCCGGTTAGAAAGCCCGTAATCGACGCCTCACAGTACTCCTGCCCGGCAGCCCGTGCTTTGCCTATCTCCAATCTCGAGCCCGGCGCGACATTGACGATCCAACTTGTCGATCCGACTTCGGGTGCAGCTACCGTGCTCGGGAGAATCGGAGTCGGCGAGGATGTGAGTTCCGGCCAATACTGGATTCCCGACGTGTCGGCCCTGATCCCGGCCTCGCCGCCGTTTCCATCGCTCGTCGTCATCCAGGAGCTATGCGGCAAGACAGCCACATCGGATAAGTTGCTGGTGGTAGGGTCTTACCAGGGCAGCGTATTTCCGCCGACCGTCATGGAGCCTGCATTTGAATGTGCAAGCGGCGCTTTCGTCAACAGCGTCGACAACGCGGTCGTACGTTTGTACTCGGATGCGCCAGATTCTCCTGTAATCAGCAAGCCCGTATTCAGTTTTGGCGGCCTCGTCTGGGTCGAGACATTTCGGCCGTTGCGCGCCGGCGAGCACATTCACGCCGAGCTGGAGCTTACTTGTCAGCCCCTCGCGCTTCGGGTCGGGGGTCCGATCAAAGTGTCCGACCTGACCCCACTCAAGACCCCGGATATTCAACAGCCCGTCCGGGTCTTCCAGCGGTTAATTTACGTATCAGGCGTGATTCCCGGGGCGCGCGTGCATGTATTCGTGAACGGGAAGTGGCGCGCCAGCGATACGCCACTTGGTTGGACGACGCTCTTCTTCGGGATTTACGTGGGCGAGCTCAAGGTAGAAGACCAAATTACGGTGATGCAGACATTGTGCACGAAGATGTCTCCGCTCACCAGAGTTCCCGTCAATGTCACCCTCGGGGAAATGCTGCTCTCCGCGGCTCCCCCGTCCCTGATAGCGGGCCAGCCGGCGACGATAACCATCAAAGCAGTCGACGCCGATAACAAGTCCCAATCGGTTGGAGGGACCATATCGCAAGGGGGCGCGGTGGTCGGGGCCACCAACACAGCGTTCACGCTATCTCCGCCGACCGGCCAAGCATCGGTCAGCTTGCAAGTTGCAGCCGTTGGCTACAAGACCGAGACCATCAGTATTCCCCTTACTGCGGCGCCGGTCGTCAAGCCGGCGATGCTGACGATAGCAACGGGTCTCTGGTTCAACGCCACCAAGAAAGAAATCACTGAAATCACCTGGCACCTGCAGGGGCCATCCGGCAGCTTTTCAAAGACCGAAAAGCCGAACGCAGAGCCGGCGTTGGTTCAGTTCGCGTTGCCCAAGCCGGCCGGCGGCGGGTTCACGCCGTTCACTCTCAGCTGCGAGGTCACATTCCAGTTCCAGGATTTCAATTTCATCTCAGGCGTATCTGGGACGAGGTCGAGTGACTTTATCGAGGGAGGCCTCATAAAGCCGTCTCCATCAACCGTCGAGATGTATTGGAGCGGTACCGACCTGACGATCAACTTCCTGGTAAAGTGGATACAGCAGGGCGATTATTTCGTCATAGAGCTCATGTAGTCGAATCGCCAGCGGAAGGGCGTCAGGGTGGCTGGAGCGGTTCATCGTTTCACGGAAACGGCGAACCGCTCTGTCTCTTCCGGACGGAAAACCGTTTCACACTTTTCCTGAAATTGCGCTGGAGCGGGATGCGTTCAAATTGAACGGTGCATCCCGCTTTATCTATTTGTTTTAACCACATTTCTGCGACGTCAAGTGATTCCCTTGGCTGCAAAATGCTTTAATGCTCGATCGGTCCCTTCGGCATGACCAGCGCCGTGCCGGCAGTCGTCGGGCGCTCGATCATGCGGCGGACGCGCGGTGGCTCGTTGCCGCTGTGCAGCGCCCTTATACGCTCGCCGATGACCGCGTCGGCGTAGGTGGCGCGCCGATTGTGGCGGATATATTCTACCCAGGTCGGCGTGTGGTAGTGCTCGATCCATATCGACGGATTTTCGAGATCGCGCGCCAATGTCCAGTTGCGGGCGCCGTCACGGCGGCGGACGCGGCCGCGCTCGGCCATGGTGGCGAGGAATTCCGGTACGTCCTCGTTGCGGATGACATATTCGATCATGATGGCGATGGGACCGCTGCGCGGCTTGAGATCAAGCGCCAGATGCGGCTCCTGAAAACGGTTGAGCGGGTCGAGGTTGAGCACCGCCTGCTGCGGCAGCGGCAGCAGCAGGCCGATTGCGCCTCCCGCCAGCATGGCGACGCTGGCCGCCATCAGGGCGACTTCGGCGCCATGCGCGTCGGCAACGACACCCCAGACCCAGCTGCCGAGCGCGATGCCGCCGAAGGTCGCGGTCTGATAGACCGAAAGCACGCGGCCGACCACCCAGCGCGGCGTCGACATCTGCACGGTGACGTTGAAGTGCGAAAGCGCCGTCACCCAGCAGGCGCCGCCGAGCAGCAGGCCGAGCGACGTCTGCCAGGCATGATTGCTGACGGCGGCGTTGAAGGCGCAGACGGCGAAGCCGGCGAATGCCATGCGCACCATGGTTTCGCTGGACAGCAGCTGCCGCAGCCTGACGCTGATCAGCGCGCCGCCGACGGCCCCGATGCCGAAGGCGCCGAGCATGATGCCGTAGCTCAAGGCATCACCCTTGACGACGTCGCGCGCGACCAGCGGCAGCAATGCCAGGACCGCGCCGGCGCTGAAGCCGAAAGCCGAGCTCCTGACCAGCACCTTGCCGATGTTGGGCGACATGGCGACGTAGCGCAGGCCGGCGCCCATTGCGGCGCCCAGCGTCTCGCGCGGCAAGGTCGATGCCGGCAGTTCCGGCTTCCAGCGGGCCAGCACGACGATGAGGCCGACATAGCTCAGCGTGTTGACGGCGAAGGCCGCGGCGGCACCTGCTGCGGCAACGATGATGCCACCGATCGCCGGGCCGACGCTGCGCGTCAGGTTGAAGCCCATCGAGTTGAGCGCGATCGCCGCCGGCACCTTGGTGCGAGGCACCATGTCGCCGACCGAAGCCTGCCAGGACGGGCTGTTGAGCGCGGTGCCGCTGTCGATCAGGAAGGTGAAGGCGAGCAGCGTCCACGGTGTCATCAGGTCGAGATAGGTGAAGACGGTGAGAAGAGCCGAAACAACCAGCATGAAGATCTGCGCGATCAGCATGATTTTGCGCCGGTTGAAGCTGTCGGCGATGGCGCCGGCCAGCAGCGCGAAGAGCATGATTGGCAAGGTGGTCGAGGCCTGGACCAATGCCACCTGGTAGGACGAGGTGGCGATCGTCGTCATCATCCAGGCGGCGCCAACGCCCTGGATGAGGCCACCGAAATTGGAGACGAGGCTGGCGGACCACACCGCCCGGAAGATGCCGTGCCGGAACGGCGCCAGCGCCGAGGCGCTTTCGCTTTCCGGTGTGTCGTCGTTCATAAATGCTTTCCCGGGCTCAAATGCGTTTGTTCTTCCGATCCATCGGCCCCGCAAGCCGTGGGTTCAAAAAATAGAACATCATTTCGCAAAGGGCGAACGCATTCTGGAAAAACATCATGGTCCAACAACAAGATAGCGATCGCGGAGCCGGTCAGCGCACGCCACTGCGTGCGCCGATTCAGATGCTGGCATGAAGGTAATTCGGCCCTTCAGGCTCCACAGCTCGGACTTGACTGCGGTCCGTACGTAGGAAAATTGCCAGAAGGAAATTACCGAGGGACTGAAATGAAAGCGCGAGCTCTCAAGGTGATGTCGATTGCCATTCTCATAGTGGCTATACCTCACGTATTTTTTAGACCGCTTGCGAGCATGAGCGACCTGGCTTTAATACAAATATTTACATGTGCTATTTTGTACACATATCTTGTGTTGAACATACTTGGTGACAAATTGTACGAAAAGAACGTAGTATTGTATATTATCGCTTGTCTAATAACTACATTTTACCCATATGAGAACGTATTTTTGATAGCCGGCAGCATATATGGATTTATTGTCCTATTTATTTTTCCTATATCTCTCCTTTTTATACTGAGATCCGTCCGAATCGAACTACGATGATGGTGCACTTTTTGCTGCCCAACCGACAGGCTCTGCGTTCGGATTGATCGCATGCCTCGCCTTGCCCGCATTGTCGTTCGCCGTCTGCCGCACCACGTCACGCAACGGGGTTACGGGCGCACCAAGGTGTTTTCGCGTACGAAGACTACGCACTCTGCAAGAGCCTGCTGGTGGAGCATTGCCCACTAGCCGATCTGATTCCGGAATAGTGGCGGACCATCAAGCTTTGGTGATTGCCGCGCCCCCCAAGGAACGGCTGATTCGGCTACAATCCAACTGCAGACGAATCTGACATCAACGCGATTTGACGGAAACGAATTCAATGAATTGGCGGTGAGCGATGGGCTTTACGGCCGCGAAACCGGGTCGGATCGCAACTGTGCCGTATCGGCGGCTCGCCGATTGCGATAAGCTCCCGGTGCCGGGACGGATGGGCGTCCGCCGGTTTGGGGTGACGCCGGTTGCTTGCCACTGCGCGGCAGAGCGCGGATTTCGCGAGACTGGTTTCGGGGGATGGGGAAATAGTGAGCGATTCATTTCAGGAAGTGACGTCCGTCTCGTGGTTCGGGCGGATCAAACGCGCGGTCGGCGGGGTCGTCTTCGGGCTGCTCCTGATCGTGCTGATGGTGATCGGCCTGTTCTGGAACGAGGGCCGGGCCGTGCAGACGGCGCGCTCGCTGGCCGAGGGATCGGGCGCGGTGGTCTCGGTCGGCGCCGACAGCGTCGATGCCGCCAATGACGGCAAGCTCGTCCATGTCACCGGGGCGGTGACGGCGAGCAGCGGCCTTGCCGATCCGGACTTCGGTATTTCGGCGCAGGGGTTGCGGCTGTCGCGCGGCGCCGAGATGTACCAGTGGAAAGAAGAGGAGAAATCCGAGACGACGAAGAAGCTGGGCGGCGGCGAGGAGACGGTGACGACCTACAGCTATTCGAAGGTGTGGGACGACAGCCAGATCAATTCGTCGGAGTTCAAGAAGCCGGACGGCCACGAGAATCCGCCGATGGAGATCCACAGCAAGCAATTCCAGATTCCGGACGGCAAGCTCGGTGCTTTCACGCTCGACCGGCCCGTGCTGGACCTGATCGGCGGCGACAAGATGTTCTCACTGTCTGCCGATCAGTCGGCCGCCATAGACGCCGCCTATACCGGCACCAAGCGGGTCAACATCGTCGACGGAAAAATCTATCTCGGTTTCAACACCACGTCGCCGGCGCTGGGCGACTACCGCATCGGCTACGAACTGGCGCCGCTCGGCGTGGTCAGCGTCGTCGCGCGCCAGACGGGGGGCGGCTTCGAGCCATACCAGACAATCGCCGGCGACCAGTTGCTGATGGTCGACACCGGCAATGTTCCGGCGGAAAAGATGTTCGCCGAAGCGGTCAGCGCGAACACGCTGATCACCTGACTGCTGCGCGCCGCCGGCGTGCTGCTCCTGGCCATCGGCTTTGCCCTGCTGCTCGGGCCGATCGGCGTCATCCTCGACGTCATTCCTTTGCTCGGCAGCATGGCGCGGATGGGTACCGGCATCATCGCGTTCTTCCTGGCGATCCTGGTCGGGGCGACGACGATGGCCATCGCCTGGTTCTGGTACCGGCCGGTGCTGGCGGCGGGCATCCTGGCAGCGGGCGTCATCGCAGCGGCGGCGGTCTATTACCTCGGCCGCTCGCGCAGGCCGGCTCCGCCGGTTGCGGCGCCGAGCGCGGCCACATGAGTTGCAGGCGCCGGCGGTTCTAGCGGTTCATCGTTTCACGGAAACGACGAACCGCCCTGTTTCCTGGAATTGCTTCTAGCGGTCTTCGAAGCCGGTCAGCACGCCGACGGCGTTGATGCCGATCTCCTCGACGGCGTAGCCGCCTTCCATGACGAACAGCGTCGGCAGGCCGAGCCTGGCGATGCGGCGGCCGATCCGGGGATAGTCGGGGGTCTTCAGCTTGAACTGGCTGATCGGGTCCTTCTCGAAAGTGTCGACGCCGAGTGAAACCACGACGACGTCAGGAGCATAAGCCGAAAGCCTCGTGCAAGCGTCCTCGAGTGAGGCGTTCCACACGTCCCAGCCGGTGCCGAAGGGCATCGGGTAATTGTCGTTGAAGCCTTCGCCGTCGCCCTCGCCGCGTTCGTCGGCATGGCCGAGGAAAAAGGGATATTCGGTCATCGGATCGCCATGCAGGTTCAGCACCTGAACGTCACCGCGGCGATAGAATATCTCCTGGGTGCCGTTGCCGTGGTGATAATCGATGTCGAGGATCGAAACGCGCCCGGCGCCATGGTCGCGGAACCATTGCGCGGCGACGGCGGCGTTGTTGATGAAGCAATAGCCGCCCATGAAGGCCGCCCCTGCATGGTGCCCTGGCGGGCGGCAGAGGGCGAAGGCGGAAGGCTCACCGGCCTTGACCAGCGCCGCGGCGGTCAGCGCGACGTCATAGGACGACTTGATCGCATCCCATGTGCCTTTGACGAACGTCGCGCCACCGTCGAAGGAGTAGAAGCCGAGCAGCGCATCGATGCCTTTCGGGCGCACGTCGCCGCGAAGGCCGCGCGTCGGCCAGGTGAAGGGAATGGCCGAACCGCTGCGGCCCGACGCTTCCCAGAGCGGCCACACGGTCGGCAGGAAATCGATGTAGTCGCTGGCATGCACCTTCCTGGCGGCGGCAAGGTCGTGGCTTTCCGGCGGCAGGATCGGACCGAGCTTCTCGCTCTCCACCCGCGCCCTGATGAACTCGGCGCGCGAAGGCGTTTCAAAAGCCGGCACGATGGCGCCGGCGATCAATTCGACATTGCCGGAATGGCCGGCATGGAAAGGCGAAAAAACAGTCTTCATGAAATTGTTCCGTGGTGAGACGCGGCGACCCTAACCGTCCTGCACTGCCTTTCACAAGGCGCTGGGCCAACCAGCCATGGCTTGCTGGCCCGGCAGCCGGTCGTCTAGCCTGCCGGCAGCGCAACCGAACTGCGGGTAATCATGAGTTCAAATGCCGACCTGATCGTCACCAATGCCCGTGTGCTGACCATGGACGAAGGCAATCCGACGGCCGAGGCGGTGGCGATAAAGGACGGCAACATCATGGCGGTTGGCGATCGCCGGACGATCGAGGCGCTGAAAGGGCCGGCCACGAAGATCATCGATGCGCAAGGCGGTTCGGTGGTGCCGGGCTTCATCGAAGCGCACATGCATCTTTTCGGCGGCGCGGCCGAACTCGACAATCTGCATCTTCAGGGCGTGCATGGCTTCGATGCGCTGAGCGACGCGATCCGCGCCTACGCTGCGGCACGGCCGAACGCCAAATTGCTGCTTGGGGCCGGCGTCGACTACACCATCCTTTCCAAGGAAGAGCCGGTCACCCGCCATCATCTCGACCGCATCATCGCCGACCGGCCGTTCGCCATGTCTGCTTCCGATCACCACACGATGTGGGCCAACACCAAGGCGCTGGAACTGGCAGGCATCCTGCACGGCAAGCAACTCGGCCCCGGCAACGAGATCGTCATGGGCGCCGACGGCCTTGCGGCGGGCGAATTGCGCGAGGGCGAGGCGTTCGGGCCGATCCTCGAGCTTTCCGGGCAGAATCGCGTTCGGCTCGGCCTCGCGACAGGCGGTGAGCCCGACCCATACCCTTCCGCCGCTGAAATCGCGGCCGACCGCGACCTGATGCATCGCGGGCTGGAATGGTGCGCCCGCCACGGCATCACCTCAATCCAGAACATGGACGGCAATCTCTACCAGCTCGAACTGCTTGCCGGGTTGGAGCAGGAAGGCCGGCTGCTCTGCCGCACCAAGATACCGTTCCACTTCAAAAATTTCATGTCGCTCGACAGGCTGGAAAAGGCATCGAGCATGGCCAGCTCCTACCAATCGGAATGGCTGTCGTCCGGCATGGTCAAGGTGTTTTATGACGGCGTGCTGGAAGGCTGGACCGCGGTCATGGTCGACGACTATGCCGACCGGCCGGGCTGGCGCGGTGAGCCGCTGTTTACGCCGGAGCATCTCGCCGAGGTGGCGGTGGAGGCCGACCGGCGCGGGCTGCAGGTCGCCGTGCATTCGATCGGCGACGGCGCGGTGCGCGCGGTTCTGGACGGTTACGAGGCGGCGCAGCGGAAGAACGGCAAACGCGACAGCCGGCACCGGGTCGAGCACATCGAGGTCACCACTGCCGCCGACGTGCCGCGCTTCGCCGAACTCGGCGTCGTCGCCTCGATGCAGCCGCCGCACCCGCCCGGCGCCATGGACTTCCCGCTGGAGCCGACGCTCTCGCGCATCGGCCGCGAAAGATGGCCGCTCAGCTATGCCTGGCGGACGCTGAAGCAGGCGGGTGCGCATGTCGTCTTCGCTTCCGACTGGCCGGTGTCGCGGATCGAGCCGATCCTGGGCATTCAGGCGGCGATGCTGCGCAAACCTTGGGCAGACGGCGTTCCCGACCAGAGCTTCTCGCTGTTGGAAGCGCTTGCGGGCTATACAGTCGAAGGCGCTTATGCCGAATTCATGGAGCACCGCAAGGGCCGGCTGAAAACCGGCTATCTGGCCGATCTGGTGGTGCTGTCGGCCGATATCGAGACAACTGAACCGGGTTTGTTACACAAGGTGCATCCGGTGACTACCATCTGCGGCGGCAAGATCAGTCATCAGGTTGATGATGGGGCTGACGATGGCACGGAGCTTGCGTTCTGAACCGAGATTCAGATGCATGGTTGCCAAGCCGACCGGCATATGCTGACAATCGAATGGGAACTGGATCCGCCAACAAGAGCGGACATGAAAATGGGGAAGTGCGTGCCGGATCAGCCGGGTAAGAGTGCAATCGAAGTCCGCGGCGTCCGCAAGGTGTTCGGTACCGGGGACGCACAAGTCGCCGCTCTCGACACGGTTTCGGTGTCGATCCGCGAGAACGAGTTCTTCACGCTGCTGGGGCCGTCGGGCTGCGGAAAGACGACGCTGCTGCGGCTGATCGCCGGCTTCGACTTCCCCAGCGAAGGCGAAATCCTGCTGCACGGCCACGACATCGCGCCGCTGCCGCCGTTCAAGCGGCCGGTCAACACCGTCTTCCAGTCCTATGCGCTGTTCCCGCACATGACGGTCGCCGAGAATATCGGCTTCGGGCTGGAGATGCTGGGCAAGCCGAAAGCCGAAATCAAGGCGCGCGTTGCCGAGATGCTGAAGCTGGTCAAAATGGAGGCGCTCAGCGGCCGCCGCACCAGCCAGATCTCCGGCGGCCAGCAGCAGCGCGTGGCACTGGCCCGCGCGCTGGCGCCGCAGCCAAAAGTGCTGTTGCTCGACGAGCCGTTGTCGGCGCTCGACTACAAGCTGCGCAAGGAGATGCAGATCGAACTGAAACGGCTGCAGCACCAGACCGGCATCACCTTCATCTTCGTCACCCACGACCAGGAGGAAGCGCTGACCATGTCGGACCGCATCGCTGTGATGTCGGCCGGTAAGATCCTGCAGGTCGGCACGCCTTGGGACATCTACGACAAGCCGGCGGAGCGCTTCGTTGCCGACTTCATCGGCGAAACCAATTTCCTGACCGCAGCCATCACCGACATCGGCAACGGCAAGGCTCGCGCGACCCTCAAATCCGGCGCAACGATCGACGCGACCGTGGCTGAAGGCTTCCAGCCGAAGGATAATGCTACCGTGGTGGTCAGGCCGGAACACGCCAAGCTGACCAGCGGCAAGGGCGACCTTTCGGGAACCATCGAAAACATCGTCTATTTCGGTACCGACACGCATATTCATGTCCAACTGGACAGTGGCGAAGCCTTCACCGTGCGCCAGCAGAACACGCGCAGCGCAGGCTGCGGTTTCGAGCGAGGCGACAAGGTCGGCGTCTCGATCGGCAACGACGCCGCGCAAGTGCTGAGGGATTGATGGCGAGCGCGTTTTCCCAAGCTGCATTGTTCGAAGCAGAGGCGGAGAAGGCCAGCGCCAGGCGCCACCGCCTGCTTTCGTTGCCAGCTTTGATAATCATCGGCATTTTCGGCGTGCTGCCGCTTCTCATCATCGTCATCTATTCATTTCTTGCCGCAGCACCCTATGGCGGCGTGCAGTGGCAATTCTCGACCGACGCCTATCTGAACTTCCTGTTCCAGCGCGACATCTTCGACGACACGCTGCAGTTCACGCCGGATTTCCTGATCATCTATCTGCGCTCGTTCGTCTTCGCCGTGGTGACGACGGTCATCTGCCTGCTGCTCGGCTTTCCGACAGCCTATTTCATGGCCACGCGACCGCCGGCGCAGCGCAACTGGTGGGTGCTGCTGATCACCATCCCGTTCTGGTCGAACCTGCTGGTGCGCACTCTTGCCATCATGTTCATCATCCGCGACGAGGGCCTCATCAACAACGCACTGATGACTCTGGGGGTGATCGAGAAACCGATCACCATGCTCTACACCAACTTCGCCATCCAGCTCGGCCTGTTATACTCGTTCCTGCCGTTCATGGTGCTGCCGCTCTATTCCAGCCTGGAGAAGCTGGATTTCCGGCTGGTCGAGGCCGCCTACGATCTCTATGCGACCCGTCGGCAGGTGCTATGGCGGGTGATCATCCCGCTGTCGCTGCCCGGCATCATCGCCGGCTGCCTGCTTGTGTTCATTCCGGCCCTCGGCGCCTATGTGACGCCGCTGATCCTCGGCGGCGGTATCCACCTGATGATCGGCGATCTCATCGCCCAGCAATTCGGCTCCGGGCGCAACTGGCCGCTCGGCTGCGCGCAGGCGCTGATCCTGATGGCAGCGGTGCTGGTGGCGCTCTACTTCTATGTCCGTAACACGTCGGGGAAGATGAGGCATGGCTGACCCCCGCAGCGCCGATATCAAGGACCAACCGGGCTTCCGCTCGATCGCCATCATCTGCCTCTGCGTGCTCTACGCGCCGATCCTGATCCTGATGATCTTCTCGCTGAACACCGGGTCTCTGGTCACGCGTTGGGAAGGCATCGGGCTCGGTTGGTATGGCAGTGCGCTGCTCAACCAGGAATTCCACAACGCCGCCAAGAACACGCTGATCATCTCTGTCACCGCCACGATCATTTCGACGATCGCCGCGACGCTGGCGGCGATCGGCATGACCCGGGTCAAGCCGTGGCGCGGGCTGTCGGCCGCCTTCATGGTCATCAACCTGCCGCTGATGGTTCCGGAGATCATCACGGCGGTGGCGACGCTCTCGTTCTTTGCGCTGATCGCGGGCACTCTCGGGCTCAATTTCGGCATCGGCAATCTGATCCTCGCCCACACCGTCTTTTGCATTCCTTTCGCCTATATGCCCATCCGGGCGCGTCTCGAGGACATGGATCTGACGCTCGAAGCTGCCGCGGCCGATCTCTATGCCACGCCCTGGCATGCTTTCCGGCGCATAACGCTGCCATTGCTGGTTCCCGGCATCCTGTCGGGTGGGGCGCTCGCCTTCATCGTCTCCTTCGACGATTTCACCATCACGCAGCTGGTCGCCGGCCCCGGGCAGACGACGCTGCCCCTCTACATCTGGAACCAGATCAGGCGGCCGATGACGCCGGAGATCAATGCCATCTCCACCATCCTGCTGCTGGTGTCGATCCTGTTCGTCTCGATATCGTTCCTGATCGCGCGCCGCCGCGCCAAGTGAGTCAATGGGAAGGCAAAGGAGACTGTGATGTCTAGGAAACTGACGGCTGCCGTTTCGACGGCAGCACTTTTATGGGCAGTACCTGCACTCGCCGATGGTGAGCTGCACATCTACAATTGGGGTGATTACACCAACCCCAAGCTGATCGAGAAATTCGAAAAACAATACAACGTCAAGGTGACGCTGGACGACTACGATTCCAACGAGACCATGCTGTCGAAGGTGCGCGCCGGCAATTCCGGCTACGACATCGTCGTCCCATCCGACTACACCGTGAAGATCATGATCGATGAGGGCCTGCTCGAAAAGACCGAGCCCAATGCGATGCCGAACGGCAAGAACCTCGACCCGCGCTTCGTCGACATCTACTGGGACAAAGGCCGTCACTACACCGTGCCGTGGCAGTTCGGCACCACCGCGTTCGAAGTCAACACCGACAAATACAAGGGCGACATCGACACGCTGGCAATCCTGTTCGACCCGCCGGACGAGTTGAAAGGCCAGATCAACATGCTCGACGATGTCAACACCGTGATGCACGCGGCCGAGCGCTATGCCGGTGTGCCGCGTTGCGGCGCCGACAAGGCCAATCTGAAGAAGGTCAACGACATTCTCATGGCCGCCAAGCCGTCATGGAAGACCTTCAGCTACGACACCATCACCAAGATCACCTCGGGCGATGTGATCGTCACGGAGGCGTGGAACGGCGCAACCTATCGTGCGCGCCAGAAAATTCCGGCGATCAAATACGCCTATCCCAAGGAAGGCATCGAAGGCTGGATGGACAATGTGGCCGTGCTGAAAGGCGCGAAGAACCTTGAAAATGCGAAGCTGTTTCAGGATTTCGTCATGGCCCCGGAAAACGCCGCGCTGATTTCGGAATTCGCCGGTTACGACAACGGCATTACCGGGAGCCACAAATTCCTGCCGCCGGACTTCGCCAGCGCGCCGGAAATCAATCCGCCGGCCGGTGCGCCGACTGCGGAATTTGTGCCACCTTGCCCACCGGAAGTGGTCGAGATCTACAACAAGATCTGGACCAATCTGCGCAAATAGGCTCGACGTGGGATCGATCGAAGGGAGGCTTCGGCCTCCCTTCTTTGCGACAAGGGGATTGGATGAAATCTTATCGCAACAGCGAACCGGCGCCGCCGATCATGCAGGGTTCGCCGCCGCGGATGGTGCCGCCGAAGCTCGACTGGGACCGGCCGCCATGGAACCGCTGGGCGTTTCAGCACATCCGCGAATTTCTGCCGACCGTCGAAGTCTGGCGCGGCAATGGCCATCGGCATCGCTTCGAGCGCGCCGAGGTCGATCTCGACGCGCTGCCGGTGAGCGACAGCATGGGGCAGCCGACGACGCTCGCCGGGCTGCTCGACGAGACCTATACCGACGGGTTTCTCGTGCTCAAGGACAGCAAGGTCGCCTATGAGCGCTACTTCAACGGCATGACCGAGCGCACGCTGCATTTGTCGCAGTCAATGGCGAAGTCGGTCACGGGCTCGGTGTTCGGCATATTGGTCGGGCACGGGGTGATCGATCCCGACTTGCCGGTGACGGCCTATCTGCCGGAGCTGGAAGCGACCGGCTGGGCAGGCGCCAGCGTGCAGCATGTGCTCGACATGACGAGCGGGGTGCGCTTTTCCGAGGAATACACCGACCCCTATTCCGACATCGGCCAGGTCGATGTCGCCACCGGCTGGAAGCCGGTGCCGCCGGGCAGCGATCCGGCCTTCCGCTGGCCATCGCATATGTTCGAACTGATCCTGGGGCTCAAGGAAAAGAGCCGGCCGCACGGCGCTGCCTTCGAATACCGCTCGATCGAGACCGACGTGCTTGCCTTCATCATGGAGCGGGTGAGCGGCAAAAGGCTGGCGCAGCTGATTTCGGAAGAGCTCTGGCAAAAGCTCGGCGCCGATGAAAGCGCCTGCTTCACTGTCGACAGCGCCGGTTATGCGGTCGCCGACGGCGGCTTCAACGCCACGCTGCGCGATTATGGCCGCTTCGGCCAGCTGATCCTCGACAATGGAGGCGGCATCGTGCCGGCCGACTGGATCGAGGCGACGCGCAATGGCAGGCATGGACCGGATTTCAGTCCCAGCCTGCCGGAAGGCAGCTACCGCAACCAGTTCTGGATCGAGGACCCGCGCTCGCGCGCGTTGATGTGCCGGGGCGTGTTCGGGCAGCTGATCCATATCGACTGGGATACGAAAATGGTCGTGGTGAAGCTTTCGAGCTATCCGGATTTCACCAACATCGGCTATTCGGTGGCGACCTTGAAAGCCGTGCATGCCATTGCCGCTGCGCTCGCCTGAACCTCAAAGAAAATCCGCAGGACCACCATGACCGGCAAGACCGCGTTCGAGACCAGATACGGCTTTCGCCGCAATGAGGTTCTGCTCGGCAACTGGCGGGAAAGCCCGTTCAGCCGGTGGTCGTTCCAGAATGTCGGCGAGCTGGTGCCGAGCGCTGCCGTGGCGGCACAGCCGGGCAGCAGCGAGGCGCCGGCGCAGGATTTCGGCGGGCTACTTGGCGAAAAGGTCGCTCTTGCAGGCGGCGCGGAGACGGTCGCGGCGTTTCTCGCGCGCTCCGATACCGACGCGCTGACGATCATGAAACGCGGCAAATTCGTCGGCGACTGGTTCGCGCCGCATATGGAGTTTGGGGCGCGCCACATCGTCTTTTCGATCAGCAAGTCGCTGACCGCCATTGTTGCCGGCACATTGGAAGGCGAGGGGATTTTCGATCCGCAGGCACCGGTAAGCCTCTATCTGCCCGAAGCCGCCGGCTCGGCCTATGGCGATGCGCGTGTGCGGCACGTGCTCGACATGAGTGTCAGCCTCGATTTCGAAGAGGCCTATCTCGATCCGGAAAGCGCCTTCGCCCGCTACCGCCGCGCCATGCTGTGGAATCCAGGCGGGGGCATCGAGAGCCTGGCCACTTTCCTCATGACGCTGCAGGGCCTGGCCGAGCCGCATGGCCGGACTTTCCGCTACCGCTCGCCCAATTCCGACCTGCTCGGCATCCTGCTCGAACGCGCGTCGGGCCGGCGCTTCGCCGATCTGATGCGCGAAAAATTATGGGCGCCGCTCGGCGCCGTCGGCGATGCCTCGGTGACAGTCGACATGGAAGGAACGGCGCGCACCGCCGGCGGCATTTCGGTGACACCGCGCGACCTCGCACGCGTCGGCGAGATGATGCGGCAAGGCGGCACGGCCAATGGCCGCCGCGTCGTGCCGGAAGCCTGGGTGCGCGACACGGCCGAAACTGGCGGTGACGCCGAGGCCTGGCGGCGCGGCACGATGGCGTTCCTGTTTCAGCGTGGCCGCTACCGCAACAAATGGTACCAGACGGGCGCCGCAAGCGGCGCCTTCTGCGGCATCGGCATCCACGGCCAGTGGCTTTACGTCAATCCGAAGGCCGAAATGGTAATCGCAAAAATGTCGTCGCAGCCGGTACCGGTCGACGATCCGCTCGATCTGGATATGACTTCTTTCTTCGAGGCGCTGAGCCGGATGGTCTGATCCATCCAGACAGCCCGACCTTTCCTGTGGACCTCTCGCCGGGTTGAAAATGGCGCAGTTGGCGCGGCAGTGCTCTGCGCCTATGGTCGCTGCTCGTTTCGACTAGCGACAGGTACGACATGGCAGCCGACATCAAGCGCATCGCAACCATCATAGCCGCCGAAATCGGCGCGCGGCCCGAACAGGCTGCGGCGGCGATCGGCTTGCTCGACGACGGCGCGACCGTGCCGTTCGTGGCGCGCTACCGCAAGGAGGTCACCGGCGGCCTCGACGACACGCAGCTGCGCGACCTTGCCGAGCGGCTGGCCTACCTGCGCGAACTCGACGCGCGCCGCGACACCATCCTTGGTTCGATCCGCGAGCAGGGCAAGCTGACCGACGAGCTCGAGGCAAAGATCGCTGCGGCCGGCACCAAGGCCGAACTCGAAGACATCTATCTGCCTTACAAGCCGAAGCGCCGGACCAAGGCCGAGATCGCACGCGAGCGCGGGCTCGGGCCTCTGGCGGAAGCTATTCTCGCCGACCGTACGGCTGTACCCGCCGAGCTGGCGCTGGCCTACATCAGCGAAGACGTGGTCGATACCAAGGCGGCGCTCGAGGGTGCGCGCGACATCCTGTCCGAACAGTTCGCCGAGAATGCCGATCTGGTCGGCAGATTGCGGACCTACATGAAGGAACGCGCCTTCCTGCGGTCGCGCGTCGTCGACGGCAAGCAGGAGGCGGGCGCGAAATTCTCCGACTATTTCGACCATGTCGAGCGCTGGGCCAACGTGCCGAGCCATCGCGCGCTGGCCATGCTGCGCGGCCGCAACGAGGAGGTTCTGTCGCTCGACGTCGAAGTCGATGCCGATGACGCCTCTCCGGTGAAACCGGTTGAGCGGATGATCGCCGACGCCTACGCCATCGGCCGCCAGTTGCCGGGAGACCGCTGGCTGATGGAGGTCGCCGGCTGGACCTGGCGCATAAAGCTGTCGCTGCACCTGACGCTCGATCTGATGCGCGATCTGCGCGAGCGGGCCGAAGAAGAAGCCATCCATGTCTTCGCCCGCAATCTCAAGGATTTGCTGCTTGCCGCGCCTGCCGGCTCGCGGCCGACGATGGGGCTCGATCCGGGCATTCGCACCGGCGTCAAGGTGGCGGTGGTGGACGGCACCGGCAAGCTGCTGGCGACGACAACGGTCTATCCGTTCCCGCCGAAGAACGATGTCCGCGGCACGCAGGCCGAACTGGCCAAGCTCATCCGGCTGCACAAGGTCGAGCTGATTTCGATCGGCAACGGCACCGGCAGCCGCGAGACCGAAAGGCTGGTGGCCGACATGCTGGCTGACATGCCTGCCGGGTCCGGGCCGAAGCCGCTCAAGGTGATCGTCAGTGAAGCCGGCGCCTCGGTCTATTCCGCCTCGGCAACGGCGGCGGCGGAATTTCCCGGCCTTGACGTGTCGCTGCGCGGGGCAGTGTCGATCGCGCGGCGCCTGCAGGATCCGCTCGCCGAACTGGTCAAGATCGAGCCGAAGTCGATCGGCGTCGGCCAGTACCAGCACGACGTCGATCAGTACCGCCTCGGCCGCTCGCTGGAAGCGGTGGTCGAGGATGCGGTCAACGCCGTCGGCGTCGATCTCAACACGGCCTCAGCGCCGCTTCTGGGGCGGGTTTCGGGTCTCGGCGCATCGCTGGCCGAGGCGATCGTTGCGCATCGCGATGCCTCCGGCCCGTTCGCCAGCCGTCGCGAACTGTTGAAGGTCTCCCGCCTTGGACCCCGCGCGTTCGAGCAATGCGCCGGCTTCCTGCGCATTCCAAACGGCAGCGAACCGCTCGATGCGTCAGCGGTGCATCCGGAAGCCTATGGCGTGGCCAAGAAGATTGTTGCGGCCTGCGGGCGCGACGTCCGCTCGCTGATGGGCGACAGCGCCGCACTCAAGGCGCTCGATCCGCGCGTCTTCGTCGATGAGCGCTTCGGCCTGCCGACGGTGCGCGACATCCTGGCGGAGCTGGAAAAGCCCGGCCGCGACCCGCGCCCCGGCTTCAAGACCGCGACTTTTGCCGATGGCATCGACGACATCAAAGATCTGAAGCCCGGCATGCAGCTTGAAGGCACTGTCACCAATGTCGCCGCCTTCGGCGCCTTCGTCGATATCGGCGTGCACCAGGACGGACTGGTGCACGTCTCGCAACTAGCCGACCGTTTCGTCAAGGACGCGCATGAGGTGGTCAAGGCCGGCGACGTGGTCAAGGTGCGTGTCGTCGACGTCGATATCAAGCGCAAGCGCATCGGTCTGTCGATGCGCAAGGATGGCGACGCTGGCGCACCGAAGCCGCGCGACAATGGCAGCAGGCCGGTGCCGCGCGCGCCCGCGCCCCAACGCCAGCCGGAGCGGCCGGTGCAGCAGGGCGCGTTCGGCGCCGCTTTGGCCGATGCGTTGAAGCGGAAGTAATTTCGCGAGCCGGGCTGCGCCGCCAGGTCAGACGGCGGCGCTCGACATTGATCATCCATCACCAATGCTCATGGATCGGCGAAGCTATTTCGTTTGATTTTTTCAGGACGGGAGCCGATAAGCCGCGCGTTTCAAGATTTCTGTTTCGATGCATGTCGTTATCTCCAAGCTGCCGAACACCCTCGGGTCAGGCCCGCGGGCAAGCTTTGGGCGACATGCATGAGTTTGGGAGACCGAGAGCCATGGCCGCCGACAAGAACGCATTCGTCTGGGATGATCCTTTCCTGATCGAGGACCAGCTTTCGGAGGACGAGCGCATGGTGCGCGATGGCGCCGCGGCGTTTGCCGCCGACAAGCTCGCTCCGAAGATCGAGGAAGCCTATCTCGAGGAGAAGACCGACGCCGGGATCTTTCGCGAAATGGGCGAGGCCGGTCTGCTCGGCATCACCATCCCAGAAGAATATGGCGGGCTCGGCGCCAACTACGTCACCTACGGGCTGGTCGCGCGGGAAGTGGAGCGGATCGACTCGGGCTATCGCTCGATGATGAGCGTGCAGTCGTCGCTGGTAATGTATCCGATCCACGCCTATGGCTCGGAAGAACAGCGCAAGAAATACCTGCCGAAGCTGGCGTCGGGCGAATGGATCGGCTGCTTTGGCCTGACCGAACCTGACGCCGGTTCCGACCCGGGCGGCATGAAGACGCGGGCCGAGAAGACCGCGAGCGGCTACAGGATCTCCGGCTCGAAGATGTGGATTTCCAACGCGCCGATCGCCGACGTGTTCGTCGTCTGGGCAAAATCGGCCGCGCATGACAACGAGATTCGCGGCTTTGTCCTGGAAAAGGGCATGAACGGGCTGTCGGCGCCGAAGATCGGCGGCAAGCTGTCGCTGCGAGCCTCGATCACCGGCGAAGTGGTGATGGAGGGCGTCGAGGTCGGCGAGGACGCGCTGCTGCCCAACGTCTCGGGTCTCAAGGGACCGTTCGGCTGCCTCAACCGGGCGCGCTACGGAATTTCCTGGGGCGCCATGGGCGCGGCTGAGGATTGCTGGCACCGCGCCCGCCAGTATGGCCTCGACCGTAAGCAGTTCGGCAAGCCGCTGGCCGGCACGCAGCTTTTCCAGAAGAAGCTCGCCGACATGCAGACCGAGATCGCGCTCGGCCTGCAGGGCAGCCTGCGCGTCGGGCGGCTGATGGATGAAGGCAAGATGGCGCCGGAGATGATCTCGCTCGTCAAGCGCAACAATTGCGGCAAGGCGCTCGACATCGCCCGCCAGGCCCGCGACATGCATGGCGGCAATGGCATCCAGATAGGCTACCACGTCATGCGCCACGCCCAGAACCTGGAAACCGTCAACACCTATGAGGGCACGCATGACGTGCATGCGCTGATCCTCGGGCGGGCGCAGACCGGGTTGCAGGCGTTCTTTTAGCATTGGCAGGTGTCCTCCGCTTCCAGCGCCACTGCTTGGCATCTCCCCTCGCAAGGCGGGAGATCGGCAATTTTCGCCAACGGCGCCACATTTTGTTCTTGCTTTGTGCCGGCAGCTATGCTACTAATTTCGCTATGGTGCTAATTCGCACCGACGACCCGCTCACCGAGGCGGGTTTTTCTTTTCAGCTCTTTTCGACCAAGCATCGCGGGTGCTGCTGACATCAATGTCGGCGGGAAGCGCCCGGTGCTGACCCGCCGGCCTTCGGCTCTGCACCGTTGCAACGTCTTGCCGCCACGCCACGGAATCCCAGGTCGGCGCTCCGTTTCGTGAAGCTGTGAAAGCTGCTTAATTTAGGTGCAGCGCAACATCTCTGCTTGGAGAATGGTCAGCATTCGTGTCAGGGTTCAGCGAACTCCTTTTGAAACGCCGACTTCAGGGGCACCATGGCAATTCTGGCAGCCGTCTATCACCTGACCCACTACAAATACGACCGGCCGGTCGTCTTGGGCCCGCAAGTCATAAGGTTGCAGCCTGCGCCGCATTCCCGCACCAAAGTGCTCAGCCATTCGCTGAAGGTCGGGCCGGCAAACCACTTCGTCAATTTGCAGCAGGACCCCTACGGCAATTTCCTTGCCCGTTTCGTCTTTCCCGAGCCGGTGACGGAGTTGAAGATCGAGGTCGATCTCGTTGCCGACATGACGGTCTACAATCCGTTCGATTTCTTCGTCGAACCGTCGGCCGAGACGTTTCCGTTCGAATACCCCGAAGAGATCCGGGACGATCTGACCATCTACCGAACGCCGGAACCGGCGGGGCCGCTGTTGGAGGCATTCCTGAAAACCCTCGCGCGCCACCCGACCAACACCGTCAATTTTGTCGTCGACCTCAATGCGCGGCTGCAGCGCGAGATCGCCTATATCGTGCGCATGGAAACCGGCGTCTTCTCGCCCGAGGAAACGCTGGCCGCCGGCAAGGGGTCGTGCCGCGATTCCAGCTGGCTCCTGGTGCAGATACTGAGGAACCTCGGCATCGCCGCGCGTTTCGTCTCCGGCTACCTGATCCAGCTCAAACCCGACCTCGTTGCGCTCGACGGGCCGCCCGGCACGGCGACCGATTTCACCGACCTCCATGCCTGGTGCGAGGTGTATCTGCCGGGCGCCGGCTGGATCGGCTTCGACCCGACCTCCGGCCTGCTCACCGGCGAAAGCCATGTGCCGCTCGCGGCAACGCCGCATTTCCGCAATGCCGCGCCGATCTCCGGCATGGCGAGCTTCGCCAATGTCGAATTCGGCTTCGACATGCGGGTAGACCGCATCGCCGAGCATCCGCGCATCACCAAGCCGTTCTCCGACGAGAGCTGGCAGGCGCTGGACGCGCTGGGGGTCCAGGTCGATGCTGCGCTCCAGGCCGGCGACGTGCGGCTGACCATGGGCGGCGAGCCGACCTTCGTCTCGATCGACGATTTCGAGGCTGCAGAGTGGAACACCGCCGCCGTCGGGCCGACCAAACGCGAAAAGGCCGACGCGCTGATCCGCCGGCTGCGCGAACGCTTCGCGCCGGGCGGCTTCCTGCATTACGGGCAAGGCAAATGGTACCCCGGCGAAAGCCTGCCGCGCTGGACCTTCTCGCTCTACTGGCGCACCGACGGCGAGCCGGTGTGGAGCGACCCGTCGCTGATCGCGCATGAAAAGAGCGAGGCGGATGTCGGACCGAAGCAGGCCGAAGGCCTGCTGACGGCGATCGCCGACGAACTCGGCATCGACAAGACCATGGTCAGCGAAGCCTATGAGGATCCGGCCGAGTGGCTGCTCAAGGAAGGCAAGCTGCCTGACAACGTCGATCCTTCCAATTCGAAGCTGGAGGATCCGGAGGAGCGCAGCCGCATGGCGCGGGTGTTCGAACGCGGGCTGACCAAGCCGTCGGGCTATGTGCTGCCCGTCCAGCGCTGGAACAGCCAGGCTTCCGGACCGCGCTGGCGCTCGGAAAAATGGAAGACGCGGCGCGGCAGGCTGTTCCTGGTGCCCGGCGATTCGCCGGTCGGCTACCGCCTGCCGCTCGGCACGCTGCCCTATGTGCCGCCGGCGCAGTTCCCCTACATAGTCCCGGTCGATCCATCGCTGCCGCGCGGACCACTGCCGGCGCGTGAGGCGATCTTGCCCGGTTCTGCTTCGTCGCCCGCTGCGGCCGAACTGGAGGGCGCCGACGAGATGGCGCGACGCCAGCAGGCGGTCTCCTTTACGGCCGTTACTGGCCAGCAGGACCGCGTTGAACAGGAGATTACCGAGATCGGCGGCGCCGTGCGCACGGCCCTTTCGGTCGAGCCGCGCGACGGACGGCTTTGTGTGTTCATGCCGCCGGTCGAGGCGCTGGAGGACTATCTCGAACTGGTGGCGGCGGCGGAGAAGGCGGCAAGGGCGATCGGCCTGCCGGTGCACATCGAGGGCTACGGCCCGCCGCACGATCCGCGCCTCAATGTCATCCGTGTCGCACCCGATCCCGGCGTCATCGAGGTCAATATCCACCCCGCCGCGAATTGGCAGGATTGCGTGGCGACGACCACGGCGATCTACGAAGAGGCGCGGCAGACGCGGCTTGGCGCCGACAAGTTCATGATCGACGGCCGCCACACCGGCACCGGCGGCGGCAACCACGTCGTCGTCGGCGGCGCCACGCCCAATGACAGTCCGTTCCTGCGCCGCCCCGACCTGTTGAAGAGCCTGGTGCTGCAATGGCAGCGACATCCGTCGCTGTCCTACCTTTTCTCCGGCCTGTTCATCGGCCCGACCAGCCAGGCGCCGCGCTTCGACGAGGCACGCCACGATTCGCTCTACGAACTCGAAATCGCGATGGCGCAGGTGCCACATCCGGACAAGGGCGCGGCACCCCTGCCGTGGCTGGTCGACCGGCTGTTCCGCAACCTTCTGACCGACGTGACGGGCAATACGCATCGCTCGGAAATCTGCATCGACAAATTGTTTTCGCCGGACGGGCCGACCGGCCGGCTCGGGCTGGTCGAATTCCGCGGCTTCGAGATGCCGCCCAACGCGCGCATGAGCCTGGCGCAGCAATTGCTGGTGCGCGCCATCATCGCCCGGGCCTGGAAGAACCCGCTCGACGGCCGCTTCGTGCGCTGGGGCACCTCGCTGCACGACCGTTTCATGCTGCCGCATTATGTCTGGGGGGATTTTCTCGACGTGCTGGACGACCTCAAGCTGAACGGCTTTGCGTTCCGTCCGGAATGGTTCGACGCCCAGCTCGAATTCCGCTTCCCGTTCTGCGGCGAGGTCCAGCATGCCGGCGTCAAGCTGGAGCTCAGGCAGGCGCTCGAGCCGTGGCACGTGATGGGCGAGCAAGGCGCGATCGGCGGCACCGTACGCTTTGTCGATTCCTCCGTCGAAAGGCTGCAGGTGAAGACCGATGGGCTCAACCCGGAGCGTCACGCCGTCGTCTGCAACGGCCGCGTAGTGCCGATGAAGGTGACCGACAACCGCGAGATCGCAGTGGCCGGCGTGCGCTTCAAGGCCTGGCAGCCGGCGTCGGGCCTGCATCCGGCGCTACCGGTCAACACCCCGCTGGTCTTCGACATCTATGACCGCTGGTCGGGCCGCGCGGTCGGCGGCTGCGTCTACCATGTGGCACATCCCGGCGGGCGCAGCTACGACACCTTCCCGGTCAACGGCAACGAAGCGGAGGCGCGGCGGCTCGCCCGCTTCGAACCACGTGGCCATACGCCGTCCAGCTATGTGCTGTGCAACGAAGAAGCCTCTGAAGATTTCCCGATGACCCTTGACCTTCGGCGGCCGCAAAGACTCTGATCAGCCATGGCGAAGGGGAATCACAAAAGGCTGCGCAGCAAGCCGCAAACCCACAGTCTGCTGGAGCACTATCAGCCGATCGAAGGCGTCGTCGACGAGATGGTCGATGCGTCGGGCAATCCGCGGCCGGCGTGGCGGCACTTCATCGAGGCGCTGGAGGACCTGGGTCCGGAAAAGCTTGCCCAGCGCTTCGCCCGCGCCGACCAGTACCTGCGCGATGCCGGCGTCTATTACCGCGTCTACGACAAGGCCGGCGCCAACGAGCGGGAATGGCCGCTGGCGCATGTGCCGCTGCTGATCGAGGAGCAGGAATGGGCTGGTATCAGCGCCGGCCTGGTCCAGCGCGCCGATCTGTTCGAGGAGACCATCGCCGACATTTACGGTCCGAACCGGCTGGTCGAGAAAGGCATTCTACCGGCCGGATTGATCGCGGCCAGCCCCGAATATTTGCGGCCGGTCGTCGGCACCAGGCCGGCCAGCGGCCATTTCCTGCATTTCTGCGCCTTCGAGCTCGGTCGTGGCCCGGACGGCCGCTGGTGGGTGCTTGGCGACCGCACACAGGCGCCGTCGGGCGCCGGCTTCGCGCTGGAGAACCGCGTCGCCACTACGAGGGCGCTGTCCGACATCTACGGCGAGATGCATGTGCACCGCCTGGCCGGCTTCTTCCGTCGCTTCCGCGACGCGCTGATCGGCATGGCCAAGCAAGCCGGCGGCCGTGTCGCCATCCTGACGCCGGGACCGCTGAACGAAACCTATTACGAACATGCCTATATCGCCCGCTATCTCGGCATCATGCTGCTCGAGGGCGAGGACCTGACCGTCTCGGGCGGCAGGCTGATGGTGCGCACGGTTTCGGGGCTGATGCCGGTGAGCGTCTTGTGGCGGCGGCTCGACGCCGCCTTTGCCGATCCGCTTGAATTGCGGCCGGACTCGCAGATCGGCACGCCGGGGCTGGTCGAAGCGGTCCGGCAAGGGGCGGTTTCGGCCGTCAATGCACTGGGTTCCGGCCTGATGGAGACGCGCGCGCTGCTCGCCTTCCTGCCGAAGATTTCGCGCGCCCTGCGCAATGAGGAACTGCTGCTGCCGACGGTCGCGACATGGTGGTGCGGGCAGGAGACGGAGCGTGAGCATGTGCTCGCCAATATCGATAGCATGGTGATCGGCCCGGCGCTGTCGACGCGGCTTGCCTTCGAGGACGACGGCTCGACCAAGCTCGGGTCAGCGCTGTCGGTCGAGGAACGGGCCGAACTCGTCGCCAGGATCGAACGGGACGGCGGCGACTTCGTCGGCCAGGAAGCGGTGACGCTGTCGACCACGCCTGTCTATGTCGGCGGCTGGCTGGAGCCGCGGCCGGCAAGCCTGCGCGTCTATCTGGCGCGGACGCCGGAAGGCTGGACGGTGATGCCGGGCGGCTTTGCCCGTGTCGGCTTCTCGCTCGACCCGACCGCCATCGCCATGCAGCGCGGCGGCCAGGCGGCGGATGTCTGGGTGGTCAGCGACAGGCCGGTCGAGCGCGAGACGCTGCTGCCGCAGGAGCACGACAGCTTCACCCGAACCTTGCCCGGCAGCCTGCCCAGCCGCGCGGCTGAGAACCTGACATGGCTCGGCCGCTATATCGAGCGGTCGGAAGACACGGTGCGCATCCTGCGCGCCTACCATGTGCGGCTGGCCGAGACATCCGATCCCGAGATGCCGCTGCTCGCCGATATCAGCGACTATCTCGCGCCGTTCGGCATCGACGTCGAGACGGCAATCCCATTGGGGCTCATCGGCACGCTGGACAGCGCCGTTTACAGCGCCGGGCAGATCCGTGACCGCTTCTCGCCCGATGGCTGGCTGGCATTGAAGGATCTGTCGAAGACCATCCATCAATTTGCCGCGACAGTGGCGCCGGGCGACGACGCGACAAGGGCAATGACGGTCATCCTGCGCAAGCTGGCCGGGTTTTCCGGCCTGCTGCACGAGAACATGTACCGCTTTGCCGGCTGGCGTTTCCTGGAAATCGGCCGCAGGCTCGAACGCGGCATCCAGATCGCCCGCACGCTCGCCCGGCTGACCGGAGCCCAGGCGCCGGAAGGCGCGCTCGACATGATGCTGGAGATCGGCGACAGCGTCATGACGCACCGTCGGCAATATCCGGTGCAGGCGGGGCGGCGCACGGTGGTCGACCTTCTGGCGCTCGATCCGCTCAACCCGCGCTCAATCCTTTTCCAGCTCGAACGGCTGAAAGCCGAAATCGCGCTGCTGCCCGCTGTCGGCGCTGAAGGCCATATGTCGCCGGCGGCCAAGGAAATCCTGCAGCTCAACACGTCGATCGCCATCAAGGAGCCCTCGGACATGACGGCCAAGGCCCTCGGCGATCTCGCCAATGAAATCGGCGGGCTCTACAACAGCCTCGCCAAAGCCTATTTCGGGTAGAGACAGCATGCTCTACGACATCAGGCTTCACCTGCGTTACGACTATGATGCGGCGGCCGGCGGCGGCCGCCATCAAGTGCGCGTGCTGCCGCCGACCATCCCTGGCGTGCAGCGCGTCATCGCCGCTTCACTGTCTTTTGTGCCGGCGCCCAGCGAACGTTCCGACTTTTCCGACTTTTTCGGCAACAGTGTCACCTCGATCGCCTTTCGTGACGCGCATGATGCGCTCGACATCAGGATGAGCGCGCGTGTTTCAGTGTCGCGGCCCGAACCCGGGCTCGACGTATCGCCGGACATACGCCGGCTGAGGGAAGAACTCGGCGCAGTGCACTCGCTGGCGCCGGCTTCGCCGCATCACTTTCTGGCCGCCAGCGATCATGCCGGCATCGACGCGGCAATCACTGCCTATGCGAAAGGCAGTGCCGGCAGTTCGACAGTCGGCACGGCCATGGCTCTGTGCAACCGCATTCACCGCGATTTCACCTATGACGGCGAGGCGACCACCGTGCAGACGCGGGCCAGCGACGCCTTTGGCCTGAAGCGCGGCGTCTGCCAGGATTTTTCCCACATCATGATCGCCGGCCTGCGCGGCCTCGGTATTCCCGCGGGCTATGTCAGCGGGTTCCTGCGCACCATCCCGCCGCGCGGGAAGCCGCGGCTCGAAGGCGCCGACGCCATGCACGCCTGGGTCAAGGTGTGGTGCGGGCGCGATGCCGGCTGGCAGGAATTCGATCCGACCAATGGCATGCGGGCAAGCAACGACCATATCACGGTCGGCTACGGCCGCGATTACTCCGATGTGGCGCCGATCGTCGGCGTGCTGAAAACCACTGGTGGACAGGTCGGCGAGCAGGCGGTCGACGTCATTCCGGTCGTGCTCGAAAAGGCGTGACGACGCACGTCTTCGTTGCACGGCGACGTCGATAGGCTGTTCTGGAACCAAGAGATCAAGAGGCGTTGGAACCCGCAGCCGGCAAGCGGCTTATCTACGGAAATTCCGTGGAGAGGACATGCTGGACAAATCCGGGTCGTCGTCTGGCCAATCGGCTGTGAGGAAAGCTGCACCAAAAAACGGGGTGCCGCAGAACGGAGCGCTGGAGAACGGCGCGCAAGCCTCGGCCGTTCGGGCCTCGCTCAACTATGTCACCGACACTGAACCCGGTATTCGCCGGCTGCGTTCGGGCAAAGGGTTCTCGTACAAAGGACCCGACGGGCGGATTGTCGACGGGGAGGCGCTGGCACGCATCAAGGCGCTCGCCATTCCACCGGCCTGGACGGATGTGTGGATCTCGCCAGACCCCGATGGTCATATCCAGGCGACCGGTCGGGACCAGCGCGGACGCAAACAATACCGCTATCACCCGCACTGGGCGGAGGAGCGTGACGGCGTCAAATATTCGAGCCTGATCGCCTTCGCCGAAAGCCTGCCCGAACTGCGGCGGCAGATCGACGTCGATTTGCGCCGTCACGGCCTACCGCTGGAACGCGTCGTTGCGGCTATCGTCTGGCTGCTCGACAACACGATGATCCGTGTCGGCAATGCCGCCTATGCCCGCGACAACAAGAGTTTTGGGCTGACCACGCTGCGTGACCGCCATGTCGACATCAAGGGCTCGAGCCTGCGCTTTGCCTTCATCGGTAAATCCGGCAAGGAATGGAGATTGAAGCTTGTCGATCGCCGGATTGCCAAGGTCGTGCGTGGAGCGCAGGACCTGCCGGGCCAAAAACTGTTCCAGTATCTCGACGAGGACCGAAACAGGCATCCGGTGCGCTCAGACGACGTCAACCGCTATATCAGGGAGAACGCCGGAGCGGAGTTCAGCTCCAAGCACTTCAGAACCTGGGGCGGCACCATCCATGCGGCGTCGCTGTTTGCGCAAACCGAACGTCCGGAAAGCCAGGCGCAGCAAAAGAGGGTGATGAACAGTGTCATCGACAAGGTTGCCGATCGGCTCGGCAACACACGCGCGGTTTGTCGCCAATGCTACATCCATCCGGAAGTGTTCCGCGCCTGGTCCGAAGGACGGCTGCTGGACGAAATGGCGGATGCCAACAAAGGCAAGCGCTCGATCGCCGGGCTCGACGACGAGGAGGCCTTGGTCTTGAGATGGCTGAAGGCGAGGGACTGACGCCAGACCGGGGGCGTATTTTTTTGTCGACGCCATGTCGGCATCGGTCCTAGTGTTTCGTCCTTTGATAGAGAAAAGGACGACCCATGCTCTACGCGATCCTCTGCTATGCCTCGGAAGACGTCGTCTGCTCCTGGAGCAAGGAGCAGGACGACGCAGTCATGGAAAAGCTTATCGGTGTGCAGGAAAAATATGCCCAGGCGGGCCGGCTTGGCCCGGTGGCGCGGCTCTTGCCGACGACCGCGGCGACGACGCTGAGGAAGGTCAAGGGCGAATCGATCGTCATCGACGGCCCGTTTGCCGAAACCAAGGAACAGTTCCTCGGCTTCTACACGCTCGAATGCGCCGACCTCGATGAGGCCGTCGACTTCGCGCGCGAGCTTTCCGAGGTCAACCCGAGCGGCGGCTCCTATGAAATCCGGCCGGTCTCGCTCTTCAATCCCGCCAAGGTTTCCGCATGACCGAACTCGCCTGGATCAGCACGGCAATCAGCACCGCTCGCCCGCAGGTGATGGGGGCATTGCTGCGCTACTTCCGCGACCTCGACGCGGCGGAGGAAGCATTCCAGGACGCCTGCCTGAGGGCACTGAACAACTGGCCGAAAAACGGTCCTCCGCGCGATCCGGCAGCTTGGCTGATTTTCGTCGGCCGCAACAGCGGCATCGATGCGGTGCGCAAGCGGGCCAAGCAGGCGCCGCTGCCGGAGGAGGACCAGATCTCCGATCTGGAGGATGCCGAGAGCGACGTCGCCGAGCGGCTGGACGGGGCGCATTACCGCGACGATATTTTGCGGCTGCTGTTTATCTGCTGCCATCCCGACCTGCCGGCCACACAGCAGATCGCGGTGGCGTTGCGCATCGTCTCCGGCCTGACGGTCAAGCAGATCGCCCGCGCCTTCCTCGTCGGTGAAAGCGCCATGGAGCAGCGTATCACGCGCGCCAAGGCGCGTATCGCCGACGCCGGGGTGCCGTTCGAGACGCCGGGAGCGGTCGAGCGCTCCGAACGGCTCGCCGCCGTCGCCGCCATGGTCTACTTGATCTTCAACGAAGGCTATTCCAGCAACAGCGGCGAGGCTTCGGCGCGTGCGCCGCTTTGCGAAGAGGCGATCCGGCTGGCCCGGCTGCTGCTCAGGCTGTTCCAGACCGAGCCGGAGATCATGGGGCTGACGGCGCTGTTGCTGCTGCAGCATGCACGCTCGCCGGCTCGCTTCGACGAGAACGGCGAGATCGTGCTGCTCGAAGACCAGGACCGCAGCCTGTGGAGCCGCAAGATGATCGATGAAGGCCTGGCGCTGGTCGATAAGGCGTTGCGCCATCGCAAGCCCGGTCCCTACCAGGTGCAAGCGGCGATCGCCGCACTGCATGCGCGGGCGGAAAAGCCCGAGGACACGGACTGGAACGAGATCGACCTGCTCTACGGCCTGCTTGAGCAGATGCAGCCGTCGCCGGTGGTGACGCTCAACCGCGCCGTCGCGGTCTCCAAGGTGCGTGGACCGGAAGCCGCACTCGCCATGATCGAGCCGCTGGAGGGAAGGCTTTCCGGCTATTTCCATTTCTTCGGCCTCGAGGGCGGACTGCTGATGCAGCTTGGCCGCGGCGAGGAGGCGCGCGTCGCTTTCGACCGCGCCATCGCGCTTGCCAATACGGCCGCCGAGGCAGCGCATATCCGCATGCATATCGACCGGCTGATGAAAGAAAGCGCCGTGCCGGAAACCGCCAAGACGGCACGCTAGTTCGCTCTATCTGGCTGGTTCAACAGTCGGACACCGGCTTGGACCATGCCGGGGTGGCGATTTCTCCCTGAAACGCGTAATGCCACGCCATGACAGCGCCTGGTGTGCCGACCGGCAGGGAGCGGGTATGGCGCAAGGCTTGGACCGACGCCATATGAGCGACGGGATCTGAAAGGGATGAAAATGACGATTGCGAAGGAAACGGCCGGGCTTCTGGCGAAACTGGGCGTTGCCGAGCGCGCGCTTACGGGCGGCGATCTTATCGTGCGCAGCCCGGTGACTGGCGAGCAGATCGCCGCGCTGAAGACCATCTCGCCGGCCGATGCGGCAACGACCATCGACAATGCCCACAAAGCTTTCCTGGCGTGGCGGCAGGTACCAGCTCCCAAGCGTGGCGAGCTGGTACGGCTGCTCGGCGAGGAATTGCGCACACACAAGGCCGAGCTTGGCCGGTTGGTATCGATCGAAGTTGGCAAGATCCCATCCGAGGGTCTTGGCGAAGTGCAGGAGATGATCGACATCTGCGATTTCGCCGTCGGTCTTTCTCGGCAATTGTACGGCCTGACCATCGCCACCGAGCGTCCCGGCCATCGCATGATGGAAACCTGGCATCCGCTCGGCGTGGTCGGCGTCATTTCGGCCTTCAACTTTCCGGTGGCGGTATGGTCGTGGAACGCGGCACTCGCGCTGGTCTGCGGCGACGCGGTTGTGTGGAAGCCGTCTGAGAAGACGCCGCTGACGGCGCTCGCCTGCGAAGCAATCTTCAAGCGCGCGGCAAAGCGTTTCGGCGATGCCCCGGAAGGGCTGGCGCCGGTGCTGATCGGTGATCGCGCGGTCGGAGAGATCATGGTGGACCATCCGAAGGTGCCGCTGGTTTCGGCCACCGGCTCGACCCGCATGGGCCGGGATGTCGGTCCGCGCCTGGCGAAGCGCTTCGCGCGTGCCGTGCTGGAGCTCGGCGGCAACAATGCCGGCATCGTCTGCCCAACGGCCGATCTCGACATGGCGCTGCGTGCCATCGCCTTCGGCGCCATGGGCACGGCCGGTCAGCGCTGCACGACGCTCAGGCGCCTGTTCGTGCATGAGAGCGTCTATGACCAGCTCGTTCCGCGCCTGAAGAAGGCTTATGAGAGCGTCTCGGTCGGCAATCCGCTGGAGACAAGCGCTCTGGTTGGCCCGCTGATCGACAAGGCTGCCTACGAGAACATGCAGAAGGCGCTGGAGGAGGCGGCTTCGCATGGCGGCACGGCAACCGGCGGAATGCGGGTCGAGAACGGCCAGCCTGAGGCTTACTACGTGCGTCCGGCGCTGGTCGAAATGCCGCGGCAGGTTTCGCCGGTGACGGAGGAGACCTTCGCGCCGATCCTCTATGTGATGAAATATTCTGACTTCGACGCCGTGCTCGCCGAGCACAACGCGGTGGGAGCGGGGCTGTCATCCTCGATCTTTACCCGCGACCTGCAGGAATCCGAGCGCTTTCTTAGCGTCGACGGATCGGACTGCGGCATCGCCAACGTCAATATAGGCACGTCAGGGGCCGAGATCGGCGGTGCCTTCGGTGGCGAGAAGGAAACCGGCGGCGGCCGCGAGAGCGGCTCCGATGCCTGGAAGGCCTATATGCGGCGCGCTACCAATACGGTGAATTATTCCAAGGCGCTGCCGCTTGCGCAGGGCGTGTCGTTCGACATCGATTGAAATGCCAGACCTCCGTCGCGGCGGCGCCAAGGCTGCCACGACGGCGGTCGGCTCGCGGTTCAGCTGGTTTCGGAAGTTACAACACAATTGTCGAAGGCTGCATCGATGATGGCGAGCTTGACCGCCTGGGCGGTCATGTATTCCTGGTAGAACTCGCTCGACACCCACATGACCGAATGACCACGCTGGCCCAGCCAGCCGATGCTGCCGAGTTCCTCGGCATCGCGCAATTTGCGTGACAGGTGAGTGCGGGAAAGCTTGAGCCAGTTCGCGAAATCCCCGATTGAGACGACACCGGTCGGGATTCGGTCCAGGTCGGCATGATCGGGGTCGACGCCGGACATCAGCCAATCCATGACGATGCCGCCATTGTCGAGCCAGGTGAACAAGGAAAAAGTCTGTTTTGGCTGCCGCACGGCATGCGACGAAAGCAGGCCGTCGGCCACCAGCGGCTGCAGTTTGGCGAGTACGTCCGGTTGTGCGACGAATGCAGCCAGTCGAGATCCACCATCCAGGCTGTCCAGCGTTTTCAGATGAGCCATGACCCAGCCGGCAACCGTCTCCAGAGTGCCCGCGGTCGGCTCAAAGGGGCGGATGCGCCCATATTTAATCGGCAGATGCCGGATGAAACCGTAATGCAGCATCTCCTTCAGGAAGGCATCGGCGGTGTTGCGGCTGGCCACCGAATGCCGGCAGATGTCGTCCATGAACCGTGCGGACGTAAGTCCCTTGCGATGATCGTCCGGCTCTCGATTGAAATACAAGCCAAGGCCGATATGGGCCATCAGCCAACGCTGTTGCGTGGCGAATACGGAAGCCAGCCGCGGGTTCGCTTCATAGGTCTGGAGAAGCGTCCGCGACTGAGCCTGGACATGGCGACGCAGTGCCGGATGGCTGGCAATGTCTTCAGAAACCAGCGCCATCCCCGCCGAGCCCAACCAAATTTGCAACTGGAAAATGCCGATCACAATTTCAGCCTTCGCGGGTCGTGTCCAGAGCCGGCGCATCAGGATACGAGCTGAATCCCGCCGGCTAGTGGGCTGAATTCCGCGACTTGATCGCCGAGGCCACTGATTTCGCTGCAGAGGGCCAGCCCGCTCGAACCCACCAATGATGACTTCGCCTGTCCAGCCCGTGCTCCCGCCGATGGCGACGCGGAACCAACACAAGCTTTGCTCGTTGAAGAACGCTGATTGGACTGAGACAGTGAGGGACTACAAAATGGAGAATGGCCTTTTCGCCACGCCGCCTGCAGCTTTCCGGCAAACAGAGTCGGTCTGGCCACGGGCGCTCAAGTGGCTGTTGCGCCGAGTGCGCAGCGCCTCCGACAGCTCGGGAACCATGTTGAAGCCAATCCTTTCCGGACCCGAGGACGATAGCGGGCCCACTCCGCCTCGACGTGCTTGAGGCTGACCGCGCTGCGATCTTGACGTCAAAAATGACCGCTCACATATCATTTTAGGGCCGCGCCGCAGCCGACAACCATGACCGCTTCGAAGGCCTGCCACGGCGGCGTGTCCGCCTGATGCAGCAGGCGAGAGCGGCAGTGCCGCGTAACGGCGGGAACCATCGGGCATGCTTGGCTATTAGATACAGGCGGCTGCTGGTCTGCCGGGCCAGGAGCCATTGCTATGATCATCGATCCTCCACCGAAAAGTGCTATCCCGGCATCCGTTCCGTCGGTCGATCCAAAAGCCGCCCCGACGCTTCGCAATGCCGAAGCGGAGGTCTTTTATATCGAAGCGATCCGCGAACTTGTCGCGACCGGCATCCCCTTTCTCGTCGCCGGCACCTATGCCGTAAGCGCCTATACCGGGATCATCCGCCAGACCAAGGATCTCGACATTTTCTGCAAGGCCGGCGACTGCCCGCGCATCCTCGCCCATTTTAAGCAGATCGGCTACGCCGTCGTGGTCGAGGACGACCGGTGGCTCGGCAAAGTGTTCAAGGGCACCCATTTTTTCGACGTCATTTTCGCCTCGATGAACGGCACAATGCCTGTCGACGACCAGTGGCTGGAGCACGCCCGTCAGGGCGAATTGCTGGGCAGCCAGGTGCGGATCATCGGGCCCACCGAGCTTATCTGGTCCAAAAGTTTCATCCAGGACCGCGGTCGCCACGATGGTGCCGACATCTCGCATACCATCCTCAAGGCCCACGACCAGATCGACTGGCAAAGGCTGCTTTCCTACATGGAAGTCCATTGGGAAGTTCTGCTGATGCATCTCTTGAACTTCCGATGGATCTATCCGACGGAGCGGGGCCGCGTGCCCGCCTGGCTGCTCGACGAGCTGCTTGACCGGCTGGCCAAGCAGCGCGAATTGCCACCTTCCCGGATGAAAATCTGCCGTGGGCGCATGCTTTCACGAACTGACTATGAGATCGACGTCAACGACTGGGGTTTTGCCGACGTCGGCGGTGAAGGAGAACATAGCAATGGCTGACGAGCTCGAAACTGCTTCGCCGAAGGCGGAAAACGGCAGCGCACTCAAAGTCGCCGCCATTGGCGATCTGCATGTCGGCAAGGAGGACCAGGCCTCGTACCGCGATCTTTTCGGCGAGATGTCGCGTGCAGCCCAGGTTCTCGTGCTGACGGGCGACCTTACCAATCTCGGCAAGCCTCGGGAGGCCGAAATCCTTGCCGAGGAACTGCGTGCCTGCACGATCCCGGTCGTCGCCGTACTTGGCAACCACGACTATGAGTCAGGCGCCGTCGAGCAGGTCACCGACATTCTGCGCCAGGCGGGCGTTCACCTGCTCGACGGCGAGGCGACGGAGATTCACGAGGTCGGGTTCGTCGGGGTCAAGGGTTTCGTTGGCGGTTTTGGATCGCGCATGCTCGGCTCCTTCGGCGAACCGGCGATCAAGTCAATGGTGGCGGAAAGCGTGAACGAAGCGATGCGGCTTGAAAACGCGATGAGGCAGGTCCGCGCCAAACGCACGCTTGTCGTTCTGCACTACGCGCCTGTCGTCGAGACGGTCGAAGGCGAGCCGCTGGAGATCTTCCCGTTTCTCGGTTCGTCACGCCTGGCCGAGACAATAGACCGGTTCCAGGTCAGCGCGGTGGTGCATGGCCATGCGCATCGCGGCGCCTACGAGGGCCGCACACCGGGCGGGGCGTCGGTCTATAACGTTGCCATGCATGTCGCCAAGCCGACCGGCCGCCCCTACGCTGTGCTCGAAATCTAATAGGCTAGATGTTGAACGCCCGCTTCGGCGGAATATCGTTTTCATCCGGATTGGGAATGGGGTCCTCGTCGGGAAGCCTGTCGGGGTCCGGCTCACGCACGGGCTTGGGATCGGGGATGGGAGGCGGCGGCACCGGGGTCGGGGTTGGCTCGGGTGTGGGAATAGTGGCCATCGTGATCATCTCCTCTTGGCGCAGAACAACGCAATGGGTCAGCTGGTTCCCGCCTTCTGGTCAGCCCATCTCCGGATTCGCCTGTCTGCTGCCCGACTTGCTTGATCGCAGCAGCAGAGCAAGCGGAACGAGCAGGGCGGTTGCAACCGCGCAGTAGCGGAAGACATCGACATAGGCGAGCAGCGTGGCCTGGCGGGCGATCAACTGGCCAAGCCAGCCGATCGCCTGCTGCTTCGCCTCGACCATCGGCGAACCCTGGGCGACGAAATGCTCGGTCGCCTGCCGAAGCGCCTGCTGATAGGCGGGCGACGACTGCACGGTGTGGGCGACCAGATTCGATTGATGGATCTGGGAGCTTTGCGCAATGACGGTGTTGGACAGCGAGACGCCGATGCTGCCGCCGATATTGCGTGCAACGTTGATCAGCGCCGATGCCTGGTTGGTCTTCTGCGGGGGCAGGCCGACATAGGCCGCGGTCGAGATGGGAATGAACAGGAACGGCAGCCCGACCATCAGGAAAACACGGGCAAAGGCAAAGAAGCGGAAGCTGGCGTCCGGGGTGAGCGAGGTCATATGCCAGAGGGCCACTGCGACCACCGACATGCCCATCATGATCAGGTATTTGGGTTGCACGATGCTGCCTACAAATCCGGACACCGGCATCAAGATCAGCATGGCGATGCCGCCCGGCATCATCGAAAGGCCCGAGAGCGTCGCGGTGTAGGCAAATGTCGTCTGCTGCAGCTGCGGCACGATCTGGGTGGTGCTGAACAGGATAGCACCGACCGCCATCATGACCAGGAAGGCCGTGCCGAATTGGCGCGTGAACAATAGGCGCATGTCGACGACCGGATCGCTGCGACTGAGTTCCCATGGGATAAGCAGCAGGAACGCGATCGCCGAAATCACTGCGAAAGTGGTGATGAAATCCGAGGCGAACCAATCGTAGCGCTGGCCCCGGTCGAGAAAAATCTCCAGGCACCCCAAGGCAATCGCCACCAGGACGAACCCGATCCCGTCGATCTTCAGGCCGCCCTTCAGCCGTTCCTTGCGTTCGCGTTCGAGTACGTCCGGTTCGACCAACAGCCATTGCACCAGGGCCAGCGACAGGATGCCGAACGGCACGTTGATGAAAAAGATCCAGTGCCAGGAGAAATGGTCCGTCAGCCAGCCGCCGATCGTCGGCCCGACCGTCGGTGCGATGATGACGGCAATGCCGTAAAGCGCGAAGGCCTGCGAGCGCTTTTCAGGCGGAAAGGTGTCGGCAAGGATCGATTGCTCGCTTGGCGCCATGCCGCCGCCGCCGAGGCCCTGAAGGACCCTGAACAGGATGAGCAGTTCCAGGTTGGGCGCCAGTCCGCACAGCAGCGACGCGAGGGTGAAGGTCGCAACGCAGAGCATGTAGTAGCGCTTGCGGCCGATGACGCTTGCCAGCCAGCCGCTGACCGGGATGATCACCGAGTTGGCAACGAGATAGGTGGTAATCACCCAGGTGCTTTCATCCATTCCGGCCGCCAGGCTGCCGGCGATGTTGCGCAGGGCGACATTGGCGATCGAGGTGTCCAGCACCAGCATGAAAGTGGCGATGGAGACGACAACGGCGATGAGCCACGGATTGTGTGTCCCGGCGGCGGATCGGCTTTCATCCTGATTTCTGGCGGTTTCGCCGCTCATCGCACCTTGACCGTCGGCACCACCGACAGGCCCGGGCCGAGAAGCACATCCGGCGGCTTGTCGAAGACGATCTTGACCGGCACGCGCTGCACCACCTTGACGTAATTGCCCGTGGCATTTTCGGCCGGCAGGAGGCTGAAGGCGGTGCCGCTGCCGGCCTGAATACTGTCGACGCGGCCATGGAAGGACTTGTCCGGGTAGGCGTCGATGTCGATGTCGACCGGCTGTCCCTGCCGCATCAGATCGAGCTGCGTCTCCTTGAAATTGGCCTTCACCCAGACCTCGTCGGGAACGAACATCATCAATACCTGGCCGGGTTGGGCGTAGGTGCCCTTAGCGGCGGAAATGCTCGTTGCGCGCCCGGCTGCGGGTGCTGTGATAGTCGTGCGCGACAGCGTCGTGCGGGCTTGCTCCTGGCTGGCCTTTGCCTGCTCGAGCTGCGCCTCGGCGCTCCTGGCCTGTGCCTGCAAGACCGAAACCTGGCTTTTTGCGGAGGCGACATTGGCCTCGGCGCTGTCCAGCGCGGCCTGGTCCTGACGCAGCGTCGATGCCGCCTGCTGCGCCTGCTGCTGCGTTGCTGTGCCCCTGGCCAGGAGTTCGCGATTGCGTTGATCCTCGGCCTTGGCGAAATCCAGCGCTGCCTTGGCCTGTGCAACCTGCCTCTGGGCAGCGTTTACCTTTGCGTTTTGAGCCTCGATCTGGGCGGCGACATTGACGATTTCGGCCTCGGCCGCGGTGACGCCGGCGTCGGCCTGCTTCAGGTTTGCCTGATAGTCGCTGTCGTCGACACGCAGGAGGACATCGCCCGCCTGTACATGCTGATTGTCGGTAACCGCCAGCTCGGTAAGGCGGCCGGCTATTTGCGCACCGATCGTCACTGTGCGCGCATCTATGAAGGCGTCGTCGGTCGATTCGTACTGGCGAGCGTTCAGCCACCAGATCGCGATGCCTGCCGCGACGAGCAACAGCGCAAGCGCGATGGCTGCGGCCGCATAGGGATGGCGCCTGGGAAAGCCGAGCAGACCGGCCTTTCGTTGCGAGGCATTCCCGTCGGGTTTTTCCTGCCGGGGCTCTGCCGATCGCTCACGAGATTCTCGAACCGGGGCCGGTTGCTCCCGGGTTTCATTTACAGGCTCGACGTCTTGCTCGACGCGTTGAGGCTTCGTGTCCAACGGAATTGCTTTCAAGACTGATATTGCAGCCGCCGAAGCGGACGCAAAGCCAAACGGCAAGCTTCCGCAAAAGTTCCTGTCCGGAAACGGGTTCGGTTAACGGGTCGACATCGAACACAGGCGGGGGCGCGTCGGAATTCGAGCGCCGCTTCACCGGGCAGGTGATCCGTACGCCTCATGTTGCGATGGTCCGGCCTTGTCAGCGCTCCATGGCGCGATAATTGCTCATGTAGGCGTGGGCGAATTCACCTGTCGACAGGAGCCGACCATGAAACATCAAACACTCGACCAACTGCAGGCCGTCGCGGAAGTTGAGTCCTTCGCGGCGTATCCGGCGATGACTCGAACCCAGCGGATTGAACGTTGGGCGGAACTTCTCGAACAAAACCCGACGCGATGCCTTGGGGCGCTTCCAGGCACCGAATATATGAACAGGGAAGCGCGTGACAGATCGCGTGGCGCTGGGACGCCGCTCACTGTCGCCTTTGAGGATCCGGTTCTGCGTGCCATGGGCCTCAGCGATGATACCTATGGTGAGGCAAAGCGCTTCTTCGAACTGAGCGACCGGCAGTTGCACCAAATCGTCTGCCATTGCCATGTCGGCGCTACGATGCAAGCGAGATGGGCCGCTGCCAGGGTGCGCGGGATAGTTCGCGGCAACAGATTTGTTGCCTGGATGAAGGGCTTGATCGTGCATTGAGGCGGTACGAGGAACGGCGGAACACGCGTTCTTTCCGCGCCGTGGAGAGCGCTTCCGAACTTGGAAGGGCTCGTGCCCCGTCGGGCCGCGCAGATTGTGAAACTCCTCGACGCTTGGCTGCGCCTTGTCGCGGCCATGCGTCCGTCTTTGATGTGAGAATTTGAGCTGGCCCGCCGCAGGTGAGGGCCTTCGTCTGACCGGCGGTCGAGCGCCGTCCAGGCCTGCCTGCGCGGCTACTAACGACGAATGATCCTGCGATCGGGGAAGATCCTGCGACCTGGCTAAACTAGCGATCGATTTCTCCGAACACGATGTCGAGCGAGCCGATGATCGCGGCAACATCGGCGATCATATGGCCTCGGGACAGGAAATCCATCGCTTGCAGGTGGGCGAAGGAAGGTGCGCGGATCTTGCATCGGTAGGGAACGTTGCCCCCGTCCGACACGAGGTAGACGCCGAATTCACCCTTCGGCGCCTCGACGGCGGCATAGACTTCGCCGCTCGGCACGCGAATGCCTTCGGTATAAAGTTTGAAGTGGTGGATCGTCGCTTCCATCGAGCGCTTCATCGTGGCACGCGGCGGCGGCGTGATCTTGCGGTTCGGGATCGCGACCGGTCCCTGGCCTTCGGGTGAGCGCAACTTTTCCAGACATTGCCGCATGATCCGGACCGACTGGCGCATTTCCTCCATGCGGACGAGATAGCGGTCGTAGCAGTCGCCATGCTTGCCGACCGGGATATCGAAATCCATCTCCGAATAGCATTCGTATGGCTGCGCCTTGCGCAGGTCCCAGGACGCGCCCGATCCGCGCACCATCACGCCGGAAAAGCCCCAGGCCCAGGCATCGTCGAGGCCGATCACGCCGACATCGACATTGCGCTGCTTGAAAATGCGGTTCTCGGTCAACAGCTCTTCGAGATTGTCGCAGACCTTGAGGAACGGATCGCAGAACTTCCAGATGTCGTCGAGGAGTTCCGGCGGCAGATCCTGATGCACGCCGCCGACCCTGAAATAATTCGCGTGCATGCGGGCGCCGGACGCGCGCTCATAAAAGACCATCAGCTTCTCGCGCTCGGCGAAACCCCAGAGCGGCGGCGTCAGCGCGCCGATGTCCATGGCTTGCGTGGTGACGTTGAGGAGGTGCGATAACAGCCGGCCTACTTCGCAGAAAAGCACGCGGATGAGCTGTCCGCGTTTCGGAACCGATATTTCGAGGAGCTTCTCGGCGGCGAGACAGAATGCATGCTCCTGGTTCATCGGCGCGACGTAGTCGAGCCGGTCGAAATAGGGCAAGGCCTGCAGGTAGTTCTTGTACTCGATGAGCTTTTCGGTGCCGCGATGCAGCAGGCCGATGTGGGGATCGGCGCGTTCCACGATCTCGCCGTCGAGTTCGAGCACCAGCCGCAGGACGCCGTGAGCGGAGGGATGTTGTGGCCCGAAATTGATGGTGAAGTTGCGAACTGCAGCCTCGGCCATGACAGTCCTCCGCGATCGGGCGGCCTTCGTTTCCGTGCCGGAGCCGGCTTGTCCGCTTTCAGCCGCTCACGTCGTCGTCTGGATGATCAGCGTCAGCGTGCCGTCGCCGTCGATATTGGCCGCCACGACCTGCGTGGAATTAAGCCCGTTCGCCGCCAGCGCCGATGCCGCCTGCGGCGATGCGTCGATCGAACTTTGCAGGATGCGCAAATCCTCGGCGCTGGTCTGGGTGACGACGGCCTCCGCCTGTGCCTTGATGTCAGGAGGCAGATCCTCCATCGCCACGATTGTCACTGCGGTGAAATTCTGGGCGGAGAAGGCTTGGTCAGGTGTAGTCTGGTCGGGAGTGGTCCCTTCGGGCGTGGCTTGCTCTGGCAGGGTTTGCGGGGCCGTCGGCGGGACAGGGGCAAGCTCTGGTCCCACGGATTGCGCATAGACCGGCGAGGCAAGGGCCAGCGCCGAAAGTGTGGCAATTGTCGTCGATAGGCGCATGGCCGTTCCTTCCGTTTGCTCAGCGGACGATCAATTCGGTGACGACAAAACCATCGTGTCGAAATATGGTTCCGTGACCGAGGTGATGTCTTGCCGAAAGCCGTGATTGTCGCGGAAAGCAGGGCGCGAAATCCGGCGTTGCCTGTCTCAGGCAGCGGTGTGGCTGCGATCGGGCTGCGGCCAGCGCTGCAACGCCTCACGGCCCTGAGCGGTCAGTTCGTAGATCCCGCGATCGGTGCGTGCGAACCAGCGATACACATTGTGCAGCAGGATCTTAGGCGCGTTCGGCAGGTTGGGCTTCAAGTCACGCGGCCGCTTTGGGCCGTCGGCGAGGGCTGCGGCGCATGCCAGCGCCTGCTGGCGATAAGCGGTCATGATCGGCGCACGCGAGCCGCCGCCGGCGACAGGATCGCCCTGCCGACGCCGATGTTCGTCAATTAGCTTCGAGCGGCGCCGGGGATCGCGACGCGGAGCCAATGCCGTCGGGCTGAGCAGCACCTGAACCTCGCCGTTCGGTCGCACGCCAAGCAGGCCAAAGCCGAGCCGACGGCAGAGATTGCGGTATCTCACATCGCTCTCACGGCCCTTGCCACGGGCCGACATGCATGCCGCTAGCCAGACCTCGTCGCTTGCCGCCATACGGTCGACGCCCTGGAGGATGAGCTCGAGATTGAACTTCAGCTTCAGCTCGCAGATGACGACGATCGGTGGAGAGTCGGCACTCAGCGCCAGCAGATCGCAGCCGCCGATCTCGCCCTTGACCATAAATCCCAAGCCTTCCAGGAAGGCCTTGACCGGGCTGTAGAGTGACGTTTCGAGCATGCGCCTTTGTCGGCTGCGAATCATCCCGCCGATCGGCGGTTCAGCGCGATGATCGCTCCTTGCCGTTGAACAGGAGGTAAACGACGGCCAAACAAGTGGTCGGAGCCGTGCCATGGCCGCTTGCCAATTTGGTATGCTGGTATAATGTGTACCTAAGGTAGCATGCTCCGCGTAGCTGCGCTGTGCTGGACATCCGGGCGCCCGAGACATCGTCCACGGCATCGTCATTTGAGCGGCGGCTCTCCTGCGTTCTCTAATCCGCCAACCGGCGGCAATGTGCGTACAAGTCAATGGGATGACGATCGGCAGGGCCGTCGTTGGAATTCAGGAGTAACGGACACATGACAACGATTGCGCTGTTTGGTGCGGGCGGCAAAATGGGTTACCGCCTGTCGACCAATTTTCGCGGATCTCCCTATACGATACGCCATGTCGAGGTCAGCGACGCCGGCCGCGAGCGGCTTAAGTCGGGCCTCGGCATCGATGCCGTCAGCGCCGATGAGGCGCTTGATGGCGCCGATGTGGTGATCCTGGCGGTTCCGGACACGCATATCGGCAAGGTTGCGGCGAGTATCGAGAGCAAGCTTGCGTCAGGCACCATGGTCGTCGTGCTCGACGCCGCAGCACCTTTCGCCGGCCACCTGCCGAAGCGGCCGGACCTGACCTATTTCGTCACCCACCCGTGCCATCCGCCGATCTTCAACGACGAGACCGACATGGCGGCCAAGAAGGATTATTTCGGCGGCGTCAAGGCCAAGCAGCACATGGTCAGCGCCTTGATGCAGGGACCGGAGGAAGATTTCGCCAAGGGTGAGGCGATCGCAAAGATCATCTGGGCGCCGGTCATGCGCTCGCATCGCGTCACGGTCGATCAGATGGCGCTGCTCGAGCCCGGCCTTTCTGAAACGGTGTGCGCCTCGCTGCTCGTCATCATGAAAGAGGCCGTCGACGAGGTGGTGGCGCGCGGGGTCGACAAGCAGGCGGCGCTCGACTTCCTGCTTGGGCATATGAACGTGCTTGGCGCCGTCATCTTCGGCGAAACCAAAGGCGTGTTCTCCGACGCCTGCAACAAGGCGATAGAGTTCGGCAAGCCGGTACTGATGCGCGACGACTGGAAACGGGTGTTCGAACCGGAGGAGATTGCCGCGAGCATTCAGCGCATCACTTGAGGGCAGCGACGCGTTCTCCGGAACATGTCACCTGAAATTGTCATTGACTCATTATACCAGTTGGCTTAGCTGTTCGATGGATCGGACCGTCAAGCTTCGCAGCAGGATCAGGCGCTGGATGAGTGGAGGATAGGGGGAGCGATCCGTCGAGGTGAAGCCGGCCAAGGGCTTGTGAATCTGACGCACCCCGCCGCCTACGGCCGGCTGACGAAATCGAACACATACAGCCTTGGCCAATCAAGGCGCAGGTTTTCAACGGGAGGAATACATGAAACTGACACGCAGAATGACGCTTGCGGCTTTTGCCGGCATGCTGGCGCTTGGCACCGCCGCACCCGCCTATGCGGCGGATTTGATCGCCATCATCACGCCCTCGCATGACAATCCGTTCTTCAAGGCGGAAGCTGTCGGCGCGGAGGCCAAGGCCAAGGAACTCGGTTACGAGGCGTTGGTGCTCGTCCATGACGACGACGCCAACAAGCAGTCCGAATTGATCGACACGGCGATCGGCCGCGGCGCCAAGGCGATCATCCTCGATAATGCCGGCGCCGACGCCACCGTCGCCGCGGTGCAGAAGGCCAAGGACGCGGGCGTTCCTTCCTTCCTGATCGATCGCGAGATCAATGCCACCGGCGTTGCCGTCGCGCAGATCGTGTCCAACAATTATCAGGGCGCCCAGCTCGGCGCACAGGAATTCGTCAAGCTGATGGGCGAGAAGGGTAATTTCGTCGAGCTCGTCGGCAAGGAATCCGACACCAATGCCGGCATCCGCTCCAAGGGTTACCACGACGTCATCGACGACTATCCGGACCTGAAGATGGTGGCGCAGCAGTCGGCCAATTGGAGCCAGACCGAGGCCTATTCAAAGATGGAATCGATCCTCCAGGCCAATCCCGATATCAAGGGCGTGATCTCCGGCAACGACACGATGGCGATGGGCGCTTATGCGGCACTTGCCGCTGCCGGCCGCAAGGACGTCATCGTCGTCGGCTTCGACGGGTCGAACGACGTGCGCGACTCGATCACCTCCGGCGGCATCAAGGCGACAGTCCTGCAGCCGGCCTTCGCGCAGGCGCAGATGGCGGTCGAGCAGGCCAACGACTTCATCAAGAACAAGAAGTCTCCGGCCGAGGAAAAGCAATTGATGGATTGCGTCCTGGTCAATGGCGACAATGCCGCCAAGCTGGAGACGTTCGCGCTCACCAACTGAGCCGGCGTAACATCAAGCAGCAAGGGACGAGCCTCCGGTTCGTCCCTTGCTTCCATTTCGCCCTTGCCTCCATTTCTCTGGGTGCTCCTGACCGCCATGCCGAACGAGCCGACATGTTCAACACGCTGACCCGGCCGATCTTTGTCGCGTTGTTCCTCGCAGCAATAGGCAGCCTGACCGCCTGCAAGATCCTGCCGACGCCGTCAGCGGAAAACGGCGGCACTGGCTCCGCATTCAATCCCGACAAGATGGTCGAGGACATCTGGGCGGCGAAAGTCATACCCTATCTGCAGCAGAAGGCCGGGCGGTTTGCCGAGGTTCACACCTTGGCCAAGACCGATCCCGCCGCTGCCGGCGCCAAATACGGCAACCCGAAGAAGCAGGCGAATTCGCCATGGACCTTCGCGGTTCGGCTCGAGGGCAAGGTCGTTGCAGCCAATACACAGTCACGCGCGGCGACGATGGACGTCGATGCCGACGGCGACGGCAAGGCGGACGCGCGGGTGCAGATCGGACCCGCCATGCGCGGAACCGCGCTGCGCGACAGCCTCGACTTCATCCAGTTCAACGATTTCACCAACCAGATCGACTTCGCCCAGTTCGGCAAGGCTTTCAACGCCTATGCCGACAAGACCGTGCTTTCCAAGCTGCCGCGCGAGGCACTCGAGGGCCGCAGCGTCGAGGTACTTGGCGCCTATACGCCGGGCAGTGGCCAGGACCTGCCGCTGGTGACGCCGGCGGAGGCAAAGATCGGGCCGAAGCCATGAGCGGCTATCAAGATGTCATCCTGAAGCTGGAGGACGTCTCGAAAGTCTATTCCGGCACCGTCGCGGTCAAACGGGCGAATTTCGAGGTGCGCAAAGGCGCGGTCAACGTGCTGGTCGGCGAAAACGGAGCCGGCAAATCGACGCTGATGAAGATCATCGCCGGCGTCGAGCAACCGACGCTCGGGCGCATCTTGCTGGACGGCGAGGAGGTTTCATTCTCGTCTTCCGGTGATGCCGTGAGCCGCGGCATCGGCATGGTTTTCCAGGAGCTGAATCTGTTCGGCAATCTGACTGTCGCCGAAAATATTTTCGCCACCCGCGAGATCACCAACCGCTTCCGCAAGATCGACCGCAAGGAGCAGGAGCGCCGCGCGGCGGAGTTCCTTGAACGCCTGGAAACCGGCATCCGGCCCGACATGCTGGTCGAGGATCTGCGCATCGGCCAGCAGCAGCTGGTCGAGATCGCCAAGGCGGTTTCGCTCGATGCGCGCATCCTGATCATGGATGAACCGACCTCGGCGCTGAGCGCGGCGGAAGTCGAGATCCTGTTCAAGGTGATTGCCGACCTCAAGGCACGCGGCGTGGCAATCGTCTACATCTCGCACCGGCTCGAGGAACTGATCCGCATCGGCGACACCATCACGGTGCTGCGCGACGGCCGCATCACCGGCCAGGCGGAGATGAAAGACGTCGACACCCAGTGGATCGTGCGGCAGATGATCGGCTCGGACGCCAAGGACTTCGCCAAGGCCGACGGCCATGTGCCGGGCGAGGAAATATTCCGCGCCGAGGACATCTGCCTGCCGCGCGTCACCGGCGGGCTTGCGGTCGATCACGTCTCGCTATCGCTGCGCGCCGGCGAAATTCTCGGCATCTATGGCCTGATGGGCGCAGGACGCAGCGAGCTGTTCGACTGCATCATGGGCCGCCACGGCCATTCGACGGGCACGATATTCATTGCCGGCAAAAAAGTGCACGAGCGCGACACGACGCGGCGCATCCGGCGCGGCCTGGCGCTGATCCCCGAAGACCGCCAGCGCGAAGGGCTGGTGTCGATCCTCTCCGTCGCCAGCAATCTGACGCTGGCCAGCCTGTCGCGGTTCGTGCGCCTGTTCCACATTCGCGGTGCCGCCGAAAGACAGGCGGTGGCCCGGACGGTGCGCGAACTGGCGATCAAGGTCGCCGATCCGGCGCAGGAAGTCTCGTCGCTGTCAGGCGGCAACCAGCAGAAGGTGGTGATCGGCAAGGCGCTGCTCACCGGCCCGAAGGTGCTGTTGATGGACGAGCCCAGCCGCGGCATCGACGTCGGCGCCAAGGCCGACGTGTTCCGCACCATGCGCAAGCTGTCGCGCGACGGCCTGGGGATACTGTTTGCCACCTCCGATCTCGACGAAGTGATGGCGTTGTCCGACCGTATCGCAGTGATGAGCAATGGAAAATTGACCGGCATGTTCGATCGCGCAGAGGCGACGGAGGCCGCACTCGTCGCTGCCTCGGCCTTCGGCCACGGACCGGTCCCGCACGGAGAGCAAGGCGCATGACTGACATCCCAGCCAAGGCGGCGGTCAACTCCATGTCGGGCGGCTCGGTCCTGCTGACGCTGATGAAGGCGAGGACGTTCATCGCGCTAATCGCCGTGCTGTTATTCTTCTCGATAGCCGCCCCCAATTTCCTATCGGCCGCCAATCTTATCCTGATGTCGAAGCACGTGGCGCTGAACGCATTCCTCGCAATGGGCATGACCTTCGTCATCATCACCGGCGGCATCGACCTGTCGGTCGGCTCGATCGTCGGCCTGTGCGGCATGGTGGCCGGCTACCTCGTGCTCAACGGCATCGACCTGCAGGTCGGCTACACCATCTATTTCAACGTCTTCGAGATCGCGCTGATCACGCTTGCCGTCGGCATATTGATCGGCGCCGTCAACGGCTTGCTGATCACCAGGCTTAACGTTGCGCCTTTCATTGCCACGCTCGGCGTGCTCTATGTCGCGCGCGGCCTGGCGCTGCTGTCGTCGGACGGCCGTACTTTCCCCAATCTCGTCGGCAAGCCCGAGCTCGGCACCACAGGGTTCGGCTACCTCGGCGCCGGCCGGCTGCTCGGCCTGCCGGTCGCGCTCTGGATTCTGCTCGTCGTTGCGCTAGGGGCGGCCTATCTCGCCAAATACACCCCGCTCGGCCGCCACATCTTCGCCGTCGGCGGCAATGAGCGGGCGGCGCGGATTTCAGGCGTCCGCGTCAACATGGTGAAGATGTTCGTCTACATGTTCTCCGGCTTCTGCGCGGCGATCGTCGGGCTGATCATCTCGTCCGAACTGATGGCCTCGCATCCGGCGACCGGAGAGAGCTTCGAGCTCAACGCCATTGCCGCGGCAGTGCTCGGCGGCACCTCGATGTCGGGCGGACGCGGTACCATCGGCGGTACCATTGTCGGCGCCTTCGTAATCGGCATCCTTTCGGACGGGCTGGTGATGATGGGAGTGAGCTCGTTCTGGCAGATGGTGATCAAGGGCCTCGTCATCATCGTCGCCGTCGTCGTCGACCAGGCACAGCGCCGGCTGCAGAGCCGTGTCACGCTGATGCAGATGGCAAAGGCCGGCTGACATGGCGGAACTGCGTGGAGCGCTGATCGGCTGCGGCTTCTTTGCCGTCAACCAGTTGCATGCCTGGCGCGACATAGAGGGCGCCTCGATCGCCGCCATCTGCGACCGTGATCCGGACCGGCTGCGGATCGTCGGCGACCAGTTCGGGGTCGCGCGGCGCTATACCGACGCGGCGGCGCTGTTTGCCGGCGAAAGGCTGGATTTCGTCGACATCGCCACCACCGCACCAAGCCACAGAATGCTCGTGGAGATGGCGGCGCAGCACGGCGTTCCGGCAATCTGCCAAAAACCGTTTGCGCCGACGCTTGCCGACGCCAAGGCGATGGTAAAGGCCTGTGCTGACGCCGGCGTGCCGCTGATGGTGCATGAGAATTTTCGCTGGCAGTCGCCGATCCAGGCGGTGCGTACCATGCTCGACAGCGGCGAAATCGGCACCCCCTTTTTCGGACGGATCTCGTTCCGCTCTGCCTATGACGTGTTTTCCGGCCAGCCCTATCTGGCGACCGGAAAGCGCTTCATTATCGAGGATCTCGGCATCCATATCCTCGACATCGCCCGCTTTCTGCTGGGCGACGTCTCGACGGTCACTGCGCGAACGGCGCGCATCAATCCCGGCATTGCCGGCGAAGATGTTGCGACGATGCTGATGGACCACACGAGCGGCGCCACTTCCATGGTCGACTGCAGCTACGCGAGCAAGCTCGCGACAGAGCCGTTCCCCGAGACGCTGATCGAGATCGACGGCAGCGACGGCACGATCCGGCTGGCGCAGGGCTACCGGCTCACCGTCACCGGAAGAAGCGGGACAGTCGTCAGCGATGTCTCGCCACCGCTGCTGGCCTGGGCATCGCGGCCGTGGCACAACATCCAGGAAAGCGTCGTCGCCATTCAAAAGCACTGGGTCGATTGCCTGACCAAGGGAACCGAGCCCGCGACCTCGGGCGCGGACAACCTCAAGACATTAGCGCTGGTCGAGGCAGCCTATGCCGGCGCCGCAGGCCGGGAGCCGGTGCAGCTCGACGCCTTGCTGAAATGACAGCCGATGCCTTCCTCCTCTACGGTACACGTGCAGTTGAAGCCGAACCGGTCAGGCTGCGCGCCGGCGCGCTGACGGCGGACTTCGTCAACGGCAATCTGTGCACCATCCGGCATGGCGGCACCGAGGTTCTGCGCGCCGTCGCCTTCATCGTCAGGGATCGCGACTGGGGCACCTACGAGCCAGCGCTCACCGATTTAATCATCGACCAGGGCGATGACGCTTTCTTCGTCAGCTATTCGGCAGGTTGTTTCGGACCAGAGGGAAGCCGGCTCGACTTCCGTGCGACCATCAAGGGCTCGGCTGACGGCCAGCTGATCTTCGACGTGAGCGCTCTTCCCGACAACGATTTCGAAACCAATCGCTGCGGCTTCTGCATCCTGCATCCGATTGCCGGCCTAGCCGGCAGCCCGGTCACGGTCGAGCATACCGATGGCAGCGTGGTCGCGACGCGGCTTCCAGAGCTGATCGATCCCTGGCAACCTTTCAAGGATTTGCGCGCCATCACTCATGAAGTCCGGCCCGACGTCACCGCCGAATGCCGGATGGAAGGCGACACTTTCGAGATGGAGGACCAGCGCAACTGGTCGGATGCCTCCTACAAGACCTATGTTCGGCCGCTGGCGCTGCCATGGCCCTATGTGCTGCCCGCCGGCAAGACCTTCCGCCAGACCATCAGCTTGCGGATAGAGGGTCGCGGGAAAGTGCCGGCGGCTGCGGCAACCGTCGAACCAATTCGCGTCACGCTCGGCAAAGCCGGACCGGCGCTGCCGGATATCGGCGTGATCATCTACCCGGATGAGGTCGAGGCGGCGCTGGACAAGCTATCGGTGCTGTCCGAGCTTGGTCCGCAGCAATTGATGTTCCATTACGACCCGACGCGTGGCCATGGGCTCGACGCCTTGCGGGCTTACGCCCAGCTCGCCGCCGCCTATCCGGTCCGGACAACGCTCGAATGTGTCATTGCCGGCGACGGCGATCTCGACGTCGAGCTTTCAGACGTCGCCGACAGGGTGCGCAAGGCCGGGCTCAAGCTCTCGGCCATTGCCGTTTCGCCCTCGGTCGACCGGCAGTCGACGCCGCCGGGCAGTGCATGGCCGCAATGCCCACCGCTCGAAGACGTCTATGCCGCGGCGCGGCGCGCCTTTCCCGACACCCGCCTCGGCGGCGGTATGTTCAGTTATTTCACCGAACTCAATCGCAAGCGTGTGCCGGCTGACCCGCTCGATTTCGTCACGCATTGCACCTGCCCGATCGTGCACGCCGCCGACGATCTCAGCGTCATGCAATCGCTGGAGGCACTGCCTTTCATCACGGCGTCAGTACGAACGATCTTCGGAACAATACCTTATCGGATCGGGCCCTCGACCATTGCCATGCGCCAGAACCCTTATGGCGGCGCGACCAAGGCCAATCCCGACAATCAGCGCATTGCAATGGCTGACCGCGACCCTCGCCATGCCGGGCTGTTCGGGGCCGCATGGACGATCGGCTATGCCGCGCGCGTTGCGCCGGCCGGGCTCGAAATGCTGACGCTCTGCAGCTTCACCGGACCATTCGGCGTACTGGCCTCGTCGGGCGAACCTGTCGAAGAAGGTGCACCCCGGCCGATTTTCCACGCGGTGAAAGGACTTTGCGATCTGGCCGGCCATGCGCATGTGGCGGCGACAACGACCGATGAGACGCGGGTATTGGCACTGGCCGGCCGCTCCCAGACAGGCAAGATCATCGTCTGGCTGGCGAACCTTACCCCGGACGATTTTCCGGTCGATGTTTCCGGGCTCGGCTCCGATCGGGGTCCTCTGAAGATCTGGGATGGGCGAATGTCGCGCAAGATTCCGCAAGACACGTCGGGCCGAGACCATCTTGTGATGACACCCTACGCAATCGTCCGGATCGGCTGAAGTCATTTGCCGAGGCTCTTGGATAGCCGCACTTCGGCAGCGGTTGCCCGTAGCGGCAGCACTTCCGTTGCCGACTTGTCACCGGATCTGCTTTCGAAACTCGCCTGGTGCCATTCCAGTTGTCCTGGAAAAAAGACGGCTGAACGAGGCGACGTCCTGATATCCCACCCGATAGCAAATTTCTGAAACGCTCAGTTTCGTTTCCTCAAGCATGGATTTTGCCAACTCCAGCCGCCTTTCCTGGATCCATTTTCCCGGCGTTGTCTGGAGTTCGTCGAAAAATCTGCGAGACAGGGTTCGCGAAGACATGCCCAATTCGGTTGCCAGAAATTTCAGATCGATTTCCGACATCTTGTCGTTCGAGAGCTCGCGCAGCTTGTTCTCGAATGGGCTGGCCTCGTTCGAAATTTCGTCGAGAGAAAATTCGTAGGGACTCTGGAATTTGCGCGGCGGAGGAAGAACCAGAAGTTTTCGAATGATCCGCTCCTCCTTCGAGAAGCCCAGATCGATCAGCAAAGCCCTGGCGAGTTCGAGTCCGGAAAACCCGCCTCCGCATGTGTAAAGGCGGTCCTGGCGAATGAGCAGGCGGGAAGCGTCCCATCGCACTTGCGGAAACCGGCGGCTTGCCTCGGCTTTCAGCCACCAGGATATCGTTGCGCGTTTACCGTCCAATAATCCCGAATTGGCGAGCAGATAACACGCGCCGCAATGTGCTGCGATGATTGCGTCCTGCTGCTGCGCAAGCGCGATCAGCGGTTTTGAATGTTCACTCTCCTCGTCGAGCGAGCGCAGAAGCTCCGGAATCTCGACGCCCGGCATCGCAATGAGAATCAGGACATCCATTTTTCGCGATGGTTGAGCCTTTGTCGGGAAGGAAATTCCGGTGCTTGATGTCGACGGCGCGCCCCTTGAAACGAATTCACAGGAGAGAACCTGTGAACGGCAGACGTCATTCACAAGCTGAAACATTTCCACGAGCGTCGAGACGACGGCCGAATAGAAATTCGACGGCAGCCAGATCACGACGTGGAGGCTCCTGTCAGCCATTGCGGTTCTCCCGGTGTCGTTCTCGCCGACTGGCAAATCTAGCATAGTCTTTGCAAGAATTGCCAATTCAAGAAGAAGCCAGGCGCCTCCAAGACGGGCCTATGCGGGCCTGCTGACGAAAGCGGGCGGCGGAAATCCACGGCTGGGAAGATGCAAATGCTGAAATCGCTGAATGAAAACAACGCGGCACATACACCGGATTCAGACGGCAACATAAAACTGCGTCGGTCCGGGCTCAGGCTGATCTGTGGTCAGCCAGTAGGCCGAGAACAAGGTCCGACCGCGACGCCGGTCGGGACCTGCACTTGATTTTCAGTTGCCGGAATTCATCACGTAGAGCGCGCGCGAGCGTTCGAGGTGCTTGATCATCGCCTTCTCGGCGCCATCCGCATCCTTGGCTTCGATGCGTCCGACGATCTCTTCATGCTCGGTCAGCGTGAACTTTTCCTTGCCGGTCCAGATCAGCATTTCGGTGTGGTATTCCTTTAGCCAGCCTAGCATTGCCTCGCTGACAGCGACATAGATCGGGTTACCGGATATTGCCGCGATCTGTGTGTGGAATTTCATGTCGGCAGATATGAAGGCTTCCGAGTTGCCACGATGGCTGCGCTGCTCGGCGACCGTTTCCCGCAGCCGCTGCACGTCCTCGGCTGTGGCCTTTTCTGCAGCTTCCTTGACCATGCCGCGCTCGAAGAAGATGCGCGCGTTCTTGAGGTGCTCGAGCGTGTCCTTCGATGACGACAGGATGATCTTGGCTGCGCCGTCGACCTGCTTGATGATCGACTTGGCGGTGAGCTGCAGCACCTTGGCACGCTCACCATGCGAGATCGCGACCAGCCCCATATTGCTCAACGCCTGCATCGCCTCGCGGATCGCCGGCCTGCCGACCTCGAAACGCTCCATCAATTCGCGCTCCGACGGCATGTCGTCACCCGGCAGCAATTCGCCGCCGGTGATCAGGCGCTTCAGTCTCAAGAATACTTCGTCGGAAAGCTTGCGCCGGACGATCGGCTCCGAACGGTTCATCGTCGCGAATCACTCCTTTGACCGGCCTATACCTAGCATTTCCGCCGTGAATTCCGGAACGCCTGTTGCCGACTCGCCCTTACCGCCAAGCCGGATAGGGCTTGCAATGCTTATGTACTCATTATACCAGATTTCGAGGGCCAAGGAACCTTTTTCGAAACCTCCCCGGCAGGCCGCGCGAATATGATTGTTCTTACCTATCGCATCGAAACGCCCGGCAATATCGAGGCGCTGGCGGCCAAGATTGCAAGCGACCAGTCGACCGGGACCTTCGTCGCGCTGGCCGGCGAGACGGAAGAGCTCAAGGCTAGGGTCGCAGCGCGAGTCCTGGCGATACGGCATCTGCCGGACGCGGACCGGCCGTCCCTTCCCGAAACCGGTTCCGGAGCAAGCCCCGAAGCACGCAACGGCCCGGTCAAGCGCGCCGACATCGATATCGCCTTTCCGCTGGACGCCATCGGCACCGACCTGTCGGCGCTGATGACCATCGCCATCGGCGGTGCCTTTTCGATCAAGGGCCTGTCCGGCATCCGTGTCGTCGACATGAAGCTACCCGAGGAGTACCGGGGCGCGCATCCGGGCCCGCAATTCGGCGTCACGGGCAGCCGCAGGCTGACCGGTGTCGCGGATCGTCCGATCATCGGGACCATCGTCAAGCCGGCGCTGGGACTCCGCCCGTACGAGACGGCCGCAATGGTGCAAGAGCTGATTGCCGCCGGCGTCGACTTCATCAAGGACGACGAGAAGCTGATGAGCCCGGCCTATTCACCGCTGTCGGAGCGAGTGAGGGCAATCATGCCGCTGATCCTCGACCACGAGCAGAAGACCGGTAAGAAGGTCATGTATGCCTTCGGCATTTCACATGCCGATCCCGACGAGATGATGCGAAACCACGATCTGGTGGCAAAGGCCGGTGGCAATTGCGCGGTGGTCAACATCAATTCGATCGGCTTTGGTGGCATGGCTTACCTCCGAAAGCGCTCTAGCCTGGTGCTCCATGCCCACCGCAATGGCTGGGACATTCTCACCCGCCATCCCGGCCTCGGCATGGATTTCAAGGTCTGGCAGCAGTTCTGGCGGTTGCTCGGCGTCGACCAGTTCCAGATCAACGGCATCGCCTCGAAATACTGGGAACCCGACTGGTCCTTCGTCGAATCCTTCAAGGCGGTGACCACGCCGATCTTTTCGCCGGCCGATTGCGCATTGCCGGTCGCCGGCTCCGGCCAGTGGGGCGGGCAGGCGCCTGAAACCTTCCAGCGAACCGGCCGGACGGTCGATCTTCTCTATCTCTGCGGCGGTGGCATCGTCAGCCACCCGGACGGGCCGGGCGCCGGCGTGCGCGCCGTGCAGCAGGCCTGGCAGGCGGCGGTCCAGGACATTCCGTTGGCGGATTATGCCTTGAGCCATGTCGAGCTGGCGCGGTCGATCGAGAAGTTCGGCGGCGGCGAGGCGGCCTGACGCCATGCAAAACCTGCTTCTGAGTTACTATGGCGACGACCTGACCGGCTCGACCGACGTTATGGAGGCGCTCGAGCTCGGCGGCGTGCCGACCGTCCTGTTCATGCGCCAGCCGGACGAGGCGCTGCTTTCGCAATTTGCGCATTGCCGCGCCCTTGGGCTGGCCGGCACCAGCCGCAGCGAGACGCCGCAGTGGATGGACACGCATCTGCGAGATGCCTTCGCCTGGCTGAAGACCGTCAACGCCGAGATCTGCCACTACAAGGTCTGCTCGACCTTCGATTCCAGCCCGGCAATCGGCAGCATCGGCCGGGCGATCGAAATCGGCCGCTCGGTTTTCCGGCAAGACGGCGTGCCGCTGGTGGTCGGCGCGCCGCAGCTGAAGCGCTACACCGCCTTCGGTCATCTGTTCGCGGCCTATCGCGAAAAATATTTCCGCATCGACCGCCATCCCGTGATGAGCCGCCATCCGACCACGCCGATGGACGAATCCGACCTACTGATCCATCTGTCGCGCCAGACCAGCCTCGCCTCGGGCCTGGTCGACCTGGCGACGCTGCAGTCTGCGTCGCGGTCGAAAGCATTCGACCGGCTTGTGGAGAATGGCTCAGGTATCGTGCTTGTCGATGTCGATAGCCTGGAAACCCAGGCACTTGCCGGCAAGGAGATTTGGCGCGCTCGCAAGCCGGGCGGTTATTTCGTCGTCGGCTCTTCAGGCATCGAATATGCCTTGCTGGTCGAATGGGCATCGAACCGGATCGTGCATACCAAATCCGCCTTTTCGCCGCCGGGGGCTGCCGACAGGATCGCCGTGGTCTCGGGGAGCTGCTCGCCGACGACGGAACGACAGATCCGTCATGCTCTGGCCGACGGCTTCGACGGGATCGAGCTCGACCCCGTCGAACTGGTTTCTGAGGCTTCGAACGATGCGATTGCGCGCGCGGTGGCGACCGGCCGCTCCAGCCTACGGGCCGGGCGCAGCGTCATCCTCTACACCGCGCTCGGACCTGCGGCCGACCGCGGTGCAGAAATCGATCTCCGGGAAGGCGCCCGCCATAAGCTCGGCCGCGGCCTTGGCGAGGTTCTCCGCGAACTGACGCTTCAAGAGAAGCTACTGCGCGTGGTCATTGCCGGCGGCGACACGTCGAGCCATGCACTTGGCCAGATGGGCGTCGACGCGCTGACTGTGCGAATGCCGCTGCCGGCATCGCCGGGCTCGCCACTTTGTGTGGCGCATTCAAGCATTAAGGCGATCGATGGGCTGGAAATTGCCCTCAAGGGCGGGCAGGTCGGAACCGACCGCTATTTCTCCACTATTCGCGATGGGGTCGGCGGTTGAGAGCGGGGAATGTCAGGTCAAATCGGTGATGCTCGATCGGGATCGAGGATAGTCACTAGCCGGCAAACCAGAAATCTCAGGCGTTCAGATCAGCGGCAATGCCACTCATCCCGCTATCTGCCCATTGTCCTGCCTGGATGATACTGACGGGCGTAGGCGACACAGGCGTCTACCGTGCTGACACAGAGCGCATCGCGGTTATTCGGCAGGTTGTTGTCGCCGGCGTAGGCAACCTCGGCAACATGACCGTCAACCATTCGAATTTGCGTGTTGCAATAGCCGCCGGGGGCGACGTTGACGGAACCTCCCAGCGCCGGGACGGGGCCAATGGCCACGGTCGGAACGACAATGTTGAGATTGCCGCGTTGAACGACGCGCTGATAGGTCCAGATCTGGCCGGATTTGCCGACATCGGCAGTGGCGGTCGGAAAGCCGGCGCACATTCGAACGTCCGCCTCGCTAAGGCCGACCATCTCCCTGCGGGCTGCCGCCGCCGTGGCGTCTTCCTTCGCAGTGCTCGACGTGTCATCGGGCATGACGCAGGAAGACAGGATGGCGGCGCTTGCCGATAGAAGGAGAAGGGCAAGCTTTCGGGTGTGGAAAGATGTCATACCAACTTCGGATTGCACGGGAGCCCCGAATGCCAACCTAGGAAGTGGGCCAATCGAGTCAACCGGCAGAAAATTCACGAAGTCGTTTGGTCCGCCATTCCGCCGCACGCATCTGCTGGAAGAGGTTGAGGCTGCCGCCGTGACCCTCGCGCCCTATCTTCCGCCTGGGCATCGGATTTCCCAAACCGATCCCTTCTTGTCAGACGTACTGGCGCACGGTGCTGTGACTTTGGTTCGGCCGACGGTGTGCTAGTTTCAGCCAATTGCTCCGGAGACGTCATGCCTATCAAGCTGCAAGAAATCGCCCTCGCTCTTCTGCTGTTGGTTGCCGGAACTGGGGTGGGTCACGCGGAGACGGCCCAGCGGCCGCCGCCCACAGGCGGGGTTCTCTCGCTCCTGCCACCGCCGCAGACTTCCGATCATTCGATCGTCATTGCCGGACGCACGCTCGATTACGAGGCCAAGGCCGGCACGCTGTCATTGCCGTCCGGCAAAGGCGATATCACCGCCGAGATTTTCTACGTCGCCTATGCACTGCATTCCGGGAAAGAAACGGGACCGGATCCGCGGCGCCCGATCACCTTCGTGTTCAATGGCGGTCCGGGAGCAGCTTCCGCTTATCTTCATCTCGGCGCGCTCGGTCCGCGGGTCCTGGCGACGGCGGCCGATGGAAGTTTCTTGCCGCCGCCGCAGAGGCTGTTCGACAACCCCGACACTTGGCTCGACATGACCGACTTGGTCTTTGTGGACCCTGTTGGAACCGGTTACAGCCGTGAAGCGCCCGGCACGGAAGCACACAGCTTCTGGGGCGTCAGCCAGGACGCCGCGTCGATAGGCGCGTTTATCCGGCTCTATCTGGCGCAGACGAACCGTACGGTATCGCCTGTCTTCCTGGCTGGCGAAAGCTATGGCGGCTTTCGAGCAGCATTGCTCGCCAGGAAGCTTCAGGAAGACATCGGCATCAGCCCGAGTGGCGTCGTGCTGATTTCGCCGGCGCTCGAATTCACGCTGGTGCGCCCGGACGAGTTCCAGCCGCTCCACTGGGCGCTGGAACTGCCGTCGCTGGCGGCAGTGCGCCTACACAGCGAAGGCGTTTCCGGCCCGGCCCTGCAGGAGCGGCTGGCGGAAGTCGAACGCTATGCGCTCGGCGATTATCTGGCCGCGCTGGCAGGTGGGCTGGAGCAGGGTGGGCGCCTGGCGAGCCAGCGTGTCGCCGCAATCACCGGTCTGCCACTCGATCTCGTCCAGCGGCACTTTGCACGCATTCCCATAGGGCTGTTCGCCAAGGAGTTTGCACGGGCAAAGGGCAATGTTCTCAGCGCCTATGACGGCAACATCGCGACAGCGGACGTGGCGCCAGAGAGCCTGGGAGTCGAGGGTCCCGATCCGGTGCTCGACCGAAGCGTGCCGGCGCTCACCTCCGCTTTCGTCGGCTATGTGCGTGATGAATTGAACTTCCGCACGGATATCAGCTATCGGCTTCTCAACCGTGAAGTCAGCGGCAATTGGGACTATGGGACGAGCGCGACGCGTCAGGGCTATGCGGGTGTCATGGACGACCTTCAACAGGCGCGCGTGCTAAACCCCAGCCTCGGCGTGCTGATCGTCAACGGCTACAGCGACCTAGTGACGCCGTACATGGGCTCGCGCTACCTGCTTGGTCAAATTCCTTCGCTTGCCGGCGCAAAGCCCATTCGCACCGAGGTGCTGGAGGGCGGGCACATGATGTATCTGAGGCCGGATGGACGGGCGGCACTGAAGCAGGCCGCGTCCGAGCTTTACCGAACGACGCAATGAGACGGTTTGCCCAAAAAAGCGCCGGATACGCTGTTCGCCCTCTCATCAGGCCCTAGTTCCATCGCGATTGATCGGTTACACACCTAGGATGGCGTCTTTCAGCGACGTTCGACAACGGATTAGCCGGCTCTCCAGAATCGCGCCACTGGTGCGGCGTGCTGCCGAGCGGGCCATTCGGAACACCAAGCCACACAGGCTGACAAGCCTTGTTGACCGTTGGAATGCGCTGTCGCTGGCAACGCAGTTCCTGCTCGCGGGCGGTCTATTTTCCCTGTCAGCCATGGTGGTGGTGGGGATTTCCGTCACGAACCATATAGAAACCGTGGTCACGCAGAATTCGGCTTCCGCGACGGCTCTTTACGTGGACAGCGTTATCGCGCCGCTGCTTCCGGATATGCGCAAGAGCGAAGTGCTCGACGAGAGCGTCGCCCATGCGCTCGATGAAACGCTGGGACAAGGGGCACTCGGCACAAGGCTCGAATCCTTCAAGCTCTGGCGTCGCGACGGAACCATCCTGTATTCGACCGACAAGACATTGATCGGCAAGCGCTTCGAACCCAGCGACAATCTCCGGGCGGCATTCGCAGGCCAAATGGTCTCGGAGTTCGACAAGCTCGACGATCCGGACAGCGAGGCCGAAAGAGCCAGCGGCTTGCATCTCCTCGAGATCTACAATCCGGTGCTGCAGCCATGGTCGGGGGAAGTGGTGGCCGTTTCGGAATTCTACGAGGTCGCCACTGATTTTGAAAGAAACCTGCATCAGGCGCTCATTCGAACCTGGCTGGACGTTGCCGCCGTCACAGCGGCCTTCTTTCTCGGGCTGTCGGCAATCGTGTTCCGTGGCAGCCGCATGATCAGTTCGCAGAGCCGCTCGTTGAAGCAGCGCATTGCCGAGCTTTCCGATCTGCTTGCGCAAAACAGACTGTTGAGGCTGCGGGTGCAGCGTGCCTCGCAGCGTGCCACCGCACTTAACGAACGCTATCTCAGGCGCATCGGTGCGGACTTGCACGATGGCCCCGCGCAATTGGTTGCTCTCGCGGCGCTGGGGATCGACAGCCCCGTCATTGCCGATCCCGCTACGCCGCAATCGAAGCGCGCACAGGAATTGCTGGCCATCAAAGCACATCTGGACGATGCCATGCGCGAGATCAGGAGCATCAGCAAGGGCCTTGTCCTGCCGCATATCGAGCATGCCGAACTGGGTGAAATTCTCCAGCTAGCCGTACAGGCGCACGAAGAACGAACCGGCGTCAAAGTGAGATTATCGATGACCGGCGGCCATGCGCCGTTGTCGCCGGCGGCCAAGATTTGCATCTTCCGCTTCGTCCAGGAGGCGCTGAACAATGGATTCCGTCATGCCGGAGGTGAAGGTCAGTCGGTCGAGAAACATTTCGACGGCGAGCGCGTTTGTATCGAAGTGGCCGACGCCGGCGCTGGCTTTGACCCGCAAATCGTGCGTCCCGAGAGGCTGGGACTCGTTGGGCTGCGCGAGCGGGTGGAAAGCCTCGGGGGCCAGTTTACCGTGACTTCCTCACAGAGTGGCACAGTCGTAAGAATGGCCCTCAACATCGTTGAAATGGGGCAGACATGACAGTAGCCATCAAGCTCGCCATCGTCGACGACCACCCGCTGTTCAGGGAAGGCGTTGTGCGCACGCTCGATCAGATCGGCGGGTTCGAGATCGTCGGTGAAGGAAGCAGCAGAGACGATGCCCTGCGGATAATCGAAGACCAGCGGCCCGACATTCTGCTGATGGACATCTCGGTTCCTGGAGGTGGCCTTGGCGTGATCGGACCGGCCCTTGAGCGGCATCCGGCACTGAAAATTGTGATGCTGACCGTTTCGGAAGAAAACCAGCACGTGATGACCGCGTTGCAGAGCGGGGCAAGGGGCTATGTTCTGAAGGGGGTCGGGTCGAGGACGTTGGCTGCGATCCTGCGCACGGTAGCGTCGGGCGAACGATATGTCTGTCCACAATTGTCGGCGCGCCTGTTGGCCGATCTCTCGGCTCAATCAAAAGAGCCGGCGAAAGCTGACGGACTTGCCGACCTCACCAGCCGCGAAAGGGAGATCCTGACGCTGGTTGCCGCGGGACTGAGCAACAAGCGGATCGGGCTTCGGCTGAACCTGCATGAAAAGACGATAAAGCACCACATGACGCGAATCCTGGCCAAGCTCAACGTCAGCAACAGGACCGAAGCCGCCATGACCTTGCGCGACGCGACTGAGCGCCGCCATCCGCCTGTTCGCGATCATGCTTGAGCCGAAATTGCCGCACTGCGCGGCCATGTGAACTGGCCCTCAGTTGATCATTCCAAGCAACCTGTCCCGATCGGAACGCGTCGCCAGGCGCCGAATGATGATGCGGCCCTCGGCATCCCGCATTTCATATTGGTCGCTGTCGATGCGCTCACTGAGTCCGTTCGAATGCACCACGCCAATGCTCGGGCCGCTCACCTCGACCCGGTCTCCTGTGGATGCGTTGACAAAGAGTTTTGGCTTGCTATCGGGGTTTACCGCAGGGGCGGGATCAGGGAGATTGTCGTCCTGCGACTTTGCTTTGCCCTTGCCGGCACCAGCGTTCGAGTTCGAATTGCCGGAGTTTCCACCCGAATTGCCCGAATTGCCGTTCCCATTCCCGTTCCCGTTCCCGCCATTGCCGTTCCCGCCATCTTTGGCCCAGGCAGCCTGCGGGCCGAGCGGCTGCGATGATCCATCGACCACGACGCGATAGGGGCTCACGACGAGAATGAAGGTCAAGACGACTACAGAAATGCCGACATGACGTCCTCGTGAAGATCCGGTCCTTCGTTTCCGGGTCGTCATCAATGAACTTGCCAGTCGCATGTCGGAACTCCCCTTAATCATACGGCTCTGTCGTACTGCCTCCTGTTCGAATTCGTGTGATGCTTAAAACAATGGTTTGCGTCCGGAACGTCAAGACCCACCAGTCCCACGATGGTAACTGGTGGGTCTCGCTAGCGCAGGAAGGGACTATTTACTGCGCAAGTCTTTTGCCTTCCCGTGGTTGCGTCTCTCCGCGGTAGCGCCGACTTCCACCGTCAGCCAACAATAAATCCAATGGCCGCGACCCCGAAGCACAGGCCAAATAACGGAAAAAGCAGCCAACGTGCCTGGTGAATGCTCGGGTCCATGGCGGCCTCCTGTAACAGTCGGCATCGCAACGGGGCTCCTCGGAACTCAGTTCCTGAAACTCTCGCATTTCGGGCTTTTGCGATAGCAGCCTCGGACCAAAGTTTGGCCGTGCGGGTCCTTGGTCGATAGGCCTACAGACTGAAGTCCCTATGCCAGGAGCCGCCCTGCATTCGGCGACCTTTGTGTCCAACTGGCAGCTGCGATCCACCGCCCTCTTCGAATGCTTTGCGTTTCTGGCTCTATGGCAGCAACGCCGTTGGTCTACTGCCGCATCGTTGAAACGCCACCAATACAGACCCATATGCGAATTGCGTCGGATGTCTCCTCCCATTGCGTCCGGCGCGTTCCCCTCTGGAGGTTATAGACCTTCACACTTGGCCGGGCTTAACAACCCGGCCTTTTCTTTTGGCATTTGTGTAATCCGCCTGACGGCCCTAATTTGCGAGACATTGGTAAAATCGATTTGCAAATGCATTCATGTGCCCATAACTTGTCACCATGAGCACGATTTCCAAAGTTGCCACGCGAGCGGGCGTGTCGCGCACGACCGTGTCGCATGTCATCAACCATGCGGACCGGGTATCGAAATCGCTACGTGAGCGCGTACAAGCGGCGATCGACGAACTCGGCTACACGCCGAACCCGCAGGCGCAAAGCCTGCGCACCGGCCGCACCAACATCATCGCGATGCTGATCCCGGACATCCGCAACCCGTTCTATCCGGAGCTGGTGAAAACGGCGCAGTCGACGCTCGAAGTGGTCGGCCTCGACATGCTGATCTTCAACACCGACGTGCCGGGCGGACATTCACAGGATCACGGCCGCGAGTATTTGCGCCAGATAGGGCGCAAGCGGGTCGACGGCGTCATCGTTGCCGACTTCGCGCTGCACGGCATGCACAGCGAACTGCTCAGCCTCGATCTGCCCGCCGTCTTCATCGGCCATCTGCCGAACCATGCTGTCGACAGCGTCCAGCTGGACGATTTCGGCGGCGGCTATCTGATGGGCGAGTATCTGGCGAAGAGGGGCCATCGCCGCGTCGCCCATGTCACCGGGCCAGCCTTTTTCAAGGAGGCGATGGCGCGTGCCGCCGGCTTCGAAAAAGGGCTCGCCGACAATGGCGTGCCAATCTCCGCCGATCTGCGGTTCGAGGGAAGCTATCTTGCCCCGTCAGGGCGGGAAGCGGTCACCTGGCTCAGGGAGAAGCACGGCGGAAACCTGCCGTCGGCGATGTTCTTCGCCAATTATCTGATGGCCTCCGGTGCGCTGACCGAATTCTACGACCATGGGATCAATATCCCTCAGGATATCGCCATCGCAGTCTTCGATGACCTGCCTCAACTGGAATATGTCAGGCCGAAGCTGACCCGTGTCGGCAACAGTCCGACAATGCTTGCCAAGCGCGCCACGCAAATGCTGCTCGAACGGCTGGGTGGCAAAGTCGAGGGCGCGCCGCGCACCGAAGTGATCCCATGCGTGTTGAGCCCATTCGACAGCGCGTGACGCCAGGTGCCGGCAAAGGGAACGGAGGTCCCTTCGCCAACGTTCGACCGAACAACATCCAAGGGAGGAATTGATGACTGACAAAACGACCCGCGACCGGCCATTGGCCAGCCTGAACCGCCGTCGGCTGATCCAGGGCGGCGCCACTTTCGCTGCCGCCGGCCTCACAGGCTTCCCGTTCATCAACAGGATGGCCGTGCGCGCTCAGGAAGCGCCGCTGAAATTCTGGCAGTTCTATGCGCCTGGGGGAGACGTGAAGCCGCAGGTCCAGTGGTTCGAGAAGCTGGTGGCCGACTGGAACGACGGCCACGACCAGAAGGTCGAGCTCGAATATGTCGTCAACAGCGAATACATCTCCGGTTCCAAGCTGGCAACGGCCTTCGCGTCGGGCGAGGGCCCTGACATCTTCCTCATCAGCCCCGGCGATTTCCTGCGTTATTACAATGGCGGCGTACTTGCCGACCTGACGCCGCATATCGAGGATGCCGCCAAAGCCGATTTCCCGGAAAGCGTCATCGCCAACCGCATGGTGGACGGCAAGATCTACGGTGTGCCGATGGAAGTCGAGCCGATGGCCTTCTACTATTCGGTCAAAGCGTTCGAGGATGCAAAGCTCAACGAGAACGACGTGCCGAAGACCTGGGACGAGCTGTTGGCGGTCGCCAAAAAGCTGACGACGCCCAGTCGCTACGGCGTGCTGTTCGAAACGACTCCCGGCTATTACCAGAACTTCACCTGGTATCCGTTCCTGTGGCAGGGCGGCGGCGAATTCCAGGGCAAGGACGGCAAGAGCGCCTTCGATTCGCCGGCCACCGTCCAGGCGCTGAAACTCTGGCAGGATGCCATCAATACCGGCGTGGCGCCGCGTCAGGTGGTCGGCGGCGGCTTCGACATAGTCGCCAATCTCGGGGCAGGGCTGTGCGCCATGCAGAACTGCGGCATCTGGGGCATTTCGGCGATGGACAACAACGCCAAGGACGTGCCCTACGGCATCTTCAAATTGCCGACACCGGCCAATGGCAAATACGTCACCGTCGGCGGTGGCTGGGCCTTTGTCGCCAATGCCGGAGGCAAGAACCCGGATGCTTCCGCCCAGTTCTGCGCCTGGGCGCTGGCCTCAATGGATCCGGCATCGATCGACCGGGTCGTCAACTGGTGCACTGTCGCCAAGAGCGACATGCCGCCGCGCAACAGCGCGCTGAAGGCCGGCGCCGATGTCTTCAGCACCGGCAAGTTCGGCACCTTCGCCAAGGAGATCCATCCGGGGACGCGCGCCGAGCCGCGGGTTCCGCCGGAGGCCTACAAGATCATCTCCGACGCCATCCAGTCGGCACAGCTTGGCGGGGTTGATGCCCAGCAGGCGGCGACGACGGCCAGTCAGCAACTCGATGCGTTCCTCGCTTCCTATTCCGGCGCGCCGATCCTTTAGGCCCTTTCCAGCATGGATCAGATGAAACCGCCAGCCGCGGGCGCGAATTCCGCCCGCGGCCTCACCGCCAAGCAAAGGGAGCGCTACGCCGCATGGCTGTTCGTCCTGCCCGATGCGCTCGGCTTGCTGGTGTTCGTCGGCGTGCCGATGCTGCTGTCGCTCGCCGTCGGGTTTTTCGAGGTCAACGGCTTCGGCGGCTACAGGTTCGTCGGGTTCGTCAATTACAGGCGCATGTGGGGCGACCCGCTGTTCTGGTCGTCGGTGAAGGTGACGGTAGCCTATGCCGTCATGCTGGTGCCGGCGCTCTACGTCGCCGGACTGGGACTGGCGCTTCTGGTGCAGAAGACCAACCGCTTCAACGCGGTCATGCGCTCGATGTTCTTTGCGCCGCAGATGGTCAGCCTGGTCGTGGTGGCGCTCGTGTGGCAGCTCATGCTGGTCGAAAAGGTCGGCATCGTCAGCCGGCTGGCGCCGCTCGTCGGCCTCGGCGGAATTTCGCTGCTCGGCGATCCAAATCTGGCGCTGTTCACGCTGGTGCTGGTCAGCGTCTGGTTCCTGATGGGTTTCTACATGCTGATCTTCCTCGGCGGGCTCCAGGACATCCCGGCAGAGTACTACGAAGCTGCAAAGATCGACGGTGCCGGGCCGGTGACGAGCTTCTGGTACATTACTTTGCCCTTGCTCAAGCCGACCAGCTTCTTCGTCCTCCTGGTCTCGCTCGTCGCGGCTGTCGCCGGCGGCCAGGTCTTCGACCTGATCTATGTGATGACCAAAGGCGGTCCGGTCAATTCGACCTCGGTGCTGATCATCTATATCTACAAGCAGGCATTCCAGTTCGGCGCGTTCGGCTATGCATCGGCAATGGCATCGCTGCTGGTGCTGGCGCTGATGCTGGTCACGGTCTTCTTCTTCGTGCTGACGCGCGGCGGACGCTTCGAGCATGACTGACGGCCGAACTCCTTCCGGCCGTTCGCAGATACGAGCGGCGAGACTTGCCTGGATGCTGGCAACCGCCGCACTTGGCCTGATGACGGTATTCCCGCTTGTCTGGATGCTGATCATCTCGCTCAAGCCGGCGAGCGACGTCTTCACGCCGAGCCTCATTCCGGAACGCCCGACGCTCGGCAATTTCCTCTATGTGCTGACCGAGGTGCCGTTCCTGCGCTATCTCTTCAATTCGTTCTTCGTGTCGGCGACGGTGACGGTCGCCGCGCTGTTCTTCCATTCGATGGCCGGCTATTCGCTCGCACGGCTCCGTTTTCCGGGCCGCGACACGCTGTTCCTTGCCATGTTCTCGACCTTCCTGGTGTCGCTGCCGGTCATCATCGTGCCGCTGTTCATCCTGACGCGGATGCTGCACATGCTGGACAGCTATGCCGGGCTGATCATTCCGGCGATCTTCAACGCGTTCGGCATCTTTCTGCTCAGGCAATACTACCTGTCGCTGCCCAGGGAACTGGAAGAAGCGGCGATCATGGATGGTGCCGGCTACTGGCGCATCTATTGGAGCATCATCCTGCCGCTCAGCCGGCCGATCCTGTCGGCACTGGCGATCCTGTTCTTCCTCGCCAACTGGAATGCTTTCCTGTGGCCGTTGACGATCACATCGGACCTCGATCTCTGGGTGGTGCAGGTAGCCATTGCGAACTTCAAGAGCCAGTACGCCGCCGCCTGGAACTACGTCATGGCCGCTTCGACCATCGTAGCCGTGCCGATGCTGGTTCTTTTCGTGATCTTCCAACGCCAGATCATGGAATCGATCAAGACAAGCGGCCTGAAATAACCGCTGAAGCAAGAGGAGAAACACATGGATAATGCCGGCTTGTCGCCGCTTCGCGGGCTCGCCAAATTGCGCGACGCCAAAACCCGCCGGTTCTCAAGCTACGACCGCACCGGCGGCAATGACGACCGGCTGCACATTGAACCCGGCCAGACGGTGGTGATTGCCGAGCATGACGGTGCCGGCATCGTCACGCATATCTGGGCGACGCTCGCCTGCGAGAGCGAGGCGTTCCTGCGCAAGATCGTATTGCGCGCCTATTGGGATGGTGAGGCACATCCGAGCATCGAAACGCCGATCGGCGATTTCTTCGGCATGGGCCACGCCCGCACGCGCAATTTTGCCAGCCTGCCGGTGCAGGCAAGTCCCGAGGATGGCAAGGCCTTCAACTGCTACTTTCCGATGCCGTTTGCCAGCCACATGCGCTTCACCGTCACCAATGAGGCTGAGGACGACCTGCTTTTCTATTACTATGTCGATCTCGAACTGCATGAGGAACTCGAGGAAGCCCTGGGCCGCTTCCACGCCCAATACAGGCAGCAGCGACCTGATGGCATAGACGAGACGGGGCTGGCCAACGAGCAGGTCCTGTTTGGCGGGGAAAACACCGACGGGAACGGCAACTACACCATCCTGGAGGCGGAAGGTCATGGCCACTATGTCGGCGTGCTCTATTCCGTCTATTCGCGGCGGCGTTCCGCACTATGGGACTGGTATGGCGAGGGCGACGACATGATCTTCGTCGATGGCGAGCCGGGCATTTCCGTGCCGGATACAGTGCGCAAGCCCGATCCGCGCATCGGACCGAAGGCCGAACTGATCGACGATCGCGGCGAGACCGGCCCCGGCGCCAACGATGCCTGGCCGCCGACGCTGCACGGCACCGGCACGGAAGATTATTTCAATACGGCATGGTGCCCGACACAGGACTACAGCGCGCCCTATCACGGCATCATCGCCGCCGGCGGGCCGAACTGGACCGAGCCGGTTACGCTCTATCGCTGGCACATAGAGGACCCGGTCATCTTCCACAAACGGATCCGGGTGACCATCGAGCACGGTCACGCCAATCGCCGCTCGGACGACATTTCGTCGGTCGCCTTCTGGTATCAGGCCGAACCGCACAAGCCGTTCGAAGCGCTTGCCGATGTCGAGGACCGCATCCCCACCTATCGCGCGCCTTATCACAATTGGAATGCCGCCTTCGACGAGAAGAGGCGTTAGGCCGGGATGCGTTCGAATTGAACCGTGCATCCCGCGCTATCTGCGTCGGGGCACGACACTGCCGCAGCGCGCCACCTCAGCTGCGAGGTGGAAGTTGCTGGACAGACCAGGTGTTGCCGTCGGGATCCTCAAAGAAGACAAATCTGCCCCAGGGAAAATCCTTGATATCGCTGACCTCGATACCTTGAGCGGCCAGGTACCGGTGTGCCTCATCGACATCGGGCACGACCAGTTGCAGGCCCCTTATGGATCCCGCGGGGCTGTCGACGAGGCCCTTGCCCATGGCAATCGAACAGGCCGAACCGGGCGGCGTCAATTGCACGAAACGTATCTCGTCGCTTACGGTGTGGTCGTGATCGAGATGAAAGCCGACCTTCCCAACATAAAAGGCAATTGCTCTATCGACGTCCGATACGGGGACCGGGACTAGTTCCAGCTTCCAATCCATGACAGCCCTTTCGCAGCTTGATCGCCAAGTGGTGCCGAACACCGTGGCGCCATCCCGCCATCTTCCCAATGCCATTGTCGGCGCGGGCCGCTCAGTCAGTCAAGAGATACCCGGGCTCGGGCAACGTGAGGACTGGTCTCATTGCTGAGACGGCGTTCGGAACCGATGAGCACAAGCTCAGTTAGGCGGAGGACAACCACCTTTCGGATCAGCAAGGACGACTTTAATGATCGGAACGCAGGGCGCCGAATACAACTGTGGGAAGGTTGAACGGGCGTCGTTGACGCGCGAAGGGATTGCTTGGAAGCGACGCTCGCCGAAGCTGGCGAGGCGAAGCCGAAGCGCAATTATGCCGTGAATGCCTACGATTCGGCCTGCCTTCTCCTTGCCGCGATCAAAGACGCCAGCACTGTATCCAAGGGATATCCGAGCCGGCGCGACGTTCTGGCGGCGGTGCGCGATATCCGTTTCAAGGGAATCGCCTATCGCGAGCCGGTGCGGTGGGATGAAAAGGGCGACAATCTGGCCGCTGTGACTGCACTCAACGGGGTGGAAAACGGCCGCTTCCGACAGATCGCCGAAATCCAGCAGATGCAGAGTGTAGAGCAGACCTGACGCCGACAGGCTCTTCGACCGAACCGGTTTCCGCCGCTTTGCCAGGACGATTTTCACAGGACCACGAAACAATAATCTCCGGTCGCCGTTTCGCCCGCAGAACCTTTCGAGGAGGCGACGATGAGCGCAACCGGCTTGGACGTTTTTGACAAAACGCTGCAAATAACAAACATCTGGCTTGACGAGATCATGGCGGATCTTGGTCCGGATCGACACGTCGCCTGGCATACATTGGGCGCCGTTCTGCGAACCCTTCGCGACAGGCTGCAGATCGGACTGGGGCCAACTTGGGAGCGGAACTGCCGCTGCTAGTGCGCGGCGCCTACTATGATCGCTATCGGCCCGCCGACATGCCCGACAAGACACGCTCGCTCGAGAAGTTCCTGCAACACATCGCCGATGAATTGAAATCGACTCGTCCTGTCGATCCCGAGGATGCGGCACGCTCAGTGCTGCGTGTGCTTGCACGGCATATCGACCTTGGCCAGTCGGCAAAGGTGCGGGATGCGCTGCCAAAGGAAATCCAGGTCCTCTGGCCTGAAAGCGTGGGCGTCAAATAGCGGCGATCCTGCTCATGCGGACGCGCGACGGACCAACTGCCACGAAACGCTGAAAAGGGTAGGTATTGCGCCCGGTGTTGCTGAGATCAATGAGATCAGATGATCGGCAAGATGGTCGTAGTGGGCAGTTTCGGGGCCGATTGTCGTCAATGCCGGATGACTGAATTCGCCCTCGTCGATATTGCCGCAGCCGATGACGGCAATGTCGCCGGGCACGGAGAGGCCGGCCTCCTCGAATGCGTGCAGGGCGGTCACGGCGGCAAAATCGGATTCGACGAAAAGCGCGGTCGGCCGATCCTTGCGGGCGGCCAGCGCCGTAGCATTGGCAAACGCAGCCTTGCGCGCCTCTGCACCGCCGATCACCAGGTCGTCTCGCAGCGGAAGGGCGCGTGCTTGCAGGAAGCTGCGATAGGCGGCGAGACGGCTCGCGTCCACCGCTTGCTCATGCACCATATAGGCGATGCAGCGATGGCCGGCTCCGTAGAGGTAGTCGAGAGCCTCGAAGACGGCCCTGCCGGTATGCTGGCGCACAACCGAGAAGCCTGCCGGCTCGATGGTCGGATGGAAGATCACCGCTGGCCGGCCCGCGGCCGCCAGGCGCGCGGCCAAGAGCATCACCTCGGGCTCGGAGAGATGCTGCCAGTCGGCGATAATGCCGTCTGCCAGCCCGCTCTCGATTTCCCTCACGATCCGGTCGGTTCGCTCGAAGGCGTCTCCCGCGGTGATAATTGTCGAAAATCCCCTCAGCGCCGCTGCAGATTGGATATCCTGCGCGATCCGGTCGCTGAACGGCACGCCGAGACGAGGCAGTACAAGGCAGATTCGCTCGGCCTGCTGGCGGCGCAGCTGCCGCGCGGTGCGGTTTTGCACGTAGTTGAGCTCAGCGACGGCCTCGAGGATGCGCTGCCGCGCCTCCTTGCCGACGAACTTCAGGCGCGTGCTGTCGCCGCTGAGCAGGTACGACACGGCAGCGGTCGATACATTGGCGCGCCGGGCGACATCGGCCATGGTCGGCGCCTTTCTGCGATCGGAACTTCTCTCGTGCATTGTTGGATCCGCTGCGCGACGTGACATGATCAGCTGTCGCTCAGCCGGATTTCATTCCAGCTTCCATACCCGGCGGCAAGGATCTCGGGCCTTGCCTCGCCGGCCTCCTCCATCAGGGCCACGATGCGGCCTCGCAGCCATGCACGCGTCTCTGCGTGATCGGGCGAAGCTATGAGATTGGTTAGCTCGTTCGGATCGCCATCGAGGTCGTAGAGCCTCGCCTCGACATAGAAATCGCTGCCGGAATCCCGCCAGCCGTCTTTTCCCGGCGCCTCGACCTCATATTTCCACCGTCTGGTGCGCAACGCGCGGCCGACATGGTGCTCGCTGATTTGAATGAATATCTCGTCGCGCGACGGCCGTTCGCCCTGCAGTGCGTCGAGCAGCGAGACGCCCTGCATCGAATTGGGCACTTTCAGGCCGGCCGCGGCGAGCAGGGTCGGCGCGAGATCGACGAGGCTGACCAGGCCTTCATATGTGCCGATGCGCTGGAAGCCGGGGCCGTGGAATAGCGTCGGCACGCGGATCGACGCCTCATGACAGGAACGCTTGTATTCGTTGTTGCGGGTCTTGAAGTGACAGCCATGGTCGGAGGTGAAGAGGATGATCGTGTCGTCAAGCCGGCCAAGGCTGTAGAGCGCCTCGACCAGCCGTCCAAACGCCTCGTCGAGGCGTGCGACCATGCCCAGATAGCCGGGGAAATGTTCCGCTGTCGTGCCGCCAAGTGCGGCGAGATCGCCGGGAATGGCGAGCTTCTTGCGGATCCTGTCCTCGTATCCGAGCGGGGCAGGGTAGTTGTCCGTCTGGTTCTGGTGATGCGGCTCGAGGAAGGACAGGAATAGGAAGAACGGCTCGTCTTCCCTCGATGCGACATAGCGGATTGCAGCGTCGGTGAGGGCATCGACGCGGTATCCCGGCAGCTTCACCGCCTTGCCGTCATTGTCGTGGACGACGGTGTCGAAGGGGCCGGAAGTGAACTCCAGGATGTTGGAGGCCAGCCAGTAGCGATAGCCGCCGCGTTCTTCCTGGGTGACCGGCTCGGCGGACCCCAGGTGCCATTTGCCGATATAGGCGGTGTCATAACCTGCTGCGGCGAAATGGTGCGCGAGCGTGCGCTCGCTCTTCGGCAGTGGGATGTCGTTGCGGTAGCAGCCGGTGATGGTCGGGTACCGCCCCGTCTGGAAGACGGAGCGGGCGGGGCCGCAAACGGGCTGGCAGGTAAACGAATTCGCCACGAACGTGCCGGTCCCGGCGAGGCGATCGAAATTTGGCGTAAGCTCGAGCGGATTGCCATGGACGCCAACGGTGTCCCAACGCTGCTGGTCGGTGAAGAAGACGATCACGTTCGGTCGGCGAGACGTCATGGGATGCAATAACTCCGAATGGTCATTTCATGCCTGCCAGCATCACGCTGCGGACGAAGTAGCGCTGCGTGAAGAGGAACAGCAGCAGGCTCGGGATGAAGAGAATGATCCCGCCCGTCGCCGTCAGGTTCCACTGGGTGAAGAATTCCTGGTTGAAAAGCGTCAGTCCCGTCGTGATCGGCCGCATTTCGGTGGTGTTGACGGCGACCAGCGGCCAGAGGAATTCGTTCCACTGGAACACGAAGGTGAGGAGGGCCAGCGTCGCCAGTGCCGGACGGACCTGCGGCAGCACGATGCGCCAGTAAAGGCCGAGTTCCGAGCAGCCGTCCATCCGTGCAGCGTCAAGCAACTCGTCGGGAATCGGACGGATGAACTGCCGCATCAGGAAGATTCCGTAGGCGCTCATGGCGAATGGAAGGATAAGGCCCCGATAGGTGTTGAGCCATCCCATCCGCGCGGTGAGCACATAGAGCGGGATCATGCGGATGAAGAATGGGATCATCAGCGTCGACAGCACCGCGACAAACATGACGCGCTTACCGGCGAATTCCATTTTCGCGAAGACGTAGCCGATCAACGGATCGAAGATCAGATGGAGGAAGGTAATCCCGCCGGCGATGATGAAGCTGTTGAGCGTGAAACGCGCGAACGGCGCCTTTTGCCAGATGTCGATGTAATTCGTGAATTGCCACGTCTCGGGGATCAGAATCGGAATGCCGCTGAAGACGTCGGCATCGCTCTGCAGCGACAGCGAAAGCATGTAAAGGAACGGAAAGATCGACAGCGCCACGCAGAAGAGCAGCAGTAGGTAGGACGGGAGCGTTTTTGCGAATGTCATGCCAATCTCAATAGGTGGTTTCGCGGTTGAGCAGGCGGAACTGAACGAAGGTGATGGCCAGGATCAGCAGGAACATCAGGAAAGACAGCGCCGAGGCGTAGCCGATGTTGAGCTCGAAGAAGGCTGCCTCGAACACGTGCAGGCTGAAGAACCGCGTCGCGTCGGCCGGTCCGCCCTTGGTTATCAGGTAGGCCGGCGCCAGCTCCTGTAGCTGGCTGATCGTGCTGACGACCGCGATGAACAGCGTGGTCGGCGTCAACAACGGCCAGGTCAGATAGCGGAATTGCTGCGTCGGCGTGGCGCCGTCGATGGATGCGGCATCGTAGAAGTCGGACGGGATCGACTGCAACGCGGAGAGGTAGATCAGCATGGCATAGCCGACATCCTTCCACACCGTGATGGCGATGAGGGTCGGCAGCGCGGTCGAGGTGTCGCCGAGCCAATTCTGGGTCGGCAGCCCAAGCTCGGCAAGGAAGCTGTTCAAGATGCCAGTGTAGGGATCGAGAATTGCCTGCCACATCAACGCGACGATCACGAAGGAGGTGATGTAGGGAAAGAAGATGATTGCGCGGATCAGAGTGCGCCCCGGGATCGGCCGGTTGAGCACGACCGCCAGTCCGAGGCCAATGGCGATGCTGGCCGCGGTGACGCCTATCGCGAAGGCCAGCGTCACGAAGAGCGACTGCCGAACGCGCGCGTCGCCGAGGGCAGCAACGTAGTTGTCCAGTCCGGCGAATCGGCTCTCGCCGATCAGCGGCTGGCCGCTGTACAGGCTCGCCCAAAACTCCAGTCCTATCGGATAGAAGAAATAGACCGAGAAATAGAGGATTGCTGGCGACAGCAGCAGGTAAGCGAGAAGCGTTTGTCTGGTGCGCCGGCTGAAGCGGGCAGCTCGCCGGGTCGGCATCGCGCCGACGCGAATGTCCGTATCGGCCGTATCGGTGCTGCCGCTGATAAACATCGGCCTAGTTGTTGGCCAGGATGACGTTGGCCTCGGCCGCGAATTTCGGCATAATCTCGGCTGCTGGCTTCTGATTGTAGATGATATCCTCGAGCGCACTTTGCAGAAGCTTCTCGATTCGCGCGTGCTTGCCGGTGAGGCGCAGCTCGGCGGTGACGTCTTGCGCGTAAGGCAGGCATTTGCTGAAGCTGCCGATGACCGGATCGGCCTGAACCTCGGCGTTTTCGGCCCAGGATTTGCGCGGCATCGTCATGCCCGCTTCCTTGGTAGCCGCCAGTTCCGTGTCGAGCGCGACGAGCCGCTTCAACAACTCCCAGGCCTCCTTCGGGTGCTTGGCGTCCTTAGGGATCATCACGCTGACGCCGCCCGCGAACGTCGCCTGCACCTTGTGCTTGAGTGATGGCGCAACCGCCCAGTTGAGCTTCGGGTTGCCCGAGCGGATCGGCTTCACGTCCCACGGACCGGTTATGATCATTGCGACCCGGTTGGCCGTGAACAGCTTTTGCGGACCCTCATAGTCAGCACCCGCCGCCGGCTTGGTCGCTGCTTTTTCCTTGTGGATCAGGTCGGCGAGGAACTGGATCGCTTCGATCGCCTCAGGACTGTCGAGATTGACCTTGTTTGTCTTGGGATCGTAATAGCTTACGCCGTTCTGCAGTAGCCACGACGAATAATATCCGATGCTGGGGTTGGGAGCGAAGCCGAAGCGGGCGCCGGTCGTCGTCGCCTTGGCAACCTTCAGGAACTCCTCCCAGGTCGCAGGCGGCGCGTCGAAGCCCGCCTGCTTAAGCATATCGACGTTGTACACGAGGGTGGCGCAGGTGAGGTGGATCTGGACGCCATAGTACTGGTCGCCGAGTTTGTTGCGCTCGACGGAATAGGCTTGCCAGTCGTCGGGATAGCCGATCGCCTTGCCGTCTTGTTGGATGAAGTCGTTCAGCGGCCGCAGCAGATTCCGCTGGCCAAATTCCTGCACCCAGCCGCCGGGTTCGGCGACGAGATCGGGCGCGTTCTTCGCCGCAAAATCCGCCACCAGCTTGGTGCGCATATCCGGCCACTGGAATTTCTCCCACTGCACCGACCATCCGGTATGATCGGCCTCGAACTTCGCTATTGCATCGGCATAAGCTTGATAGGCGTGGCCGGCGTTCCAATAGAGCGTCAAGGTCTCGGCATGGGCCGCAGTCGCGGTCGTCAGGGCCACGCCCAAAACCATGCCGTGCAGGAATCCGACTGACTTGTAGCGGCTCATCTTGGTCTCCTCCCTGGTTTGCCACCCGCCTTCCTCACAATGGCTGGCGTCATATTATTCGATTAATATACCCGCTATACCGCAGTTTTTGTCAAGCTCCGACTGTAATGCAGTGCATAGTTCTGGCCGAACTCGGGCGGAGCTATCTACAGCGCGCGATGGCGAAGTTGCTTCCGGTACCCGGTATGGACGATCGCGGCCTAACCTGGAAAGATCGTGAAACCGCCATCGACGCGGATTACCTGCCCGTTGATGAAGCGCGCGCGCGGACCGGCGAGGAAGGCCACCGCTTCGGCGATCTCTTCAGGCTCCGCATACCGGTTCAGCGATTTCTTGCTCGAATCCATGCGCTGCGGATCGACCACACGGCTCGCCTGGAACCGTGCCGTCTTGGTGGCGCCGGGGCTCACCGCATTGACGCGTACGCCATCGTCGATCAGTTCCTTGGCGAGGCAGCGCGTATAATGGACGACAGCCGCCTTGAGCGTCGAGTAGACCACCTCGGGCGAGCATCCGATATGCGCTGCCGCCGAGGCGATGTTGATCACCGAGCCTGAGCCACGCTTGACCATCGGCGGAACGAACGCCTGGCAGACCAGCATCGTGCCGATGAGGTTGTTCTCGGTTAGAACCTTGATGTCTTCGTAGTCGATGTCCAGTGCGTTGTTGGGATTGGGCTTGACGCCCTTGGCGCCGATGTCGCCGCCGGCGCAGTTTACCAAGACGTGCACGTCGCCGAGCTCCGCCTCGATCTTCCTCTTCATTTCCGCGACAGCTTGCTTGTCGCCGATGTTGCCGGTGACCGCGGTGATGCGCGTCCCATGCTTCTCCAAGCCCCTGGCAGAGTCGCCGAGGTCCGCGAATTCGCCATATTGAGATGGCCGGGCCCAATCGAGGTCGTGGACCGCGACGTTTGCGCCAAGTTCGGCCAAGCGGTCGGCCATCACGCGGCCGAGGCCGCGTCCCGAGCCGGTGACGAAGGCGGTCAGGCCGCTGAGTTCTCGGGCAGTCATGCTGATTTCTCCATTGCAATGAAATCGAATTTCATCATGTTGGCGGCGCTGCGCCGGATCATGTCGAGCTCGTACGAAACGAGCGCACCGTCATCATCGCGCTCCCATGGCGTGCGGTAGTCGGCGTCGTCCGCAAGGCGGTTCAGGCGCGCAGCACTCAGGCAGGCCGCGAATTCGCGGGCGGTCTTCGGCGCATATCCGTTCCACCAGTCGTCGGTGAGACAGCGAACGTGACGGGCCTCCAGCGCGCCGGGCTCAAGCACCGCCGTCAGCGTGTCGTGGTGCTCGCCAAGGATGGCTGCCAGTTCGGCGAAAGGCGCGGCGCCGTCGCCGATCGCGCAGCGGACCAGGCGGTAGCCCTCATCCGTGAACTGGACGCGATAGTCCTTGAGGTGAACGTGGCGGACATGGGGCGCGATCCGGCGCGTGAAGGCAAGCGGCGCCTCGCCGACAGGAAAGGTGTTGCCGGTGTCGTAGGTGATGCCGACACCCGGCCCGCCGAGTTCGCAGAACGCAACCAGTTCGTCGCTGCCGAAGTCCTGATGGTTCTCGATGCCGAGCACGCGTCCCTCGGCCGCCGCACGCGGCCCCCATTCCGTCAAGGCAGCGCGAATCGTTGCGTTGAACTCGCTCCATTTCGGACCCCACGCATTGCGGTCGCCGCACAGGACAGGCGTCAGTGCGATACGGATCGTCGTCGCCTCGAGCAGGCGCGCAGCCCGAAAGGCGTTGTCCAGCGGACCTGCCACTAGAAGTCCGCCGCTCACCACCGGGACGATGTCCAGCGCGGCAAGACGCCTGCGCAGGGCGACGATTTCGGCGTCAGTCAAGTCGGTCAACCAGGGTTCGTAGATCTCGAGCGTGCGTGCGCCCAGTTCCTGCGCCAGCGTGATGAAGCCTTCCAGCCCCACGCCGTCCGGATTGTGCCGCGGCGTGCCGCGGCCCTGCAGGCCGAGATAGTAGGTCAGTCCGTAAGGGTTGAGGCCGAGACGAAACATCAGCTTGGCGGTTCCAATGGAGAGCGGAGAGGCGTCACTAGCGCAGACCGGCATCGACGGTTATGGACTGTTTGGTGATCATGCGGCTGTCGTCGGCCGCCAGGAAGAGCACGGTGCGTGCAATCTCCTCGCCCAGCAGGACGCGGCGAATCAATTGCCGCTGCACCGTCTGGTCGACTGCCTCCTGCGTCTTGAACCACAGCTCGCGCTGCCGCTCGGTCATGACGGCGCCGGGTTCGATCGCATTGACGCGGATGTTATCCGGTCCGAACGACCGCGCCAACGCACGCGTCAGCGCCACCACGGCCCCCTTGGCGGTGGCATAGGCCACCATCTGGTCCGCTCCGAACCGCCAGGCAATGGAGGAGAAGTTTATGATCGAGCCGAAGCCGAGTTCCTTCATATGCGGATGCACTGCCTGCGCGGCGAAGAAGTGATGCCTCAGATTGACGTCGAAGCTGCGGTCCCAATAGTCGGCCGTTACCGCGTCGATGGGATGGCGCTGATCATTGGCTGCGTTATTCACCAGGACGGCGACCGGACCAAGCCGCGCGCGCACGCCTGCTACCGACGCCTTTAGCGCATCGACGTCGGTCACATCGCAATGGAGATATAACGGAGCCTGCCCGGCGGCACCAGCGAGCTCGCGCACCAACGCCTCCGCTGGTTCGTCCTGCACATCGAGAAAGGCTATCCGGGCGCCGTTCGCCACGAAGGCGCGGACCATATCGGCGCCAATGCCGGAGGCGCCGCCGGAGATCAGCACGACCCGATCGGTCAAGCTCGGATAAGTCGCGAATTGTACGGACATCAAACTACAGAAGCGCCTTGGTTGTTGGATCGAACAGACAGGCACGCGACATGTCGATGCCGAGCGTTATCGTCTCGCCCATGACGGGAGCGTCATCCGGCTCGAAACGGCCGGTGATCTCCAGGTCACCCAGCCTGAGCACGGCAAGCGTCTCGGCCCCGGTAGGCTCGACCAATTCGACCGGCGCCTGCATGGACGCCACAGCAGGTTTGCGCGACTTCAGATCGGTCGTGAAACGGTAGATGTGTTCCGGCCGGATACCGAGCACGACGTCCTGTGGCGCACCGGCGGGCATCGGCGCGGCAAGGGCGAGGCTGGCGTCGCTGCCGTCAGCGGCGCGTACCGAGATGCTGGTCGAGCCCGTAAGCCGGGCGGGAATGAAATTCATCGCCGGCGATCCCATGAAACCGGCAACGAACATGTTGGTCGGCCGGTCGTAGATCCGCTTCGGCGTGTCGAACTGCTGTACCGAGCCCTGGTTCATCACCGCAATGCGGGATGCAAGCGTCATCGCCTCGACCTGATCGTGGGTGACATACACCGTGGTCTTGCCGACGCGATGGTGAAGCTTCTTGATTTCGGTACGCATGTCGACGCGCAGCTTGGCGTCGAGGTTGGACAAGGGCTCGTCGAACAAAAACAGCTTCGGGTCGCGCACGAGGGCACGCCCCATCGCAACGCGCTGCCGCTGGCCCCCCGAGAGCTGGCCGGGCTTGCGTTTAAGCAGCTGTTCGATCTGCAGGAGTGCGGCAACCCGCTGGACAGCTTCCGCCTGCGCCGCTTTTGGCACGCCGCGGCTCTCCATGCCGAAGGTGATGTTCTGGCGCACCGTCATGGTGGGATAGAGGGCGTATGACTGGAACACCATCGCAATATCGCGGTCCTTGGGTTGCACCGAGTTCACCAGCCGGTCGCCGATCCATATCTCGCCCGACGTGACGGTTTCCAGTCCGGCGATCATGGCGAGCAAGGTTGACTTGCCGCAACCCGACGGGCCGACAAGGGCGACGAATTCTCCGGTCTTAGCCTCGAGATCGATGCCGGCAAGAATCTCGAGCGAGCCGTAGCTCTTGTGAAGGTTGCGGATCATCAACGCGGACATCGGCGACGCCTCATTTTATGGCGCCCTGGGTGAGGCCGCGCACGAAGTATTTTCCACCAAACAGATAGATCAGCAGCGGAGGCAACGCGCCGATCAGCACGGCTGCGCTCATCACATCGTAAGCACGCGCGGTCGTGCCGCCGGCCGTGAGCGCGACCAACGCCGCCGTAATCGGCTGCTGCTGGCCCGATGTGAAGACGACGCCGAACAAATACTCGTTCCAGATGCCGGTGAACTGCCAGATGACGGTGACAATCAGAATCGGCGGCGACAGGGGCAGGATGATCTTGCGGAAGATCCGCCAGAAGCCGGCGCCGTCGATGCGTGCCGCCTTGATCAGGTCGTCCGGTATGCTGACGTAGAAATTGCGGCAGAACAGGGTGGTGAACGAGATGCCCTGGACGACGTGGATCAACACCAGCCCGTATGTGGAATTGGTCAGGCCGAGCTTGCCGAGCAGGAACGCCCACGGCATCAACGAAATCTGGCCGGGCATGAATACGCCGAGCAGCATCAGATTGAAGATCAGTTCGGAACCCCTGAAGCGCCATTTGGAGAGGATGTAGCCGTTCATGGCGCCGAGAATGGTCGAGATGATGGTGGCGGGGATCGTCATCGCCAGCGAGTTGAAGAAATTGCGCTTCATGCCCTCGCAGGTACCGCTGACGCAGTAGGATCCCCAGGCCTGCGCCCACGCATCGAACCGGAAGCTGCGCGGTACGGAGATGAGGCCGTTGCGGGCAATCTCCGACTGCTCGCGCAATGAGTTGAAGATCACCACCAGCAATGGCACGAGATAGACGACCGCGAAAAGCGTCAGCACGGCATAGACAAGGAAGCGACTCCAGAAATGCCGGCGCGTGGCAGCGGCTTCTTCCGGATCAAAACGGGCATTAGGGGCAATTTCAGCCATTGCGGCCCTCCGCCCGCCGGCGCCAGACGATCCACAAGGAGTACGGCACCAGCACCACCGCGACCGCCGCGAGCATCATCATCGCCGCGGCGGCACCCTCGCCGATTTGGCCGCGCTGGAACATCAGGTCGTAGACATAGATGGCGGGGAAGGTGGTGGACACACCTGGGCCGCCTCGCGTCAACGCCGCCACCAGGTCGAAGGTCTTGATGGCGAATTGTATCTGAATGACCGCCACCGCCAGGAATATCGGAGCGATGGTTGGCAGGATGACCCTCCGATAGGTCCGGAAAACCGACGCGCCGTCGATTTGCGCGGCTTTGACGAGATCCGGATCGACCGACCGCAGACCGGCCAGGAAAAGTGCCATTGCGAAGCCGGACGACTGCCAGATACCGGTTATGATCACCGCATAGATCGCAGTGTTGCGGTTGGCCGTCAGGGCGAAGCTGAAGTCGGTCCAGCCAAGCCCGCGAACGAAGGCCTGGATACCGTCGACAGGATTATAGAGCCAACTCCACACCGTACCGGTGACGATGAAGGACACCGCCAACGGGTAGAGAAAGATGGTGCGCCAAACCGCCTCGCCGCGGACGCGCTGGTCGATCGCGATCGCGAGCAGCAGGCCAACGGCCATCGAGCCAACGATATAGAAGCCGCTGAACAGGAAGAGATTGGTATAGGCGATGTTCCAGCGCCGGTTTGCCCAGAGCGAAGCGTAATTGTCCAGGCCGACGAACCCATAGGTCGGCAACAGCGACGAATTGGACAGCGAGATGTAGAGCGTCCAGAGCGTGAAGACGAAAACATAGATGAAACTCGCCGCTATCGACGGCGCCAGCACCAGAATGGGCACCATCGTGCCCAGGCGCTCGCGCCACGGAGGGGCCGCGGCAGCTGCGGCTGGTACAATCAGATCATGGGTGGACATCGGGCTGCTCCGGCGAGGTCTGGCCGGGAGCTTCGCCCCCGGCCATCATCGGCAGCGTCACTTCTGCGCTTCGGCCGCATCCGCCATCGCATTGGCCGCGTCCTGCGCACTCATATCCGGCGTTGCTACAAACTCCGTGATGCTATCCATTATTGCGCCGCGGACCTTTTGCGGAACCGTCATGTTGTGCGCCATCGAACGCACGAGCGTGCCGGCGGCGATCGAGGCTTGCAGATCCTTTTGCGAGAGCTGCTGGCAGGGATTGAAGCCGTTCGAAAGATCGACGTCGAGGCGGGCCGGAATGGACCCTTTGGTCTGATTGAAAATGGTCTGGAATTCGGGCGACAGGATGATGCTGGCAAGCAGCTTCTGTCCCTCGATATAGTCCGGATCCTTCTGCTTGAAGAACACGACCGAGTCTGAATTCAAGATGAAACCGGGCTTGCCCCAATCGGTCGGCGCCTGGGCGCAGACATAGTCGGTGCCCTCCTTGAAGCCGCCGGCCGTCAGCAGGCCGATCGTCCAGTCGCCCATGATGTGGAAGGCGGCCTCGCCGCGGCCGACGAGATGCGACATGGTATCCCAGTCACGCCCGTTCATGCCGGGGTCCATGTACTTCGAGGTCATGGTGCGAAACTGCTCGAAGGCCTTGACCATGCCGTCGCTGCGCATGGCATCGACGTCGCCCTCGACGAAAGCTTTCTTGTAGAGATCGAGGTCCTGACCGTACACGACCACTTCGAAGACGGTCGAGTCGGTCCAGTCGGCGGTCGAGTGCGAAATGCAGATCTTGCCGCTGGCCACGATCTTGTCGCAGGCGGCGTTGAATTCCGCCCATGTCTTCGGCATCTCGGTGACGCCCGCGTCCTTCATGACCTTCGGCGATGCCCACAGCCAGTTGATGCGGTGGATGTTCATCGGCGCGGCCACCCAATTCCCGGTCGGCTTCATCACCGGCAGCAATTCGGGAGCGACGACCTTCTCCCAATTTTCCGCCTTCGCCAGGTCGTCGAGATTGGCTGTCATGCCCGTCTCGTTCCATTCGGCGATCTCGGGGCCTTTGAGCTGCACAGCGGGAGGTGCGTTGCCGGCGATCACATCAGCACGCAGTTTGGCCAGGGTATTGGCCGTATGGCCTGCGATGGAGGTCTGCTGCCAGGTGCCACCCTTGGCGGTAAACATCTCGCCGAGCTTGGCGATAGCCTGGGCGTCCGATCCGGTGGCCCATTGATGCAAGAGGTTGGTCTTCGGCTCCGCGAGGGCTGTTCCGGTAATCAAGGTGAAGGCGGTAGCGGCCGCAAAGGCCGTCCTCAGGTATTTCATCGTTTCACTCCCATATGTGATGCACGGTTCGTATCGACCGCTTGTGGCCCGCGATTTGAGGTCGTGGCCGGCGAGATTCAGTAATCTCCGTTCTTTCCAAGATGACATATTTGGGCTATCAGTCAACGTGCTTTGTGCCCATCATGAACAAACCTTCGCTTAGAAATTGGCTGATCGACAGGCCGTCCGCGTCGCCGGAGAGCCTGATCGTCCGATGCTTGCGCGAGCGCGGCGTGCTTTCTGCGTCGCAAATTACCCGCATTACCGGTTTGGCGCGGTCGACGGTTTCAACCGCGCTCAACGGCTTGAGAAAATCTGGGATGGTGATCGAATCCTCGGCCCATCATGACGCGGCGAGGGGTATCGGCAGGCCTGCCACGACATTGACGCTCAATCCCGCTGCGGGCACCTGCGTCGGCATCCATCTGGGCCTCGACGAGATGCGGTGTGTCGTCGCTGACGTCTCGCATTCTTTCGTTGCCGAACAAACTATCCCCATGGGTCTGGACTACCAGCCGCAACAGGCGGCCCAGCTCGCCAAGTCAGTAATTGCCCGATGCTACGAAGAGAACGGTCTGCCGATGGCGGGGCTCCTGGGGGTTGGGGTCTCCGTCTCGGGCCCAGTCAGCCGCGAAGGAGTGGTGCTGCGCGCGAGTATCGTTCCGACCTGGGCCGGGGTCAACATCCGCGATGTGTTCGGGCCGGTCCTTGAACAGCCGATCTTCGCCGACAATGAGAGCAACTGCTCGGCCATTGCCGAGCTGATGTGGGGTGCTGCCGTCGGCCAGGACGATTTCGTGCTGTTCAAGGTCGATCTGGGCGTCGGCGGGGCCATTGTCCAGCACGGTCGGCTGGTGAGCGGCATCGCCGGCGGCGCCGGCGAATTCGGGCACATTAGCATCGATCCCGGCGGCGACCTTTGCCGGTGCGGCAATCGAGGATGCCTGGAGCTCTATGCCAGCTTTGCCGGACCGCTCGAGCAGATTTCGCGCATCGTGCGGCGGCCGGTCACGATGGACGACGTGATCATGATGGCCGAGGAGGGCGACGTGAGGGCGCTGCGGATGATCGAGGACACCGCCGAGTTCGCCGGCCGTGGCCTTGGCCTGATCGGTTCGGTTCTCAATCCGCCGCTCATCATCATCAGCGGCCGCATGGCCTTGGCGGGCGACATTCTCCTGGCGCCACTGATCGCATCATATGAACGCCACACGCTCATCAAGTCCCGCGATGTGGCGCCTGCGCTGCGCACGCGGATAATCGTTGGCAAGCACACGGAGAACGATGCATTGCTCGGCGCGGTCGGCCTCGTGCTGCGCCACAACAGCCGGCTTCAGTGACCCGGCTTGCTTCGGGTGGCGCTCTGATTTTGCGAGCTGCTCGCCGAAGCAGCGGAACTGATGTTTGCGTACGCGACACGCACCGTGCGCTGCCTCGGCTTGATCGCGGTGGCGAGCAGCAGGCCGGCGATGATAAAGGCGGCGCCGGCGAGATCGTAGTCGTGCAAGCTTTCGCCAAGGACCAGATAAGCGAGAACGGCGACGAAGGCGGTCTGGAGATAGAGCAGCATGCTGGCGCGCCCCGCACCAAGCGTCTCGACGCTACGGTTGTAGAGATAGTACATCAGAGCGCCGCCGGGGCCGGCAACATAGGCGAGAGCCAGAAGGCCGTTCGCATGCAGCGCCGAACGATCCCCGGAAAACAATTCCCAGAGATAGAAGGGCAGTGCGGCCAGCGCGCCGGCTCCCAGCAGCAGGACCACCATCGGCAGAAGCTCGATAGCGAATTTGGCGCGACGCAGCAGCACGGTGTAGAGGCCCCAACAAAACGCGCTGCCGACGATCCACAACTCGCCGGGATTGAACTGCAGCTGCATCAGCGCGGCAAGGTCGCCGCGCGCCACGATCACCACCATCCCGGCCAGAGCGACCAGCGCTCCAAGCGCTTTCCAGATACCGAGGGGCTCGCCGAGCACGAAGCGGGCAAGCACCATGGTCATGATCGGCGACAGCGCCATGATGATGCCGGCGGTTGTCGCGTTGGTGTAGTTGAGGCCCGTGTAGATCATGCCCTGACACAAGGTTAGCCCGATAGTGCCGATGACCAGCACCTCGATCACCCGGGATTGGATCAGCACGAGCATCGCCCCGTGATGACGATGGACGATAGGCAGCAGGATCGCGCACGCGAGCGTCAGCCGCCAGAAGCAGAGCGCCCAAGGCGGCATCTCGGGGGCAACCCACTTGGCGGCGATATAGACGCCGGCCGACAGGAGCCAGCAGAGCGTCGCGAGGGAATAGGCGAGCGGAAGTGATGCGCCGGGTGTCGCCTTCGCTACACTTGGATGTGCTATCGGCAGCGATTGGATATCCGTCTCCTCCCACCGCAGACTTTAGCAGATTTGCGGCGTCTTGCTAAGCAGCAACAACAGCTGTTTCACCAGCTGGTGCAATCGGTGGGTCATTGTGGGTCCCGCCGTTCACGGTCTCCTTCCATTCGAACGCATGTTGGCCCATGAGCAACTCGATACCGAAAAGCGCAAGCCGTACCGATTTCGCGCGATACAAATGTGAGATTTATATTGCGCGACAGATATTCGCGCGGTTGCCACAATCTTCTCGCGCCATATTTCTACCGAGCGCAGATCTGTCGCGAATTCCTGGCCCTCGGATTACGAGCGCCGCTGTTTCGAAGCAATTGGAAGAATAAGCCACTGACTTCCGTTTGCACAAAGAGCGCGACACAAATCCATGCGGAGGACGTCCGATGCATGCCGGCTTCCCAGGAAGCGTACTCGTAGCGGTGTTGGGCACCGTCATGGCAAGCTGCGCTGGCATTCCGGCGCAAAAAACCGGGGCAATATCCGGCTATGGCCCCAACCCCACTTTACCGAAACCAAGACCGACGCTGATCCCGACTGTTAACATCGCCGAGGCGAAAGGCTGGCAGAAAGAAGGTATGCCGACCCCGGCGAAGGGGCTGACAGTGAACGCCTTCGCCACCGGCCTCGACCATCCGCGCTGGCTACATGTGCTTCCGAACGGCGATGTGCTGGTTGCTGAAACCAATGCCCCTGCCAAGCATGACGAAGGCTTCAGTCTTAGAAAGGTCTTCATGGACCTAGCTATGAAGCGGGCTGGCGCCGCGACCAAAAGCGCCAACCGCATCACGCTCCTGCGCGACACCGATGGCGACGGCATTGCGGATGTGCGCACGACGTTCGCGGAAGGCCTCAATTCGCCCTTCGGCATGACGCTGTCCAAAGGCAAACTCTTTGTCGCGAATACCGACGCGCTCGTCGCTTTCCCCTACTCCAATGGCCAGACCCGAGTCAGCACGTCGCCGGAAAAGATCATCGACTTGCCGGCCGGGGACCTCAACCATCATTGGACCAAGGACGTGATCGCAACTCCGGATGGACGCAAGCTCTATGTCACCGTTGGTTCCAACAGCAACGTTGGAGAAAACGGCATAGCCGCGGAGAAGAACCGCGCTGCTGTCCTTGAAGTGGATCGGTCTACCCGCCGCACTCGGGTCTTCGCCTCGGGCCTGCGCAACCCGAACGGGCTCTCCTGGAATCCTGAGACTGGCCAGCTTTGGGTCGCCGTGAACGAGCGTGACGAGATCGGCGACGACCTTGTGCCGGATTACATGACCTCGGTTCGTGACGGCGCTTTCTACGGCTGGCCCTACAGCTACTACGGACAGAACGTCGACGAACGTGCCAAGCCGCAGCGCCCCGATCTCGTGGCGGCAGCGATCAAGCCCGATTACGCCCTGGGCTCTCATACCGCCTCGCTGGGACTGACCTTCTCCAAAGGCGCGCGGCTCGGTTCGGCCTACGGCAACGGCGCCTTCGTCGGCCAGCACGGCTCGTGGAATAGAAGCGTGCACAGCGGCTACAAGGTCATCTTCGTGCCGTTCCATGGTGGCAAACCGAGCGGTCCTCCGGAAGATGTGCTCACTGGCTTCATCGGGCGTAATGGCGAGGCGATGGGCCGGCCGGTCGGCGTCGCTATCGATCAGACTGGCGCACTGCTCGTCGCCGACGACGTCGGTAATGTCATCTGGCGGGTCCGCCGAGCGAATGGCCGTTGAGCGCAGGTGGCCTTTCTGATTCCGACCTCACAGCCTTCGGCTACAGCGCCACGCCCGATATGGCTGCATTCGGCTGCGATTTCGATGCAAATGCCAGGTGACGACATCGCGCCTGCCGCATGTCGGTCGCTATGGCGACGTCTATTTTGCGCATGGCTATTCGGGCAAGGGGGTGATCCTGTCGACGCTGTCGGGCAAGCTGCTCGCTGAGGCGATCACCGGTGATGCTTCGCGGCTCGATCTGTTTTCGACCCTAAGCCCGCTGCCGTTCCCCGGCGGCACGGCGCTGCGCGGCCCGCTCTATGTGCTCGGCATGCTTTGGTACGCAATGCGTGACCGCATCAAACATTGAGCGCAGGCATGCGCAATGAGGCCGAGCGCCGCCACCAAGCGATTAACGGCTGATTTCGCGGCGGCGTCCGACTTGATCGATCTTGAATATGTTCCGTAGGCAATGGCCGCGAGTCGGTCCATGCCCTGCTCCCGAAGCCTGAGCGCCGATAGACCTGCCTGCTATTTCCTCAGCTAATAGATCGATATGATTGCAGGATTGACCGTTTCATATCCCAGGCGCGGCTCCGATTTGTCTTTCGAAATCGCGTTGGAGACAGTTCCGGTTGAACTGCTATCCAATTTTGTTTCCCTGTTTTTCTTGATCGTGCTGCCCGACAGGTCGGCGCAGGCCGACGTTACTTCTGTACTGACCACTCTCTTTTTCTCGTGCGCAACGGCGGCGGTGGATACGGCCATCACAATTGCCGCGCAAACAATCGTCAATCTCATTGATTCCCCCTTAGAGCACCGCAAACGTGTGGTCGGCTGCTTTGAGACGCCGGCGAAGGCGGTATTCGCGCCTGGCCGGCCCATGCAGCTTCCGACTGCACAAGATTGTAACTACATTAGCTGCAGCGCAAGTAACCATTTCGGACTAGGGAACGGGTTCCCCTTCGATCGAAAGCGCTGGGCTGCCGGCGAAAAAGCAGGCGTTTTAGCCGTTCTCGCCGCCGAGCGCCTTCCAGTTTTGGGACAGAGGTTGGCTGATGCCCTTAAACTCACGGCTACGCATTGGTTGGATCTATGCAGCGACAAGGCCAACCTTGGCAAAGCCTCTACATAGTCACCTTCGGGCAGCACCAGTCTTGGAATTCACGCCCTCAAGCAAGGCGAGCAGGCCTTTCAGAATTTCGATTGGCGGCGGCGGACAACCTGGAATGTGCAGATCGACAGGCAAGGCCTCGGACACTCCGCGCACCACCGCATAGCTGCCGGCGAAACAGCCGCCATTGCCTGCGCAATCTCCCAGTGCGACCACCCATTTTGGGTTGGGTGTTGCGTCGTAGGTCAGCTTCAATGCCTCGCGCATGTTTTTTGTGACCGGCCCGGTGACGAGCAGTACATCGGCATGGCGCGGTGATGCGACGAACCGGATCCCAAAACGCTCGATGTCATAGAAGGCGTTGTTCAGCGCGTGCATCTCAAGTTCGCAGCCGTTGCAGGAACCGGCATCGACCGCCCGGATCGACAGGCTTCGCCCCAATCGTTTGTGAGCAGCCCCATCGAGCGCGCGTGCGAGTTCGTCGACTGCCGTGCTGCTTGCCAACGGCGGACGCTCGGTGAGAGGGGGGCGTATCAGGCTTTCAAAAAGAAGCTTGCGCATGACAGCGTGCCTTCAGAGATCATGGCCCGAATAAGAGCAGTTGAACGATTTGTTGCACAGCGGAAAGTCGGCAACGATGTTTCCTTCGATCGCCGCTTCAAGGAGCGGCCATTGAAACCATGACGGATCACGGAGGTGACAGCGCTCGACCAAGCCGCCCTTGCCAATGCGCAGCCAGGCCAGAATGTCGCCGCGGAAACCTTCGACGAGCGCCATGCCTTCATGCGATCGGTTTGTCTGCGCGAAATAGACGCGGATCGGCCCGTCTGGCAGTTGTCGCAGGACTTGTTCGATCAGGGACAGGCTCTGTTCGACCTCGTGGATACGAATCCATACACGGGCGTTCACATCGCCTTCCTGGAGGAGAGGTACATCGAAGGCGAGTTCGCCATAGGGTGGATAAGCGAGATTGCGTCGGGCATCGAAGTCCCGACCGGAGGCCCGGCCAACGTAGCCTCCGGCGCGATATTGACGAGCGAGTTCCACCTTCAGCCGGCCAGTCGCGACAGTCCGATCCTGCAGCGACGCCGTGTTGTCGTAGAGCTCGACCAGCGCGGGAAACCGCTGCCTGATCTCTGCGATCAGGGACCTGAGCGCTGTCGTGCCCTCATCGCTCAGGAAGCTTGCCACGCCTCCGGGCACGATGCAGTCGCGCATCAAACGATGACCGAAGGCAGCATCGCTTGCCCGCAATACGCGCTCACGCAGCACCCCACAGTGGGCATGCATGAGCGCGAAGGCGGCATCATTGCAGATAGCGCCGATGTCGCCCAGATGATTGGCCAGGCGCTCCAACTCGGCCATGAGCGCTCGCAGCCAGACCGCGCGTGGGGGAACCTGGACACCCAGCGCCGCCTCGACCGCGCGGGCAAAAGCGAGGGAGTATGCCACGGTACTGTCGCCAGAGGTTCTGCCCGCCAATTTGGCCGCACGGTCGATGTCGGACCCCGCCATCAGGCCTTCTATACCTTTGTGCGCGTATCCGAGGCGCTGCTCCAGCCGGACGACCGTTTCACCGCTCGCCGTGAACCGGAAATGGCCCGGCTCGATGATGCCGGCATGCACGGGCCCGACCGGGATCTGATGCAGGCTCTCCCCCTCTGCAGGCAGGAAACTGTACGGGAAGGCAGTCGCAGCAGACGTCCGGACGCGGGTACTCAACGGATAGCTGACACCCCAGTGGCCATGATCAAGCCACTGTCGTGTATCAGGCGCACCTTGTGGTAGGAGCCCGAACAGGTCAGCGGCCGCACGTTCCAGGCGCAATGCGGGCGGATGCAGCCGGCCGACCGATGGGTAGCGGCCACTGGGGCATTCCAGGCTGACGACGCCAATGTCCCCGGCGCTTTCATCGAGAAGTGCCATGTGGACGGCGCCTGGCTCACCCCATAGGCCGAGCAAGCTCCAGTGGCCCTCGGCCAGTTGCTCGACGGCAAAGCCCCATTTTTTCGGAGTCACCACGGCGCGCGACCACGGGAAATGATTTTCGACACGTTGGCCAGCAAGGATGAGGTCGATCAGCCCGGGCATGCTCTTTCTCTCCTCTGCTCACCCCAGGATACTTGCGACGTGCTGGAACCATGTGACCAGCGGTGGCGGCAGATAGATGCCGGCGGCAAACACCAACGCCAAGTGGGAATACATCGGAATGTAGGACGCCTCGGCGGGTGCAGTGCTGCCGCGCGGTTCGCCGAAAGCGACGCCGGTCAGTCGAAGCAGCAGGGCGCCGAAAGCGAGCAGAATCCCGAAAACCAACGGCATCGCCAAAAGAGGGTGTCTTGCAAATGTCGAACTCACGACCAGGAATTCGCTCATGAAGATACCGAGCGGAGGGAGGCCGGCAATGGCAACGACGCCGATGACGAGCGCCCAGCCAAGGGCAGGATGTGTTTCCGTCAGTCCCCGGATTTCGGCGATGTTCTGTGTCCCCTTGACCTGGGCAATGTGGCCGACCGTGAAAAAGATCGCCGACTTGGTCAGGCTGTGCATGACCATGTGCAGCAGCCCGGCAAAATTGGCGAGCGGGCCTCCTATGCCGAAGGCGAACACGATGATGCCCATGTGCTCGATCGAGGAGTACGCGAACAGGCGTTTGATGTCGCGGCGGCGGTAGAGCATGAAGGCCGCGAAGACAAGCGACGTCAGTCCCATCGTGATCATCAATGGCCCAGGTGCGATCGCTTCCGGGCTTGCCGCGAGCAATAGCTTGAAGCGCAGCACGGCATAGAGCGCGACGTTTAACAGCAAGCCCGACAGCACTGCGGAAATCGGCGTTGGACCCTCAGCATGCGCGTCTGGCAGCCAGGCATGTAAGGGCGCAAGGCCGACCTTTGTCCCGTAGCCGAGCAGCAGAAAGATGAAGGCGACATTGAGCAGAGCCGGATCGAAGCGCGCGGCGTGAGCGATGAGCACCGTCCAGACCATCGCATTGGTCCCCTCGCCAACAACCGGCTGTGCAGCCATGTAGACGAGGATGGTGCCGAACAGTGCGAGCGCGATGCCGACGCTGCCCAGAATGAAATATTTCCAGGCTGCCTCCAGCGCTTCGTGCGTGCGGTAGATGCCGACCATGAGCACGGTGGTCAGTGTGGCAAGCTCCACCGCCACCCACATCAAGCCAATATTGTTCGACACGAACGCCAGGTTCATGCCGAACATCATGACCTGGTACATTGCGTGATAAAACCGCAAGTTCGGGACTGTCAGCCGCCCGCTCTCCAGTTCGTGGGCAATGTAGGAAGCGCTGAAGACGCTGGTGGTGAAGCCGACGAATGTGTTGAGCACGATGAAGACGATATTGAGATCGTCGACGAGCAGATACTGCCCAGGCTGCGGGCGGTCGGTGACAAGAAGCGACAGGGCGGCGAGCAAGGTCAGCAAGCTCGCAGCGACATTGACGCCCGCCGATATCCGGTATTTCGGCAGCGCCGCCAGAAGTGCGGCCGCGAAGACCGGTATCAGCAAAATGGCGGCCACCGCATCGAGGGAAAACGCGGTCAACGGTGTTCTCCCCTGTAGTCGTCGAGCGCGCCGACATCCACCGAGTCGAACCTCTCGCGGATGCGGAACAGGAAGACTCCGATGACGATGAAGGCGATAAGGATCGAGAAGGCGACACTGATCTCGACGACCAGAGGCATGCCCTTGGCCCCCGTGGCGGCGAGGACCAGACCGTTCTCGAGCGACATGAATCCGACAACTTGGCTGACGGCGTTGCGGCGGGTGACCATCACCAGCAGCCCCAGCAAAATGATGGACAGCGCGAAAGCCAGGTCCTCGCGGGCGAGGGGATCAGCCTCGGGAGTGACGCGCAGCATCAGGACCATGGACAGGGTCACCAGGCCTATCCCCGCAAGCATCGTCGTACCGATGCCGACGGCGGTCTCGACGTCACGATGGATGCCGAGCCGCTGAATGATGCGATGAAGCCCGACAGGAATGACGATCGCCTTGAAGACGAGGGCGATCGCCGCCGTGACGTAGAGATGATGCGCGTCCTGAATGTATGCCTGCCAAGCTACGGACAGGGCCAGCACGATTGCATGAAGCGCAAAAACGTTGATCAGAGCAAAGAGGCGATCCTGATACAGCATCATGAAACTGACCAGCACTAGGCCGCCGGCGAGCAGGTGAGCGATGTCGAAGGTGAGGCCGTTCATCAGAGGCTCCGCGAGACGAACAGCAGGAGCGTGCCAAGCAGGGCCAGCATCAGCGCTGCCCCGAGGAAATCCGGGACGCGGAAGACGCGCATCTTGGCGATGGCAGTCTCAAACACGGCGAGGAGAACGCCACATACGGCAAGCTTGCCAAAATAGGCGACGACACCCGGAGCAAGGGATTCCAGTCCTGCCCCGGCGCTCGCCAGGCCCCAAGGTAGGAAGACGCAGGAAATCAGCGACACATAGAGCAGAAGCTTGAGGAAGGCGGCAAACTCGATCATCGCCAGATGGCGACCGGAATATTCCAGCACCATCGCCTCATGAACCATGGTGAGTTCCAGATGGGTCGATGGGTTGTCCACGGGTATGCGGGCGTTTTCGGCGATCGCCACCATCACGAGGGCGATGAGCGACATCCCGAGCGACACCCGCAAGCCAACCTCCGGTGACCCCATGAAGGCGGCGACCGTTGAGAGTTGCGTAGCACCCGCGACGAGCGCCAGGCTGAACACGATGAGCAGCATGGCGGGTTCGGCCAGCGAAGCGATCATCACCTCGCGGCTCGAGCCGATGCCGCCGAAGCTCGTGCCGACGTCCATGCCTGCCAGCGCCAGGAAGAACCGGGCGCTTCCCAGCAGTGCGACAATGGCTATGAGATCGGCGGTCCAACTGAATGTAAGGCCGGCGGCGAATGTCGGGATGAGCGCCGCGCCGACCCAGGTGGTGGCAAAGATCAGATAGGGCGTCACGCGAAACAGCCAGGATGCGTTGTCCGCCAGAACGACTTCCTTGCGCATCAGCCGCAAGAGATCGCGGTAAGGTTGGATCAGGGAAGGACCCTGGCGGCGCAAGAGCCGTGCCTTCACCTTGCGCACGAATCCGGTCAGGAGCGGCGCCAGCAAAAGCACCAGCGCCATCTGCGCGCCTTGAACGGCCAACTCGAGAATCACGGCCATAGTGCGAGCACCAGGAGCAGGACAATGAGAAAGAGAAAGACGAGGGTCAGGTAGCGCCTGATCGTCAGGAACTGCAGATGGTTGAGGTGGTCGGTCGCAAAGTCGAGGGCCCGGCCGATAGGCAGGTACAGCGTCTCCCAGATCACATCATGCATTTCGACATTCAGACGAGCCGGACCGGTCTCGCCAGGTGCCGGCATTTCGACGGTTTCCCTTGCACGGAATACGAACGTGCCGAAGACGCGGCGGATAGGCTGCGCGAAGCTGACGGCCGTGTACTGCGAGCTCGGGACCACATCCGGGAAGCCACAACCCCAGGCGGGACCCCGACGGAGTGCATGTGATGCAAAGCGATGGATCACATATGCCGCAGCGGATGCGGAAAAGGCGATGAACAGGAACACCAACAGGCCGTTGTAGGAACTGCGGCTCGCTGCAATCGGCACGATAGACAGCCAGGGCTGGGCCATCTGCACAGGCATCCGACTGCCGATCAGTGGCAGTGTCACCGATGAGAGGCCGTCTATCACAAGACCGGGCAGAATGCCGGCCAGGAGACAAAGGGCAGCGAGAATGAACAATGCCGCCAGCGAGTAGCGGTCGACCTCATGCGCCAGTTCCACCGCGGCCGAGCGTGGCCGGCCGAGGAATGTAATCCCGAACGCCTTTACAAAGCAGGCCGCGGCCAGTGCCGCTGACAGCGCCAGCAGACCGCCAACGGCGGGCACCATGACCTTCAGTCCCCATTGTGGCAGATCGGGGCTCTGCAATATGGCCTGAAAGGCCAGCCATTCGGAGACGAAGCCGTTGAAGGGTGGAAGTGCCGAGATCGCGACGCAACCGACGAGAAAGGCAAAACTTGTAAAGGGCATGCGGTGGATGAGACCGCCCAGCTTCTCCATATCCCGCTCTCCGGTTGCCGTCAGAACGGCGCCCGCGCCGAAAAACAGCAGGCTCTTGAAAAAGGAATGGTTGAGGACGTGGAACAGCGCGGCGGTGAGGGCCAGCGCTGCAGCCGATGGCATGGCGTTCGCCTTGAAAGCGAGCGCGAGACCAAGGCTTACGAAGATGACGCCGATGTTTTCAATGGTGCTATAGGCAAGCAGTCGCTTCAGGTCCTTTTCCATCAGCGCGTAGAGGATGCCGAGAACCGCCGTCAGGCCGCCAAGGAAAAGCACGGCAACGCCCGACCACCATGCCGGCTCACCGAGCAGATCGAAAATAACGCGTATGAAGCCATAGACTGCGACCTTGGTCATCACGCCGCTCATGAGAGCCGAGACGTGGCTTGGCGCGGCCGGATGAGCGAGTGGCAGCCAAACGTGAAGCGGGACGAGTCCAGCCTTGGAGCCGGCGCCCAGCAGCATGAGAACCAGGACGAAAGCAGCGGCGAACGGGGTCGGGTCGGCGGCTCGCATCGCGTCGAATGTGTAGGTTCCATCGGATCCGGCGAGCAGGCCGAACGCAAGCAGCAGCGCGAGTGTGCCGAAGCTCGCCATCACGAGATAGATGTAGCCCGCCCGCGCATTGTCCTGCTCGCGATGGTGCGCCATGACGAGCGCCCAGGAGGCGAGCGACATGAATTCCCAAGAAAGCAGGAAAGTGAAGGCGTCGTCGGCCACCACGACAAGGTTCATTCCGGCTAGGAAAGCCGGGAAGAACGGCAGCACCCGATGCGGCGCAGACTCATGCCTGCCGTAGCCGAGGCCATAAAGGCTGGCCATGGAGCCGCCGAAGTTGACGACGATGAGGAAGAAAGTCGAGAGCGCATCCAAACGGAAATGAGCGCCAATCCATGGCAATCCAAGAGGCAACACCACAGTCGACGGGGTGACGGGATTGTCGGCGATGCGGCTCGCGAGAACCATGAGCACGGCCGCCGATATACCTAGCGTCAAGCCGTAGATCAGGCGTGTTCCCGAGTCGGATCTGCGGCTTTCCGCAATCGCAAGCACCGCAGTCCCCAGGAGCGCAGCGACGCCCCACAGGAGGACCGCGGCCCCCGAAATCACGCCACGCTCCTCACGGGGAGTTTGGCATCCGTATCGACCCCGCCAAGGATTTTGGCGGGGTCAAAATCCGCTTTCAGTCGCACGCCGCGCCCGCCGATTTGGCTGGAGGCGCCTTCAGCGATCAATTCCACGCCGGCGAGGTCAAGTGCCCCGATCAGCTTCATGAGAGAATCGACGTTACCCCGAATAATCGACTCGCTGGCTTCCATGCGTTGAATTGTCGGCACGGAAAGACCGGACAATTCGGCAAGCCTGCGCTGGTCGATGCCAAGGAGCGCCCTCGCGGCACGCAACTGTGGAGCAGTTATCACGGTCGCATCCCCCTTTTTGATCAGCTTTGAGATATTATCTCTACGTCTTGCAGCATATATTAAAATGCGGCGCATTCAATTAGTGATGCGTGGCGCATCTGTCTTGAGGCTGTAGAAAACCGGGCGATACGCCCTGCGCCTCGAACCAAAGCCATGCGGCCGTTCCCGTCACTGCCAGTCTTGTCGCCAGCCGTCTCGGATTGCGCGTGATGGCGCCGGCGATGGGCCTTATCTCGGCCGGCCACTCGATTGGAGCCGCCGCGGGCTACAGGCCTTTTCAGGATCCGACCGGCACCTGGACCGTCAATGATGCTCGTACCGGGCGGCCCGCCGAGATGGGCAGCCGAACCATCGTTGGAATGAACCAGCACGATCCCGAGGAACTCGCCGATCTCCTCAACGGGCTGAATGCACAAAGGCAATCTGGTTCTGCGGACGGAATTTCTGAAGAAAGCGTAGGAGAGCCACCGCTGCGATGGGATGTTGTCTCGAGGCTTGTACGGGAGTGCAATCTAGAGCACCGAAACGTCATGGCCCTCGCAGCTATCGGATCGCCCTGTCTTGAGAGAAGCGCCCTGCTGCAAAACCGGGTGTCAAAATTGCAAAATCGCGCGACCCGCTACATGAGACGACTGGCACCGTACATCTCTATGTATCTGATTTTTCTTGGAATTTGGTAGCGGGAGAGGGACTTGAACCCCCGACCCCAGGATTATGATTCCCGTGCTCTAACCAACTGAGCTACCCCGCCAAGGCGGCGAAGGCCCGAAATCCAGCTTAAATCGGCAGGCATATCGGCGCGTTCGCCAAGGTCGCGCGGATATAAGGTTGCGAGGCCAAGCCTGTCAAGCATCGAAGTGGCTGCCGCGCCGGCATATTGCTGGCGCCTAAAGCTTTGCCGGGCAGACATTTGGGCGCACAGGCCGGGGTTGAGTTCAGCGAGGCACGTCGCTATGTCTCGGCCACGAAAGCCATGGTCATGAATTGATGAAACCGCGCATTGCAGTCCTCGGTTGCGGATACTGGGGCAGCAACCACATCCGCACCCTAAAGGCGCTCGGCGCGCTGCATGCGGTTTCGGACGTCAACCCCGCGCGTGCGGAGGGTTTTGCCAGCGAGCAGGATTGCCTGGCGATAGAGCCGGAGGCGCTGTTTGCCCGCGACGATGTCGACGCCATTGTCATGGCGCTGCCGCCGCAGTTCCATGCCGACATGGCGGTGCGCGCCGTGCTCGGCGGCAAGGACGTGCTGGTGGAGAAGCCGATCGCGCTGACGGTGGCCGATGCCGAACGCTCGGTGCAGGCGGCCGCCGATAATGGCCGTGTCTTCATGGTCGGCCACGTGCTGCGCTTTCATCCCGCCTTCGAGACGCTGAAGGCGCTGATCGACAATGGCGAACTCGGCGAAGTCCGCTACATCCATTCGCATCGGCTCGGCCTCGGCAAGTTCCACACCGAAAACGACGCGCTATGGGATCTGGCGCCGCACGATCTGTCGATGATCCTGGCCATCACCGGCACCGAACCGGTCGAAGTGCGCGGCGAAGGCGCTGCTCTTCTCGACAATCTCAGCGACTTTGCGCATCTGCACATGCGCTTTCCCAACGGCCTGCGCGGCCATCTGTTCGCCTCGCGGCTCAACCCTTACCGCGAACGGCGGCTGACCGTTGTCGGCACCAAGGCGATGGCGGTGTTCGACGATGTCGAGCCGTGGGAGCGCAAGCTTGCCGTCTATCGCCACGCGGTGTGGCAGGACAGCGGCCAATGGGCGTTCACCGCCAACGAGCCGTCCTATGTCGCGGTCGGTGAGGGCATGCCGCTGACGCGCGAGCTGGAGCATTTCATCCACTGCATCGAGACGCGGGCCGAACCGCGCACCAGCGGCGAGGAGGCCATCCGCGTGCTGCGCATCCTGACCGCCGGCACCGTCGCCCATACAAGGCCCGCCCATACAAGGCCCTAAAAGAAAACGCCGTCTATTCGGCGGGAACCCGCGCCGGCTGGACGGCAAGCCGCGTCAGCATCGCCTCGGCCTCGGCGCCGCGCTCGGAGCGCTCGATGAAGCCGCCGCCGAACACGCGCGCCTCGTTGCCATCGTCGGAATAGAGCACGCAAGCCTGACCGGGCGCGATGCCGGATTCGCCGTCGACCAGTTCCACCGAAGTGACACCGGCGCGGTGATGCAGCACGGCCGGGCGCGGCGGCCGCGTCGAGCGCACCTTGGCGAAAAGCTCAAGCCCGGCCGCCGGGATAGCGGTCAGCGGGCCATCGCCCAGCCAGTTCATGTTGCGCAAGAAGATCTTGTGGGTCTCCAGCGCCTCGCGCGGGCCGACGACGACGCGGGCCCGGTCGGCGTCGAGATGAACGACGTAGAGCGGCTCGCCCGAGGCGATGCCGATGCCGCGGCGCTGACCGACGGTGTAGCGCAAAATGCCCTCGTGGCGGCCAAGCACGCGCCCGTCTATATGGACGATGTCGCCCGGATTGGCGGCAGCCGGCTTCAGCTTGGCGATGATGTCGGAATATTTGCCCTGCGGCACGAAGCAGATGTCCTGGCTGTCCTGCTTGGCCGCAACCGTCAGTCCCATCTCCTCGGCGATGGCGCGAACCTCAGGCTTCGACAGGCCGCCGAGCGGAAAACGCAGATAGTCGATCTGCGCCTGGGTGGTGGCGAACAGGAAGTAGCTCTGGTCGCGGTCGGCGTCGACCGGCCGGTAAAGCGCGCGGTGGGCGCCATTGGCGCCGGAACGGATGTAGTGGCCGGTCGCCAGCGCGTCGGCGCCGAGTTCCTTGGCGGTCGCAAGAAGGTCGGCGAATTTCACCGTCTGATTGCAGGAAACGCAAGGGATCGGCGTTTCGCCGGCGACATAGCTCTCGGCGAACGGGTCGATCACCGCCTTGCGGAAGCGCTCCTCGTAATCGAGGACGTAATGCGGGATGCCGAGCGTCTCGGAGACGCGGCGGGCATCGTCGATGTCCTGGCCGGCGCAGCATGAGCCGGCCCGGTGCGTCGCCGCGCCGTGGTCATAAAGCTGCAGCGTGACGCCGACGACGTCGTAGCCCTCGCGCTTCAGGAGGCCGGCAACGACCGACGAATCGACACCGCCCGACATGGCGACGACGACGCGGGTGTTTTCGGGGCGTCCGGGAAGATCGAGGCTGTTCATGGTTCTTTCGTTCTGCGCGGCGCTTCAATGCCAATGGCCGGAATATAGGTCAAGCGTCTCGGCTGCGCCAGCTTTGCCGGACCGGCTCATTTTTCCTGCCGGGTTCAATGCGCTTGCCGGCAGATGTTTCAAATGCCGATGAAAAGGCTAACGCCGCGTTCATGATCCTTACCTAACCATTAGGGTCTGCTTAGGCAAATTTTAAAGCTGTGGCGGTAATGTGGTGGGGATTGGGTCTTTGAGTTTTTTGTAGAGAGTACGATGACCGATCTAATTAGACCGCGAGTCAAATATGTTATCGGGCCAGACGGCAGCCCACTTACCATCGCCGATCTGCCGCCGACAAACACACGTCGCTGGGTTATCCGGCGCAAGGCGGAAGTGGTGGCGGCGGTGCGTGGCGGGCTTTTGAGCCTCGAAGAGGCATGCCAGCGCTACAAGCTCACCACCGAGGAATTCCTGTCCTGGCAAGCGTCGATCGACGAATACGGCCTTGCCGGCCTGCGCACCACGCGCATCCAGCAATACCGGCATTAGGCCGATAAGGGCGCTGATCAGCGCCCTTACGTTTGCGAGGGGCGACGATCTGCAATTTCAGACCGTCAGCACCACCTTGCCGATCGGCCTGGTGGCGAGAAAGGCATGGGCGGCACCGGCCTGTTCGAGCGGAAACGCCTTTGCCACGTGGACGGCCAGCTTTTTCGCGTCGATCAATTTGCCGAGCTCCACCAGAGCGGCACGGTCGGGCACTACGGACATGCGCTCGACGCGGATGCCTCGCGTCGTGGCCTTTGCCTTGGTGGCATCGCTGACATCGAGCAGCGACACCAGAACGCCGCCGGCCGTGAGCACTTTCAGTGATTGCTCCGCATGCACGCCGCCGAACGGGTCCAGAACCAGATCGATGTCGCGGGCCTTCCCGGTGAAATCATCCCTTGTGTAGTCGATCACCTCGTCGGCGCCGAGCGAGCGGACGAAATCGAGCTTTTCCGGGCTGGCGGTCGCGACGACGTAAGCGTCGTGCGCCTTGGCGATCTGCACCGCCAGATGGCCGACGCCGCCGGCTCCGGCGTGGATCAGCACGCGCTTGCCAGAATCGAGCCGGCCATGGGGGACAAGGCCTTGCCAGGCCGTCAGGCCGGCCAGCGGCAGCGCGGCGGCTTGCGCGTGATCTATGCCTTCAGGTTTCGGCGCAAGCTCATCAGCCGGGACAGCGGCGAGTTCGGCGTAGGCTGCCGCCTGTTTGGGAAAGCGCGTCATGCCGAACACGGCATCGCCGACCTTGAGGCCGGAGACGCCGGAGCCCAGCGCCTCGACAACTCCCGAAACGTCCCAGCCAAGGACAAAAGGCGGCTCGCCGAGCAGCGGATAGTGGCCGCCGCGCACCGCACCATCGACCGGATTGATGCCGGCCGCCTCGATGCGGACGAGCACTTCGCCGGCCTCGGGTGATGGCGCGGGGCGATCGGCAATGACGAGGACGTCGGGTCCGCCGAAGGAATTCTGGATAATGGCACGCATGGAAGGCTCTCCTGCTGGTTTTGATGTACCACTATCATTTGGATAGTTACATTCTCTTGTCTAGTATGTACCTTTTTGATATATACGCACCTCATGGATAGTGAAGATGTTTCCCCTTTCGGCTATGACGCCTTTCGGCGGTCGTGCCCGTCACACGCCGTGCTCGAGACGCTCGCCAGCAAATGGGTCCACCTGGTGATCTGTGCGCTGCGCCGGGGCCGGCTCCGCAACGGCGAATTGGCGCGCAAGCTCGAAGGCATCACGCCGAAAATGCTGACGCAGACGCTGCGTATCCTGGAACGCGACGGGCTTGTGCGGCGCGAGGTTTTCCCGGTCATTCCGCCGCGTGTCGAATATGAGCTGACCGAACTTGGCCAGAACCTGGCAGGACTGCTCAATCAGATCAGAGCCTGGTCGGAGCAGCATGTGCCCGACATCAAAAATGCGCGCGCACGGGCGGCGGAACAGCAAGAAGATCTGGATGCCTGAGGCGGGCACAGTTCGGTGCGCAGCAATAGCGCGCAAGCGCGACGCGCGTTAAAGTCTTGTTTTCAGCCGATCATGGCGCTGCGGCCGCCGGCTTCCGTGTCGCGCGCCTTGGTGTCCCGCGATTCCAGCATCTCGGCCTTGGAAAGCTCGGCTTCGGCTTCGCTCAGCAATGATTCGGCGACATTTCGCTGCTGGGCGAGGTCGCTTTGCGAATTCCTGAGGTTGTCGCGGCGCAGGCGTGCCGCCTTGGCGAAGGTCGGATAAGCAAAGTGATTGATGTCGGTGATGCCGGCCTTCTTCTCTTCGGCAGCGATCTGAAGTTCCAGCTCGACGGCCATGCGCTCGAATTCGGCGATCATCATGTCGAGCTGCAGCAGCTGCCGCCGCTTCTCGCTCACCTGAAATTGCTTCAGCCGAACGAGGTTTTCACGTGACTTCATGATTCGGTACTCCCGGAAACGCACACCTGCACATATCGTCCAATTCACCCGGCAAGGCCCAGGCCTGACCCGTTTCCACCGGCTTTCCCCGAACTATGGGAAACAAACTCCTAAAGTTTTTTGCCGGCGGTAACCATTCGTTTACGGGCATTGTTAATCATACGGCTCAGGACTTAAGGGCGGGTAAAAATTCTGCTTCTCATCGCGAAACCTGGCCAACGAGTCCGAAGAGTCACTTAGTCTGGCTTATTAATGTGCCGCATTAACGGTTTGGGTCTGTGATTCGTTATTGGATTCAACAAGGTGTAGAAAGGGGTTAAAAAATCTGATACCGTCACGGACGGGGAATTAGGTTTTATTAACCATTCGATGGCAGCCTCTGCTCAGGGCAATCACTGCTCCGGTCCTGGACGGGTCGTGAAATGGTCCGGCAGCAGAAAAGGGGAATGAAATGCGCGTTCTGCTGATAGAAGACGACAGTGCAACCGCACAAAGCATCGAGCTGATGCTGAAATCAGAAAGTTTCAATGTCTATACGACCGACCTTGGTGAAGAGGGTGTCGATCTAGGCAAGCTTTATGATTACGACATCATTCTCCTCGACCTCAATCTCCCCGACATGTCGGGCTACGAAGTGTTGAGAACACTCCGCCTTTCCAAGGTGAAGACGCCGATCCTCATCCTCTCCGGCATGGCCGGCATCGAGGACAAGGTGCGCGGCCTCGGCTTCGGCGCCGACGATTACATGACCAAGCCCTTCCACAAGGACGAACTGGTCGCCCGCATCCATGCCATCGTGCGGCGTTCCAAGGGCCATGCCCAGTCGGTCATCACCACCGGCGACCTGGTGGTCAATCTCGACGCAAAGACCGTTGAAGTCGGTGGCCAGCGCGTCCATCTGACCGGCAAGGAATATCAGATGCTGGAACTGCTCTCGCTGCGCAAGGGCACCACGCTGACCAAGGAAATGTTCCTCAACCATCTCTATGGCGGCATGGATGAGCCGGAGCTGAAGATCATCGACGTCTTCATCTGCAAGCTGCGCAAGAAGCTCGACGCCGCGTCTGGCGGGCAGAATTACATCGAGACCGTCTGGGGCCGCGGCTATGTGCTGCGTGAGCCTGAAGATATCCGGGTCAGCGCCTGAACTGAGGGCATGATCCCAAAGTGGGCGCCGTTTTTCGGAAAACAACGCAGTAAAACAATAAGATAGAGCTCATCCCGATTTCATCGAGATTGAACAGGCTCTGATCAGGCGGCAATCTTCAAGGCGCGGAAGCACTCGAGCAGTTGCGGCCGGTTGAACGGCTTCAGCAGGTAGCCCTGGGCGCCGGCGCGCTTTGCCCGCATGATCGCCCCGACGTCGACCTCGACCAGCGAAATCAAAACCTGCGGCACTACCGGGCTTTCCATGGCGCGCACGTGGCGGATGAGGTCCTGCGCCTGCATGTCCGGCAAGGCGCCGTCGACGACGATGATATCAGGCATGTCGACCGCGCACATCTCGATCGCCTCATGGCCGCTGGCGGCTTCGATCACCATCATGCCGGAACCGCCCAGGATACGCCTTGCAACCTTCCTGATGACGCTCGAATTGTCGACGAACATGCAGCGTTTCATTCCCGGACCCTCTTTGCCATGCGGCAAACCGACAGCGTCGTGGCATCTGCCGGGGAACATAGGCCGATCTGGTAAAGAAGCCGAAAAGCCGTTAGGTAAAATTTTCCTGAAGGTGTTTTAAGCGAAATCTTCTTTCGCAATGCTTCACGCAATTAATCTGCAAGCCGGTCTCACAGATGTTAAGACGACGCCGCAAATATGATTTGGAGAAAATACTTTTCCGGCTCTTAGCAGAACTTCAGACTGCAGAAAGGACGATCTCGTCGGCGGTCGCATGGATCGAAATCGTCATGTTGGCTTCGCGGGCCAGGAGCAGCGTGTAATAGGGCTGCACCGAATGCGCGTCGATCGGCTCTTCCGGCCTGTGGCCGGAATGCAATTCCAGGAATTTGGGCGGCACGCGGAGCATCGGGCCGCTCGCCGCGAGCGCAAAGCGCGGCTCGGTCTCGAGGTTCTCCAGCGTGACCACCAGCCTGCCGCCGCGCGGAATGGCGGCGTTAGCGACGAGGATGAGATTGAGCAGCAGCTTGACCTTGTTCTTGGGCAACAGTGCGCGGGTTCCGTTCCAGATCAGTTCCGGCTTCTCGTTCTTCAGGAAGGCGATGGCCACGGCCTCGGCGTCCCCGGTGTCGATCAGCATGCCGGCGGAACCGGCGGCGCCGAAGGCGATGCGGGCGAATTGCAGGCGGGCGGAGGCGTTTTTGGCGCTTTGGCGGATCAGCTTCATGGCGTCTTCGTCGGCGCCGCCTTCGTCGAGCAGCTCAAGCCCGTTGTTTATGGCGCCGACCGGCGAAATGATGTCGTGGCAGACCCGGCTGCACAGCAGCGCTGCCAGATCGGGTGCGGAAAGGGTGAAAAGCTCGGCCATCGGCAAAAATCCCTGCAAATTTCACAACACAATGACCGGGCGATCATGATCACGCCTGTCCACACGAATCACGCTCTCTCCCAAGCATTCTGAATACACAGCGCTTGTGCGTGCAGCAACAAATCCGAAATCATGATTGTCGAAAATGGCGTGTTCACGCAGCAGGGTGCTGCGCGGGCGATGTGAAACAGCCTTCGAACCGCCATCTTCATGTGGGAGTTTAATGGTTGAAAAAGGATTACGGCATAGTTTGCCCCTAACAGTCATCCTTAACGGCCGCCAAAGAGCCGTACGGGTGCGAGGCGTCGGCGAAAGTGCTCCCTGACGGAGATTGGAAGCATGGTTTCCCGATTCTACGACCGGACTTTTTTCCGTGTCATCTCAATGACGATCGCCCTCATCGGCCTTGTCGCCTTTTCGGCATCGGCCGCGCGGGCGCAGGAATACACCGCGCAGGAGATCGTCGATTCCGGTCATAAATTCTTCGGCGCTACATCGGGCGGGCTCGCCACCGTCGTCGAGAAGATTTTCGCCACCTATGGCCTGCCGAACGGCTATCTGCTCGGCGAAGAGGGGTCCGGGGCGCTGATCGGTGGCCTGACCTATGGCGAAGGCACGCTCTACACCAAGAATGCCGGCGACCACAAAGTGTTCTGGCAAGGCCCGTCGCTCGGCTGGGATTTCGGCGGCGAGGGCTCGCGCGTCATGATGCTGGTCTACAATCTCGACGATGTGAGCAGCCTCTATAATCGTTTTGGCGGCGTCGCCGGCTCCGCCTATGTCGTCGCCGGCGTCGGCTTCAACGTGCTGAAGAACAACAATGTGCTGCTCGTGCCGATCCGTACCGGCGTCGGCGCTCGTCTCGGCGTCAATCTCGGCTACCTCAAGCTCACCCAGCGCGCGACCTGGAATCCGTTCTGACCTGCATGATGGCGCCACTGCGATTGGCCCTGTGATCCCACGGTCTGAGCTTTGCCGCGGCATACTCTTGCCGTGGCGCCGGATTTCCGTCATGCGAAGATGGCAAAGTCGACCTTTGGCGGTTGCCATGCACAACGGATAGTCATCTTGGTCCAGTCGATCCTGTTCTTTGTCCTCGGCTTTCTCTGCGCGGGCTTTCTGGCGCTGATGATTGCTCCGGCCGTGTGGCGGCGGGCGGTGGCGCTGACGCGCAAGCGCGTCGAGGGCTCGATGCCGTTGACGCTGGCCGAGATCCAGGCGGACAAGGATCGCATTCGCGCCGAGTTCGCCGTTTCGGTGCGCCGGCTTGAAATGACCGTCAAATCATTGCGCGAGAAAGCCGCCGAACAGCTGGTCGAGATCGGCCGCGACCGCGAAGCCCTGAAGGAATTGGCGGCCGAGCGACAGGACAAGAACCGGGTCGTCGCCGATCTTACAGCCAGCGGCGAGGAGCTTCGCAAGCGCGATGAGCAGCTGCAGCAGCTGTCGGAACGGCTTGCGGAGACCGAGCGCGCCCTCGAAAAGCGCGGGCTCGAACTGCGGAAACTGGAGCACATGTATGACGACGCCAGTTTTTCATCCAGCAGCCGGCAGATCGAACTGGTGGCGCGCGAGTCCGAGCTGCAGAAGTTGGCGAGCGACATTTCGCTGCTGCGTGGCCAGCGCAAGGAGGCGGACAGGCGCAGCCAGGAATTGGCAGCCGAAAGCAAGGTTTTGCGGGACGCGTTGAAGGCCGAGAAGAAAAGAACCGGCGACCTGGAAAAGAAGGTCGAACGCCTGCTCGCCTCGCTGGCCGATCGCGAGGACAGGCTGGAGCGCCGCGAGAAGGAACTGGTGCGCCTTCGCGAAAAGCCGAAAGGCGCTGAAAGGACGCCTGCGGTGGGTCTTGCCGGCGTGTCAGGCAGTCAGGTCAATGTGGCCGCCAACGGCGACATCGAACAGACAACCGCCAAGCTCGATGCCGACCGCGAGCGGCTGGAGGCCAGGCTGACGTCGCTGGCACGCGAGAACAGGCGGCTGAAGACAGATCTTGCTGCCGTCGAAACATCGAAATCGCGGACCGGAGACGATACCGGCAGCGCCAGCGCCGCATTGCGCGAAGAGATGAACGATCTGGCGGCGCAAGTCGTGGCCTTGACGGCAAAGCTCGACGGGCCGGATTCACCGATCGCCCGGGCGCTTGCAGCGCCTGAGGATCCGCGGCCGGGGAGCGGCGGACGCAGCCTTGCCGATCGGGTGCGGGCGCTGCAGAAGGCCGCTTCGACCGACTGAGATGCCGCCACTTGGCCGCAAAATGCCCGACTCTCAAATTCCGGAAAAATGATGAAGTGCGATGGCTGACGCGGCGGCGACGTTCAGGCTGTCGAAACCTTGCGCCATGCCGATCCGCAGCGTCTGCAGGCGGGCAAGCAGGCTTTCCGGCAGCCCTTCGCCCTCGGTGCCGAGATAGAGCGCCAGCCGGCCGTTTCTCTTGGCGTCGCGAATGTCGGTCTGCCCGCGCGGCGACAAGGCGAATTGGCTGAAGCCTTGCCGGTCGAGCATTGCGGTGCAGCCGGCGGCGTCGGCAAACGAGGCGAAGGGAATTTTCAAGGCGGCGCCGACCGAGACGCGGATTGCCTTGCGGTACAGCGGATCGCAGCAGGTTGGATCGAGAAGCACGGCATCCGCGCCAAAGGCGGCGGCATTGCGGAAGATTGAGCCGATATTGTCATGATTGGCGATGCCGACCAGCACCACGATCAGCGCGCGGGCGGGCAGTGCGCCGAGCAAAGCTTCAGCGGAGACGGCCGCGCCCTTGCGGCCGATCGCCAATATGCCGCGATGCATGTGGAATCCGGCAATCCTGTCGATGACTTCGCCGGATGCGACATAGATCGGAAGCCCGGCAGGCGCCTTGCGCAGGACGTCATCGAGGCCGGCCAGCCGGTTCTCGAGCACCAGCACCGATTCTGCCTCGAAGCGACGGGCGGCAAGCAGCGTGTCGAGCACCACCTTGCCTTCGGCGACGAAACGGCCCTGCCGGCCGGCAAGATCGCGTTCCCGGATGTCGAGATAGGCGGCGACGCGAGGATCCTGCGGGTCGTCTATGCGGATCGGATTCATGGCTTCCTCGGCGGACCCTGGCGTCGGCCGCGAATCGGGATTCGGATTCGGAAGGCACGATGCCGGATCCGAAGCTCTGATATATCTCAGCGTCCAAATGGATGCACGCCGTTCTAACGGTCAAATCCAATCACTAGGCGCCGGGCGGAGACGCCCTGCCTGGCCTCCTGGCGGCACGGCGATATTTGATTTCCGCGGCACGGCTCTTTGGCCAAGCCGCTTCAATGCAGAATTTCGATGGGCGAAGGAACCACACAGCGCCATGCCGCGTCATAGAGGCGGGCTCCTGCTGCGGTCCTGGGAGGACATCGATGATCAGGCTCCTCCTCGTCTTTGCCGCCACGCTTGCCCTCGCATGCGGCGTGGCTCGCGCGGCCAAGCTTGATCCAGCCACCGTCAATCAGGCCCAATTCACTATCGGCGAACCGAAGGGTGTCGATCCGATGCTGCTGAAGGCGCAGATCCTTCTGGATCGCGCCCGCTTCTCGCCGGGCCTCATCGACGGTCGCCTTTCCCAGAACTTCGCCAAAGCCGTCGCCGCGTTTCAGGCGGCAAACGGACTTCCGCCCGATGGCAAGCTCAGTCCACAAACCTGGAGCAAACTCATCGCAACCTCCGCCAAGCCGGTGCTGGTGACCTATGAGGTGATGCGCAAGGATGTGCGCGGACCTTTCACCAGGCGTATTCCGGCTCGCTTGGAGAGGATGGCCCGCTTGCGGCGGCTCGGCTATCGCAATGCGGTGGAGAGGTTGGCTGAGCGCTTCCACGTCAGCGAACAATTGCTGCGAATGCTCAATCCGGGCACCAGCCTCAGGAAACCAGGCAGGACGTTGGTGGTGCCTGATGTCAGCAGGGGCGACCCTCCCGCCGGCGTTGCCGTCGTCGAGGTCGACAAGGGCGCCCGCCTGGTGCGTGTGCTCGACCGTGCCGGCAAATGGCTGGCGGTCTACCCCGCCTCGATTGGGAGCGAGGAGAAGCCGGCGCCAAGCGGCATGGCGGAGGTCAGGCGCGTGGTGCACAACCCTACCTATCACTACGATCCGGACTTCGCTTTCAAGGGGGTCAAGACCAAGCGGCCCTTCACCATCGCTGCCGGGCCGAACAATCCCGTGGGATCGGTCTGGATCGATCTCTCCATCGAAAGCTACGGCATCCACGGCACGCCCGAACCGGGCAAGATCGGCACGACCTTTTCGCATGGCTGCATCCGGTTGACCAATTGGGATGCCGAAGACCTTGCCTCCATGGTGCAACCGGGCACGAATGTCGAGTTCAAGGACGAGATTGCGCAGGCCGCCGACGAGCGCGTTCAATAGCAAGGCGGACTTGGCAGCAAAGCGGACTTGGCAGCAAAGCGGATTTGGCGGGGCGTTCTCCGCGCGGCTACTCAGGTCCCGGCGCGACGCAGCCGGTGAGCCATCTGCGAGAGTTCACCTTCGCCGAAAATGCCGTCCAGCATGTGCAGCAATTCGCGCACCGCCGCGGACTTGCAGGAATAATAGATCATTTGCCGGTCGCGGCGGGTCTCGACAAGGTCGGAAGCCCTGAGCTTGGCCAGATGCTGCGACAGGGCGGACTGGCTGAGCGACACCTTCTCGGCTATGGCGCCGACCGACATTTCGCCCTCGGCCAGATAGCTCATGATCAACAAACGTTTTTCGTTGCCCATCAGCGTCAGAAACGCAGCCGCGGTTCCGGCGTTGGCGACTAGCTTGTTCGAGACCATAGATCCCCCGTGCCTTCTTGCTCATCCGCCGCTATGGGGGCAATAGCGTCGGATTCCATAGACTTTCCCTATAGATGCACGCCAGCGATTCAGCGTCACTCGCAAAGGTAGAACATTTCGCTCAAATCTCAAGGCTTGCTTTCCATGCAAGCCGATTAACTGTGCGGCTGTGATTAATTTGCCGATCGGGCAGCCTTTGCCATGTCAATCAGGACAGGCCTGAGGTCGCGCGCCGCTCTCAGCGGCTCGGGGAAGAAAACCCGACAGACATTGTCGCCCGATACGAGATCCATCCCGTCGGCGTCGAACCCGGTGACGATCCAGCCGTCACTCTCGGCCCCGCCGAAATGACTTGCGTAGAGGGCAATCGCATCGAGATGGTCGGCGTTCATGTGGTCGAGCGCCGATTGCTCGCCGGCGGCAAGCTCTTCGACGATCGCTCCCGTCGCGACCAGATCGGTGCGGTCGAGCAGATAGGCCTTGCCGAAGCCGCCGTTCAGGCTGGCGCGCTCCGGTTCGAGCCGGAAGATCGAGAAGTCGCCGAGCCCGGCATAGAGTTTTGCCTTGGGATTGCGGTTGAGGTAGCGCCGCTCGGCGCGGGCGTGCTCGTTCGAGCCGCGTTCGAGCCGCAGGGCGCGGCAGACGAGCGTCAATCGCGGATGCGCCAGCGGATCGCCCTTGCCGGGTTCGCCGACGAGCAACGAGCAGCGCGGGTCGGCAAGGATGGCGCCGGTATGGGCGGACAGCATCGATACCAGGATCAACGGCGTGCCGTCGATGTCTGTGGCGACGCCGACCCGGCTGGCCAGCGGCGAACCGGTTCCCGGTTCGAGCACTGCCAACGCGCCGAAACGGGCGCTGCGGATCAGCGTCTTTGCCAGCCTGATCGCCTCGGTATCGGTCGCGCGGATCACGTCTTTCCTGGGTTCGTCCAAGGCATCACCGTCGCATTTATTTCGGCGCCATGCGGATGGCGCCGTCGAGGCGAATGGTCTCGCCGTTGAGCATCTGGTTCTCGATGATGTGCAAGGCAAGTGCCGCGTATTCCGAAGGCTCGCCCAAACGGGAAGGGAAGGGCACAGCGGCGCCGAGCGAATCCTGCACCTCCTGCGGCATGCCGGCCATCATCGGCGTCCTGAAGATGCCGGGCGCGATGGTGCAGACGCGAATGCCGGAGCGGGCGAGATCGCGCGCCACCGGCAGCGTCATGCCGACGACGCCGGCCTTGGAGGCGGAATAGGCGGCCTGGCCGATCTGGCCGTCATAGGCTGCGACCGACGCGGTGTTGACGATGACGCCGCGCTCGCCGCCCTGCAGCGGCTCGAGCCTGGCGATCCGGTCGGCAACCAGGCGAATCATGTTGAAGGTGCCGACCAGATTGACCTCGATCACCTTGCGGTATTGATCGAGCGGATGCGGTCCGTCCTTGCCGATCGTCTTCATGCCGATAACGATGCCGGCGCAATTGACCAGGATGCGCGGTGCGCCGAGCGTCTCTGCCGCTTCCGCGACTGCGGCGGCACCGCTCTCGGCGTCGCTCACATCGCATCGGACGGCGATGCCGCCGATGTCAGCCGCCACCTTGGCCGCACGCTCGATACCGAGATCGAGGACGGCAACCCTGGCGCCGCCGGCGGCAAGTGCGCGCGCCGTCGCCTCGCCAAGGCCGGAGCCGCCACCGGTGACGATCACAATCTGGCCGTTCGGGTTCATCTCGACGTCCTCCTCCGTGCCCAGACTATGCCGCCAAGCCACCGTGCGACAGCACCGGCATGGTCACGCCATCGCGGCGATGTGCGCGGCAATCCTTGCCTGGTCGGCGTGGCAAACCTCGCCCGCCAGCCTCGCCACCGCGCCCGGCACGATCTCGTGCGCCAAAAGCCGGTCGGGGTCGACCGGACGCGGCATCGAGATCTGCCCGCGCGGGAGCCTTTTGAAGCCGAGCGGGCCGTAATAGGGTTCGTCGCCGACCAGCGTCACGGCCGGCGCGCCGGCCTTGGCGGCGGCTTCCAGCGCGATTGCCACCAGCCGGCGGCCGATGCCGAGATTTTTGAAGGCCGGCCGCACAGCGAGCGGCCCGAGCATCAGCGCGCGGCCGGCACCGGCGGCGATGCGCGTCATCCGTACCGAGGCGACGACGATTGCGCCGTCGACAGCCACGAAGGACAAAGCCCGCTCATGCGGGCCACCTTGGCGGATCTTGTAGGCGGCAAGCACGAAACGGCCCGGCCCGAAGGCCTCGTCATTGATGGCTTCGATTTCAGGATCGTGCGCCGGAGTTTCCGGCAGGTATTTCACGTCGGCCAGGTATTTCAAGTCGGCAAGGCTCATGCTCTTTGCGTTCCGGTATGCGAGGAAAGGTTTGCTGCAAGCGGCAGCGTTCGCCAGTCAGCGCTTCATCAAGCGCGGGCGCTCTTTCGTCGTCGGTCGAACCGGATCATGGCAAAGTCGAACATGCGGATGTCCGCTAGCACCAATTTTCAGCCGCCGCAATCGGCCGGCGCAGCCGACCGCACTCGACGACGCAGCCGTTGACGATCTGTTCAGCGTCGGGGATTTCCGCGGCGCCGCTTGGTGCCCTACATCGGGTAGGAACTCGAAAGGATATTGCATGGGATTGCTAGTCGAAGGCCAATGGCAGGACCGCCGGTACGATAGCGGGGAGAGCGGCGGCAAGTTCGTGCGCGCGCAGTCGCAGTGGCGCGACTGGGTGACCCGCGACGGCGCGCCGGCCGAAGGGCGAAAACGCGGCTTCAAGGCCGAGCCCGGCCGCTATCACCTCTATGTCTCGCTCGCCTGCCCGTGGGCGCATCGGACGCTGATCTTTCGCGTGCTCAAAAAACTCGAGGACGTGATTTCCGTCTCGGTCGTCCATCATTTCATGGGCGCCGACGGCTGGACGTTCCTGGCCGAGGACGGCGCCACCGGCGACACGCTCTACGGCCTTGATTTCCTGCACCAGATCTACACCAGGGCCGATCCCGGCTATTCGGGCCGGGTCACCGTTCCCGTGCTGTGGGACAAACGCGAGCAGACCATCGTTTCCAACGAATCCGCCGAGATTGTCCGCATGCTCAATTCGGCGTTCGACGAATGGGGAGATGCCAGGCTCGATTTCTATCCGCAACCGCTGCGCGGTGAGATCGATGCGGTCAACGCGCTGGTCTATCCCGCGGTCAACAACGGCGTTTACCGTGCCGGCTTCGCCACCACGCAGGCGGCCTACGAGGAGGCGTTCGGCGAATTGTTCTCGGCGCTCGACATGCTGGAGGACCGTCTGTCAAGGCAGCGCTATCTCATCGGCGGCCGCATCACCGAGGCGGACTGGCGGCTGTTCACGACACTGGTCCGCTTCGACCCGGTCTATGTCGGCCATTTCAAGTGCAATCTGCGCCGCATCGCCGACTATCCGAACCTGTCGAATTACCTGCGCGATCTCTACCAGGTGCCGGGCGTCGCCGGCACGGTGAATTTGCACCACATCAAGTCGCATTATTACGGCAGCCACGAGACGATCAACCCGACGCGCATCGTGCCGGTCGGGCCAGAGCTCGACTATTCCGCGCCGCACGACCGCGCGCGCTTCAGGAAGGCTGCGTGAGACCGGCGACCTAGCGGAAGGTTTCGGAGTCCATCTTTGCCCTTCTAACGAGTTCAGCTTTCAATATGGTATTTCCAAATCGATTGGAGTAGCCGAGCGACGTTGCAAGGAACGCAACGATGCCGCCGATCATGACGGCCAGGACCGACGTCTGGGGCGGGATTGCGCGTAACAATCCCGACGGCAGAAGCACAGCCATTCCCAAAATCATTTCTATCAGGGTTGAGAAGCCGACCATTTTCCAGAATTCAGTGCGAGTAAAAAGCTGAGCATGTCGCTTTATAAAAACCAAATATGTCACGAATGCCGCAACTAATTGTATTGAGAATTGGATAAATCTTCCAATTTTTGCTAACATATATGGATCTATCGCAAGAACTATTGTAGAAATTAAGGCTACCACAGAAAATGTTATCACATAAATTCCCGTGTACAGTGATACATAGAGCGCGATTCTAAATCTATCGTTTTGGCTGTGTGGCATTTTTTCTCCTCATCGCTCAGCATTTATCTCTCTGAGAACAATGGATGCTGCCGGTCTATACCGACGCAGCCAAAGCTGTTGAAGAGATGATCTACCAGTAAGGCGATGCCGAATTCCCCTCAAAAACTTCGGCAATCCGCCGCAGCGTCGCCGGTGTCGTGCCTTCCGGCAAGCGGTCGAGCGGGAAGAAGCCGGCTTCGGCGATCTCGCGGTCGGGCAGCTTGGGTGCTGGCTGGTCGAACTCCTCGACCAGATAGAGGCCGACATGGTCGCGCCGGCTGGCGCGGTGGTTGAAATGCAGGGATTTCAGCACCGGCGGTCCGGTCAGCGCGATGTTGCCTTCCTCGAACAGTTCGCGCGTCAGCGCTTCGATCATCGTCTCGCCCAACTCGACGCCACCGCCGGGCAGGTGCCAGCCCGGGACATAGGTGTGGCGGATGAGGAAGACGGAATTGGAGCGGCGGTCGTGGATCAAGCCGCGCACGCCGAGCGTCATCGGCCGGCGCAGTACGAAGTACAGGTGAAACAGCCTTGCCCTGAAGCCCGGCCAGCCGGTCTGGCGCAGGGCTTGCTCCGGATCCGGCGTCGTCATCGTCCGCGAAACCGTGAGTGGAAAGCCGCGCGCGCCTCGCCTATGAAGAAAAGATGTTCAGGCTCGCGCATATTTCCGATGTCCATCTGGGGCCGCTTCCCGATGTAACCTATCGCGATCTCGCCTCCAAGCGCGTGGTCGGTTACGTCAATTGGCAGCGCAACCGCCGCCGCTACATGCATGATGCAGTCATCGACACCATCGTCGCCGACATGAAGGCCAGCGGGCCGGACCATCTCGCCATCACCGGTGATCTTGTCAATCTGGCGCTCGATGGTGAGATCGAGATGACCAAGCACTGGCTGGAGACGCTGGGCTCGCCCAACGACGTGTCGGTCGTGCCGGGAAACCATGACGCCTATGTGCCGGGCGCCTTCGACAAGACCTGCCGGTCGTGGGCGGCGTGGATGACCGGCGACGGCGTCAATACGCCGGTCGACCGCAACACCTTTCCCTATTTGCGCGTACGCGGCAATGTTGCGCTGGTCGGCGTCACGACGGCGCGCGCCACGGCTCCATTCATGGCCAACGGCTTCTTTCTGGAGGGCCAGGCGGAACGGCTGCGCGACATGCTCGACGCCACAGGCAAGCGCGGCCTGTTCCGGGTGATCATGATCCACCACCCGCCGGTGCGCGGCGCCGTTTCGCAGAACAAGCGGCTGTTCGGCATCTCGCGCTTCCACAAGGTTCTTCACCGGCACGGCGCCGAGCTTGTGCTGCACGGCCATTCGCATGTGCCGTCGCTCTTCTTCATCGGCGCCCGCAAGGCCAAAATCCCGGTGGTCGGGGTCGCCGCCGCCGGGCAGGCGCCCGGCAGTTCGCATGCGCCGGCGCAATACAATCTGCTCGACATCGACGGTGATAAGGACAATTGGCGGATCAGGCTGACGCGCCGCGGCCTGACCGGGCCGGCATTGCCGCCCAGCGACCTGCAGACAATGGAGCTTGGCGTCGAGGCCGAGGCGTCGATGGCTAGAGCAATTCCAGGAAAAGTGTGAAACGGTTTTCCGTCCGGAATTGCGTCAAAACAAAGAGATAGTGCGGTTCAGCGTTTCCGTGAAACGCTGAACCGCACTAGAAGCTGATTTTCATTGCAACGATGCGGTCCCAGAACAACACGAGCGAAATCGCCAGGCCGACCAGGGCGCCGGCGGCGATCAGGCCGAGGCCCGAGAAGAACGCCGACCAGCCGTTGCTGCGCCCAGGGACATGCAGCGGCGGCTCAGCCTCCGCCACCAGGGCGCGTTTAAGGCCGGCGACGGCTTGCTCGATGCCGCCTTCCATCATCCTCTGGCGTTCGACGACGCGCTCGGCGACATAGCGCGTCACCTGGTCGGCAACGACCTTCATCTCTGTCGACTCGGCGAGCACGACGCGGCCGATGCGCGTGTCCTTGAGAAAGCGATAGGTGCGGCGGTCGCGTCCCATGGCGACATGGCTGATCGCGTCGATCCACAGCCGTGGCTGCAGGCCGGACGAGACGGCGAAGTCGAAACTGTCCATATCGGTGGGTACGTCGCCGAAGACCGGCGCGAGTTCGGCGGCAAGCAGATCGAGCCGCATGCGATGCGCTTCGCGCATCTCGACGACGACGTCGTCGCGGTCGGCGAAGGCGTTCTTGACGTCGCGAATGGCATCGGACAGTTTTCGCGACTGATCGATCTGGGTGATGTTCTCGCCTGCGTCCTTCATCGGCGTTGCCTCGCGGGGTTTGGTTAACACCGAATTAACACAGCGGCCGGCAAATTGCACTTGCGAGATCGATGAGCGGGCAAGGATTCGCTGGAGCAGCACCAGTGCCGCCGCCGTGCCTGCGCGAAGACCGATCAGCTCGCCGCAGCGGCGAATCCCGGACGAAGCCGCCTGCTGCGGCGTCGCATATTGCGACGGACGGCCTCGACGATCAGGCCGGGCGCTTCCTCGACCAGCATATGGCCGGCTTCCAGCACGTGGTGCAGATGAAAATGCTTCGGCACGCCGTCCGCCTGGCTGACGGGCAGCATCGCGTCGTCGGTCCCCAAACCACCATGATTGGCATATTCAGCGTTTCCAGCCCCTCGTTCGGGATGACGCCTTGCCGATCATCCCTGGTCATGGCGGCTGCGAGCTCGACAAGTGTCCGCAACTGGCCGGGACGCTGGCGCATCTCGTTGACGAGTTCGACCCTATGCTGCGGCAGCCGGCTTTGCGGTCCCGACATGGCGGCAAGACAGGCGCGGATTTCATCCGTGCCGGCAGCGGCGGCGTAGCGACGCAGCAGCGGACCATTGATCTCAGGACCGAAACCGCCCGGCGCCAGCAGCGTCAGCGACGCCATTCTTTCGGGCTCGCTCAATGCCATCAAGGCGGCCACGGCGCCACCCATCGAATGACCGACGAGATGAGCCCGCTTTATCCCGCGAGCGGAAAGATCGGCAAGGACGGCACTGGCTGCAATCCTGGCCGGACCGCCGCCCGGAAAATCGAGCGACAGCCCATGTCCCGGCAGATCATAGGCCAGGGTCCGCGCGCCGGGCGCCAGAGACTCGGCCACATCGCGCCAGTCGTCGTGGCAGCCACCGAAACCATGCAGGAAGGCAATCGTTGTCGGGCCGGTGCCCCGTTCGGCAGCGTAAAGGGATGGGGTCATGCAAACTTTATGGCTTGGTGCCGGGATCAGTCAGGATGCCGGGGGCGGTCTTATGCGGATCAGTCTTGCGGGAGGTCAGACTTATGCGGAGATCAGTCTTATGCGGGATCAGACCTATGTGGGATCAGATTGGCCGGTTCAAATTGTGTCTGAATTGCGCTTTGGCCGTCCGGATGGCCAGTAAAATCTTCGCGATCACCTGACGTCGTGCACGCGCCGGGAGACGTCAGCTGGCGCCGCCAAGGCCGGCGGCGCGCAGGGCTTCCACCAGCCGGTTGGTCAGATCGGCGGGATATCTTCGTTCGACGAAAGTTGCGCGCGGATCGGCTGCGAATTTCGGGAATTTGGCGGTCAGTTCCTGCAGCAGCCTGCTCGCCAGCTTCTCGCGGCCGGCAGCCTTGGCGCCGATCAGCCGCGCCGCCAGATAATGCGATTTCATTTCCGTCGTTCGCAAGCCGTCGCTGGCGAGCGTGGCCTTGTTCATGTCGCCCATCATGAACTCTCCGGCGAACAGCCCGTAATCCCACCATGTCGGATGGGCGCTGGCGATGTCCACCGCGTGAGCGATGATCGGGGTGCCCTCGCTGTACCTGCCGGCGAAAACCAGCCCGTAGCCATAGGCGGCGGCCATTGCGAGATCGTAGGGATTGAGCTCATAGGCCTTGCGCATCCAGCGGATCGATTCCGCGGAATCGCCCATGCGCGAATTGAGATAACCAAGGGCGCGGTGCGCATAGGGGCTGGTCGGGCCCATCTGGATGGCGCGATGGGCAAACGTCATGGCTTTGTCGATCGTCGCGTCGGCGGGGTAGGGATAGTGGTCGGTGACCGCTTCGAGATGCAAGGAAGCGAGTTCCGAATAGACGAGCGACGACTTCGCCTCCCGGTTGGCAAGATCTTCGAGGCAGCGGTAAGCGGCTTCGTGCGTCTGGGCGTTCTGGTCGAGATAATATTTGCCGTTGAGCACCAGACACGCCGTCAGCCCGGTCTGGATGCCGCTCTGCTCGATGTAGTTGTAGATCGTGCCCGAGGCGGGAAGAGCCGAGCTCAAAATGCCGGAGATCTGGTCCTCGATGGCGGTGTTCGCGCTGTCGCCGGCGGTCAGGTTGCGTGAGAGCAGCACGCGGCCGGTCGCCACGCTTTGCAGCTCGAGCATGATATCACCGCTACGCGGCCCGGGCAGGACATCGAATACGAAGCTGGCGGCGTCGGTCACTGGATCGGGCGGGCTGTCGGCATCACGGCCGATGAAATTGATGGTATCGAAGCCGCTGAGGCCGGCGCGCAGCGATGCGGCGACACGGCGAGCCAGGTCGCTGTCGGCCTTTATGGCGATGTAGACCTGGGGGAGGTTTTCAACCGGAGGCGCTGCAATGCTGCCGGTAGCCACCGCGGTCTCGACCGCCGTGTCGCCGCCGGTCAGCAACACCACGCTACCCTGGCGAAGGATCAGCACACCCAGCATGAGAATGACCAGCGCGATCGCCAGCCAGAAGAACTGCAAATGCCGCTGCAGCGAAGGAGCAGCAGGGGCGACGGCTGGAACGCTCAGCAATGCAGCCGGATGTGCCCGGTTGCGGGCATCTTCCGGCGATCCGGGCGGGGCGGTCGCCGCCTCCTCTGTCGCCGGCTGCGGCTTGTTCTCTGCCTCAGCCTCTGCCGGCAAGCGAATGGCGTTGAGTTCGTAGGACGGAACATAGCCGCCGCGCGGAATGGCGATGCGGACCGGTTCGGCAACGCCCTCATTGGCGAAATACTGCTGCAGAAGCTCGCGCAGCCTGCCGGCCTGCACCCGCACCACCGCATCGGTCGACGGATCGAAATCGCCGTCCTTGCCGAAGACGTCCATCGCTATGGAGAAGCCCTTGAGCCTGTCGGCTTCGCCTGCCTGCTCGCGCTCGACCAGGTAGCGGAGCAGCTTGCGCGCGCGCTCGGATCGTCCGAACGTTTCGCTGGCAAGCAATCGCTCCAACGTTTCGCGCACTGCGGGGGCGGCAGGCGTGGTATGCTGCAAGTGTCGATCCCTTCGAATTCGGCACAGGTTGAGGTACAATCATATCGCGCTGGCGGCGCCTTACAAGCATGTGCTTATGGTGCGATAGCGTACCCACCGGATAAATTCCGGTGGGCCGATGGCGGGAGCCTGACCGTTTCGGCTAGCCGCGCTTTCGGCCGACGATGCGGTTGGCGGCAGAAACCACGGCTTCTAGCGAGGCGGCGACGATGTTGGTGTTGATGCCGGCGCCGAACAGCTTGCCGCCCGGATGTTCCATCTCGACATAGGAAATGGCCGAGGCATTCGAGCCGCGCTGCATGGAATGCTCGGAATAATCCAGCACCGACATCGGCACCCCGACATGGCGCGACAGCGCATCGACGAAGCCGTCGATCGGGCCGGTGCCGGTGCCTGATATGGTCACCTCCTTGCCTTTGTCGAGGATCACCGCTTCGACCACGCGCCGGCCCTTGACCTCGGTGTCGGGATAGGTGTGGTGGTCGAGGAACTTCAGCCGCGCGCCGGGCTGGTCGACATAGGTGTCGAGAAAGCGCTCGTAGATGCGCTTGACCGGCACCTCCTTGCCTTCGGCGTCGGTGATCGCCTGGATAGCCTGGCTGAACTCGATCTGCAGGTTGCGCGGCAGGTTGAGGCCGTAATCCGCATGCAGCACATAGGCGATGCCGCCCTTACCGGACTGCGAGTTGATGCGGATGATGGCTTCGTAGCTGCGGCCGACATCGGCCGGGTCGATCGGCAGATAGGGCACCTCCCAATGCGGCGTGTTGGCCTTGCGCAGCGCCTTCATGCCCTTGTTGATGGCATCCTGGTGCGAGCCGGAAAAGGCGGTGTAGACGAGCTCGCCGACATAAGGGTGGCGCTCCGGGATCTTCAGCTGGTTGGAGTATTCGTAGACGTCCTTCATGCGGTTGATGTCGGAGCAGTCGAGCCCGGGATCGACACCTTGCGTGTACATGTTGAGCGCCAGCGTGACGATGTCGACATTGCCGGTGCGCTCGCCATTGCCGAACAGCGTGCCTTCGACGCGGTCGGCGCCTGCCATCAGGCCGAGTTCGGTGGTGGCGATGCCGGTGCCGCGGTCATTGTGCGGATGCAGCGAGATCAACAGGTTCTCGCGATCGTCGAGGTTGCGGCACATCCATTCGATGCGGTCGGCATAGATGTTGGGCGTCGACATCTCGACCGTAGAGGGCAGGTTGATGATCAGCTTGTTTTCCGCCGTCGGCTTGACGATCTCGGTGACGGCGTTGCAGATCTCCAGCGCCACTTCGAGCTCGGTGCCGGTAAAGCTCTCCGGCGAATATTCGAAACGGTAGCCGCCGCCGGCTTTCGCCGCCATGTCGGTGATCATCTTGGCCGCATCTGTGGCGATGCGCTTGATCCCGGCGACGTCCTTCTCGAAGACGACGCGGCGCTGCAATTCGCTGGTCGAGTTGTAGAAATGGACGATCGGGTTGGTGGCGCCCTTCAGCGCCTCGAAGGTGCGGGTGATCAGTTCCGGCCGGCACTGCACCAGCACCTGCAGCGAGACGTCGGCGGGCACGTTGCCCTGTTCGATGCACCAGCGGGCGAAATCGAAGTCGGTCTGCGAGGCCGACGGAAAGCCGATCTCGATCTCCTTGAAGCCCATGTCGAGCAGCAGGGCGAACATGCGCGCCTTGCGTTCCTGGCCCATCGGATCGATCAGCGCCTGGTTGCCGTCGCGCAGGTCGACCGAGCACCAGATCGGCGCCTTGTCGATCACTTTCGAAGGCCAGGTGCGATCGGCAAGGCCGACGGTCGGATAGGGTTGGTATTTGCGGGCAGCGTCCGGCATGCCCCTCGCGGGCCTGGCGGTTTCCTCTACATTCAGACGGATATCTTCTCGTGCGTTCATCGTCTTTTCTCCCGGCGGCTCGCGGATCCAGCTTCAGGCAGATTGGTGGCGAGCGGCGCCTTTACCAGAATTTCGTTCGCTTGATGTGACGTGCCAATTTGTGACTGGCCAAGGAGCGTGCGCGTGAGCGGCAATTCGACCGCCGGGCGCTCCTTCAGCGAACCCGGCGATCGCCGATAAGGCCGAGAAGCAGCAGGGTCGAGGCGAGCGCGCGGACGGTCTGGCCGGCAATGCCGGTCGGACGGGACGCAAAAGAGGTGGCGCGCGGGCTCATGGCGGATTTCATACAGGAGCGGGCAAAGCGAGGCAAGTGGGAGCATTGGAGGTGGGTGAAGCTGCCGATCCAGCCTCTCAAGACCTGGGTTCCTCGCCCCGCGAAGCGGGGGAGAGGTGGCCGCCCACGGGTCTTGCCTTCGGCAAGCCCGAGGACAGGCTCCGCGGCCGGAGAGGGGGCGTTCGTAGGGCGCAGTCCCCTCTCCGTCTCGGCTTCGCCGAGCCACCTCTCCCCACTTTCGTGGGGCGAGGAACCCAAGCTGCAATGAAGGCGCGGCGCCGACATGAAGCGATTTTTCCTGATTACAGCAACTTTGTTCTTGCTTTGTGCCGGCAGCTATGCTACTAATTTGGGTATGGTGCTGACTGGCGCCGAGGACCCGCCGTCGAGGCGGGTTTTTTATTTCACGGTTTTGGCGTCACCTTTCGCGGACCCAGCCGCTCACCTGATCCAGTTGCTCTTCCCCGAGCCCGGCAAATGCGCCAGAGTCGATTGTCGGCGGGGGTGCAATGGCTCGCCGCCGGGAGGGATCGTCCATGAACTTCGTGTTCTTCTCGCCGCATTTTCCAGCCAATGGCGCCGATTTCTGCGACCGGCTGAAGAAGGCCGGCGCCACCGTGCTCGGCATTGGCGACGCGCCGTTCGATGCGCTGGACGGCAAATTGAAGGCAGCCCTTTCGGAATATTACCGCATCGACGACATGGAGGAGTACGAGCCGGTGTTCCGGGCGATCGGCCATTTCATCCACAAATGGGGCCGCGTCGACCGGTTCGAATCGCTCAACGAGCATTGGCTGGAGCTGGAAGCCAATATCCGCACCGACTTCAACATCTTCGGCACCAAGCTCGACTTCGTGAAGAATTTGAAACGCAAGAGCCGCATGCGGGCGTTCTTCCGCAAGAGCGGCGTCGAAACCATCCCGCAACGCAAGTGCTCCGACCGCGCCGGCGCCATGACCTTCATCCGCCGTGTCGGCTATCCCGTGGTGGTGAAGCCGGATTCCGGCTCCGGCGCCTCGAACACTTTCAAAATCTCCAACGCCGGCGAACTCGACAGCTTCTTCAGGGACAAGCCGGAAGGCGTCAGCTTCGTCATGGAGCAATTCATCGAAGGGCTGGTGGTGACCTATGACGGGCTGGTCAACCGCGACGGCGAGGTGGTGCTGGCCGCCAGCCACCGCTACGACCAGAGCGTCATGGAGGTGGTCAACCGCGACCGCCATATGAGCTATGTCTGTTTTCCCGAGATCAGCCGGGCGGTCGAGGAGGCCGGCAGGAAAATCCTCAAGGCGTTCGACGTGCGCGAGCGCTTCTTCCACATCGAGCTGTTCGAAACCAGGGACGACCGGGTCATCGCGCTGGAGGTCAACATGCGGCCGCCTGGCGCCTGGATGACCGATGCCATCAATTACACCTTCGATATCGATGTCTATGCCGCCTGGGCCGACATGGTGGTCAAGGACGCCGCCGGCGGCCCTTACAGGGGCAAGTATTTCACCGCCTATGCCAGCCGCAAGCGGCACCTCAACTATATGCACAGCCATGCCGACGTGCTGGCCGCCCATGGCGGCATGATCGTCCATCATCACGCCATTGAGGAGGTTTTCAGCCGCGCCATGGGAAACTACGCCTATCAGCTGCGCTCCACCGACCCGAAGGCGCTGCGCCGGGCGGTCGACTACATCCATGCGGAAAAGGCGTGAGGCGATGGACGTTTCCTACCACAAGGGTTTTGGCCGCAACCTCGGCCGCGACATGGAATACAAGCGCTACGGCCATGCCGGCCGACCCGTGGTTGTGTTCCCGACTTCGCAAGGGCGGTTCTACCAGTTCGAGGATTCCGGCGCGGTCTCGGCTCTCGCCGAGTTCGTCGACACCGGTCGCATCCAGTTGTTCACGCTGGACGGCATCGATGCGGAATCCTTCTTCGACCGCCATGCCGAGCCGGCCCATCGCATCGCCCGGCATGAAGCGTATTTCCGCTATGTGCGCGAAGAGGCGCTGCCGGAACTCCTGTCTGTCGCGGCCGAGGCCAATGGCGGGCGTACGCTGAAGCCGCTGTTTTGCGGCTGCTCGATGGGCGGATATCATTCGTCGAATTTCGTCTTCCGCTTTCCGGAGCTGGCCAGCGGCGTCATCGCGCTGTCGGGGGTTTACTCGACCCACGATTTCTTCGGCAGCGCGCTCGACGGACAGATTTTCTTCAACTCGCCGCTCGACTACCTGCCCGGTATCGTCGATCCGGGGCTGCTCGTCAGGCTGAAGGCGCTGCGGCTGATCTTCTGCTGCGGGCAGGGTGCCTGGGAGGAACGGATGCTGGCCGATACGCAGGCGCTGGAACAGATCCTGCGTGACAAGTCGATTCCGGCCTGGGTCGACTATTGGGGCGGCGATGTCGCCCATGAATGGCCGTGGTGGCACAAGCAACTGGTCTATTTCTTCGCCCGCTGGCTGGACGACGATCTGATGCACCGGCTGGATTAGGCCGTAGACTCATAAGCGCAGCCACAGTCGCCTTGAGAAGATGTCGTTCAGCACGCGGCGGTCATCCACACGCGGCACGCCTGGCGGCTTGTTGGGCAGGAGCGGCTCGATCACGCGCCACTCGAAGTCGGGCAGGTCGTATCGGCTCATGCCGACGCTGAATCGGCTCGGACGCCACAAGAGAAGCCTCGAATGGCGATCCGCGCAAATTTGCGCTACGAGGCAGGTGCCAGCGTGACGGAATTGGTAAACGTATCACCACAGTGATCCTGAGCCTCTTGGCTCAGGTGCGGGTTCGATCCCTGCCGCTGGCGACGCCCCGCTTTACGAGTTCACGACCTAGAGCATGTCGATATTTAGGTGATGCGGCCTGCAAATGGACTTCCCTTCAGCCTGATTTAAAAACATGACTATACTTATCATCTTTTAGTGGAAACAGCGGGCCGGCTGTGGCATTCCGGCGTGGCGAGGACGCCGTATGGCGAGCTCGGGTTCAAATGGCACCGAAAGGCTGAGCGATGGAGCAATTGAGTGCGCAAACCCGGATCAGCGGTGCCGTCATCCGGTCGGTGATGGACAGGCTGCGCGCCGAGCACGGCGAATCCGAGATCGATACCGGCCTTGCCGATCATTGGGAATTTCGCACGCACTACGGCTCGTTGAAAGCGACGCTCGGTGACGACAACGTGCTGATCCGCGTCGCGGCCGAGGATGAAACCTGCCTGTCCTACATGAAGATGGCGGTCGCCGGCCATTTTTCGCAACATCTCGGCACGACCAGGGGCATCGCCTGGCAGGGCGACGGCAGTGATGCCGGCACGCCGGTGTTCTTCCGCGAGATCACGGTGCTGTCCTCGACGCGGATTTCTCCGCATATGCAGCGCGTCCGCTTCACCGGCAACGATCTCGGCCGCTTTGGCCGTGGCGGCCTGCATGTGCGGCTGCTGCTGCCGCCGCGCGGCAGGCTGCCGGTGTGGCCGTCGATGGGCGCCGACGGCCTGATGGTCTGGCCGTCGGGCGAGGACGCGCTTGTCGTTCGCGTCTACACGATCCGGGCGCTGGACGCCGCAAGTGGCTGGCTGGATGTCGATTTCGTCCTCCACCCCGGTATGGATACGCCGGCGGCCGCTTTCGCCGAAAAGGCGGTTGCCGGCGAGGTCATCGGCATGATCGGACCGGGTGGGGGCGGCGTGCCCGAGGCGCAAAACCTGCTGCTGCTCGGCGACGACACCGCGCTTCCGGCGATCGGCAGGATGCTGGAGCAGCTTTCGCCGTCAACCCGCGCCGAAGCGTTCATTGAGGTCGACGGCCCGGACGACCGGATCGCGCTGGCCGCGGGCGAGACCGTTGCCGTCACCTGGCTATATCGGCATGGGCGCGAGGCTGGCACAGCCAGCCTGTTGCCGGCGGTGCTGCGGCAGCGGAGCCGGACCTCGCTTGCCGACAATCTCTATGTCTGGGCCGGATGCGAGTTCGGCGATTTCCGCGAGATCCGCAGGATCGTCCGCAAGGAATGGTGTGTGCCGCGCGACCGGCATCTGGTCACCGCCTACTGGCGCCGCGGGACGCAAGCGGCGGACGGCGGCGAAGAATAGTGCACCGCCCCTCGGGGGCAGAGGATCGCATATGGATTCTTGCGAAGAAGACCCCCACCCCTAACCCCTCCCCACAAGGGGGAGGGGAACTTTTGCGGCAGCGCCACTCAGCGGCAAACTTCGACGATTCTAGCCGAAACAGCAGCGGCATCGTCCCCCACCCCCTTGTGGGGAGGGGTTAGGGGTGGGGGTACGCGGCCTGGCAAATGCCCCAAACTTCCATATGCGATTCCCCTGCTGCACAAGGGCGGGCGGGGTCACCGGCGGTCGGATACGAAGGCGATCGCCGGGGCGGCCAGAAGCGCGACGAGGCCGGCGCCTGCGAAGAACGCGCCATAGCCGAAATACTGCGCGGCGTAGCCGGCCGCGATCCCGCCGGCCATGCTCACCAGTGCGTCCATGCACTGGAACAGCGTGAAGTCGACGCCCGCCTGTCTTGGATCTGACCAGCGCATGAACTGCGCGTAAAGCGCGACGAAACCGAGAGCCATGAAGCCGGACGAACTGAGCACCGCGATGGCCATCAAAGCGGTGGTCGAGAAGCCACCAAGAAAATCGAAGACCGAAAAGAAGAACAGCGATCCGGCCTGCAGGAAAAGCGCCAGGACGAGCACGTTGCGCGGGCCGAACCATTTGACGAGAGCGCCGCCGGCGAGTGCGGCAGCCAGGCCGACGAACATGCTGCCGACGCCGTTGACAAGTCCGACCATCGAGAGGTCGAGCCCGGCGTCGATCAGGAATGGTCCGAGCATGGCGAGTGCCGCCTTCTGGGCCAGGACATAGATGGCCGACGCTGCCAGGCCGCGCCGAATTTCGTGACGCTTCAACGCGTCGAGGAGGCTGGGAACATGCTCGCGCGTCTCCTCGCGCGCGCGGTTGGCCACGCCAAGCAGGAAGGGCAGGCCGAGCGGCAGGAGCAGCAAAGCCATCGCCCAAACGGCGATGCGCCAGCCATAAGCGTCGACCAGAAACAGAAACAGGCCGGCGCCGATGGCCGAGCCGAGATAGGCGCCGCCGACCTGCGCGGCATTGCCCCAGCCGTGGTTTTCCTTAGCCAGGCTCTGCACGGCGAAACCATCGCAGGCAATGTCGACCGTCGAGGCGGCGAAGGCGACGATGGTCAGGCAGGCCAGAACCGGCCACCAGGCCTCCGGGCCGAGCGCGCCGACGGCCCACAGCCCGGCGATGGACACGAGCCCACCGGCGGCTACGATCGTGCCGGTGCGGTTCTTGCCGACCGGCGGCAGCCGATAGCGCTCGACGGCCGGCGCCCATAGAAACTTGAGCGCCCATGGCAGCGCGATCAGCGAGACCAGGCCGATCCGGTCGAGCGGCAGGCCCTGGTCGCGCATCACCGCCGGCAGGCCCGCCCAGGTGATGCCGCCGATCACGCTCTGCGCGACATAGAGCCCGCCGATCGCCAGGACGATCGCGACAGGCGTCGATGCCCGGCTGGAAACGGCGATCGACATCAGAAGCGGTAGCGCAGGCTAGCGAACAGCGAGCGGCCCTCGTCGCGGTAGCAATAGCCGGCCGAGCAGATGGATTTTTGAGTGTCGAACAGGTTCTTGGCGTTCACCTGCAGCTTCACGCCCTCGAGTTTGGGATTGCGGTAGCCGAAATCGTAGGAGAGCGAGGCGTCGACGAAGGCGCGCGCGTCGTTCTTGAAGGTGTTGGTGTCATCGCCATAGCTCGAGCCGGCGACGCGAACGCCGCTGCCCAGCCCGAGCCCCTGCAGCGTGCCGTCCTCGAACTGGTACTGCCCCCAGAGCGACAGGATGTGATTTGGCGTCGCCGACAGTTCCTTGCCTGCGGTTCCCGTGGCGCCGCGTTCGATTTTCACGCGCAGATAGGTGTAGGAGGCGAGTATGCTGAGACCGTTGTCGAGCGAAGCGCTGGCTTCCAGCTCGACGCCGCGCGAGTTCAGGTCGAGCTGGCGCTGCTTGTTAATACCGGTCGAGGCGTCGAAGACGACGCCATCCTTCTGGTCGATGTCGAACAGAGCGGCGCTGACGGCGGCGTTATAGTCGGCAAATTCGTATTTGACGCCGATTTCCTTCTGCGTCGCAATGGTCGGACGGGCGACGCGACCGACAGGGCTGCTGACATCGTCATAGACGAAGCCGATATTGGGCGAGAACGACGTCGAATAGTTGATATAGGGCGTGATGCCCCATTCGGTCTGGTAAGACAGGCCGAGCCGGCCGGACAAGGCACTGTCGTCCTGCTTGGACTTGGTGAAGTCGGCGGCGGTCGAGGTGGTGTCGGCCCAGTCGTAGCGACCGCTGGCGAACAGGGTGAAATCGTTCCACTCCATCTGGTCATGCAGGTAGGCGCCGAGCTGGTTCATCTCCTGCCCGCCATAGTAAGGAACCGGAGCAGCCTTGATGTCGTCGACGGAGACATAGGAGATACCGCTGCCGGCGTCATAATTGGACCAGGCGTAGTCGATGCCGGCTACCGCCGTGTGCCTGACTTGGCCGGTATCGAATTCGAACTGCGCCATGTTGTCGACGACGAAGTTCTTCATGGTCTCGGTGTAGTGGCCCCAGTAGCGTTTCAGATCCGGGCCGTCCGGGTAATGGCCGCTGTACTCGATGTCGCTGTCGACGGCGCTGTAGCGAAGGTTCTGCCGGACGGTCAGCACGTCGTTGAAACGGTGCTCGAACTCGTAACCGATACGGCCGTGGGTCTGGTCGAAGTCGTTCCAGGCGGGATCGCCCTCGTAGAGGTTCGTTAGAGCGCCACCTGAATTGTAGAAGGCAGCGGTGCCGCCGGTGACGGATTTCGAATATTCCCCGAGGATGGTCAGCTTGGTGTCCTCATCCGGCTTGAAGGTGACTGCCGGCGCCAGATAGATCTTGTCGTCGGGATAACCGGGCAGGTCGGTATCGCTGGTGCGGCCGAGGCTGGTGAAGCGATAGAGGATGCTGCCGTCTTCGTTCACCGGGCCGGAAGCGTCGAGTGCGGCCTGGAAGCGATTGTGTGCGCCGAGCAGCATTTCGACTTCGCGGAACTGTTCTTCCTTGGGGCGCTTGGTGACCAGATTGACGATGCCGCCCGGACCGCTGATGCCGTAAAGCGAGGAGGCCGGACCCTTCAGGATGGTGACGCCTTCGATGCCGTAGGGCTCGGTCTTGAACCAGGCCGAGGGGCCGTTGTACTGGCGCAGCCCGTCGCGGAACATACCGTTGTAAAAGGCCTGGAAGCCGCGCAGGAAGAAGGCATCATAGCGGGTGTCGAAGCCGAAGCTGTTCGGATTGGCGCTGGCGACATAGCCGAGCGATTCGTTCAGCGTGCGTGGCTTCTGGTCCTCGATCTGCTTTTGCGTCACAACCGAAACCGCTTGCGGAATCTTGACTATCGGCGTGTCGGTCTTGGTGCCGATGCGGTCCTTCTTGGCGACGTAGCCGTCTTGCACGAGGATCTCGTCGCTCTCGGCATCGACCTCGATCTTGTTGAGAACGGTGACGCCGCCCTGGTCCTGGGCGTGAGCCGGCGCGGACAGGCCGAGCAGGGTCATGCTGCCCGGCAATGATATCCCCAGGAGCCATGTCATCGTCCGTATCCGCATCAACTCGTCTCCACTCTTCCGTACAACATTGACGGAAGGGGGCTCTCAAATCTGAGTATTTGAGTCAAGTTATTTTTTGAGCTCGTGCGCGTGCTGGCCCGATACGGTCGGCGGCAGCAAAGTGCGACCGGTTTCAGGAAAACCGGCTGCGAATCAAGGAGAGGCAAGCTGCTATGGTTTGAGGCTTCTCGCCACCAGCCGCGCCACGCTTGGGCCGACCAGAAGCACGATCAGGAAGCGTGCCGATTGCAGCGCCATGACGAAGGAGATGTCGACATGCTGCGCGGCGGCGGCGATGATGGCGACGCTGTCCATGCCGCCGGGGCTGGTTGCCAGATAGGCGGTCAGCGGATCGATGCCGAGGAGGCGGCTGATCAGGAAGGCGAGGCCGCCGCAAAAGACGATCAGGGCAATGATCGAGCCGACGATCTGCGGCAGCGCGCGGGCCGCGTGGCGCAAAATGGCCCTGGTGAAATTCAGGCCGATGCTCCAGCCGATCATCGTATAGCTCAAGGCAAGCAGCCAGGGTGGCAACTGCATGGTCACGCCGAGCCCGAGATGGATCACGGTGCCGAAAATGAAGGTGCCGAGGAAAAACGGCGACGGCAGCCGGAAAAGCTTTCCGGCGAGGCCGCCGACCAGCGCCACGCCGAATGTTGCGGCCAAGCTCTGCGGATCGACCGGCGGGAACCAGACGATGGCCGGCACCTCGATGCCTGAGGTGTCGACCCAAAGCTTGGCCACCAGGGCTGCCGTCATCGAGACGCAGATGACGCGCAGATACAGCATGAAGGCGACGAGGCGCTGGTCGGCGCCGAAGGCACCGGCCATCAGCACCATGGCGGTGGCGGCGCCCGGCGACGAGCCCCAGACCGCGGTGGTGCCGGGCAGGATGCGCCAGCGGCTAATCAGCCAGCCGAGCAGGCTGGATGCCGCGACCGTCGCCATCACGACGCCAAGGAACAGCGGCCATTCCTTGTAGAAGACGGGAAAGATATCGGCCGAGATGGAACTGGCGACCAAGCAGCCGACGACCGCCTGGGCTGAGCCGAACAGAACCCGCGGCACGCGCACCGTGGCGCCGTTGGTGCCGGCAGCGATGGCCGCCAGCATCGGTCCGATCAAGAGCGCGGCGGGCAGGGCAGCGAGTTCCAGCGCGCCGGCAAACAGCACCGAGACCACCACCAGGACCGGCCACTGCCAGGCCCTGTGGATCCGCGCCAGGTGCTCGATGGCCGGCGGGTTCGGGGAAGAATCCATAGATGGGGCTCTTAGACCGGTGGCGAAAAAATGCGAACCCCTTTTTGCGCGGAAAAGGGCTTGGGTGGTAATGGCACCAACCATCCGTAGCGATCCTTCGCGCCCCCCTCTGTCCTGCCGGACATCTCCCCCTCGAGTGGGGAGATTGGCAGCTTCGTCGACAGCGCTCTTCTTTGAAGATTGGCGAAGGCCGAAGTGACATTCAATCTCCCCACTTGAGGGGGAGATGGCCGGCAGGCCAGAGGGGGGCGCTGTCCTGCCGGCCTCTCCCTCTATCCCGCCTTCACCGCCGGCAACCCGAACCCGCCAACAGGATGCGTCTCCACCTGGAACTCGAAGCCGGCGATGATCGGCCGTGCCTTGGCGATTGCCGCCTGGACTTCGGGCAGCTGCAGCGAAGCCTTGTGGCTTTCGGCGTCGGTCCACACTTCGGTCACCCAGATCGCGTCGGCATCGGCCGGGTCGGTGGCGATGATGTAGTTCAGGCAGCCGGGCATGGCGCCGGTGCTGGCGAGCAGGATATCCATCATTGCGTCACGCTGGCCGCGCATCGCCCGCATCTTGCCGATCAGTCCGTACATTCGCTTTGCTCCGTTGAGATGACGCAACCAGGAGTATGCAGTTCGTCGCCTACGGCATCAACTGGCCGCCATTGACCTCGATCACCTGGCCGATGATGTAGCCGCTCAACAGATCGGAGGAGAGGAACAGATAGGCGCCGACGCAGTCCTCGGCGGTGCCGGCGCGGCCCTGCGGGATGGTGGCGATCATGCCTTTCATCTGGTCGTCGGTCGAGTAGCGCTCGTGGAAAGGTGTCGCGATCGTGCCGGGCGCCACCGCGTTGACGCGGATGTTGAAACCGATCAGCTCCTTGGCCATGCCGCGCGTGACGTTGGAGACGAAGGCCTTGGCCGAGCCGTAAAGGCCGGCGCCGCCACCGGCGCCGTTGCGCGCGGCGATCGAGGAGGTGTTGACGATGAAGCCGCCCTGCCGCTTCAGCCATGGGATTGCTTTGCGCGAAGCTGTCAGCACGGAACGCGCGTTGAGGTCCATCACCGCGTCGTAATGCGCCTCGGTCTGCCCGGCATAGGGCACGCGGCCGAGCATGCCGCCGGCATTGTTGACGAGGCCGTCGAGCCGGCCGAAATGTTGCGCACTGTCCTCGACGACGCGCTCGACATCGGCGGGGATCGAGAAATCGCCCTGGGCGAGGAACACGTCGCCGCCGCCGTTGCGAATGGTCGCGGCCAGGTTTTCGGCAGCCGCGCGGCTCGAATTGTAATGCAGCGCGACGCGGCATTTCTGCGCGGCGTAGGCGAGTGCGAGCGCCGCGCCGATGCCCGTCGAGGCGCCGGTGACCAGGACCGCCTTTCCGGCAAGGTCGGGGATGACCAGAGAGGGGCTGACAAGGGTGGTGGTGGCTGGCACGTCTATTCCTCCGGGGACTCTGCCTGCTCTTCGTAGGCCCTCGCAGTCCTCGCGTTCAAGTCCGTAAAAGTTTAGAGCGGTTCACCGTTTCACGGAAACGGCGAACCGCTCCCTCTTTGTCTTGACGCAATTCCGGACGGAAAACCGTTTCACACTTTTCCTGGAATTGCCTTATGGCCTGAGATAGGCGTAGCCCTGGCGTTGCAATTCGGCGAGCTTGACGACGCCGCCCCTGTCGGCTGCATGGAAGCCGTCGAGCAGGTCGGCCAGGCCGATATCCATGCCGTGCATGGTGTTGGCGCAAGCGTGCGGGCTAAGCCCATCCTGGACAAGGCCGGCGAACCGCCCGGAAATGGCGGCCGATATGCCCTTCGACTTGAAGGCGGCAAGTGCTGGGCCGTGCACGACAAGCGCGATGTCGACCTTGCCGTCGGTGCCTTCGAAGTGGTTCTTGATGTTGCCGAGCACGAAATTGACCTTGTCGAGGTCGCTGAGATGATAGGCGACCTTTTGCCTTTCCTCTTCGGCAGCCGCCGGCTTGACTTCACTAGCTGCGGCCTTGATGGGGCGCAGCCCGAAAAGCCCGGCGGCCCCGGCAAGACCGACGCGGAAAATATCGCGGCGTCGCATGGCTTCATCTCCCATTTATCCGGCCGGCGCAAATTGCGTGGCCTCGGCCTCAATCCTAGCATAAATTGAAGCCACGTCTTGTCGGGGCAGGGGGAGCCAGCATGATATCAAGGACCGTGATGGGCGCCGGAGTTGGGGTTGCCTTGCTTGCCGCCGTCGCCGGTGCTGCTTTCGCCGACGACACGCTCAAACTCACCGAGCTCAGCCCCGACGGCAAGGACGCTTGCTTCGGCCGCGTCTATGACGCCGCGCATCTCAAGTCGCATCCGCAGCAGAAGGTGACGCGCATCTTCTTCTATTACGGCCGCGATCCGGTCAGCCGGCCAAACGAGGAGCCAAGCGCCGGCATCGATTCCTCCTACAATGGCTTCATGGCGACGACGGTGCGCGGCGCCGAGGCGCCTGAATGGCTCGGCGGCTGGTGCAGTCATGAGTCGGAGGACGGCAAGACCGGCCCGATCCGCTGCGGCATGGACTGCGATCGCACCATGGCTTCGCTGAAGGTCGACGACAAAGGCCGGCTGATCGTCTCGGACGTGCAGCCCGACCTCTATCTCGACGCCGGATCGGAAGACGAGCTCGGCAAGGCGGAGTACGAAAGGCAGGCGCTGGGCAAGGACGACAACGGCTTCAGGCTCGACCCGATGCCGGCCGCCACCTGCAAGGCGGAGTTCGCGCGCATCGACCCGATCGACCCGGCCCTTGGCCCGCCATTGCGCGAGCGGCTGAAGCCGGACCAGCCCTTCTGCTACGGACGCGACTACGACGCCGCGCATCTCGGCTCGCATCCAGACCAACTGACCCAGTCGATCAGGGTGTTCCGCGGACCGGTCGAGCTGGCGTCTTTCGCCAAGGAGGGCGATCCGGCCAATTGGCCAAGCGGCGCCGATATCGCCGTTTCGGTTACCACGCGGCAGAAATCGGCCAAGGTCACGCAGGTCTACAACTGCCAGGGCGAGGGCGACCAATGGCGCTGCGCGGCGAGCGCGAAGACGGGTGCTGCCTCCTGCGATATCGCGCAAAAGGAGGTCTTCCTTCGCCGCGGCGCCAACGGCACGATGATGCTGGCCAACCCGAACAGCGGCCTGCCGATCATCGATTTGTGCTCGGCGGAGGACGACACCAGCTCCGACGACAAGGTCTACCGGCTGGAGCCGATGCCGCAGGCTGCCTGCGGGCTTTAGCAGTTCAGAGACGCGATGCCGGCGAGACAGCACCCCCCCTCTGTCCTGCCGGACATCTCCCCCTCAAGGGGGGAGATCGGCAGCTTCACCGACAGCGTTCTTCTTTGAAGATTGGCGAAAGCCAAAGCGACATCCAATCTCCACCCTTGAGGGGGAGATGTCCGGCAGGACAGAGGGGGGTGCTGTCCCGCCGATCTCAAGGTTTTGGATGGCGGCGTCCCGCCGCCACCTCACGCAAAGGGCACGGCCGTCGTGCCCTTGGGCAGTTTCGCCTCGTCGTCGGGCTCGACATGGATGATGACGCGGACGGAAGGGATCTCTGCCTGCAGCGCGTCCTCGATGCGGTCGCAGATGACGTGGCTGGCGCCGACCGACATGTCGGCGTCGACGACCAGGTGGAACTCGATGAAGGTGGCGCGGCCGGCGATGCGCGTCTTCAGGTCGTGGACCTCGAGCGCGCCCTTGCAATTGGCCGAGATGATGTCGCGTATGCGGATATGTTCCTGGGTGTCGACGGCGCGGTCCATCAGCCCGTTCATCGACGAGCCGATGACGTGCCAGCCCTGCCACAGAATGTTCAGCGCCACGATCACCGCAAGAGCTGGATCGAGAACCTGCCAGCCGGTCAGTACGGCGCCGACCAGGCCGATGAACACACCGACCGAGGTCGCCACGTCGGTCATGATGTGCCTGCCGTCGGCAACGAGAGCCGGCGATTTTTCGCTTCGGCCGGTGCGGATCAGCGTCAAGGCCCAGACGGCGTTGATGACCGTTGCGACGCCATTGACGGCAAGGCCGGTCCATGGCTGTTCCAGCGGCGCAGGATGCTGCCAGGACCACCAGACCTCATTGAGGATCAGCAAGGCGGCAAGCACGATCAGCACGCCTTCGAGGACGGCCGAGAAATACTCGGCCTTGTGGTGGCCGAACGGATGGTCCTGGTCGGCTGGCTTGTAGCTGACCTGGATCGCCCAATAGGCGGCGGCCGAGGCAATGACGTTGACGATCGATTCCAGCGCGTCCGAATAAAGCGCGACCGAACCGGTGACGTACCAGGCCACCAGCTTCAGGCCGAGCACGACGCAGGCGACGACGATCGACCAGAAGGCGAGGCTGGCGACCTTCTGCCTGGCGGCGGCTTTGATTTCTGCCGCGGTCACTGGGGAAAAGATCCCAACGCTGAGCCCTCGAATTAAGCGGCCTTTTCCTTGGCCTTGCGCGGCAGGTGCGCGACAATGTTCTCGATGATGCGCATGCCGGCATTGTGGCCGAGCGTCATGATCGACTCCGGGTGGAACTGCACTGCGGCGATCGGCTCCTTGCGGTGCTCGAAGGCCATGATGATGCCGTCCTCGGTCTCGGCGGTGACGACAAAACCATCGGGCAGCCGCACCGGATCTGCAAAGATCGAATGATAGCGGCCGACCGTCACCTCCTTGGGCAGGCCGGAGAAGATGATGCCCGGCTTCGACACGCGGATGCGCGACGGCTTGCCATGCATCGGGATGTGCAGTTGGCGCAGCTCGCCGCCATAGGCCTCGGCCAGCGCCTGCAGCCCGAGGCAGACGCCGAAGATCGGCAGGTCGCGCGCACGGGCCCGCTTGATGGTGGCGGCGCAGTCGAAGTCCTTCGGCGTGCCGGGGCCGGGCGACAGCACGACCAGGTTTGGCTTCAGCCGGTCGAAGATCTCGTCCGGCACCGGCGTGCGCACCGTCGAGACGTTGGCGCCGGTCTGGCGGAAATAGTTGGCGAGCGTATGGACGAAACTGTCCTCGTGGTCGACCAGCAGGATGTTGACGCCGTCGCCGACACGCGCGGTGCTGCGTTCGGTGCTGGCGGCATTGCCTGATTTGGCGTCGCGGATGGCGGAGAGCATGGCGGATGCCTTCAGTTCGGTTTCGGCTTCTTCTTCCTCGGGAATGCTGTCGAAGAGCAGCGTGGCGCCGGCGCGCACCTCGGCGATGCCGTCCTTGATGCGAATGGTGCGAAGCGTCAGGCCGGTGTTCATGTCACCGTTGAAATTGACCATGCCGATCGCCCCGCCATACCAGGCGCGCGGGCTCTTCTCGTTCTGCTCGATGAAGCGCATGGCCCATAATTTCGGCGCGCCGGTGACGGTGACCGCCCAGGCATGCGACAGAAAGGCGTCGAAGGCGTCCATGCCTTCGCGCAGCCGCCCCTCGATGTGGTCGACGGTGTGGATCAGGCGGGAGTACATTTCGATCTGGCGGCGGCCGATGACGCGCACCGAGCCCGGCTCGCAGACCCTCGACTTGTCGTTGCGGTCGACGTCCGAGCACATGGTGAGTTCGGATTCGTCCTTCTTCGAATTGAGCAGCTTCAGGATCTGCTCGCTGTCGGAGATGGCGTCGTCGCCGCGCTTGATGGTACCGGAGATCGGGCAGGTCTCGACGCGGCGGCCGTTGACGCGCACGAACATTTCCGGCGAGGCGCCGATCAGATATTCGCCCTCGCCGAGATTGATGAAGAAGGAATAGGGCGAAGGGTTGATGCTCTTCAGCTTGCGGGAAATCTCGGAGGGCTGGGTTTCGCAGCGTTCGTAGAACATCTGCCCCGGCACCACTTCGAACAGGTCGCCGCGCTCGAAGCTCTTCATCGCCTTGCGCACCAGCTTGGCATATTCGCCGGGCTCGTGGTCGCCGCGCGGCGGGATGCGGTCGGCGGTCCTGAACGGCTCGACGATTTCGTCGCGCGGCAGGCCTTCGGTCGAGAAGCCATCGCCGGAATAGTCGTAGCGGTCGGTCCAGGCCTTGGTCGAATAATGGTCGACGACGAGGATCTCGTCGGGCAGGAACAGCACGAGGTCGCGCTGGCTTGGCTTGCGCTCGAGCTTGTAGTCGACCGGATCGAACTGGAAGGCGAGATCGTAGCCGAAGGCGCCATAGAGGCCGAGATTGGCGTCTTCCTCGGTCTTGAACAAAGCGGTGATGGCGCGCAGCACGGTGAAGACGGAGGGAACGCGGCTGCGTTCCTCTTCGGTGAAGACACGGCCGGGCCTGGCGACCTCGAGGCGGATGAGTTTATTCGACGTCTCGGCGATCGTGACATCGTCAAGGCCGGCAAGCACCGTGCCGATCACCGGCAAAAGCACCTCGCCGCGGCGGTTCAGCGCCTCGATGCGCATGGCGCGGCCGCGTGCCGAGATCACCAGCGGCGGATCGATGATGGCGGTATCCCAGCGCGTATAGCGGCCAGGATATTCGTAATTCGAGGAGAACACGGCGCCGCGGCGCGAATTCAGGCCATCGACATAGCCGTCGATCGCCCCCTCGTAAGGCCGGTCATGGCGCTGGCGGGTAATCGCCACGCCACCCGCCGTGACGAAGCGCTCGGCGCCATTCTCCAGAATTTTCGTCGTCATTGCCGTCTCCATCAGCGTCTTTGGGGCAACGGACCCGGGAATGGCTTGAAAAAACAAATGGCCGCCCGGACATTCCGCTGCGGCCACCCTCTATTGTCACGCGAACGCGTTCGAACAGGCCGCTGTCAGCGAGCCCACCACCAAATGGTCTTGATCGAACGCATATTCATGGCGAAATCCATAGCCGCGAAAAGCGGTATGCGCAACAGGTTTGAAAGTCTGTGGGGTGGCTGCCGCTTTCGCAACCCATGGCACATGGCCAAGACCGGCAGTCCTGCCTAGACTCTGCATCAAACAGCAGGAAGACGGGAAAACATCAAATGACCCAGCAGTTCGACCGCGCACGGACGTTCCATTCCCTCCATGTCAAGGGAAACCCGATTGTCCTCTACAATGCCTGGGACCCAGGCTCCGCCAAGATCATCGAGAAAGCAGGGGCCAAGGCCATCGCCACCGGAAGCTGGCCGGTCGCGGCCGCTTTCGGATTCGCCGATGGCGAGAAAATCCCGTTGGAACTGGCGCTCGAAAACATCAAACGCATCGTTGCGGCGGTGGATGTGCCGGTAACCATGGACCTCGAGGGGGTTACGGGGTCGCTCCGGAGGTTGTCGCCCGCAGCGTGACGCTCGCCGTGCAGGCTGGAGCCGTCGGCTTTAATTTCGAGGATCAGATCGTCGGCGGCAGTGGGCTGCACGACATCGCCATACAGGTGAGGCGGATCGAAGCGGCTGCAGCGGCGGTGAAGACGTCGGGTATTCCGGCCTTCATTAACACCCGAACCGACATTTTCCTGAAGACTAAACCGAGTGCGCACGACAAGGCTCTTCTCGATCAGGCGATCGAGCGGGCGCACGCCTACGAAAGGGCCGGAGCGCATGGCTTCTTTGCGCCTGGGCTTGCCGATGAAGGCCTGATCGAGGCGCTCTGCGAGGCAACGGCATTGCCGGTCAACATCATTGCCCTGGCGCATGTGCCGCCGCGCCAGAGGCTTGCCGAACTCGGCGTCGCCCGCGTGAGCCATGGTCCGGTGCCGTACCGGCAGATGGCCGAATGGCTGGAGGCCAAGGCGCGACAGGCGATTTCGGGGTAGCCTGGCGGGGTGCGTCAGTCGTCCAGCGTTCCCGACCTTGCATCGGCGCTCGTCCCGTCGCCGACCAGCTTCAAGAGGTCTTCGCCGGCGCGGATGATGCGGCGGGAACGCCGCGTCAGGATGAGGCCAGCCTGCGGCGCCAACACTTCCGTGCGGCCGTCGGGCTCGCCGGGCGCGTGGACGATGGTGGCAAGGCGCGCACCCTTGGCGACGCGGTCGCCCGGCTTCACGTCGTAAAGGATCGCGCCCGAGCGGGGCGCCGGCATCATCTCGATGTTTTCGAGCGGCGCGACGAGCCCAACGAAGCTGCCAGGCGCGGGCAGCGCCTGGTCCTGGATGACGCCGCGCGCCACCAGCAGCCGGTAGAGCCCTTCGGCATCGGCGCCGGCGTGGGCGCCGTCGACATCGAGTATGCCGCGATATTCGACGGTGGTGGCGACGCGCCGGTCGAGGCACGCGACGTCGGCGGGAACGTTCTGATACGGCATGATCGAGGCGCCTTCGAAGGTGCCGTCGGGGTCTTCGTCCCACAGCATCACCGCATCGACGCCCATGGCCGCTGCACAATCCGCCATGGCCGGCCACAGGCTGGTGTGGACGTAAAGATAGGCGAGGCCCTCATCGTCGCAATGCAGGTCGAGCACGATGTCGTGGCCGATGGAGAGCTGCAGCAGCCGCGTTTTCAGCCGCTGGTCGACCGTGCCGTGCGCCGGCAGCAGCGTGAGGTCGGGCGCGGCGAGCCGCGGAAAGCCGCGATTGAAATTGGTGCGCGTGCCTAGATGAAAGCGGCCCTGATGGTCGCCGTAAAGATATTGCGCGCGGCCGATCGGATTAGCCCAGGGCACGATGGTCATATTGCCGGTGATGCGGCCTTCGGCTTCCGCCTTGCTGAGCATCGGCATCAGCGTGTCGATGGCGACGACGCCCGGCAATTCGCCGGCATGAAGTGCCGCCTGCAGATAGACGGAAGGCGCCGTCTTGTCCGTTCCGGCGAAGCGGAAGACGGGGAATTCGTAGGAAACGCCTTCGCTGTCGCCGGCGACGCGTTCGATGGACTTCTGCATGGGATGCCTCCGGGAGAAGAGGCGGAACACATGCCCTTTTGCCGCTGGGCTGTCGATTGGTCCAGCCGGCGCCGCCATGGGCGCACGATTCTACCCGGCCGTCACACCAGCGGCTTGAGTTCCTGGGCGATGGTCGGCAGAAGCTCCGAGACATTCGGGTGGATGTGCACGGCGCGCGCCAGCGTGCTGACCGGCGCCTTGGCATACATCAGGTCGAGCACGCAGTGCACCGCCTCGTCGCCGCCCGGGCCGAGCACCGAACAGCCGAGGATCTCGTTGGTGTCGGCATCGACCAGGATCTTCATGAAGCCTTGCGTCTCACCTTTTTCGACTGCACGGCTGACGCGGGTCATTGGCCGCTGGCCGACCAAGGCGCGGCGGCCGGATTTCCTTACCGCGGCTTCGGTCATGCCGCAGCGGCCGAGTGGTGGGTCGATATAGAGCGCATAGGCCTCGATGCGGTCGCTGACCTTGCGCGGATCGTTGTCGAGCAGGTTGGCGGCGACGATCTCGTAATCGTTGTACGAGGTGTGGGTGAAGGCGCCCTTGCCGTTGCAGTCGCCCATCGCCCAGATGCCGGGCACGCTGGTGCGCAACTGGTCGTCGACGACGATGAAGCCGCGTTTGTCGACCTCGACGCCGGCTTTGTCGAGGCCGAGATCGTCGGTGTTTGGCGTGCGGCCGAGCGCCAGCAGCACATGCGAGCCGACCGCAGCCGCCTTGCCTGGCGAGAAGGTCACGGCGATTTCGTTGCCTCGCCTGGCGAAGCGGATGTCGTCGGCGCCGAGATGGACGGCAATGGCTTCGTTTTCGAGGATCGACAAAATGGCGTCCGAGACATCCTCGTCCTCGCGACCGATCAGACGCGGGCTTTTTTCGATGACCGTGACTTCGGAACCGAAGCGGCGGAACATCTGCGCGAATTCGAGCGAGACATAGCTGCCGCCGACAACGATGAGATGGCGCGGCAGCACGTCGAGATCCATCATCGAGGAATTGGTCAGGTAAGAAATGCCGTCGATGCCGGGCAGGTCGGGCACCGAGGCGCGGCCGCCGGTGTTGAGGAATATCTTTTCGGCGCTCAGCAGATCGTCGCCGACGCGCACCGTGTTGGCGCTTACGAAGCGCGCATGGCCGCGATAGAGCGTGCATTTGTCCATGCCGGCAATCCAGTCTTCGAGATTGCCGCGGGCGTCGTTGGAGACCTTGTCCTTGCGCGCCTTGATCGCCTTGTAGTTTACGCCGACGGGACCGGATAGCGTCACCCCGTAATCCGCGGCGGAGCGGGCGAGATGCGCGGCATAAGCGCTTGCCACCATCGTTTTGGTCGGCGTGCAGCCGGTGTTGACGCAAGTGCCGCCGACCAGCTTTCGCTCGATCAGCGCCACGCTCATGCCGGCCGCATTCAGCCTGCCGGCGAGCGGTGGGCCGGCCTGCCCGGCACCGACGATAATGGCGTCGAATGTCTTTGCCGTCATGCCACCGCCGCCACGATCAGAAGCCCGCCGACGATCGCCACAGCGTCCTCGATGAAGGCGGCCGGCGGGTCCTTGCCGAAGGCGGCGGCCAGGCGTTTACGCGCCTCGGCGCCGCCCAGCGTGCCGATCACCGCGCCAACGGCGCCGGCGATCAGGCCGCCGATGATGGCGCCACCGGTGGCGCCGATCACCGCGCCGGTGAAAGCGCCCAAGACGATACGCGTGCCGAATTGCTGCGGCACCTTGCGGCTCGGCGCCGAGGGCAGCTGGTCGGTGACCAGTTCGGCGATGGCCAGGATGGTGAAGATGCCGACGGCGATCCAGTGGCCCATGAAGCTCGCCCAGGTGTCCGCGACCGGCAACCAGCCAAGCCAGGCGCCCCAGGCGACGGCGGCGGGCGCGGTCATGGCGCGAAGCCCGGCAACGATGCCAATCAGGAGTGCAAAAATGTACAGCATGATTGATCCCCTCGATGGCCGGCTTGGGACAGGTCCGAGAGGGCAAGCTACCATAGGTCCGGTATTTGACCAGAGGTGGTGTCGCCGCCGGCGCTTCCGTTTTTTCACCACTTGTGCTTTGGCAAAGTTGAAACTGGAGTTGCAGCCATGGCCGGAAGCGAACGCATGAAAATGGCGGCGGGCGAGTGGTATTGCTGCCTCGATCCGGAACTGGAGGCGTTGCGCATCACGGCGCGAGACGCGGTGTTCGAGCACAACAGCCTGCCACCCCGGCAGCGTGGCGATATCGGGCCTGGATTGCGGACGCTGCTCGGCGCTGCGGGCGAGGGCGCCCGGATCGAGGCGCAGTTCCACTGCGCCTATGGCTTCAACATCTTTCTCGGCGACCGCGTTTTTCTCAATGCCGGCTGCATCATTCTCGACACGGCGCCAGTGCGCATCGGCAAGGGAACGCTGCTCGGCCCGAATGTGCAGATCTATTGCGCCGAGCACCACAAGGAGGCTGCCGGGCGACGGACAGGGCTGGAGATCGCCAAGCCGGTCGAGATCGGCGACAATGCCTGGATCGGCGGCAGTGCCGTCATCCTCGGCGGAGTCAGGATCGGCGATGGCGCCATCGTCGGCGCCGGTGCTGTGGTGACGCGCGACGTGGCGGCGAACACCACGGTGGTCGGCAATCCGGCACGGGTAATCAGCAACAACTGAGCACCGTGCTTCTGTCGCCGGTCACGTCCTCGTTCTGATGGACATGGGGGCGGCTATGTCACTTGGCCGGAGGTGGATGCAACCGTGTGTCGAGCGCAAACGCCTCCTGGGTCTTCATGGCGTATGCCCCTCTGGCGAGGCTCGCGTCGAAGATCAGGTTCCAGCTACGCTGCGATACCGCGCTCGGAATCACCACGAACCGGTGCCGTTGCAGAAGATCGTCGCCAAACGCCTGTTGCCCGGAGCTCGGAATGCCCGGGCGCAACCAGTTGGGGTTGGGCACGGCGGCGGGGTCGACGATATGCACATCCGCGACATCGCTGACGATCGCTGCCGTCATGACATGCGCTATCGTGTCGAGCGCCCTGAAGCCCTTATGAACCGCAACCTCGAGGATCGCAGTCGACGGATCGATCGAGCAGTAGACGGCGCGCACGCCCTTGCTGTTCCAGCGTCCGCCCACCCTGTATGCGCCCTCGCCACTGTCCCATGTAGGCGCAAACGCGGCTTGATCGAGGCGCCATCCGATGAGGTCGGAGCCACCAAGCGCCGCCGGCAGCGGCGTCATGCATAAACGCCATATTCAAGCCGTTCCAGATAGTCTTCTACAAGCTCGATCCCCGCCGGCGTCGCCAGAAGGTCGATTGGACGACGCTGGTCGAGCCCAATCGCCGGGCGCTCCAGCCATTGCTCTGCCTCCGCCTGCGAACCGAACACGTCGGTCGCTTTCGACAGGATCTCCGCGAACTTCCAGGTGCGTCCGCTCTGGTCCTGACTGAGAGGCTTGGACGGAGCATCCTTGCGGCGCTGGTAGGTGCGCAGGCTCATGCCGACGGCCTTCTCCAGCGAATCGGTCTTCTGGATGAAGACGAGTTGCCCGATAAGATGGTCCAGCGCTGAAGCCGGCAGGCCGTGCAGAAGCAACTCGTGGGCATCCAAAGCGCTGCTGAGGCGCCTTGCCAGAATGCGGCTGCCGCCTAGCAATTTCGCCACCTTCTGAAGTTCATTGTTTTTTGCTGCTGGCGCAGCCTTTTCCAATGCCATCGCCACGGCGAGCCCTCTTCGCGTCATCTGTCGCTTTAATATATGACAGATGACGCAGAGCCTTTCAAGCACGACAGGATCGAGAGCAGGGCAATCGCTTCGAGAGAAAAGATAGCCTACTCGGGCCAGATGGCAGTCCAACGTCGGCACTGAAGCGATTGCCCTGGAATCGAGCGCGAGCCGAATTTCACCTCGGCATGTGCGCCACGCGCTCCTCCTGAGCACTCTTCGAGAATTCGCGCCGGTACTGCGCCGGCGAGGTTCTGAGGCGCGCTGCGAAATGCTGGCGCAGCGAGGTAGCGCTGCCGAAGCCGGCCTCGAAGGCAACCGTGTCCATCGATTTTTCCGTTGCTTCCAGCAGCCGTTGCGCCAGCTGGACGCGCTGGTCGGTCAGCCAGTCGCCGAAACTGGTGCCGATCGTTTTCTGGAAACGGCGCGTGAACGTCCGGCGGGTGAGGCCGGCGTGACCGGCAACGCTGTCCAGACTGTGCGGCTCACCCAGGGTTTTGCGCACCGCTTCGAGAGCTTGGGTGAAGCGGTCCGCATTGCCGGTCCTGGCGATGGGACGTTCGATGAATTGCGCCTGCCCGCCCTGCCTGTGCGGAGAAAGCACGATCTGCCGGGCAAGGCGAAGTGCCGCCTCCGCGCCGTAACGAGCCCGTACGACGTGCAGGCAGCAGTCGAGCCCGGCGGCGACGCCGGCGGATGTCACGACATCGCCATTGTCGATGTAGAGCACTTCCGGTTCGACGAGAATGTCGGGATAGAGTTCCTGCAGCTGATCCGCGTAGGCCCAGTGCGTCGCCGCTCGCCGCCCCGAAAGCAGTCCGGTCGCCGCAACAGCGAACGTTCCCAAGCACAGTCCGACGATCAGCGCGCCGCGCTCGTGCGCGCCAAGCAACGCGTCGATCAATGCCGCTGGAGGCGAGCTCCCGAGATCTTTCCAGCTTGGCACGATGACGATGTCGGCGTCATCGAGCGCGGAAAGCCCGTGCGGGACGCTGATGGTCAGCCTGGCATCGGTGCGGATCGGCCCGTCCTCAATCGCGCAGACCCGGAAGTCGAAGCGCGGCAGGCCGAGCTCCGTGCGATCCGCGCCGAACACGAGACACGGCACGGAGAGATGAAACGGGCTGATGCCATCGAAGGCGATGGCGGCAACGGCAGGATCGGTCATGGGAGCTCCAGCAACGGGTGAGGCCGATTGTCCCAATTCTTTCGAATAATGTCAATCGGGACACTTTTTGCAATCCGGTGCCGAGCTTATCGTCCACCCATCAATGTCCAACGGGAAAGGAAACCCCATGTCGCAACCAGCCAAAGGCAAAGCTCCACGCCGCGCCCTCATCGTCATCGATGTTCAAAACGACTATGACGGCGGCAATCTCGCCATCCAGCATCCGCCCTTCCGCGACAGCGTCGTCAATGTGGCGCGAGCGATGGATGCGGCCACCGAGGCAGGCGTCAAGGTGGTGGTCATCAAACAGTTGGCGCCGGAAACCTCACCGGTCTTCGCCAAGGGCAGCCATGGCGCCGAGTTGCACCCGGAAATCGCCAGGCGAAACCGTGACCACTACATCGAAAAGAACTTGCCCAGCGCCTTCACCGGCACGGACCTCGAGGAGTGGCTGCGCGCCAACTCTATCGATACGATCACGGTCATCGGCTACATGACGCATAATTGCGACCTGTCGACGGTCATCCACGCCGTGCATATGGGTTTTGAGGTCGAGTTCCTGTCGGACGCAACGGGGTCATTGCCGTACGCCAACAGCGCCGGCTACGCTTCGGGGGAGGAAATCCATCGCGTGGTGACGATCGTCCTGCAGTCGCGCTTCGCGGCCGTTCTCAAGACCGCCGAGTGGATCGATTGTCTGAAGACCGGCGTGGTACCCCAGCACGACACACCCTATGCCTCCAACCAGCGCGCGCTGGCGCGAAGCGCGGCTTAGGGACGAGCTCGTCGCGAAGTCGCCAAAAGGGCGCCGCAGCGTTGCGGCGCCCTTTGCCGTTCAAGCGTTGATTATCCCTAAAACAGGCCTTCGATCTGGCCCATTTCGTTCAGGAAAATCTTTTCCGAGGATGGCGCTTTGGGCAGGCCGGGCATGGTCATCACCTCGCCGCAGATGATGACGACGAAGCCGGCGCCGGCAGACAGCCTGACCTCGCGCACCGGTACGGTGTGGCCGGTCGGCGCGCCGCGCAGATTCGGATCGGTGGAGAAGGAATATTGCGTCTTGGCCATGCAGACCGGCAAATGACCGTAGCCGGCGTGCTCCCAGGCGTGGAGTTGGTCGCGCACCGATTTGTCGGCGATCGCTTCGGAACCGCGATAGATGCGCTGGACGATGGTGTTGATCTTCTCGAACAGCGGCATGGCGTCGGGATAGAGCGGGGCGAATTGCGACGCGCCGGATTCGGCCAACGCCACGACTCTTTTGGCCAGTTCCTCGATGCCGGCCGATCCCTGAGCCCAGTGCTTGCACAGGATCGCCTCTTCGCCCATCGAGGCAACGTAGTCCTTCATCGCCTGGATCTCGGCCTCTGTGTCGGAGTAGAAATGGTTGATGGCGACCACAGCCGGCACACCGAACTGACGGATGTTCTCGATGTGGCGGCCGAGATTGGCGCAGCCCTTCTTGACCGCCTCGACGTTCTCCTTGCCGAGGTCCTCCTTCTTGACGCCGCCATTCATCTTCATGGCGCGAACCGTGGCGACGATGACCGCCGCGGCGGGCCTCAGGCCGGCCTTGCGGCATTTGATGTCGAAGAACTTTTCGGCACCGAGATCGGCGCCGAAACCGGCTTCGGTGACGACGTAGTCGGCAAGCTTCAGCGCCGTCGTCGTGGCAACGACGGAGTTGCAGCCATGCGCGATGTTGGCGAAGGGGCCGCCATGCACGAACGCCGGGTTGTTCTCCAGCGTCTGCACGAGATTGGGCTGCATGGCATCCTTCAAGAGTACGGCCATGGCGCCGTCGGCCTTGAGGTCGCGCGCATAGACGGCCGACTTGTCGCGACGATAGGCGACGATGATGTCGCCGAGGCGCTTTTCCAGGTCCTTCAGGTCGGTCGACAGGCACAGGATGGCCATGACTTCCGAGGCGACTGTGATGTCGAAACCGGCCTCGCGCGGGAAACCGTTGGCGACGCCGCCGAGCGAACAGATGATCTCGCGCAGCGACCGGTCGTTCATGTCCATAACGCGGCGCCAGACGACACGGCGGGTGTCGATGCCGAGCTCGTTGCCCCAATAGATGTGGTTGTCGATCAGCGCCGACAGCAGATTATGCGCGGTGGTGATGGCGTGGAAATCGCCGGTGAAGTGGAGGTTCATGTCCTCCATCGGCACGACCTGCGCGTAGCCACCGCCGGCGGCACCGCCCTTGACGCCGAAATTCGGTCCGAGCGAAGCCTCACGGATGCAGACGATGGCCTTCTTGCCGAGGCGGTTGAGGCCATCGCCCAAGCCCACCGTCGTCGTCGTCTTGCCTTCGCCGGCCGGTGTCGGGTTGATGGCGGTGACGAGGATCAGCTTGCCATCCTTGTTGCCCTTCACCGACTTGATGAACTCGGCCGAGATCTTCGCCTTGTCGTGGCCGTAGGGCAGAAGATGTTCGCTCGGAATGCCGATCTTCTGGCCGATCTCCTGGATCTGCTTCTTCCTGGCGCCGCGCGCGATCTCGATGTCGGACTTCACTTCGGCCATGGACGACTTCCCTCTGAATTGGACGGATTTGACTAGTGTGGTCGCAAGAATAGCCCGGCATTGCAGGCGCGGGCATGTTCTACCCCTGTCGCTGCCGCGGCGTCAACTTTCATGCAACTATGTTTCCTACGAAGAAAATGCCTCTGCGGCCGGCTGCCCTGCTACAGGTTCTTTTCGCGCCGGTTGCCGCGCCGTATAGAAGCCAGAGCAGGCGCGGTTCCGCCGTCTCAAAACAGCCGCGTAATACGCGAAAAGCGACAGAAGCAACGGCGCAAATTCACCAGCGCCGGCTGTGCGGGACGATCCGCTACTGCGTCAGCACGTTGCTGATCTCGACCATGTTCGAGCGCACCCTGAGTATGTAAAACCCCATCGTCGTCAGATGTGTCGGCAACAGCCAGCCGTCCTCGCGGCCATTGGCGATGATGAAGGGCTGGATGCGCAGCGCCGAGACGAATTGCGCGTCCATCGTATCCCACAGGTTCTGCAGGTGCTTTTCCTTGATGACGTCCTCGAAGTCGGCCTGTGCGCCCTTCATCAGCCCGTAATAGGCATAGAGCTGGCCATAGGCGAACCAGAAGCGGTCGTCGGCGCGTGTGTCGAACCAGCCATTATTGTGGTTTTCGGCACGCTCCTTGAGGATCGCCGAGGTGGAACCGATATCGGACGAAATGCGGTCGATATACTGCTTGAGATTGTCGGCGCGGGCATCGAATGTCGCCTGGCAGGCTGCGAGGCGGGCGTTGAAGGAACGCAGCTTGCGCACCGCGTCGCGATAGTAGCTCGGCGTCGGCGTCTTGGGCCCGAACGGGTTCAAGCCGAAATACCAGGTTTCCTCATCGAACTGCAGATTGCCGCGGGCGTCCTGCAGGTCGGCGTCGATCTGCGAGGTGGTGCGGACGCGGCCGAGATTGTCGGCAAGCTCGGTCGCCGTGCGCCGCACCGCCTGGTTGATGCCGCGCTGGAACGACGCCTTGTTGTCCATGAACGGCGTGTGGTCCCAGTCGATGCCGAACAGGCCGAGCTTGTAGAGGATCATCGACGACACCCAGGCATTCTGGTTGACGTTGAAGTCGGTCAGGTCGGCAGCGACCTGGGCAATGGCTGAATTTCCGCAGGTCTTGGCCGTGTCGGTGCCGGCGCCGGCGGAAACCTGTTCACCGGCGGAGCTGTTGCGTTTTTCGAACGTGTATTTGTCGACGTAATTCGGGTCGAAATTGTTCCACCACTGGGTGGCGTAGAAGAAGTTGACATAGAGACCGATCAGCACGAGCACAGCCAGGCCGAGCACCGCCTTCAGGATCCAGCCGCGTTGCGTGTACCAGCGCCCCGCCCACAGGAACGGCCACAGGATCGCGCCGATGAGCAGGCCGATGCCGCGGCCAATCCACTGGAAAATCCGGGTGAAGAAATTCACGATCGGATCAAGCATGGCGATGTCACCCCCTCAGTCAGTCAAGCCGTAGAGGCGTGTGCGAAACGCCACCTTGTCCTTCAGATATGTGGTTTTCAGAACGTCCACAACATGCGATCGCCAGGCGTCGCTGAAGCCTTCATAGTCCCTGTAGAAGCCCGGCTTGTTGAAGACGTAACGCGAAACGAAGTCCTGCGGCACGAAGTCCGAGATCAGCTGGTTGGTCAGCCAGGCGTCGGGATGGTCCGGCTTGGCGCGGATGACCAGGAAGCGCTGCTGCGGGAACACGTCCTCGATCTTGAGATGGCCGAGCTGGGCGATCTCGCGCTTGGCGGCGTTGAGGAAGGGAAAATTGCCGTCCCTGGTGATCAGATCGGTATGGCCGTGGATCCAGGTCTGCAGCCAGACCTTGTCGACGTCGGTCAGATTGCGGTCGGGATCGGCGTCGCGGATCAGCGCGCGCACCACCATTTCGGCGCGATGCTCGAGATAACCGGAGGTTTCGATCCATGAGGCGCGCGGCAACTCGAGGCGGCCGGTCGAGGCGAGGAACTTGAATACCTTGTCGGCGTCGTGGATCGAAAGGTAGCTCACCTGCCATGGCCGCGAGCGGCGGAAGCCCGGCGCTGCCGGGTCGCTGATCACCGTCGTCACGTCGGGATCGACGAACACATAAAGTCCGCCGAAATGGCTGGTCCAATAGGCATTGTGGCGGAAGATCACCTGGTCCGGCACCAGCGCATTCTCGCGGATGTCGCCGCAGATCTTCGCCAGCTCGACCATGTGGGCAAGCATGGCGTTGTCGCGCCAGGCATCCGGTTCCTGCTTCAGCCGGTCGACCAGCTTGCCGAGTTCAGCGGCCTTGCCGAGCACATCCTCGGCCGACAGCACCTTGAATTCGACCTGATTGATCGACAGCAGGTCCTCGATGTCGTCGACCTTGGGGACCGAATCCTCGATCTCGCCGTAGATGACGTCCTTGATCGTCAGCGCATCGATGGCGCGCTGGTTCTTGGACATGAACTCGTACATCAGCAGCGAAGTGTTGGAGAACGCCGTGTGCACCACCGGCAGGTCGATCTGCGACGGCGTCAGGATGATGAAGCGACGGTTGACCTCGTTCGGATCGAGGTAGCTGTAGTCGCCGCATTCCTCGGCGACCTGCGGCGAGAAGCCAGTGCGATCGATCTCGAAGCTTTTCAACTTGGTCGGCTTCAAGCCGAACGCGACCATCGCCTTGTTGTAGCGCTGGATCAGGTGCGGCTCGTCGATCGTCAGCAGCCGGCCGTAGATCAGCTCGTTGTCGCGCAACAGATCGGGTTTCTTGGCGGGGCTCATGTGCGCGATACCAATGGATCTTGCGCTGGAGGATCGAGCTCCAGCGGTGACGCCCCCCTCTCCCCGTTCTTCACGGGGAGAGGGTAAGGGTGAGGGGCGGCGCGAACGGTCAAGGACATGTCTCTCCATACCCTTTGGCGGCGACAAATCGAAGATCATGCGTTTCGATATGGCGTTCGAGGCGTCCTTCGATCGCAGCCAATATTGTCTCAAGGACTGCTTCCCGGTCCTTCAATACGTCGACGTTCCAAAAGCGCAGCATGGACCAGCCATTCGAGACGATGAAGCGATCCCGGATTCGATCATATTGGCTGCCGACATGCTGACTGCCATCGACTTCGACGACCAGCTGGCAGTCTCTGCAGGCGAAATCGGCGAAGTAAGAGCCTATCGGCAACTGCCGTACGAATTTATGGCCGTTCAGTCTGCGGTCGCGCAACTCCATCCAGAGCGCGGTTTCTGCATCGTTGTCGGATTGACGCAGGCGCCTTGCGCGCTTGGTTATGTCTATTTCTGGTCCACGCATGCGCTGCCCCTCACCCTTACCCTCTCCCCGTGAAGAACGGGGAGAGGGGGGCGTCAGCTTTTGAGCCACGTCTTTCAGCGTTGCTGTGGGAGCTTATGCAGCGCACCAGGGGCAGTGGTATCCGGCGAGAAGAAACCTCACGCATTCCACAGCCCCTTTTTCTTCAACTCCTCGATCTCGCGGACGGCACGCTCCCGCAGACGGGTGTCGCGGATCATCTTGGTCACCGCCGCATCATCGGACTTGTCGGAATAGCGGAACTCGGAATCCGCGTAGCGGTTGATCTCCTGCATGACCATGTCCATCGAGAATGGCCCGCGCAGCTCCTCGATCATGGCTTTCTTGTCGTCGTAACCCTTGTGCATGAAGGCTTCCGGCTTTTCGAACCACTCGTCCGGCAATTCGATGTCCATGGCGCGCATCTTGATGGCATCGGTGACGTTCTTGATGGCGCGACCGGTAAAGCGCGGCTCGGCATCCTTGATCATATGCAGATAAGTGCCGATGTCGGCCATCGTCTTTGGCGCGCCATTCTCCTTCATGTAGCGCTCATAGACCTTCATCAACCCGTCTTCCTGTGGCTTCTCATGCTCCTCGTAAGCTTCCATCACCGCGCGCTGGATCTCTTGCGCCACATAGAGCTTGTGGTCGCCGAGCGGGATCTTGTGGTTCTTGCCGGCGAGCAGAACGAAGATGTCGATGTAGTCGTCGCGGCTCTGCGGGCCGTCGACCAGCCAGCGCGCGCCGGCGCGCTGGCGTAGCGCGTCGTCGACGTTTTCGGGATAGTTGGAGAACATGCCGAACGAGCAGTTGCCGCGCACCACGGTCGCCGCACCTCCAAAGGCGTCCATCAGGACGCCGGTGATTTCCTGCTGGCCGGCCGAGGCGCGGTCGTCGGACCGGCGTGCCGCCACCTGGTCGATATCGTCGATGGTGCCGAAGCCGATGACGCGCGGGTTCAGCACATTGTTGATGAACTGGCGGCAGTTCTGGCCGGACTTGCCCTGGTAGGAGGAGATCTGGTCGACGCCGAAATTCTCGTAGGCGAAGGGATAACCGGCGACCTGGCAATAACCATTGAGAAGACCGGCGATCATCTGGATCAAGGTTGTCTTGCCGGTGCCGGGCGCGCCATCGCCGATAAAAGTGAACAGGAAGCCGCCGAGCTCGACGAACGGGTTCAGCTCGCGCTCGAAGTCATAGGCCATCAGCATCTTGGCAAGCTTGACCGACTGGTATTTGGCGATGTGGTTGCCGACGACCTCTTCCGGTTTTTTGAAGGTCATCACCAGCGGCTTTGCCCGCTTACCCGGCGCGACGTCGAAGCCGTCAAGGGTAAAATCGTCGACGTCGATGCGGATATGCGCGTTCTCGAACGGACCGATGCCGTCGAAGCGGCCCTTTCGCGCCAACAGCCCGTCGATGGCGACGCGGGCAAAGGCGCGGGCGCGGGTCATCAGGTCGGCATCGTCCTTCGAACCCGCTATCGCCCTGTCGAGCCCGGCCACGATCGACTTCACCGCATCCTGTGGCGTGTCGAACAGAAAGTCCGGCTCGGGCGTGTCGTTCGGCGCCTCGCCGTCGCTGTCGATCAGCTGGAACAAATAGGAGGCAAGGCTGAAGGCGGAGATGTAGGCAGAGGCCGACAGCAGCTTCTTGAAGGTGGCAGCTTCATCGCCTTCGAGCGGCGCGCGGGCGTTTTTCGCCTGCAGACTTTCGAGGTCCGAGCCCTCGGCGAAGACATCCGATATGGCCAGCGCTATCGCTGTGCCGCGCCGGGCGCGAAACAACAGCGTGTGCTGCGGGATAGTCAGCAACTGGTCGTCGGAATGGACGGCGGCGACGGTTTTGGAGAGCTCGACCTCGCGCGTGCGGCGCACCGAGCCGACCGAGACGGTAGAGACGAAGCGGCGGTTGGTGCCGGCAAGCGCGGTGCCGGACTCGCGCGATGGGTCCTCCAGCACGACGATGCGAGTGATGAAACTTTGCGCAGTGGCACGGTGCTTTTCAATTGCCGCTTCCGGGATGGTGGTCAGGCCGGTGTCCATGGAGGATGCTCCGCGATTTGATGGTCAGACGTCGCTGATGACCTGCCCTTTGGACAGGATGTGGACCTTGTAGCCCGAAAAGATCTTCTGCGCCTCGCCGGCGGCATAGAGCGCCTGATAGGCCTCGTGCGGAATCAACGCATGGTTCTCATAGCTCGACACGCCTTGCCGCGCGGCCTCGAGATCGTCGGTATTGATGAAGAATTCCTGCGTCGTCTTTTCGCTCGAAAACAGCCCCTTGCGGCCTGGCTTTTCGGCCTTGGAAAAGACCTCCTGGATGGTCCAGGTCAGCAGCCAGGCGTTTTCCGGCTTGCGCACCTTGGCCAGCACTTCGCTCACCGTCGAATTGTTGTCGGTAATCCCTGCAGAATAGAACGGGCCGAGCACGACGCGACGCAGTTGCTTGGGATGCAGCGGCTCGAAATCCTTGTCGAGGTTGACCGCGATGGTCGCCGGCGACAGCGCGTAGGCGGAATTCTTCTCGGTGAAATCGTCGAAACGGTGGGCAAGCTCGGGATTGAGCAAGCCGTCGACCGGCAGCGGAATGTCGACCCTCTCATTAAGTTTGCCACTGGAGTCGACAAGCTGCCGGATCATGTCGTCCGAGGAATCCTCGACCGTCACCATATACACAAGCGGCAGGTTGGCGCTGCCGTCGAAGCAGGCCCAGTGGACCAGATAATAGGGGCGCAACGTCTTCGGATTGACCGACACCTTGACCGTCTGGGCCAGCGTGAACGGGCCGAAGGTGGTCTCGCTCTTGACGTCCTCGAGGTAAAGCCGCTCGGCCATCGACTTCTGCAGCGCTTCGGGAAATTCCTTGTGGCGCAGGATGAAGTCCGCCATTTCCTCGCGCAGCTCATCGGCCAGCGGAAGGTTGGCGAGGCGCGCATCGGCCTGGAGCCGGTCGTTCTCCAACTCGAGCAGGTTCTGGAAGACCGGAAAACCGCTTTCGGCGCGCGAGATGCGGAACGTCTCGGTGAAGCCCAGCCGGTTGCGCCAGCACGAGAACGACTTGTCGAGCCGCGCAATATATTCGGCGACGACCTTGGCGACGATGCCGTGCCGATAGAGCGGCGAGCGATCGTCGCGCATGAACACTTCGAGGCCGCCAAGTGCCGCCGTGATCGCCGAGAAATAGCGCGCCGCAGCTTCGTTTTCGGGGGTCATGCTGCCAGCCCTTGGGAGCAGTGCACGTGCAGCAATTACGATTGCACGTAATTTGCCGAATTGTGCTTCTTCATCACATCGTCGAAGCGGCGGGCGAAGGCATCGTCGGCGAGCTTCTTGCGGCGCTGGATGTCGGCGGTGGCGACCATGTTCTTCTCGTGCATTTCAAGCAGATCGCCGATGTGCTTTTGCGAGGCGGCACCAATGCCGGCCATGGTCTCTTCGGCGGTGTTGTCGACCTGGCTGCCCAGCGTGTTGATCTTGTGGGCGACATCCTGTTGGGCGGCGGTCTTCAGCGAATCTTCCAGCGCCTTGTACAGAACGATGCGCTGCTCGGTATCGATGGTCAGCTTGTTGATCAGCGTCGATTGCGCCGCGATCTGGTTGTTGAGCGAATCGACGAAGGTCTGGAACATCGAGGTGTAGCGCTCCAGCGTCTGGCTTTCGGCCAGCAATTCCTGCTCCTTGGCCTGCTTCTCGTTGTATTCCGTGGCCAGTTTCGAGCGTTCGCCTTCCAGTTGCGTGCGCACCTTCTGGCTGGTCGAGGCGGCGATCTTGTTCTCGATGTCGAGCAGCATCGGGTTGAGCTCCTCGATGCGCTTCTGCACGGTCTCGAGATTGGACATGGTGGTCTTGCGGCGCTCGATCACCTGCGACAGGCTGGCCTCGGAGGTCTTGTAGCGCGTGTCGAGAACCTGCTTCTGAGCCTTGAGGATGCCGACGATGGTGTCGGATTTCGCCAGCAGCTCCTGCAGATTGCCGGCCAGCGACATGTTGCGGACGCGGTCGGTGCGCAGGCGCTGCTTGCGCTGGCTGGAGAAGACACCGACGAAATTTTCCCAGCCGGTGTAGTTCTTCATGCTCTCGAATTCGGCGCCGAAGACGTTGGTGGCGTCCTCGAGGCCGATAATCAGGTCGGCGATATTGCCTTCCATCACCTTCTGCTGCTTCAGCACATCCTCAATGCGGGCATTCTCGATGTCGAAATTGGCGTCGCCGATCTTCTTGTCGGCGGTGGCGAGCGTGTCGAGCACAGTACCGGACTGCTCGATCTTGGTGCGCATGTCCTCTACGACCTGCTTGGTCTTGGCAATCTCGGCATCGAAATTCTGCAATGTCGCCATTGGGGCCTCCCGCTTCGGCATCGGTTTCGTTTCGCAAACCGCCGCGAATATATGTGCCGGGTTTGGCGAATGAAAGACGGAAGACATGGGATTACAGGAAAACAAAAGAATTTCAGGAGGCCGACCGCAGGATAGTCAGGCAATGATTACGGTGTAACTGCCGTCCGGTCAGACACCGCTTCAACCGCGGCTGGACTTTAGGTCGGGAGCGACGCTCAGGGCTTGGGATCGGCCTTGAGGTAGGCGATGACATTGGCGATGTCGTCGTCGCTGGTCAGGCCGGAGAAGGCCATTTTGTTGCCGGGGACCTTCTGCCGCGGCGCCCGCAGGTATTCGGCGAGGTTTGCTTCGTCCCAGACCAGGCCGGCGGCGCCGGCGTCCTTCATCCCCTGCGAGTAGCGGCTGAGATAACTGTCCGCGGTGCCGGCGGTGCGGCCGACGACACCCAGCAGATGCGGGCCGACCTTGTCGTGGTCGCTCGTGGCCTCATGACAGGCCATGCATCTGTTGAAGACTTTCTTGCCGAGAGCGGCATCGCCGTCGGCATGCGCGGCAAGAGCGCCGGCGATGAGGAAAGCAGCGGCAGACGAAATGGCTCGAAGCATGGGAACTCCCCGACGGCTCTGGCTGAGAGGTTCTGAAATAGCAAGCAGGCCTTAAACAAGCGCCGCACGATGGCGCGATTGGTGAACGAATGTCGGCCGGGAGGTCGGATGAAAGCAATAGCGCTGGTCAGGTTTTGGTGAAGCCGATGAAATCGTCGGGCACGGCGCGGCCCATTTCTTCTTCCCAATGGCGGCGGCAGAGCGAGACATAGACATCCTTGCCGATCGCCACCTGTTCGCCCTGTTTCGCCACCTTGCCGTCGGCGCCGAGGCGCACCACCATCGTCGCCTTGCGGCCGCAACGGCAGATGGTGCGCACCTCGCGCAGGTCGTCGGCGATTGCCAGCAGGGTGCGCGATCCGGAAAACAGCTTGCCTTGGAAATCGGTGCGCAGGCCGTAGCACATGACCGGGATGTTCAGCCGGTCGGCGATGCGGGCGAGTTGCCAGACCTGCTCCTCTTCGAGGAACTGCGCCTCATCGACGAAGACGCAATGGACCGTGGCGTGGTCGTGATGCTCGGCGACCCGGGCAAACAGATCGTCGCCGTCGCGGAACATCTCGGCTTCCGTCTCCAGGCCGATGCGCGACGAGATCAGCCCGGTATCGCCCTTGCGGTAGTGGCCGGCGATGAACAGCATCGTCGTCATGCCGCGCTCGCGGTAATTATACGAGGCCTGCAACAGCATCGTCGTCTTGCCGGCATTCATCGTCGCATAATGGAAGTACAGCTTGGCCATGCCGTCCTTTTAAGCCGAGTTGCAACAAAGCGGGGAGGGGGAGCGCCTACATTCCACCGGGAAAAGGCGACTTCCATCCGGAAAGCGGCGGGCGTGTCGCTGATCGGCCAGCCTGCGCCGTTGTTCGTGATTGCCTTAGTGCTTGAAACCGCAGCAGAATGATGTTTGGCTGACGGAACAAAGGCGGAGATAAAACCGTCGCTTCGCTTCACCGAGAACTGAAATGGGAGAATTTTCATGTCGCGTATGAGTTCATTCGTCGCCGGCCTCGGCCTGGCGGCTTTTCTATCCACGACTGGGGCCTTCGCCGGCGATCCGGAAAGCTGCAAGACGGTGCGTCTGTCCGATGTCGGCTGGACCGACATCCAGGCGACCACCGGCGTCGCCTCGGTGCTGCTCACGGCGCTCGGCTACGAGCCGCAGGTGATCCAGCTTTCGGTGCCGGTGACCTATGCGTCCCTGAAGAACAAAGATCTCGACGTGTTCCTCGGAAACTGGATGCCGTCGATGACCAACGACATCAAGGACTATGCCGCCGAAGGCTCGGTCGAGACCGTCAGTGAAAATCTCAGCGGTGCCGGCTACGGCATCGTCGTTCCGACCTATGTCGCCGATGCCGGTGTCAAGACGCTGACCGATCTCGGCAAATTCAAGGACAAGTTCGACGGCAAGATCTACGGCATCGAGGCCGGCAATGACGGCAACCGCATCATCCTCGACATGATCAAGGATCCGAAGACCAATCTCGAAGGCTTCGAACTGGTCGAATCTTCCGAGGCCGGCATGCTCACCCAGGCCGACCAGTCGATGAAGAACAATGAATGGATCGCCTTCCTCGGCTGGACGCCGCATCCGGTGATGGGCGCCATGAAGATCACCTATCTCGAGGGGATGGGAGATAGCGGCTTTGGTGCTGCCACCGTGCATACCAATGTACGCAAGGGCTACATGAGCGAATGTCCGAACGCCGGCAAGTTCATCGCCAATCTGAAGTTCAACCTGGACATGGAAGGCGAGATGATGGACGCGATCCTGAAGGGCGGCGACGCCAATACGGTCGCGACCGACTGGCTGAAGAAGCACCCGGACGCGGTCGCTCCCTGGATCGCCGGCGTCACCACCTTCGACGGCGGCGATGCGGCGGCTGCGGTGAAAACGGCGCTCGGAAGCTGACCCGACCATCTGGCATGACGAGACAAGGGGCAGCCACGGTAGAAATGGCTGCCCTTTTTCATATCCTGTGACAAGATGACCGTCCGGCGAAGGACGGCGCCGGTAGAAGAGGGGCTAGATGGATCCGATCTCCAAATTCCTGGTCAGTTACAAGATTCCCATCGGGGCATGGGGGAAGGCGTTTTTCGGCTTTCTCACCGACAATTTCGACACCATCTTCAGGGCTTTTTCCAACAGCCTCAACTTCCTGCTCGACGGCATCGTCGACGGGCTGCTGTTGCTGCCGCCGGTTCTGCTGATCGCGCTGATCGCTCTGCTCGCCTATTTCCTGCAGCGCTCGAAAGGCCTGGCTTTGGCGGTATTCATCGGATTGCTGTTCATCCTCAACCAGAACCTGTGGAAGCAGACGGTGGAGACGCTGGTGCTGGTGGTCGCCGCCGCCGCCGTGTCGATGGCCATCGGCGTGCCGCTCGGCATCTGGGCCGCGCACAAGCCGAAGGTGTATCGCGTCATGCTGCCGGTGCTCGACCTGATGCAGACATTGCCGACCTTCGTCTACCTGATCCCGGTGCTGACCCTGTTCGGCCTCGGCAACGCGCCCGGCCTGATCGTCACCATCATCTTCGTCATCCCGACCTCGGTTCGGCTCACCCATCTCGGCGTCACCTCGGTGCCGAAATCGATCGTCGAGGCGGGCGAGGCGTTCGGCGCCACCAAGCGCCAGCTGCTGTGGAAGGTCGAGCTGCCTTCGGCGCTGCCGACCATCATGGCTGGGCTGACCCAGTCGATCATGCTGTCGCTGTCGATGGTGGTGTTCGCCGCCCTGATCGGCGCCGGCGGCCTCGGTACGGAAATCAACCGGGCGCTCGGTTCGCGCAGGATCGACCTCGGGCTTGAGGCAGGGCTGGCGATCGTCGTGCTCGCCATCGTGCTCGACCGGATGACGCGCATCGGCGTGGGAGGCAAGAAATGACCGTCGCCGTCGATTTCAGGAATGTCGACATCGTCTTCGGCGCCGACCAGGCAGGCTCGCTGGCGCTGATCGACAGTGGTGCCACCCGAGCCGAGATCCTCGAACAGACCGGCAACGTACTGGGCTGCGCCGGCGCCAGCCTCACCGTGAACGAGGGCGAGATCTCGGTGCTGATGGGGCTTTCCGGCTCCGGCAAATCGACGCTGCTCAGAGCCGTCAACCGGCTGAACGTCGTCTCGCGCGGCCAGGTGCTGGTCAAGGACGGCGACGGTACGGTCGACGTCGTCACCTGCGACGAGGCGACGCTTCGGCGGCTGCGGCAGAAGCAGGTGGCGATGGTGTTCCAGCAGTTCGGGCTGCTGCCGTGGCGCACGGTGGAGGAGAATGTCGGCCTTGGCCTCGAGCTCGCCGGCGTACCCGAAGCCGAGCGCAAGGAGCGGGTGAACAGGCAACTGAAGCTGGTTCATCTCGACCAGTGGTCGAAGAAATATGCGCATGAGCTTTCCGGCGGCATGCAGCAGCGCGTCGGCCTGGCGCGCGCCTTTGCCACCGAGGCGCCGATCCTGCTCATGGACGAGCCGTTCTCGGCGCTCGATCCGCTGATCCGGACCAAGCTGCAGGACGAGTTGCTGCAGCTCCAGGCCGAGCTGAAGAAGACCATCATCTTCGTCAGCCACGACCTCGAGGAGGCGCTGAAGATCGGCACCCATATCACCATCATGGAAGGCGGGCGCATCGTGCAAACCGGCGCGCCGGAAGACATCGTGCTGCGGCCCGCCAACGACTATGTCCGCGACTTCATCGCCAATGTGAACCCGCTCTCGGTGCTGACCGCGTGGAACGTCATGCGCGACCGCCGCGACCTCGAACACGGCGAGAACGGCTGGGTGTGGCTCGACCGGCGCAGGACGACGCGTTTCAAGATCGACGAGCATGGGCTGGTGGCGGCGGCCGAGCGCGACGGCAAGCCCGCGGTATGGGTGTCCTGCGCCGATGTCGAAGCCCAGCCGGAGGAGACGGCGCAGGTGTTCTGGGCCAATCCCGGCACCTCGCTGAAGACCGTGATGCTGGCCATGCATCGCTCGCAGACGGCACCGGTGGCGCTGTTCGACGACCAGTCGCGCTTTGTCGGCGCCATCGGCGTCAGGGATGTGCTGAGCGCGGTGTTGAGAAGGTAGTTTTTCTCCTTGGGGAGAGAACCAAGACCAAACGCCGAGTTCTGTCGCGCCCCCCTCTGTTCTGTCGGACATCTCTCCTACTTGGGGGAGATCGGCGGTTTCGCGGACGGCTCTCACATTCCAACGTTTGTAATTGGCGAAATCGGCGACGACGGCCAATCTTCCCACCTGTGGAGGAGGTGTCCAGCAGAACAGAGGGGGCGCGAAGGAACGCCGGCTTAGCCCGATACCGCAAGCTAAACCGCAAGCGGCAGGCGCAGCTCCGTCATCAGGCCGCCATCGGGATGGTTGGACAGGCTGACTTCGCCGCCGGCGCTACGGGCGATGTTGCGGGCGATGGTCAAGCCGAGGCCGAGGCCGCCGGTCTGACGGTTGCGCGACTGTTCCAGGCGCACGAACGAGCCGAACACGGCGTCGAGCTCGGCTTGCGGTATGCCCGGACCCTCGTCATGGATCGCCAGCGTGATTGTCTTGCCTGATTGACGCAGGCTGAGATGCGCCCTCTTGCCATAGGTCACCGCGTTCTGGACGAGGTTGGTGACACAGCGCCGTAGCGCGACCGGCCGCGCGACGCAGATCAGGCCGCGCGAGCGCGCGTCCTCATTGTCGAAGGAGACCTCGTCGAAGCCGTCGGCGATCGATTCTACCAGCGACCAGAAATCGATCCTCTCGCTCTTCTCCTCGGTCACCTCGAAAGTGGCGAAGTCGATGACCGAGCTGGCAATGCCTTCGATGTCGGCGAGGTCGTGCGCCAGTGCGGCGCGCACGGACGAATTCCTCAGCAGTTCGAGGCGCAGCCGCATCCTGGTCAGCGGCGTGCGCAGGTCGTGCGCCAGTGCGGCCGCAAGATGCTCGCGGTCCTCGACGTAGGCGCGCAGCCTCGCCTGCATGGCATTGACCGCCTTTGCCGCGGTACGCACCTCGCGGCTGCCGCTCTCGGCGATCGGCGGGCTTTTCAGGTCCTCGCCGATCCGCTTCACCGCGGTCTCCATCATCCGGTAGGGCGCCGTCAGCCGGCGCAGCGACCAGATCGAGGAAGCCACCACCAGCCCGGCGATCAAGGCATAGAGCGGCAGGCTATCGAAGCTCAGTATCGGTCCGGCCGGTGTGTTCGGCTCGGTGAAGTTCAGCCATTGGCCGTCGGCAAAGCGAAGCGAAGCGGTCAGCTTGTCGCTCTGGGCGAAATCGGCCGCCAGCACCAGCAGGTCGCGCTCGACCTGGCCGATATCGGGACCGGCGACCGTCCCACCGGGAGCGTCGGCTTCGTGCGTTGCCGGGTCGCGGCGGACCCGCGCGTCGGTGATGCCGAACTTCGATAGCCGACCGACCAATATGTCTTCCAATTCGGCCAGTTCGTCGTCGCCGGCTATCGACGAAGTAACGGCGGGCGTGTCGGAGACGGTGAGCGCATAAGTGGCGTTGAACAGGCCGGAGGCCGTCGCCTTGCGCTGTTCCGGCGTAGCATCATGCATCAGCTGCACCAGCGAGAAGGCGCGGTCGTTCAGCCGGTAGAGATCGACGACGTCATTGGCGGCGGCACGGTCGCGCGAAACGATGTAAAGGGTCGCGATCTGGCTGATCAGCAGGCCGGCGATGACGATGAGCAGCACCCAGACCGGCAGCGTTTGCGGCAGGATGCGTCTCATTCGGAGGTCGTCTCAGGCAGGAACTGGTAGCCGCCGCTGCGCACGGTCAGGATCAGCTTCGGCGTTTTCGGGTCGTCCTCCATCTTGCGCCGCAGCCGGCTGACCAGAATGTCGACGCTGCGGTCGAAGCTGTAGCCGCTGTCGCCGCCGGACAGCTCGATCAGCTGCTCGCGGCTCAGTACGCGCTGCGCGCTCTTGACGAAGGTCTGCAGGAGATTGAATTCGGCCATCGTCAGCTCGATCCTGACGTCGCCGGGCGCCATCAGCCGGCGGCGCGAACAGTCCATCGTCCAGCCGGCGAAATGGTAGATCTGCCGCGAGGCGGCGCGTCGCGGTTCGGCGGCGCCATTGCGTCTCAAGACGGCACGAATGCGTGCGAGCAGCTCGCGCGGATCGAAGGGTTTCGGCACGTAGTCGTCGGCGCCCATCTCCAGCCCAACCACGCGGTCGGTAGTTTCGGTAACCGCGGTCAGCATGATGATCGGCGTCGAATAATTGGCGCGCAACTCGCGGCAGAGCTCCAGCCCGCTCTTGCCGGGCAGCATGACGTCCAGGACGATCAGGTCGACCTGGGCGCGGCGCAGGATGGTCTCCATCTCGGTGCCGTCGGCGGCGATCGATGTATGCAGCCCTCGCTTCTGGAAAAATTCCTGAAGCAGGTCGCGAATGCCCTTGTCGTCGTCGACGATCAGTATGTGGGGGTCGGATTTCACCGGGAACCTGTCATTTGTGGATCGCCCAAGCGCTGCTTCGGCCGTCAGCCAGACGATAGAATTCAGGCCATAAGTTGGCCAGTGAAGATCGGCGGCTCGATCCGGGCTGCCCAGAAACAATCCAGAAACAAAATTCTACAATCCGGAAAAACTGCCGAAAAAAATCAAAGGCATAAGTGGTGCCGTGGCGGTCAGGTCATCGGCTGCGACACGCGTTACGGGATTACGGACAGACCAATGCAAAGGTTCTCGATCAGTCTGATGGGTGCGTTGCTTTCCATTTCGCTCGTCACGGCCGCGGTCGAACATGCCGATGCAAAACTGGCCGATGCGAAGGTGGCCAATGCAAAGGCGGCCGATGCAAAGGTGGCGACCACCCGCAGCGAGCGTTGCATCGATCTGAACCGCCAGTTTGACGAAGCCCTCGAAACCCATGCCGCGGCAACGCAGGTCACCGCTGCGAAAGCACTTCAAAGAAAGGGAAACCGGTTCTGCGCCAACAAGAAACAGGCACAGGGAATCCGGATGCTCGCGAATGCTTTGAAGCTGCTTGGAGTGACACCGATCGATCCCGTTCAGTGACACAATCCGATCTGCACAAAAAGGAAGTGAAGCCATGAAAAAGTCCCTCCTCTCCGCCCTCGGTCTCGCCATCGCGCTGGCCGTCTCGATGCCGGTTCTCGGCGCCAGCAGCGCCAATGCCGCGACCACCACCCCGGCTGCGACGACAACGACGACCGCTGCGCCGGCCAAGGCCGTGAAGAAGGTCGCTGCCAAGAAGACCGTCAAGAAGCACAAGAAGCACGCGGTCAAGGCAACTCCGAAGGCCTGATCAAGCGACATCTTTCTACCCTATGAGAAGACCGCTCCAGTTGCGATTTGCCTGGAGCGGTCGTCTTTTTTGTTGCGTGCAGACAGTAGGGCCAGTCCCGGCCCACACCCCCCGTTGAACGCCAGACGGCAGTTCCCACATAGGCACGGACTTTTGAACTGCGCCTGCCGGGAAGCCGATCGCGCGCGGTTGAATGGACGACCGCTTTTGCCCATGTCAAAATGACCGCAAAGCTGTCGTACGCAATTGCCGGTCCAATGCCTGAAATCACGACAAAACCCCGTACCAGCACGAAGCCGAAGGTCGAACGGCCGAAGCTCTACAAGGTCATCCTGGTCAATGACGATTTCACTCCGCGCGAGTTTGTCGTGACGGTGCTGAAGGCCGAGTTCAAGCTCAGCGAAGACCAGGCGCATAGGATAATGATCACCGCGCACCGGCGCGGCGTCTGCGTTGTCGCCGTCTTCACCAGGGATGTCGCCGAGACTAAGGCGGCGCGGGCAACCGATGCCGGCAAGGCCAAGGGCTACCCGCTGATGTTCACGACGGAGCCGGAGGAGTAGGGCGGTTCGCTTTCTTCCTTCTCCCCTTGTGGGAGAAGGTGGCCGAGCGAAGCTCGGTCGGATGAGGGGTGTTCCAGCTTGGCAAGGACGGCACTCCGTCCAGCACCCCTCAACCGTCTTGGCGCTGCGCGCCAATCCACCTTCTCCCACAAGGGGAGAAGGATAAACCGCGTTACCGCCCTTCGCGGTACCACATCGAGCCCATCGCCAGAAGCAGCAGGCCGAGGCCGAGGAAGCCGCCGAACAGCGGCACGCGCGAGACGGCCTTGAGCACGCTGTCGTCGGTGGTGCGCAGGCCGATCCAGTCATTGCCGGAAGCCGCGCCCGAGGAACGGACCGGGACTACGGATGGCAGCGTGACGGTGCTGGTCAGGTTGCCAATGGCCGATGCCGGCGCCAGCCGGCGAACGCTGCCGCCGGTTGCCTCAGCCGGTGGTTTCAGCCGGTTCTCGGTGGAGACGACGTCGGTGAATTCCGGGGCGTTGACCGGCCCGACATGGGCCAATGCCGTCAGGTCGCCATTGCCGACCTGATAGAGACCGATTTCGCTGGTCTCGACGCTGCCGAGGAAGACGCCTGGCTCGGATTTCTCGAGCCTGACGATCAGTGCCTTGCCGGACGGCGTGATGACTTGCGCCGGGCCGGGATCGTCGCTCATCGTCTGGCGGCGGATTTCCAGCACCATGCCGCGGCCGTCGGCGGTCAGCCGCTCTTCCTCGAGTTCGGGCTCCTTCATCAGCCAGTGGGCGATGCGCCGGTAGAGCTGGACGTGCGGGCCGCCGCCCTCGAATCCGCGCGCCCACAGCCAGCCCTGATCGGACAAAAGCATGCCGACGCGGCCTTCGCCCTTGCGATCGAGCAGTAGCAGCGGCCGGTTGTCGGCACCCTTCATCACCACCTCGCCCTCGGGGTTCTCGACGCCGATGGTGCGGAACCAGCGGCTCCAGTGCGGCGGCTCGGTCGCGGAGCCGTCGAGCCCACGCGTTACCGGATGACGCTGGCCGGTATCGGTGAGACGTGGGTAGAAGGCCTTGTCGATGACCTCGCCGGTCGGCATTGCCGGCAGTGCCGACATCAGCGGCGTGCGGGCGATCGAGCTTTCGCCGGCATATTCGGGGCCTGCCGCGATCAGTAGCGCGCCGCCCTTTTCGACATACTCGGAGATGTAGTCGTAATAGAGGATCGGCAGCACGTCGCGGTGCTGATAGCGGTCGAAGATGATCAGGTCGAAATCCTTGATCTTCTCGACGAACAGCTCGCGCGTCGGGAAGGCGATCAGCGACAATTCGTTGATCGGCGTGCCATCCTGCTTTTCCGGCGGGCGCAGGATGGTGAAGTGCACGAGGTCGACCGAAGCGTCGGATTTCAGCAAATTGCGCCAGGTGCGCTCGCCGGCATGCGGTTCGCCGGAAACAAGCAGCACGCGCAGATTTTCGCGGATGCCGTCGATCAGCGCGATGGCGCGGTTGTTGGTGTCGGTGAGTTCGCCCGGCTCGTGGTTGATGGCGAGTTCGACGATGTTGCGCCCGGCGCTGGGAATGGTCACCTGCAGCGGCATCGCCTGGCCGATGTTGGCGTGCTCGACCGATACCTGCTCGCCGTTGACCGATACGCGGACATCGACCGGGCCGGTCTCGTTGTTGGTGGCGATGACACGATACGTCATGTCGAGCGGCTTGCCAACGAGGCCGAAGCGCGGCGCATTCTCGAAGCGGATGCGGCGGTCCTTCTCATGCTCGTTGCCGGTAATCAGCGCGTGCAGCGGGGCATTGAAGTCGGGTGCGCCGGGCGGCGCGTCATGCACCTCGCCATCGGTGATCATGATGGCGCCGCCGATGCGCGACGGCGGCACGTCGCGGAAAGCATTTTCGAGTGAGGAAAACAACCGCGTCTCGGTGCGCTCGTCGGCGGCTTCGGACTTGCCGGCCTCGACGACACGGACGTCGAACTGCTTGAAGCGGCCGAGACGCTGCTGAAGCCCGGCCAACGCCTCATCGGTCTGTTTGGTGCGGTCGCCGATATCCTGGCTCTGGCTGCGATCGACGACGACCGCGACGATGCTTTTCAGCGGCTCGCGCTCTTCGTTGAGAAACACCGGATTGAGCAACGCCGCAGCCAGCGCAATCAGGGCTGTCAGGCGGAAGACCGCGCCGCGCTGGCGAAACCAAAGGCCGGCGAGCGCCAGCAGCAGCAGCGGCACCAGAACCACGGCGAGCAGCGGCCAGGTGATGAGCGGTTCGAAGGCGAGCGACCAGTTCATGGTCTATTGCCCCAGCCGTTCGAGCAGCACCGGGACGTGCACCTGGTCGGATTTGTAGTTGCCGGTCAGCATATACATCATGATGTTGACGCCGGCGCGCAGCGCATAGATGCGCTGCATCGGATCCGACGGCACCGTCGGCAATAGCGGGTCGCCATTCTCGTCGACCGCCCAGGCGCCGGCGAAATCATTGGCGGTGATCATGATCGGCGAAACGCCGTCGCCGGTGCGCACCGGGCGGTTCTCGGTGTTGCTGGCTTCGAGCGATGCCTCGACCCAAAGCGGGCTGCCGGCAAAACGGCCAGGAAACTCCGGAAGGATGTAGAAGGATTTGGTCAGCACGTGGTCCGACGGCACCGGTTCAAGCGGTGGCACGTTGAGGTTGCCGAGGATGTCGCGCAGCCGCTCCGTCGCCGGGCTGGTCGAATCCGCACCAATGCCATTGGCGAACTGGTCGCGGGTGTCGAACAAGACCGTTCCGCCCTGCTGCATGTAGGCGTCGATGCGGGCGATGGCGGCCTCGCTGGGCATCGGGGCCGAGGGATCGATCGGCCAGTAGATCAGCGGATAGAAGGAAAGTTCGTCCTTCGAGATGTCGACGCCGGCCGGTGCTCCGGGTTCGAGCGCGGTTTTTTCGATAAGAAAGCGGGTCAGGCCTTCGAGCCCGGCGCGGCTGATCGAATCGACACCCGGCTCGCCGGTCAGCACATAGGCGATCCGGGTCTTTGAAATGTCCCCGATCGCCTCCGTATCTCCCGGCTTGGCGTCGTCGGCACGCGCGACGTCCGCGTGGCCAATCAAGGCGCCGAGCGCAATCAGCAGGACGGCTGCCGTCGCCGCAGCGCCGGCACGGCGCGGCCGGCGCGACAACAGGCCGCCCATCCAGAATACGGCAAGCGTGTCGAGCACCATCAGCACCAGGGCGGCCGTGACAAGCGGACCTTTGAGGTTGCGCTGTTCGTCGAAGGCATACTGGATGGTGGTGACCGGCACCGTGATATCAGGCCGGGCCAGCGGCGTGAACGCGCTGTCGCCACCGAGCAGATTGTGAGCGAACACTCCCGTTTCCGAGCCGTAGAGGCCGGGCGGGTTTTCCAGCGTCACCGGCAGCGGGCCGGCGCCGGGCACCAGCGGCCTGGCATCCGGCGTCGGCGGCACCAGCGTGCCGTCGGCGGCGATCATGCGATAGGGTGCCAGCGACGTGGCGGCGGCCTCGGCATTGGCGACAGCCGCGCCCTGGTTGCGCGACAATTGCACGATGCGCCGCAGCATCTCGACGAAGCTGCCGGAGATCGGCAGGTTGGACCACGTCGCCTCGGGGGTGACGTGGAACAGCACGAGGGTACCCTTGTCCTTCTTCATCCCGGTCACCAGCGGCGTACCGTCGGCAAGCGTAGCCCAGGTGCGCTCGACGATGTCGGGCGTCGGTTCGGCTAGGACCTGCCTGGTGACGGTGACCTCGGTGGGCGGCGCGAGGTCGGCGAAGGGACCGGTTTTCGGGAATTCGGTGACCGGCTGCGGCGCCGTCCATGACAGCGCGCCGCCAAGCGATCGTTCGCCCGTGCGCAGCCGAACTGGCAGCAGGTCGTCGTCATTGCCGGCAGCGGCCAGCCGCGAACCGGCAAAACGCACCAGCGTGCCGCCCTTGTCGACCCAGTCAACCAGCCTTTGCCGCGCTTGTTCCGGAATGGTGCCGACATCGGCCATGACGATCATCGCCGGCTTCTGGTCGAGCAGTTGCGGGATCGCGTCGGCGAGATCGACGCTCGACGGCTCGACCAGATCGGCGAACGGCTGCAGGGCGCGGCGGATGTAGTAGAGCGGCGACAGCAGCGGTTGCGCCTGGTCGGCCTCGGCCTGCGACAACAGCCCGACGCGGCGGCGTTTTGAGCTCTCATCGAGCACGCGGACGGCACCGGCCTGGCGCTCGCCATCGAGCGCGACGTGGGCGAAGTCGTTGCGCAGTTCGAACGGCACGGCCATCGTGCCGGTGGCGGTGGATCCGCCCGGGGCAAAGGTCAGCGTCGCGTCGGCAATGCGGCGGCCCTTGTCGTCGAAGGCGCCGGCCGTCACCTGTGCAGGTGCCGGATCGCCCGGTGCGCGGATGGCGGTCAGGGCGAAGCCGTCGACCTGGTTGTCGGCGCCGGTCAGGCCGGTCAGCGACAGCCGGTCGGAGACGGCCCAGACAACGCGTGCTGCGTTCTTCGACAACAGCGTGTTGAACGCGGCTTCGTCGCCTTGCGCCGCCAGACCATCGGCGAGCACCGCGACGCTGGCGCCAGGCAGCGACTCCAAGGCTGAAGCGACGCGGGCATAGACGGCGGGGCGGTCGGTCGGGATCGGCCGCGGCTTTGCCGCGCGCAGCCGGTCGAGCGCGGCAGCGGCATCGAAGGGACCGATCTCGGCATTCGGCTTCTCGGCGGTGAAAGCGATGAGCACCGGCACGCCGTTCGAATTGGCATCGGCGATCAGCCGCTCGGCGGTGGCGACGCGCTTGCCCCAGTCGGCGGCACTTGCCCAGTCATTGTCGATCACCAGCGCCAGGGCAGCGCCCTCGGCCGGCAGCTTTTCGCGCGGATTGAAGACCGGTTCGGCAAGTGCTGCCACGACAAGCGCGGCCATCAGCAGCCTAAGCAGCGTCAGCCACCAAGGGCTCTGCTGCGGCGTTTCTTCGCGCCTCAGCACGCGGGCGAGAATCCTGAGCGGCGGAAACACCTCGGCTTGCGGCCTGGGCGGGGTCAGCCGCAGAAGCCACCAGATCACCGGCAGCGCCAGCAGGCCCCACAGCACCATCGGCGCCCCGAAGGAGAGCGGCAGCCAACTCATGCGCGGGCCCTCCCGGCAAAGCTGCCCTCGGCGGTCATCGCCATGTGGATGCGCACCAGCGCCTCGGAGGCAAGGCGATCGGTATGATTGACGGTAAAGCTCCAGCCAAGCCGTTTGCACCAGGCGGCCAGTTCCTGGCGGCGGGCGGCATAAAGCAGGCGATATTCCTCGCCCAGCATTTCGGCGCGGCCGGCGGTCAGCTTGTCGCCTGTCTCAGGATCGGTGAATTCGGTGCGCCCGGCATAGGGGAAGCTTTCCTCGGCCGGATCGGCGACCTCGACCAGATGGGCGCGCACGCCGTGGCGGGCGAGCACGTCCAGCCACGCCATGGTGTCCTCGACCGGGTCGAGGAAATCGCTGACGAGGACGATGTCGCAGAACCGGCGAATGCCGGATAGGTCGGGCTTTGCCGGCAGGTCGGCGGCGTGCATCAGTTGCGCCGCGATGCGCTCGGCGCCATTGCGGGCGGTGAACGGGTCGGTCAGGCCCGGCCAGGCAATGCGCTCGCCGCTGCGCGACAAAAGCTCGGCCATGGCCAGCGCCAGCACCAGGGCGCGCGATTCCTTGGAAACGCTGGCTCCGGTCGATTTGTAGAGCATGGAAGGCGAGGGATCGGCCCAAAGCCACACCGTGTGGGCGGCCTCCCATTCACGGTCGCGGACATAGGTGTGATCGTCGCGGGCGGAACGGCGCCAGTCAATGCGCGAGGAATCGCCTTCGACATAGGGCCGGAACTGCCAGAAATTCTCGCCGATACCGCGCTTGCGGCGGCCATGCCAGCCGGCAATTACCGTGTTGACGATGCGGCGCGCCTCGACCAGCAGGTCCGGCACCAACGAAGCCCGCAACCGGCCTCTGGCGAGCGCATCGCGCGTCGCTGCCGGTGCCTGCGCTTCACCGATGCGCGCCATCAAATCCCTTTCGCGAGCTTCGCCACAACATCGCGAACCGTGGTGCCCTCGGCGCGGGCGGCGAAGGTCAGCGCCATGCGGTGCTGCAGCACCGGCTCGGCGAGCGCGCGGACGTCGTCGACCGACGGCGCCAGCCGGCCGTCATAGAGGGCGCGGGCGCGGGTGCACAGCGTCAGCGCCTGGCTGGCGCGCGGGCCTGGGCCCCAGGCGACGTACTTGTCGGTATCGGCGTTGCCCTGGCCGGGGCGCGCTGAGCGCACCAGCTTGAGGATCGCCTCGACGACGCTTTCCGGCACCGGCATACGGCGGATGAGCGTCTGGATGTCCTTCAGCCGCGCCGGCTGCAGCACGTTTTCAGCCTTGGCATCCTCGATACCGGTGGTTTCCAGCAGGATGCGGCGCTCCGCCTCGATCTCGGGGTAGAGGATATCGACCTGTATCAGGAAGCGGTCGAGCTGCGCTTCCGGCAGCGGATAGGTGCCTTCCTGCTCCAGCGGGTTCTGCGTCGCCAGGACGTGGAACGGTGACGGCAGATCATGGCGCACGCCGGCAATGGTGACGTGGTATTCCTGCATCGACTGCAGCAGCGCCGACTGGGTGCGTGGCGAGGCGCGGTTGATCTCGTCGGCCATCAGCAGTTGCGCAAAGATCGGCCCGGAAATGAAGCGGAAGGAGCGCTTGCCGAATTCATCCTGCTCCATCACCTCGGAGCCGAGAATGTCCGATGGCATCAGGTCGGGCGTGAACTGGATGCGGCGCGAATCGAGGCCGAGCACGATGCCCAGCGTTTCGACCAGCTTGGTCTTGGCGAGGCCGGGCACGCCGACCAGCAGTGCATGGCCGCCGGCCAGCAATGCGACGAGCGTGCGCTCGACGACGCTTTCCTGGCCGAAAATGACCCGGCCGACGCCGTCACGGACCCTCGAAATGTCGGCCAGCGCTTTCTCGGCCTGCGCCACCATGTCCTTTTCGCTGATCGGGCTTTCCTTGATCATAACGCTCATGCAGCATCGATCCTTCTGGTTGGAAATTCCGCTTGGCACCTTGGTGCCGCAGAGAATGCCGCGATTCGGCCTCGCATGGCGCCTGCAATGAACTTAAATCACAGACTTAGGCTGACAAGCGGAACAACAGTGACTATTTCGTGACCATGACGGAAGCCGCCGACCATCGTGAAGAGAGGCTGACGGCCGCGACCGAGGCGCGCGGGCTGGAGGCGCTGGTCTCGCGCGCGACGCGCGCTGGCAAGGGGCCGGCGCCGGTGGAACGCTGGAATCCGGCATTTTGCGGCGATCTCGACATGGAAATCAAGCAGGACGGCACCTGGTTCTATCTGGGAACGCCGATCGGCCGGATGCCGCTGGTGCAGCTTTTTTCCTCAGTGCTGCGCAAGGACGCGGACGGTAGAACCTACCTGGTGACGCCGGTGGAAAAGGTCGGCATCCGCGTCGCCGACGCGCCCTTCATTGCCGTCGAGATGGACGTGTCGGGCGCCGGCGACGGACAAATCGTCACCTTTCGCACCAATGTCGGCGACGTGGTAGAGGCTGGGGCGGGACACCCGCTGCGCTTCGTCGATGAGGACGAGACAGGTGGCCTGAAGCCTTATGTGCTGGTGCGCGGGCGGCTGGAGGCGCTGGTGGCACGGCCGGTGATGTACGAATTGGTCGAGCACGGCGAAGAGATCGACATCGGTGGCAAGACGATGTTTGCCGTCCGTTCCAAAGGCGAGGTCTATCCAATCATGCCGGCTGAGAAACTGAAACGGCTGAGCGCATGATGGACCGCCTATGATGGATCAGGTGATGCCGTTGCCGTTTTCCGCTGCCGGGTTTCGCCAGCGCGTCGCGGCACAGCCGCTGGCGCATGCCGGCGACGATTTTGGCGACCACCGCTTCAATCCGGGCCATCCCAGGCTGAAGCTGGCCAAGGCGCTGCGCGATGCCGCCGTGCTCATCCCGGTGGTCGATCATGGCCATGAAGCCACGGTCCTTTTGACCAGGCGGGCGGAAAAGCTGCGCAACCATTCGGGGCAGGTGGCTTTCCCCGGTGGTACCATCGATCCAACCGATGCGAGCCCGGAAACGGCGGCGTTGCGCGAGACATCCGAGGAGATCGGTCTCGATAGTGATTACATCGAGATCATCGGCCGTCTGCCGGACTACGTTTCCGGCAGCGGCTATCGCATCGCCCCGGTGCTCGGGATTGTACGGCCCGGTTTCAGCCTGACGCTGAATTCCGACGAAGTCGATGCCGTCTTCGAGGTGCCGCTGGGCTTTCTGATGGACCCCGCCAACCACACCAGAGACAGTCGCATGTGGAACGACCTCGAATGGTTCTATTACGAGATGCCCTATGGCGGCCAGCGCATCTGGGGCGTCACCGCGGGCATCATCCGTACGCTTTATGAAAGGCTCTATTCGTGAGCGATCCAGTATCGATCGCGGGCAAGGCCGGGTGGCTCGGCGAACACCACCTGCAGCGCCTGCTCGCCGCTCTGACTGATGGCGGCGAGGAGGCGCGTATCGCCGGCGGTGCGGTGCGCAACGCGCTCATCGGCCAGCCGGTCGCCGACATCGACATCGCCACCACCACGGTGCCCGAGGAAACCATCCGGCGCGCCGAGGCGGCAGGCTTCAAGACGGTACCGACCGGCATCGAGCATGGCACAGTCACCGCGGTCGGCCACGGCAAGGCCTATGAGGTCACCACGCTCCGTGCCGATATCGAAACCGACGGCCGGCGCGCCAAAGTGTCGTTCGGCCGCGACTGGAAAGCCGACGCTGAGCGGCGTGATTTCACTATCAATGCACTCTATGCCGAGGCCGATGGAACGGTCGTCGATCTGGTCGGCGGTATCGCCGATATCGAAGCGCGGAGGCTGCGATTCATCGGCGATCCGGAAGCGCGTATCCGCGAGGATTATCTGCGCATCCTGCGTTTCTTCCGTTTCTTCGCATGGTATGGCGACGGCAGGCCGGATGCCGAAGGGTTGAAGGCTTGTGCCCGGCTGAAGCAGGGGCTCGACCAGCTTTCGGTCGAGCGCGTCTGGTGGGAATTGAAGAAATTGCTGTCGGCGCCGGATCCGTCGCGGGCGCTGCTGTGGATGCGCCAGGCCGGCGTTCTGACCGCCGTTTTGCCGGAAAGCGAGAAATGGGGCATCGATGCCATCCACGGGCTGACCAAGACCGAGAAGGATCTGGCCTGGGCGCCGGACCCGCTGCTCAGGCTGGAAGCCATCGTGCCGCCGGATGCCGCGCGCATGAAAACGCTTGCCGAGAGATTGAGGCTTTCCGTGAGCGAAGCAAGCCGGCTGCGGAATTGGGCGATCACAGCTGCCGTCGATCCGAAAACGACCGAAGGAGAGTTGGCGAAAAGGCTCTATTTTGGCGACCGCCAAGGCTTTGTCGATCGGTTGCGGCTGTTGCTCGCTTCCGCTCGAGCCCGCGCGATCGAGGACAATGACGCACTGCTCGAAGCCGGCGGCTTCTCGCGCCTGCTTGCCTTCGCTGCAAAATGGCAAAACCCTGTTTTTCCGGTCAAGGGCGCCGATCTGACGACGCTTGGCGCATCACCGGGGCCGAAGCTTGGTGCAACGTTGAAGAATCTCGAAAAGGAATGGGTCGAGTCCGGTTTTGCGCTTGATCGCGGCGCGCTGCTCAAGCGCGCCGCGGAGGCACTCGAATCCTGACTGTCACGCTGCGTCGCGGACCTTTTCGATGCGCGAGCGGATCGCCTCGATCATCGTCTCGCGGATCACCGTCTCGCCGTGCGTCTCGCGCAGATGCTCGACGGCACGGCGCATGACCTCAGCCTCCTCCTCGGCGCGTGTGTGCCACTCGCAGCCGGGTACGAGCGACCCGCAATGGAATTCCTTCATCGGCTTCTCCTCATTTCCTCCTTGGAGCGCCGCGCCGCGCAATGACACGGAAGCTCCAGACCTTTGACTGCGCGATCCGGAAACCGCGTCCGGTATCCGGGCTACACGCTGGCCAGCTTAGCATAACACGATCGAACGGTTTTGGTTGCCTTAGAGTGCCGTGCGTCCAAGCCGACACGCGGCCCTCTAGTGATCGGGTTGCGAAAAGGCGGAGCATCGCTGCTCCGCCCTCTTACGCTACCCAGGAGTAAGACCTCGTCTTGCTCCAGCGGGCAGGACATCACTTCACGATCTTGACTGCCTCGGCAATTTTATCCTTGCCGCTCATATCCCACGTGACGCGGACCTTTTCGCCGACCTTCAGGCCAGGATCCTTGAAGGTCTGGGGCAACGTAAAGGTGGCTCCGTTATCCAGAACTAGGCTCATCGCCGTTCCATCAAAGCTTTTGATCGTGCCGGTGGTGTGCTTGACCGCAGCGAATGCGGCAGTACCAGAGGCGAGAACGGCAGCGGCGGCTGCGGTCATAATAAGCTTGCGCATGGCATGCTCTCCTGGAAAATGCGGGCACCGCTTGGGAAAGGTGCCCCATTCAATCATGGGCCGTCCGGTCACGTCGGGTCGCGGCTCTCGGGAGTAAAGAACCGCCGGCGTTTCCCGGCCCGACGCGACAAATAGCCCAATCTTTACAATGGTATATTAGACGAAAAAGATATTTTCTGGCGCGCCTTGCGCCACATTCGCCGTCAAATTCTGGGGATTTGGACCCGATTGCGGCTCACGTCGTGCTCACCGAGATTTTACGGCCATTTCGCTTCTGGCGGCAGGCTGGACAGGATCGAGGCGACATTGCCGCCGGTCTTCAGCCCGAAGATGGTGCCGCGATCGTGAAGCAAGTTGAATTCGACATAACGGCCGCGGCGGATGAGCTGCTCGTCACGGTCGCCATCGGTCCAGTTGTCATTGAAGTTGGCGCGCACCAGATGTCCGTAGACGACGAGAAAAGATCGCCCGACGTCCTGGACGAAGTTGAAATCGGCGTCCCAGCCGCCATTGTCCTCATCCGAATGCAGCCAGTCGAAGAAGATACCGCCGGTACCGCGTGGCTCGTCGCGGTGCGGCAGGTAGAAGTACTGGTCGCACCAGGCTTTGAATTTCACGTAGTCGGCGATCGCCGCGTTCTTCTCGCAGGCAAATTGCATCGCTCTGTGGAAGGCGATCGTGTCGGGGTCGTCCTGGCTGCGGCGGCGGTCGAGCACCGGTGTCAGGTCGGCGCCGCCGCCGAACCACTGGCGCGAGGTGACGACCATGCGCGTGTTCATATGCACGGCCGGCACGTTGGGGTTCCACGGATGGGCGATCAGCGAAATGCCGCTTGCCCAGAAGGAGGGGTCCTCTTCGGCGCCCGGCATCTGCTTCCTGAATTCGGGCGAGAACTCGCCGTGGACGGTCGAGGTGTGGACGCCGACCTTCTCGAAGACGCGGCCGTGCATCATCGACATGATACCGCCGCCGCCCTTGCCGGCATCGCGTTGCCACGGCGTCTTTTCGAAGCGGCCGGGCGACCAGCTGGCCTGCGGCCCCTGCAGGTCCTGCTCGATCTGCTCGAAGCTGGCACAGATGCGCTCGCGCAACGTCTCGAACCACAGCCGTGCCTTCGTCTTCTTCTGTTCGATGTCGGCTGGCAGCCCCGCCGGTATCTCGGGTCGTTGCAAATCCTGTCTCCGGTTGCGGGCGCGCCCGACAAATGACTCGTCTTTTCCGGCCGCGATCCCTAATCTCTTGGGTGCAAGGGTCAAGTGTGAATGGAGTTCTTTCGTGCGCACCCCGGCAAGACCGCCGCTGGATGGCCTGAAGAAGAGGCTCGACCGTTCGCGCGCCGAGAACGCGCGCATGCCGCGCGACGGCTTCCTGCGCGAGACCTTCGTGCTGCCGCGCTCGGACGCTCGTCTCAAGGCGAAGGAATGGTTCGAGCGCTTTCCTAAGCAGGCCTATTGGACCGAGATCGAAAGCTGGTTCGAGCGGCCGGGCGACGTCATCGAATTCACCATCAGGCGGCTGCCGGCGGCGGATTAACGCTCCGGTCTCGAGGCTGAACGTATCAGGGCTAGTTCATCTGCCCTGAACGATCTTGATAAACACGCTTCTGTCGCCCGTTCCAAGATGCGCTCGTTTCATCTCGGCATACGTCAGGCGCCCATTCGCGAAGGCCCGCACGGTTCTTCCGCACCAGACACGTGGCGCCGCGGCTGCGCTGACATTCATGATCTTGCCAGCTTCCTGCTTCGAACTGAGAGGCGATTGCTCCGAATGCCTGATGCATTCCGTAAGCACTTTCTTATACATGGCAGGACTGCCCTGAACCAAAGTCCTTGCCGTATTCCATTCACCTTCGCTCGGCATGCATCCAGCCAACACAATGGCGCCAAGCAACGCGGCGTAAGTCTTGTATGCAAATTTCAATTCTGCCCCCCAAGGTTAGTTGCAGGGGCGTATCAAGCACGGGCACATGACCTTCACAAGACTGTATAGTGACTAACGGACAGGATAAGTTCGCTGAACCCGTCCAGACCGTCATGGCTTCAACGCACGACCAGCCTGCGGGCGCCCGCGCCGTCCCTTGCCAGCCTGTCGTTCTTATTCCGCAGCGGACATTTGTCGATCGACATGCAGCCGCAGCCGATGCAGTCGCTCAGCCCGTCGCGCAGCTTCTTGAGCTGACTAATTTTCTGGTCGAGGTCGTCGCGCCAAGCCGTCGAAAGCAGGTTCCAATCCTCGCGCGTCGGCGTCCGGCCTTCAGGCAATGATCGAAGGGCTGTGCCGATCTCGGCCAGCGAAATGCCGACCTCCTGCGCTACCTTGATGATCGCCACCCGTCGCAGCACGTCGCGGCCGTAACGCCGCTGGTTGCCTGATGTGCGGTGGCTGCGGATCAGCCCGCGTGCTTCGTAGAAATGCAGCGCCGACACCGCCACGCCGCTGCGCATCGCCACCTGGCCGACTGTTAATTCCGTTGCCGCAGCCATCTCCGATTTTCCGCTTGACCTCAAGTTAAGTTGAGCTTGTAGCGAAGAAGCCTCGAAGATGCAAACGGCAGGAGAAGGCGATGGGCGTCTGGATGAGAATGACCGGAGAGGACGCAGTGTTGCGTGAGGATGACGCCTTGGTCGCTGCGGCCGGCGATCGCGTACACATCCTAGCGGAGCTGCCGGATCGCCTCGGCCGCCACCATTGCAACGGAAAGCGCGACGTTGATGCTGCGCGCGCCGGGCTGCATCGGGATGATCAGTCGCGCATCCGCCGCCTCGTGAACGGCGTCCGGCACGCCTGCGGATTCACGGCCGAACAAGAGAATGTCGTCGCCGGCAAAAGCGAAATCCGTGTAGGCGGCAGCTGCTTTGGTCGACAGCAGCACCAGCCGCCGCATGGCAAGCTTGCGCCAGTCCTCGAAGGCGTGCCAGTCGACATGGCGGGTCAGCGCCGCCATTTCGAGGTAGTCCATGCCGGCCCGTTTCAGCGCCCGGTCACCGAGCGGGAAGCCCGCCGGTTCGATGATGTCGACGCCGAGACCGAGGCAAGCGGCGAAGCGCAGGATTGTCCCGGTGTTGCCGGCGATATCAGGCTGATAGAGCGCGATGCGGAGACGGTCGTTCATTTCCGCGTCTTTCTAATAAGTGGCAGATCAGCCACAGAGCTCTCGCGGTTTTGGAAATTCCTGGACTGGCGGGTGGTCATTTTCTGCGAAGTCGGTTATACGGCCAGCATTGTCAACCCGAACCGATGGAGGGGTAATTCATGATGGCCATGCACATCCACCACCCCTCTCGTGGGCTTACCAGCCCGACGGCGGTTTCGGTACGACGATTCTCCTGACCTTCTAGACTTCAATCGCACCGATTCCCGCCGAAACCTTTTTCGGCCTTTGAAGGAATCCTGCGATGTTTTTCAAGCTGTGGAAGGGGCTGAACGCCCCACCTGAACACGCTTCGACCGATGCCACCTTTGCCGCGCCGCGCGTGCCCGCGGCCTGGGTTGGTTCACCCTTCTACCTGCATCTTCAACTGGAGGACGGACCGATGTTCGATCCATGTAGAATACCCGGCTCAAGAAGCCTGCACGAGCGCAAGACTGCGACCTGGGCGCTTTTGATCGGCGAGACCTACTCGTCGGCGGTTCACGCCGAGACCCGCCGGCGTCCGCATCGCGGCATGCTGCCGGACGTCGATTTCTCGCGCGCCGTTCCGGACTATAGCCGGCCGTCGCTGGTGCGCCGGATCATCAGGCTGATCCGGCCTGGTGCAAAAACCAGCGCGAAAATCCGGATCGTCAAAACGTCGTCAGCATCGTCAAACGAGACTGTCGGCGAAAGGCCCGCGACAACCTATATAGCGCGAAGCAGGACCGGCGAGGCGGACGATTCCGTATCGCCGGTCCTTGACGCCATGCGGTCTGGGCACCTCGTCCGTTCGCGTGCCGCGTGAGCGGAAACAGTATTGTGAGCATCTCTATGTTTAGCTGGTTTGAAAAAAGGCTCGATCCGTTCCCTGCCAAGGAGCCGGTCGAGCCGCCGCGGACACTGATCGCCTTCTGCGTGCATTATACGCGCGGCGCGTGGCCCTACATCGCTCTCGATGCGGTACTGGTGACGGCCATCGCCCTTGCCGAGGTGTGGATGTTCGGCTTCATGGGCCGGATCGTCGACTGGCTGTCCGGACAGAATCGCGAGACGTTCCTGCAGACCGAAGGCTTGAAGCTGGTCGGCATGGCCTTCATCGTGGTTTTCGCGCTGCCGGCGACGGTCTGGTTCCATTCGCTGCTCAACCAGCAGACGCTGATGGGTAATTATCCGATGCGTATCCGCTGGCAGGTGCATCGTTACCTGCTCAAGCAGTCGATGAGCTTCTATCAGGACGAGTTTGCCGGGCGGATCGCGACCAAGCTGATGCAGACCGCGCTCGCGGTGCGCGAGTGCGTCATCAAGCTCATCGATGTGCTCAACTATATCGTCGTCTATTTTCTCGGCATGCTGTTCATTGTCGGCTCGGCAGACTGGCGGCTGGCTGCGCCGCTTGCCGTCTGGCTTGCCGGATATGTCCTGCTGTTGCGCTATTTCATCCCGCGGCTGGGCAAGGTCGGCGAGGAGCAGGCCAATGCGCGCTCAACCATGACCGGCCGTGTCGTCGACAGCTACTCCAACATCCAGACGGTCAAGCTGTTCTCGCATGCGCGGCGCGAGGCATCCTTCGCCAAGGACGGTATGGCCGGCTTTCTCGATACAGTCTACCGGTCGATGCGGCTGGTGACACAGCTCTACGGCCTGCTCTACGTCCTAAATTCGCTGCTGTTGTTTTCGGTCACCGCAATCTCGCTATGGCTGTGGCTCGGCCAAGCCGTGACGATCGGCGCCGTCGCCCTGGTCATCGGCCTCGTGCTTCGGCTCTGGGGCATGTCGCAATGGATCATGTGGGAGATGTCCACGCTGTTCGAGAATATCGGCACGGTGCAGGACGGCATCGCCTCGATCTCGCTGCCGCGCCTCGTCGAAGACCGGCCTGGCGCCAAGGATATCGCCGTGACCAAGGGCGAGATCCGTTTTGAGGACATCCGCTTCCACTATGGCAAGCAGAGGGGCGTGATCGAAAGCCTGTCGCTGACGGTGAAGCCGGGCCAGAAGGTCGGCATCGTCGGCCGTTCGGGTGCCGGCAAGTCGACGCTGGTCAATCTTCTGTTGCGCTTCTATGACCTCGAAAGCGGCAAGGTCCTGATCGACGGCCAGGACATTGCGGCGGTGACGCAGGACTCGCTGCGCGCCCAGATCGGCATGGTCACGCAGGACACCTCGCTGCTGCATCGCTCGGTGCGCGAGAATATCCTCTATGGCCGGCCGGACGCCAGTGACCAGATGCTGATCGAGGCGGCGCGGCGCGCCGAGGCGCTGGATTTCATCGCCGGATTGTCGGATTCTAACGGTCGAAAGGGTTTCGACGCGCATGTCGGTGATCGCGGCGTCAAATTGTCCGGCGGCCAGCGGCAACGCATCGCCATAGCCCGTGTTATGCTGAAGGACGCACCAATCCTTATCCTCGACGAAGCGACCTCCGCCCTAGATTCCGAGGCCGAGGCGGCCATCCAGGAGAACCTCTACAGACTGATGCAAGGCAAGACCGTCATCGCCATTGCGCACCGGCTGTCGACGATCGCCGCCATGGACCGGCTCGTCGTCATGGACAAGGGCCGCGTCATCGAGGAAGGTTCGCATGAGGAACTGGTTGCCAGCGGCGGGCTCTACGCCCAGCTCTGGCAGCGCCAGTCGGGCGGCTTCCTGCTCGACGACGGCCCCTCTGCCAACGATGCAGCCGCCAACGATGCACTCGTCAAGGGTGAAGCCGCCGAATGACTGCCATCTACCGCTGGTTCGAGAACTGGGTCTATCCATTCCGGGAGCCTGCGGACCTTCGGCCACCTGCCGGCGTCAGGGGTTTCCTCTGGCATTATGTCGGGCAGGCGAAGATCGCCTTCTTCGCCATGCTGCTGATCGGCGGCATCGCGCCGTTAGTCGAAGCCGGACTGTTCTATTTCGTCGGGCGGCTGGTCGACATCCTCGACCAGCTTCCCGGCGAACGCAGCTGGCACGCGTTGTGGACTGCCGCCGGCCCGGAACTTGTCTTCATGATCGCGGTGGTGCTGGTCATCCGCACCATCGTCGTCGGCCTGTCGGCGCTGGTCGACGAGCAGACGATCACGCCGGGTTTCTATAATCTGGTGCGCTGGCAGGCGCATCGCCATGTCTCGCGCCAATCCTACGCCTTCTTCCAGAACGACTTTGCCGGACGTATCGCGACCAAGGTCTGGCAGGCGGGACAGGCGACCGGCGATCTGATGGAAAGCTTCATCGAGGTCGTCTGGTTCATGGTCGTCTATACGGTAACGACGCTGGCGCTGGTCGCCGGGCTCGATCTCCGGCTGGCGGTGCTGGTGGTGATCTGGATTACCGCCTTCGGCTTGCTGGCCAGGCGCTATTTGCCGGCGATCCGCAAGCATGCCGAAGCCACCGCCGAAGCCGGCTCGATGATCACCGGCCGCCTTGTCGATTCCTATTCGAACGTCCAGACGCTGAAACTGTTCTCGGCCGATGGCGACGACCGCTACATCAGGAACGGCTTCGACATCTATCTCGACGCGCTGCGCCCGTTCACCCGCAGGCTGACCGGCGTGCGCATGGCACTGACGATGCTGTCGGGCATTATGATCACGGCGATCGCCTGCTTTGCCGTTTATCTCTGGGTCGAGGGTTCGATCACAGTCGGCGCCGTGGCTTTCACGCTGTCTTTGGTGCTGCGGCTGAACATGCTGCTCGGCCGGCTGATGATGCAGCTCAACGGCATCTTGCGGAACCTCGGCGTGCTGGAAAACTCCAAGGCGCTGATCTCACAGCCGCTCGGCCTGATTGATGCGCCGGACGCGAAAGAGATTGTCGTCGGCGGCGGGCGTATCGACGTCAGCAATGTCGAGTTCCACTACGGCAAGGGGTCCGGCGTGCTCGACGGCATCGACCTCGTCGTGCGGCCGGGCGAAAAGGTCGGCCTGGTCGGCCCGTCCGGCGCCGGCAAGACGACCTTGGTCAATCTGATCCTGCGCCTCTACGACCTCGAGAGCGGCAAGATCACCATTGACGGGCAGGACGTCTCCAGGGTCACGCAGAATTCGCTGCGCGCCAATATCGGCGTCGTCAGCCAGGATACGGCACTTTTCCACCGCTCGCTGCGCGACAACATCAAGCTCGGCATGCCGGAAGCGACCGACGCCGAGGTGGTCGCGGCAGCGAAGAAGGCCGAGGCGCACGAGTTCATCCTCGGTCTGCGCGACAATCGCGATCGTATCGGCTACGAGGCCTATGTCGGCGAGCGCGGCGTCAAGCTCTCCGGCGGCCAGCGCCAGCGCGTGGCGATCGCCCGCGTCTTCCTCAAGGATGCACCGATCCTGGTGCTCGATGAGGCGACCTCGGCGCTCGATTCCGACATCGAGGCGGCGATCCAGGAAAATCTGGCAAGGCTGATGGAAGGCAAGACGGTCATCGCCATCGCGCATCGGCTGTCGACCATTGCGGCACTCGACCGGCTGGTGGTGCTCGACGAGGGCCGCATCGTCGAGCAAGGCACGCATGACGAGCTGGTCGGGCTCGACGGGCTCTATGCCAGGCTGTGGAAGCGGCAGTCCGGCGGCTTCCTGTTCAACGAGGAGAGCGCGCTGGCCGAGACCCGGCCGGCGGAGTAGTTTCTAAAAACCGGAGTAGACCATGGCGGTGAGAATGCCATCGAATTTCGGACGGTCCGGCGCGCAGGAGAGCGCGTTGGACCTGCTTGGCCATGAAATCCTCGGCGAGAAGGCGGCCGCGCTCGGCCGCGCCGGCCGGCGCGTCGAGGAAACATTGACGAGGCTGCGCGAGAATGGCGACAGCGACGATCGAGCCCGGCTGCTCAGGGATGCAGCCGAAGCGGTGCACAGCTATTTCATCCAGCGCGAACTCTGCGGCCTGCGCAAGCACGACGCGGTGATCCGGGAATACAATATTCCCAAGGCCGTGCTGGCCAGGCTCGGCGCCAGCGCATGATCCGAACCGAAATCGGTTTGGGAGGCGCTATTCCAGCCACTCGGTGATGAAGCTGCCGTTCTCGTGTATGTCGGTGGTTTCCAGCGGGCCTGGATTGGTGAATTTGTGCGGCGTGTTCGGCGGTACGACCAGGATCTGGCCGGCTGTGGCCTCGATCTGCCGGTCGCCGACGGTGAACAGACCGGTCCCGGTCCGGATGATAAAAATCTCGCAATAGGGATGGCTGTGCAGCCTGGGGCCGCCGCCGATCTCGGGCAGGTAGTTGAAGATCAGGCAGCTGCGGGAGCCGTAAGCTCCGCCTTGCAGCCCGCCCTGCCAGTGGTCGGGCCAGCGGTCGGGCGCTTCGGCCCATTTGTCGCGATCTATGACATGCGCCATAGGCCGAGGATAAACCGGGCCAGCGCCAGCTGTCGAGGCGAACGCAGCCAGTTGGTTTTGCTGCTGTTTTCCAATCGTTCCGCCGTGCGAATTACGCCCCCGCGACAATCTGCCCTTGTGCCTTCACCCGTCTGGACAAAAACAGGCTTCACGCATAAACCCAAGTCCCAAATGCCGGAGGAATTCGCTAGCCTGTTCGCCATGCGCAGTCGGGCCGGCGCGATTGAGCGGGGAACAAGGCTCGGCCGCCGGCACGGAAAAGGCGAAAGGATCAGGCACCCGTGAGCGCAACCGACACCCAGGATCCCAACCGTCGTGATTTTCTCTACGTCGCCACTGGCATGGCGGCGGTGGTCGGCGCGGGCGCTGTCGCTTGGCCGTTCATCGATCAGATGCGTCCGGATGCCTCGACGCTGGCCCTTGCCTCGGTTGAGGTCGACGTATCTTCGCTGACGCCAGGAATGTCGCTCGTTGTGAAGTGGCGGGGCAAGCCGGTGGTCGTGCGCAACCGCACCGAGCAAGAGATGAAGGACGGCGAGGCGGTCAATCTCGCCGAGCTCAAGGATCCAATCGCCCGCAACGCCAATTTGCCGGCCGACGCCCCGGCAACCGACGCCAACCGCACCACGCCGGGCAAGGAAGCCTGGATGGTGATGGTCCAGGTCTGCACCCATCTCGGCTGCATCCCGCTCGGCCAGGAAGGCGATTTCGGCGGCTGGTTCTGCCCGTGCCACGGTTCCGTATACGATACCGCCGGCCGCATCCGGAAGGGGCCGGCGCCCGAGAACATGGCGGTGCCGGTGTTCCAGTTCATTTCCGACACCAAGATCCGTATCGGCTGAGGCAAGGGATATTTCCATGAGCGAGGGACACTCGACCTATACGCCCAAGACCGGCATCGGACGCTGGTTCGATTCGCGCATGCCGCTGCCGCGGCTGGTCTATGACAGCTTCATCGCCTATCCGGTGCCGCGCAATTTGAATTACGCCTGGACCTTCGGCGGCATTCTCGCGCTCATGCTGGCGGCGCAGATCCTGACCGGTATCGTGCTGGCCATGCACTACGCGGCCGACAGCACTCTCGCCTTCGATTCGGTCGAGAAGATCATGCGCGACGTCAATTCGGGCTGGCTGCTGCGCTACCTGCATTCGAACGGCGCGTCGTTCTTCTTCGTCGCCGTCTACATCCATATTTTCCGTGGCCTCTACTACGGCTCCTACAAGGCGCCGCGCGAGCTGCTGTGGATCCTCGGCTGCATCATCTACCTCTTGATGATGGCGACCGGGTTCATGGGCTATGTGCTGCCCTGGGGCCAGATGAGCTTCTGGGGCGCCACCGTCATCACCGGCTTCTTCACGGCGATCCCGCTGGTCGGCGACTGGATCCAGCAACTTTTGCTCGGCGGCTTCGCGGTCGACAATCCGACGCTGAACCGCTTCTTTGCGCTGCATTACCTGCTGCCGTTCATGATCGCCGGCGTCGTCGTGCTGCACATCTGGGCGCTTCACGTCGTCGGCCAGAACAATCCGACCGGCATCGAGGTCAAATCGAAGACCGACACGCTCGCCTTCACGCCTTACGCGACCATCAAGGATGGGTTCGGCATGATCGTGTTCCTGTTCGTCTTCGCCTATTTCGTCTTTTATCTGCCGAACTATCTCGGCCATCCGGACAATTACACCGTTGCCAACCCCCTGAAGACGCCGGCCCACATTGTGCCGGAATGGTACTTCCTGCCGTTCTACGCGATCCTGCGCGCTATCACCTTCAATATCGGGCCCATCAACTCCAAGCTCGGCGGCGTGCTCTGCATGTTCGGCGCGATTGTCATGCTGTTCCTGGTGCCGTGGCTCGACACCTCGAAGGTGCGCTCGGCAGTCTACCGGCCCTGGTACAAGCTGTTCTTCTGGCTGTTCGTGGCCGACGCCATCCTGCTCGGCTGGCTGGGCTCGCAGCCGGCCGAGGGCAGCTATGTGTTCATGGCGCAGATGGCGACGCTGTTCTACTTCGCCTTCTTCCTGGTAGCGCTGCCGGTACTTGGGCTGATCGAGACGCCGCGGCGGCTGCCGAATTCGATTACCGAGGCGGTGCTCGGGAAGAACAAGGGTGGCGGTGGACATCCTGCCGGCGCCACGGCCGCGCCGGAAACCAAAGGCTGAGCATGATCCCGAAAAGTGGAAACCGGTTTTCGGACAAGATCATGCTCGAGACGATGACAGCGCGTCAGAGAATCTCAAGGGGATTTGCATGAAGAAGATTCTCACCTCGCTGGCGCTGCTTGGCCTTGTGGCCGCTGGCATTGGGGCCACAGGCACTGGAGCGCGCGCCCAGGAAGAGGCGCACAACGAGGCGGCGCCGACGCATTTCCCGATACACGAACCAAAGGAAATGGACTGGAGCTTCGCCGGGCCGTTCGGCACCTACGACAAGGCCCAGCTGCAGCGCGGGCTGAAGGTCTACAAGGAAGTCTGCTCAGCCTGTCATTCGATGAATTTGGTGGCGTTCCGCACGCTGGAAGGCCTTGGCTATTCGGATGCGCAGATCAAGACGCTGGCGGCCGAATACACGATCCACGACGGCCCGAACGATGCCGGCGACATGTTCGATCGCCCCGGCAAGCCGTCCGACCATTTCCCGGCGCCGTTCCCCAATGCGGAAGCGGCGGCGGCGGCCAATGGCGGCGCAGCACCGCCCGACATGTCGCTGCTGGCCAAGGCGCGCGGCGTCGAACGCGGCTTCCCGCGCTTCGTCTTCGACATCTTCACGCAATATGCCCAGGGCGGTCCCGACTACATCCACTCGCTGCTGACCGGCTACGACCAGCAGCCGCCGGCGGGCATGGTCATACCGGAAGGCACGCATTACAATCCGTACTTCCTGTCCGGCGTGTCGCTGAAGATGCCGAAGCCGCTCTCTGACGGCCAGGTAACCTATGATGACGGCGCGCCGCAGACGGTCGACCAGTATTCGCGCGACGTGTCGGCCTTCCTGATGTGGGCGGCCGAGCCACACCTCGAGGATCGCAAGAAGACCGGCTTTCGCGTGCTGGCCTTCCTGCTGCTGTTCGGTGCGCTGGTCTACCTGACCAAGCGCAAGGTGTGGGCCGGCGTAGCGCACTGAGCCCTGCAACACACGAGACCGGGAGGGCGTCGAAAGGCGCCCTTTTCATTGCAGGCATTTCGATTCATTGCAGCCGTCGCTGAGCACGCCCTTTGCCGGACAATTTTCCGTCAGGCGTCACATGGCGGTAGCCGGACTTAGCTGCACCGGGTTACGATTGGCCAATTCCCTTCACGTCTTCAGCCGAATCTGAAAGGCCCGGAGAGCCGCTTGATGAAATCCTCGCTCGAAGAGACGCTGCTTGCCGCGATCCGCACCATTCCGGATTATCCCAAGCCGGGGGTCCTGTTTCGCGACATCACCACGCTGCTCGGCAATGCGCGGGCCTTCCGCCGCGCCATCGACGAGCTGGTGCATCCCTATGCCGGCCTCAAGATCGACAAGATCGCCGGCATCGAGGCGCGCGGCTTCATCCTCGGCGGCGCCATCGCCCACCAGCTCTCGGCCGGCTTCGTGCCGATCCGCAAGAAGGGCAAGTTGCCTTACGAGACGGTGCGCGTCGCCTACAGCCTGGAATACGGGCTGGACGAGATGGAGATGCACAAGGACGGTGTTTCTCCAGGCGAGAAGGTAATCCTCGTCGACGATTTGATCGCCACCGGCGGCACGGCCGAGGCGGCCGTCAAGCTATTGCGGCAGATCGGCGCCGATATCCTCGCCGCCTGCTTCGTCATCGACCTGCCGGACCTTGGCGGCCGAGAGAGGTTAGAGGCGCTCGGCGTACCGGTGAGGACGCTGATCGGGTTTGAGGGGCATTGAGCGTTTCTTCCTTCTCCCCTGTGGGAGAGGGAAAGAACTCCGCTCATTCCACCTTCACCAGCACGGCACTTTCGAATTCGATGACCTTGTCGCCGGTCGAATCGAAGGCCTCCGAGCGGAGCGTCAGCAGCCGCCAGCCCGGTCGCGAGGCAATGGGGCGATGGGCCAGCGCGGTGCGGGTGAAAGTCACGGTTTCCCCGGCATAGACAGGTTTGGGCCATTTGAGGTTCTTGAAGCCGGGCGAGGGGCCGAATTCCGGCACCGGCCCAGGACCGGGCCAGCGGGCGACCTCTGCCTCTATGCCAGCCTCGAGGTTCAATTTCATCCAGGTGGCGGCGGTGTGCCAGCCCGAGGCGCAGAGCCCGCCGAATATGCTGTTCCTCGCCGCCTCTTCGTCGATATGGAATATCTGCGGGTCGTATTTGCGGGCGAACGCCTTGATCGCCTCCGGTTCGAATCGATGTGAACCGAGCGTGACGGTGATACCGATGCAGAAGAATTCGTCGAGGCTCACGCACGGCCCTCGCGGGTGAGGAACATGACGGTGTTTTCGAGCTCGAAAACACCTTCGCCGCGCTGGTTGAACAACTCGCTGCGCATGGTCACCAGGCCAAGCCTGGGCTTCGATCTGGACAGTCGCTTGGCAAGGACGGTGGTGCTGCCGGTCAACAGGTCGCCGGCCAGGACTGGCCGTTTCCATTTGACCTGGTCGACGCCCGGCGCGCCCTGCGAGGTCGAGTCGAGCAGGAAGGCATCGCACAGCATGCGCATGAACATGGCGCAGGTGTGCCAGCCCGAAGCCGCCAGCCCGCCGAGAATGCTGGCCTGGCCCGCGGCCTCGTCGAGATGCATCGGCTGGGCATCGAATTCACCGGCGAATTCTATGATTTCGGCGGCACTTACCAGCTTGGTGCCGAGGTCGAGCGAAGCGCCCTCGATAAAATCCTCATAAGCCCAGGTCTTTGCGGTCATGGTCTGGAAATCCTGTTCAGGATTGTACGATCGCTACGGGTCCGGGTCCCGGATGCAGGCAGCGTGGCATTTGGTCAAGCAATTTCTATTGCGCCAGCCCGCTGCGCCCAAGCCGCAGCGCGGTATTGACGACCCTATAGCCAGCCGCGGCGGCGGAAATACCAGAAGGGCAGGATTGCCGAAAGCACCATCATGCCGATGGCGAAGGGATAGCCAAAGTGCCATTTGAGCTCAGGGATGATGTCGAAATTCATGCCGTAGATCGAAGCGACAAGCGTCGGCGGCAGGAAGATGACAGCGGCGACGGAGAAGATCTTGATGATGGCGTTCTGCTCGATCGAGATCATGCCGAGCGTCGCGTCGAGCAGGAAGCTGATCTTCTGCGACAGGAACGTGGCGTGGTCGGCGAGCGACAGCACGTCGCGCGACAAGGTCTTGATGCGAGCGCGGGTGTCCTTGCTCATCCTGCTTTGCGTGGAGGCATGGGCGAGAAAGCCGGCAAGGCGCTGCAGCGAGATCAGGCTGTCGCGGATCGAGGAGGCGAGGTCCTCCTTGCGGCCAATGCCTTTCAACAGCTCCTGGAAGTCGCGGTTGCGCTTGGAAACCTTGGTCGAGCGTGCCTCGAAGATGTCGCGCGAGATCGCCTCGACGTCGCGGCCGGCGCGCTCCAGAATGTCGGCGAGGCGGTCGACGATCGCCTCCAGCAGTCCGATCAGGATGGTGTCACCGCTGGTGCAACCGGTCGCCACCTTTTCGGCGCGCAGCGGAAAGGTCTTGAACGCCTTCGGTTCGTGGTACCGCACGGTGATCAGCCTGCTGCCGGCGAGCACGAAGGTAACCGGCGACATCAACGGATCGTTCACCTCGGTCTGCGCAGGCAGAATGGCGGTCATGAAGTAGGCGCCGTCCTCGACGTAGAGACGGCTCGAGATCTCGATCTCTTCCATCTCTTCGCGGGTCGGAACGGCGACGCCGAGCCAGGTCTCGATTGAAGTCTCTTCTTCCTTTGTCGGGTTGAAGAGGTCGACCCAGACGACAGTGTCGCTGTTTTGCAAGAGATCGTCGACCAGGCGCAGGCGATCATTGTCGACGACGAAGGCCTTGATCATCGCCGGGTCTCCCTTGCTGTTGCCAAAGAGCGTTCGTTTGGAGGGGGCGCGTCAGTCACATCGCACGGACACGGGCAGGCGAGGCGCGAGGCCGGTGCAGAGGCCCCTTAGACCCCGCACGATGGCCCGTCAAGCAGCGCAAGAGGCACTGCGACACCCTGCTTTGAAGTTTGTCATCGAGCGACGGCAATGGTGACCATCGGGCTCCCTCGCCGGGTCAGGTGTTGAACTTGAACAGCATGATGTCGCCGTCCTGGACGACATACTCCTTGCCTTCGTCGCGCGCCTTGCCGGCCTCCTTGGCCGCCACTTCGCCGCCCAGCCTGACGAAGTCGTCATAGGCGATGGTCTGGGCGCGGATGAAGCCGCGCTCGAAATCGGTGTGGATGACGCCTGCCGCCTGCGGCGCCTTGGCGCCCTTGTGCACGGTCCAGGCGCGTGTCTCCTTGGGGCCAACGGTAAAGTAGGTGATGAGCTGGAGCAGCTCGTAGCCGGCGCGGATGACCTTGTTCAGGCCGGGTTCGTCCAGACCGAGCGTTGCCAGGAATTCCATTTCCTCTTCGTCCGAGAGCTGGGCGACCTCGGCCTCGATCGCCGCGGAAATCACAACGGTGCGGGCACCTTGCGCGGCGGCCATCTTCTCGACCGCCCTGGTATGCGCGTTGCCGGTGGCGGCATCGGCTTCCGCGACGTTGCAGACGTAAAGCACCGGGTGTGAGGTCAAGAGATTCAGCCCCTGCAGGATGCGCAGATCCTCAGCCGAGATGCCGTTGAGCAGGATGCGGGCGGGCTTGCCGGCCTGCAACAGTTCAAGCGCCGCTTCCATCATCGGAAGTACGGTCGCTGCTTCCTTGTCCTTGCCGGCGGCACGCTTGCGGATCTGCACGATACGGCGCTCGAGGCTGTCGAGGTCGGCAAGCATCAATTCGGTCTCGACGGTCTCGGCATCGGCGACAGGATCGATGCGGCCCTCGACATGGGTGACGTCGTCATGCTCGAAGCAGCGCAGCACATGGACGATGGCGTCGACCTCACGGATGTTGGCGAGGAATTGGTTGCCAAGCCCTTCGCCTTTGGAGGCGCCACGCACCAGGCCGGCAATGTCGACGAACGAGATGCGGGTCGGGATGATCTCCTTCGACTTGCCGATCGCGGCGATCTTCTGCAGGCGCGGGTCGGGCACCGCCACCTCGCCGGTATTCGGTTCGATGGTGCAGAACGGATAATTGGCGGCCTGCGCCGCCGCCGTCCTGGTCAACGCATTGAAGAGCGTCGACTTGCCGACATTGGGCAAGCCAACGATGCCGCATTTGAAACCCATTTTTGTCTGGTCCTATCGGGAAATCGAAATTTGAGCAGGGCTATGGGCGAAAGCGCCGATGATCGTCAAGGCGCAATTCAATTCAGACGCTGCGCGATGTCATCGGTGCCTATCGCCAACGAACGAACGCCGGACCTGCTCAGTATTTGTAGAAGATGCCAGAACGCGTCGACCTCAGCGGTTCCGAAATCGATGGTCAGTTGCCCGTCGAGCAATTGCGCACTGTGAATGACGTTTCCGACGGTCTCTGATGTTTCACGCTCGCCATCGATATCGAACCAGCCGCGAAACCATTCGTCGAAGAGATCGCCGTCGAGCTCATTTATAGGGAATTTAAAATGAGCCTCATCCCACCTGAAAGGTGAGATGAGGACATCCATTCCACCCATCCCGGCGTGAATATCCGGAGAGAATTTCACATAGGAATCGCTGTTGATGAATTGCGGATTTGGCTGTCCGTCATTACTGACGAAATCAACCGCGATGAAATTTCGATAGAAGGAATCGACGTTCGAAAACTTGATTTCGGTCGCATGCGATCCTTGGCTGTTGCGAGCAAGTTCGCCGGCAGCGGCGACGAAATAATCAACATACTTCTGTCTGATGAGACGGACCAATTCCTGAATGTCATCCAGATCCATGGCTCAGTCCTTGCCGCCAAAAAGCTTCTTCAGCATGGCCGCCATCGGGCCGGTTTCGGGCAGCTTGGCCGCCGGCTGCTGCGGCCGCGCCTGGCGGACGTGGCTTTGCGCCTTTGGCGCCTTGGGCGGCGGGCGATCGTCGTCGTCCGTCGGCGTGAGCTTGTCGCGCAGCGCCAGCGTCACGCGGTTCATGAACGAATTGTCGTCGCCCTTGGCAAGCAATCCGGCACCATCGGCGATTGCGTCGAGCAGCACGTCCAGCCATTCGCGGTCGCCCTTGGCGAAATCGCCAAGCACATGGCCGTGCACCATTTCCTTGACGCCGGGATGGCCGACGCCGATGCGCACACGGCGAAAATCCTTGCCGACGTGCTGGTCGAGCGAGCGGATGCCGTTGTGGCCGCCGGAACCGCCACCGACCTTGACCCGCACCTTGCCGGCGGCAAGGTCGATCTCGTCATAAAAGACAGTCAGCGCCGAAGGGCCGAGCTTGTAGAAGCGCAAGGCTTCGCCGACCGACTGGCCGGACAGGTTCATGAAGGTCTGCGGCTTGATCAGGATCACCTTTTCGCCGGCAAGCGTGCCTTCGGCGATCAGACCCTGGAATTTCTTCGACCAGGGCGAAAAGGAATGGCGGCGGGCGATCGCGTCCGCCGCCATGAAGCCGACATTGTGCCGGTTGTTGGCGTATTTCGCGCCCGGATTGCCGAGGCCTGCAAAGACAAGCATCGTCGCCTCCGGGCGGGAAGGGGTTACTTCTCTTCGGCGGCAGGAGCCGCTTCGGGCGCAGCCGCTTCAGTCGTCTCTTCCGCAGCCTCCGGCTTCATCGCCGAGGAGCCGGCAATGGTCGCGATGGTGAAGTCGCGGTCGGAGATCACCGGCTTGACGCCGGCCGGCAAGGTGACGGCCGAAATGTGGATGGAATCGCCGATATCGGTACCGGTGAGATCGACGGTGATGAAATCCGGGATCGCATTGGCTGGGCAGTGGAACTCGACCTCGTGGCGCACGATGTTGAGCACGCCGCCGCGCTTGATGCCGGGCGACTTGTCTTCATTGATGAAGTGCACGGGCACATCGACGTTGACTTCGGTATCCTTGCCGATGCGCAGGAAATCGACATGGACAGGGAAATCCTTGACCGGGTCGAGCTGAAAATCCTTGGGCAGAACCTGGATCTTGTTGCCGTCGACATCGATCGTGGCGACCGTGGTCAGAAACCCGCCGCCATGGATCTTGTAGTAGATGTCCTTGTAGGTCAGCGCAATCGCCAGGGGAGGCTGCTTGTCGCCGTAAATCACTGCAGGCACTTTACCGTTGCGGCGAACTGCACGGGCGGACCCCTTACCGACCTGTTCGCGCGCTTCGGCCTTGAGCTCGTAAGTATCGTGGCTCATGGCATTTCCTTTCGCGTTGTTCTGGAGCGCTCACGGTCAGCGTGGCTGGGCCGTAAACGTCGAAAGCCGACATAGCTAACGCATGACCTGGTCCGAAAACCGGAATCCACTTTTCGGGATCATGCGGGAAGGCGGCCTTCCGCCGCGTTGCCTCCAAGGGTGTCTACGCGGGTGGCGGCTCTATAGCGGAAGGCGGCGCGAGGTGCAAGCGGGCGGAAGGGCGCCAGGGATGGACCGTGTCCCATCAGGCCGGAAGTAGCAGTGCCGAAAGCAATGCTGCAACGTACAGCCCAACCCCGAAAGACAGATGGGCCATAAGGCTGCGCAGGCGCGCAGTGCGCGGATTGGGAACTTTCGAAGCCGCGATGCCGATCCCAAAAGCCGGTTGCATCACGAAGAACGGGGCGACGATGGTGCAGACGCCGATCAACAGGGCCGGAAGCACTGTCGGGTGCCGTGCCCAGTCGAGGCCCCACACTCCAATCAGCGCTGCGGCAAATACGATGCCGGTCGCGTAATGCGCACTCCATCCAATGGCGGTTTCGCCGCGAACGCGGGCAGCTTGTGCGATATTCGCATGTGCAAAACGTCCATGTGGAAAGTGCCCGATCCAGCGGCCGACCCAGGCGTAATCAAGCGGTGGAATCGCGAACATTCGCTTCAGAAACCATCCCCAGAGATCCATCAGGGCTGTCGCGCCGATTCCAATGACGGCCGCACGGACAACGAACTCCAACATTTTGGCATCTCCTGTTTCACCTGTCAGACACTAGCCAGAAAGAATCAATCATTCAACATATTGATTGATTGATTGAGTGATGCTAGCCATGTCACATGAAAAGCGCGGACGTTCACCACCCAATCTTCGACGAAATAGCGGATCTCGCCCGCACCTTGGGGCATGCCCACCGGCTGGTTCTGTTGCGTCACATTGCCGATGGCGAACTGGCCGTCGAACAACTGACGCAACTTTCCGGGATCGCGTTAGCGAATACGTCGCAGCATCTTCAGCACCTCAAGCGAGCGGGCTTGGTGCAGACCCGGCGAGACGGAAAACGCGTTCTGTACCGGCTTGCAGATGGCCCAATCGAAAACGTGCTTGCGGCGCTGCGAAATCTTGCAAACCACAGACGCCAGCAGATCCGTGAGTTTATCAACGATAGGATCAGCCAGCCGGACAGGTTGGAAAACATCTCGCGCGAGGAACTCGTGCGCCGCATGCGAAACGACGAAGTCGTGCTGCTCGATGTCAGGCCGCAGAACGAATTCGTAGCGGGGCATTTGCCGGGTGCGATCAACATTCCCGCCGACGAGTTGGAGCAGCGGCTTGCGGCGCTCCCACGGGAGAAGGTCGTTGTCGCCTATTGTCGTGGAGTCCAGTGCGTTCTGTCGGCCGACGCCTTGGCAATCCTCAGGGCACGAGGCTGGGCCTCGCGCCGGTTCGAAGGCGGCTTGCCCGACTGGGCGGCTGCAGGCCTGGGGGTAGAGGGCGTGAATTACGAAAGCGGTTAACGGCCGCCAAATCGGCGTCGCCGGGCCGGGCCCGAATATAAATGGAAAGCTGGGACCCCGGCGGGGCAATGCCCACGGTGGCTGGACGGCGCTCGCCGGAAGCATGGAAGGGAGGCCAATGAACACCTATTCGTCGGTGGAAGCGGCGTTGCGGAAGGGAAGGCTTCCAGCGAGTGGCGAGAACGGTGCGATAAAGAGGTTCGCTCTACCTTCTATGGCTTCCGCTCGACCAGCATGTAGCCGATCCCACGAACCGTCTGAATGCTAGCCGATGCATCCGGCCCGAGCTTCGCACGTAGATAGCGAATGTATACCTCCACGATCTTCGTCCCGGGTTCGAAGCTGTATGACCAGACATTGTTGAGGATGCGCTCGCGGCTAACCACTTTCCCCGCATTGAGCATGAGGAAATACAGAAGGTCGAATTCGCGTCGGGTAAGGCTGATTTCCCGGTCGCCGTCCGTAAAACGACGAGCGCTCCTGTCGAGATTGAGGCGGCTCACTCGAAGCAACTGCCGATCCACTGCACCCTGACGGCGTCGGCGCAGCGCGTCAATCCTGGCCACCAGTTCATCAAACGCAAACGGTTTCGTCAGGTAATCGTCGGCACCGCCCTTGAGCCCATCTACGCGATCCTGAATTGTCTCCTTCGCGGTCAGCATCAGGATGAGAACCGGCCGCTGCTCCAATCGCACGATCCGGCACAGCTCAAGGCCGTCCAGGTAGGGAAGCAGACGGTCCAGGATCACGAGATCGAATGGATCCGTACGAATAATGGCTAGTCCCTCGCGACCATCCTCCGCGACACTCACGTGGAAGCCTTCGGCCTCCAACCCCCGGCGGAGAAAGTCGGAGACACGCCGGTCGTCTTCAACGATCAGGATTCGAATCATGGGTGCGATGTACCAGCGGCAGTCTGATTCTGAGGAGGGTTCCCGAAGGCTCAATTCCTTCAAGGCCGATTGTGCCATTGTGCCCGTCTATAATCTCCTTGGCGATCGCGAGGCCAACACCAAGGCCATCGGCTGCGGACCTCCCGCCGACACGCCCGCGATAATAACGGTCAAACACGAACGGGAGATCGTTGGCATCGATCCCTGAACCGTTGTCGCGGATGGCGATCTCAAGCATTCCATGACGCTCAGCCATCTCGACTGCTATCGTCTGATATGGCTTTGAGTACTTTATGGCGTTGTCGAAGCCGATCAGCAGCGCTTGCTTTAGGCGCAGGGCGTCACCCCGAAATGAGGCAATGATCTGTGTTGAGCGACAGATTAACGGATATCTGCTTGGGACCTGCGAGTACGGAAGCCTCCTGAACGGCCGCCTTCACAACCTCACCGGTATCGATGTTGTGCAAGGAGAACCTGAAATTTTCAGCTTCGGAGCGGGCGAATGCCAGAAGGTCCCCCAGGTTGCGAGCCATATCTTCAGCGCAATTGCGGATTCGGCTCAGAGCTTCGCGGTAAGGTCGAACACGCGGTTGGCCGCGGAGGGCAACGTCGGCCTCTCCGCGGAGAATCGTCAACGGCGTGCGGAGTTCGTGGCTTGCCTCCGCAAAAAATTGTGTGCGTCGGCTATCGATCGCTCTCAGTTGCTCATTGGCTTTCCGCAGTTCACGGGTGCGCAACTGAACCTCCGCCTCCAAGCGGTCCTGTACCGAAATCAGAGCAGCACGTTCGATCTCGAGAGCCTCGGCCATGCTGTTGAAACTTCGCGAGAGGGAAGCGAACTCGTCGCGTCCGGTCGCGGAAACGCGATGGTCGAGCTTGCCTGCAGCGATGGCTTTGGCGCTTTCGTTCAGTTCACGCACAGGTGTGGCGATTGATCGTCGCAGGACGAGGCCGAACCCCAGACTGCCTAGCATGAGCAACGTAGCGAAGCCGCCGGTCAGCAGTAGCAGTCGCCATTGTGCGCCACGGACGCCGGCGAGTTCCTCTCCAACCTCCCTGCGCTCCTCGTGCAAAGCGGCTTCAATCATTTCTTCGAGATCGTTCTCCAGTCGATGCTCCACATCGTTGCGGAAGGCGTCTACGATGCCCTTTGGATCCCCCTTTGTTCGCTGGCTAAACAGTCGCTGGGCGGCCCGATCGATCGCCTCAAACAGCGCGTTGATGCGGCCGACGAATCTGAGTTCGGCCTCCTCCTGGTGTCTATCGCTCCAATATCCGAGAGCGCCGAGTTCCTCGCGAGTGGCGCCCTCCAGCTTGTAGAATCCGGATTTCACTGCTTCTCGTGCCGCTTCGAAATCCGGCATTTGCTCGGGCCCAAGCAGCAAGACTTCAGCGAGTTGCTCGGTGTAATTGTTGGCATGCCCATTGAGTTCGGCGAGCGCCTCGAACCGCCCGTGGACGCTGTCGATTCGGCGGACGAATTCCTCTGTCAGCTGGAGTGTTGCGAATGCCAGTCCTGAAATCAGTCCGACAAGGGCGAGAATGACGATTTGAAATAGGAAGATGCGGCCTCGAACGGTCATGCGGTAATCCTGCCGGCGATCGGATAATGCCTCTCACCAAATTCTAACCGGAGCTCTCCCAAGCGTCTAATCGGAACCTCCTAAGTTCGAGCGGAGGGTGTGCGACGCCCTCATCGCCGTTGGCGACGAACTAGACGAGGTTTCGGTTGGCACAAGTAGATTTTCGGACCGACAGTGACGCCACCCTTCGGGAAAGGACATCGCCGGTGCTCTGGCCGATATGGCGAGCCGCACTGATCGGAACCTGTGTATCCCTGTGTGTGGCCATCATTGAATTCGGCCTCCCCGCGCTCCCGTCCGACGCCCGGCGAGCGCTCGAGATCCTGCTTGTCGCGATCATCGGGTGGACCTTAACGCGGTTCGACGATGCCTTCGTTGCAATCGCCGCCGGATTGGCAATGGCGCTGCTGGTCAACCGTGATCCAGGCGCGCTGTTTCATGCGCTTGGCGATGAGTTGATCTGGCTATTGCTTGCCTCCTTCATATTGGCGGCCACCATCAAGGCGAGTGGAGTCGCAGATCGCGTTCTCGGCCTCGTGACGGGGCGCATGCGATCGGTTCGCGCAATCGCCTATTCCTTGACGGCCGTCATGATCGCCACAGCCTTCGTCATTCCGTCGACCTCAGGTCGCGCAGCTTTGATGATCCCCGCCTATCAGGCGATCGCGGGACGCTGTGGAAGCGCCCGGTTGCGAAGGGCCTTCGCGCTGCTGTTCCCCACTGTTATCCTGCTCTCGGCCATTGCATCGCCCGTCGGCGCCGGTGCCCATCTGCTGGCGATCGAAATGGTCGGCCGCCTCTGGGGTGTGAAAGTAAGCTATCTGGAATGGATCGCTTTCGGCCTGCCGTTTGCGGCCGTGAGCACCTTCCTTTCGGTCGAATGCCTGCTCCGGCTTTTCCTGTCGCCGGTCGAACGGCGGATGACCCTTTTGCAGCCAACGACGGTGACTAGTGGCGGTGCCGGATTGGCACGGCAGCCGATACTCTGGATCGCCGGCGGGGTTGTCATCGCGTGGCTGACCGAACCTGTCCACGGACTTGATGCCACCGTTATCGCTCTTGGCGGCGCTCTCTTGGCCACGCTTCCTGGAGTCGGCTCCGTGGCGTTTGGCGATGCAATCAAGAGTGCGGAGTGGAAGCTGCTCTTGTTTCTGGCGGCGACGATCTGCTTGGCAGACGGCCTGACGGCATCAGGCCTCAATCGGTGGTTGATCGAGACGACGGTCGATCCACTGCGCGGCACCGGCTTGGGCCCGTTGGCGCTTATCTCCTTATTAGCCTTGCTTGGGCTTTTCAGTCATCTCGTGATCCACAGTCGCACGGCGCGTGTCTCGGTGCTGCTGCCCCCGGCGCTAATGCTCGCATCGACAGCGCGGCTCGACCCTCTCCTTGCAATGTTTGTCCTCGTCTCGGCGACTGGCTTTTGCCAAACCCTCGCGATCTGCGCGAAACCGGTGGCGCTTTTCGCGGGGGTCGACGAGGAAGGCTACGGCCCGAAAGACCTCGCCTTGCTCAGCTCAATCCTGCTGCCGATGCAGTTCATCCTCATCGTCGTGTTCGCGGTCGCCGTGTGGCCAGCCACCGGAGCCCTGCTCAACACGCTCCATCTGCAACTTCCTGGAGAGCCGTAGAATGTCGAAAAAGAAAGGATTGACGAAACGAAGACGGCTTCGAGTATTGGTCGCACCCTCCGGCTTTAAGGAGAGCCTCGGGGTTCGTGATGTCATCGCTGCATTGGCGCGGGGCGTTCGCAATGCCGTTCCGACAGCAAAGATCCTGGGCCTTCCAATGGTGGATGGCGGCGAGGATTTTACGCGGACCCTTGTTGAATTGTCTGATGGCGAGCTGCATTCCGTCACAGTGACGGGACCGGTGGGACAACCCGTGGCGGCCAATGTCGGTTTTCTCGGGCGAAGAAAGAAACGGACAGCAGTTCTGGAAATCGCGGCGGCTGCCGGGCTCCGGCTCGTCCCCACGGACATGCGTGACCCGACCCGCACTACAAGTTATGGGGTTGGTGAGTTGATTCGTTTTGCGCTCGATCTTGGCGCGGAAAGAATTCTGATCGGCTGCGGTGACTCGGGTGTCAACGATGCAGGAACCGGCATGGCCCAAGCATTAGGCGTGCGTCTGCTCGATGGCGGCGGCCGTCCCATTTCGGGGAGCGGCTCGGCCCTCTCATCGCTAGCTCGTGTCGATCTTTCCAGTCGTGATCATCGCCTTTCGAATGTTCGTATCGACGTCGCGGTAAATCCCTACAACATGCTGCTCGGCGAGAGAGGCGTCGCCCGGGTGTTCGGCCCGCAAAAGGGTGCAACACCTGACCAGGTGGTTTTGCTCGAGCAGGGCATGGAAAATGTCGCTCACGTCGTTCGCCGCGACCTCGGCGTCGACGTGACGCCGCTTGTCGGCGGAGGAGCTTCCGGGGGACTCGGCGCCGGACTTCACGCCTTTGCTGGGGCCCGGCTGCATCCGCGCTTCGACCTGATTCTGCGGTATATGGATCTCGATCATCGGCTGTCAAACGCCGACATCGTCATGACAGCCGAGGGTGGCCTGGATGGTCAGACGAGCTTTGGAAAGATACCAGCCGAGATTGCCCGGCGCGCGAAACGTCACAATCTGCCTGTCATCGCCTTGGCCGGAACGATCGGAGCAGGTGCAGAGGCGACCCACGACATCGGCATCGATGCCTTCTTCAGCATTCTGTGCCGACCGTGTTCCCTCGAAGACGCGATCCGTGACGCCGACACGCTGCTGGCGAACGCTGCCGAGCAGGCATTCCGGCTGATGCGGGCGACGCGTGCTTTCAAGTTCAGATGACGGAGCGTGTCAGCCAATGGCCGCGATGTCGCTACGCGGCGGCCCTGACCGGCTCGAAGTCTATGTCGAGAACCGAATTTCGCGCTGCCCGGTGGGCGGGGAAGCCGAAGTCCAACCCAAACTTCACCCGATCGTGGTCCCCGCCTTGAGCTTCCTCGCCTCCTTCATGTTGGGAAGAAAAACCGTCAGCAGCCCGAGCAGCGGCAAATAGGAGCAGACCTGGAAGACGAAATCGATGCCCTTCATGTCGGCGACGACACCAAGCACGGCGGCGGCGATGCCGCCCATGCCGAAGGCGAAGCCGAAGAAGATGCCGGCGATCATGCCGACGCGGCCGGGCACCAGTTCCTGCGCGAAGACGACGATGTTCGAGAAGGCCGAGGACAGGATCAGGCCGATCAGCACGGTGAGAACCATTGTCCACTCGAAATTGGCGTAGGGCAGGGCCAGGGTGAAGGGCAGCACGCCGACGATCGAGAACCAGATCATCGCCTTCTGTCCGTAGCGGTCGCCGAACGGGCCGCCGAGCAGGATGCCCAGGGCCGAGGCGCCGAGGAACAGGAACAGCATGACTTGCGACATCTGCACCGAAACGCCGAATTTATGGATGGCATAGAAGGTGTAGTAGCTGGACAGGCTGGCGATGTAGGCGTTCTTGGTCAATACCAGCAAGGTCAGCATCGCCAGCGCGCCCAGGACCTTGCGGCGCGGGAAAGGCGAGACGAAGCCTGCCCCCTTGCGGGTGCCCTGTGCGGCGCGCAGGCGGCTGTACCAGCCGCCAACCTGCCACAGCACGATGATGCCGATCAGCGAGCCGCCGGCAAACCAGGCGATGCTGGTCTGGCCGAAGGGCACGACGATGAAAGCTGCCAGCAGCGGACCCATGGCCTGGCCGAAATTGCCGCCGACCTGGAACAGCGACTGTGCCAGACCGAACCTGCCACCAGAGGCGAAGCGGGCGATGCGCGAGGATTCCGGGTGGAAGATCGCCGAGCCGATGCCGATCAGCGAGGCGCCGATGAGGAGCAGCGAGTAATGTCCGGCATAGGCCAGCACGACCAGCCCGATCAGCGAAGAAGCCATGCCGTAGGGCAGCGAATAAGGCATCGGCCGCTTGTCGGTAATCATGCCGATCACCGGCTGCAGCAAGGATGCCGTCACCTGGAAGGTGAAAGTCAAAAGGCCGATCTGCCAGAAATCGAGACCGTAATTGTCCTTCAGCAGCGGATAGATCGCCGACAGCAGCGACTGCATGATGTCGTTGATGCAATGGCAGAAGCTCACCGCCAGGATGACGGTGAAGGCCGTCGCCTGAGCTGAAATGTGGCTGGCCGCTGCCGGCTTGGCGTCGGCGGTTGCTGTGGTATCGGTCAAGGCAGGCTCCGTGGTCTTTTTAGCGGGCGCTTCCGCAGGCGGTCTTATAGGCCGCAGCCTTATACGTTGCTTGTCACGCGACTTCTTTCGTGGTTTGGTCCAATAGTTTCGCAAGTGGGCCATAGCTGATGCCGCATGGCAGGGAAATGTTCAGAGCGGGCGACACCGATCTCGGGCTGTTGCATGAGCGTCGCTGGCAATGGCTGGAGCAGGCCGTAGGGCCGGCAGTGGCGCTGCCGACCGAATATCCGGACGGCTACCATGTGCCACGGCACCATCATAGCCGCAGCCAGTTGCTGCACGCGCTGGTCGGTGTCGTGCTGGTGACGACGCGGCATGGGCGCTGGATGGTGCCTCCGGACCACGCGATGTGGATCCCCGCCGGCACCGAACATTCCGTCGAGATGCTGGGCGACGTCAGCATGCGGTCCGTCTATGTGATGCCGGAGGCCATTCCCGGCCTGCCGGACGGGTTGCGTGTCGTCGGCATCACCGACCTGATGCACAGCCTGATCGTGGAATCGGAAAAGCTGCCGCAAGGCGCCGAGCTGGAGGGGCGGGGCGGGCTGATCATGAAGCTCCTGCTGCACGAAATCCCGAACCTGCCGGAACGGCCGCTCGGCCTTCCGTTCCCGTCCGATGCAAGGCTGGCGACGCTGTGCCGGCGCTTCGTCTCGGCACCGTCACCGCATGCGACGATCGACGAGTGGGCCGCTATCGTCGGCATGAGCCGCCGCTCTTTCACCCGCGCGTTCCACCGCCAGACCGGATTGTCGCTGTCGACCTGGCGTCAGCAGGCCTGTCTGTTCGCGGCGCTGCCACGGCTGGCCGACGGCGAGCCGATCACGAGGGTGGCGCTCGATCTCGGCTATGACAGCGTGCCGGCGTTCATCACCATGTTCAAGCGCATGCTGGGAGCCTCGCCACGCGGTTACATGCGGGGCGCCCGTGATGCTGGCGAAGGTGTGCGACGAATAAGCGGTCCGGCTCGGCCTGAGTCGCAGCCCTGAAGGGCGTCGCGTTCGACCGGCCTCATGCGAGGCGCTTTGGGTTCTTGATTTTATGCATGTCGTTATCGCAAAACCGCTGCACTTTGCGCGACACGCATCAATCGAACAGGCTCGACACCGATTCCTCGGTCGCCGTGCGCGAGATCGCCTCGCCCATCAATTCGGCGATGGAGATGACGCGGATATTGGCGGCGTCCAGCACTGCCTGGGTCGGCTGGATGGAATCGGTGATGACCAGTTCCTGCAGTTTCGAGGCGCCGATGCGGGCGATGGCGCCGCCGGACAAAACGCCATGGGTAGTATAGGCGGTGACACTGGTGGCGCCGTCGGCAAGCAGCGCATCGGCCGCATTGCACAGCGTGCCGCCCGAATCGATGATGTCGTCGATCAACAGGCAATCCTTGCCGCGCACGTCACCGATGACGTTCATGACTTCCGATTCGCCGGGGCGCTCGCGGCGCTTGTCGACGATGGCAAGCTGGGCGTCGATGCGCTTGGCGAGCGCGCGGGCGCGGACCACGCCGCCGACATCCGGCGACACCACCATGACATTGGCAAGCTGCTTGTATTTCGCTTTTACGTCGCGGGCCATGACCGGCACGGAAAACAGATTGTCGGTCGGGATGTCGAAGAAGCCTTGAATCTGGCCGGCATGGAGATCCAGGGTCAGCACCCGGTTGACGCCCGCCCTCGTGATCATGTTGGCGACCAGCTTGGCCGAGATCGGTGTGCGGCCCGAGGCACGGCGATCCTGCCTGGCATAGCCGAAATAAGGAATAACCGCAGTGATGCGCTTGGCCGAAGAGCGCATGAAGGCGTCGATCATGATGAGCAGTTCCATCAGATGATCGTTGGTCGGGAACGAGGTGGACTGCAGGATGAAGACGTCCTCGCCGCGCACATTCTCCTGGATCTCGACGAAGATTTCCTGATCGGCGAAGCGCCTGACGCTGGCCTTGCCCAGCGGAATGTTGAGGTAGCGGGCGACTGATTCGGCCAGCACCCTGTTGGAATTGCCCGCGAAGAGCTTCATGCACCGTTCCTGGCGAAGGATTGAGAGACTCCGATAGCACTCCAGCCTCTTAGTCGGGCTTTTAGCGGCCCGCGCCGGTATTGCAAGCGTCGTGAATGGGAATCCGCCGGCTAATCTCAATAAACGCTTACGGCTTGAGCATGCGGCGATAGAGCCAGTTCCATGCCGACGGAATCGGGATAGCTTCTAACTTTCAGTCTGAGCATGCTCTTTTCCGAAAACCGGATTCCACTTTTCGGAATCACGCTCCAGGTCAGCCGGCGCCGCCGCCAAGCCAGGTGGCGAACTGGTCGATTGTCTGGTCGGCAATTGCCTGCATGGTCGCCGGCTCGACCGCCGCCCAGCCTTCGCCGCCGCCAACAGAGGGCGCCTTCTGTTGGCCGTTGATGCGATGCAGCCGGTTGCCGGCCGGGTCATAGATGTCCCAGACGTAGATGACGGTGGTGTCCTTGCCTTCCGTCATGGTCGAGAAATAGCCCTTGAGCACATGCGTAGGGGTCTGGTCGGTGCTGCCGGCCAAGGTGATGCCGCGCTGCCTGGCGCGTGTCTGAAGCTCGGCGGTCAGCGGTGTCGCGGCTTCTACTGAGGCGCCGACGATCGGCGCCACCTGCAGCCGGGTCCGCGCAATGGCAGCCGCGCTTTTGGCGGGCGGCACGGCTGCTGCAGCGGAAGGCTGCGCTGTATCTGCGGTTTGCGCGGTGCCGGCAGGCTGAGCCGGAGTTGCGGGGGGCGTTGCGGCACCTCCGGCTCCGGAGAGCGATTGCGTCGATTGCGGGGCAATGGCCGAGGGTTCGAGAACGTCCTTCGCATTGGTGCAGGCCGCCAGTGCCAGCGCCACGAGCAATGACACGGTCGTCACATGCGATCGTCTCATTAGCCTGAAAACTCCTTGGCGACGAACGCCCCTCACACTCTTTCCATTATGGATTCACTGCACGATCAAGTCGAGATCATGGCGGGACAGCGGCTTCGGCTGGGATTCGGTGGTCAGATAGGTGCGGCCAAGCGTCATCGCGGTTTCGGTTTCGGAGTCCATGATGATCATATGGGCGAACAGCGTCATGTTCGGCGCAATCGGTTCGGGATTACCCTGATAGAACATCGGCATATCCATCCAGGACGGGGTGAAGCGGGCGCCGAGCGAATAGCCGCAGGCATTGAGCCGGTGCTTGGTCAAATTGTGGGCTTCGAGGGTGCGGGCATGGGCGTCGAACACGTCGCCGAACGTATTACCGGGCGTCATCGCCTTCTCGACTGCAAGTAGCGCGGCGCGGGCGGCATCGAACAATTCCTGGTGGCGTTTCGATACCTTGCCGGTCAACACCGTGCGCATCATTGCCGCATGGTAGTGGTGGAAGACACCGGCCCATTCGAGCGTCAGCTGGTCGTTCTTGGTGAGCTTGCGGCGACCGGCCTTGTAGCGGCAAAGCAGGGCGTCGACTCCGGAGCCGATGATGAACTCGTTGGCCGGATAATCGCCGCCGCCGGCAAAGATCGCACCTTGCATGGCGGCGAGGATCAGCGCCTCATCGCCGCCCTGCTTGATCAGCGGCAGTGCTGCGTCCAGCGCGTCGTCGGCCAGATTTGCGGCTTTTTCCGCCTTGGCGATTTCTGCCGGGCTCTTGAACAGCCGTAGCCGGCTGACAATGCCGGAGGCATCCGCGATCTGCCCGAAGGTCTGCAACTGCTCGTCGAGGCGCCGGCCATTATAGGCGGTCAGGCCGTGGGTGTCGTATTCGACGCCGATCCGGGCGCCGAGCAGGTCAAGCTCGTTGAGCAGATTGCGCAGATCTACCGCCGGATTGGCGCCGTTGCGGTCCGTCCACAAAACGATGTTGTCGATGATCGAGGTGTGGCGCGCCTGGCGCAAGTCGGCCGAACGCGTCAGCAGCACCATCGAGCCGTCGGCCTTGACCACCAGGCACTGGAAAAAGCAGAAGCCGAAGGTGTCGTAGCCGGTTAGCCAATACATGCTTTCCTGGGCAAACAGCAGGACGGCGTCGAGCTTCTTTTCGGCGATCTCGATCATCAGTCGATCGCGCCGCGCGTCGAATTCCGAGCGTTCGAAATGCAGCGCCATCAGTCAGCCTCCAAAACGATTGCCGAAACCTGCCGCCCGTAGTCGGACTCGTTGCGATGCGTGCTGCGCCGATAGGAGTAGAAAAGCTCTTCCTCGGCATAGGTGCAGCGGCCAAGTCCCTCGGCGTTGACGCCAGCCTTGGTCAGCCGGTCGACCGTGTAGCGGTTGAGATCGAACATCGCGTGTCCGGCATTTGCGGAGGGCGCGAAATAGCGAGCATTGCCGGCATCGGCGTCGACGAAACGGGCGACGAATTCCGGTCCGACTTCGTAATTCCGCGGGCCGATCGAAGGACCGAGCACTGCGACGATGCGGTCGCGCCGGGCGCCGAGGCTTTCCATTGCCGCGATGGTGTTTTCCAGCACTCCGGTGAAAGCGCCTTTCCAGCCGGCATGGGCGGCGCCGATAATGCGCGCCTCGGCGTCGGCGAAGAGGACCGGTCCGCAGTCGGCGGTCGAGGCACCGACGGCAATGCCCGGCCGGTCGGTGACAATGGCGTCGGCCTTGGGCCGCTCGCCGGCAAAAGGCTCCCTGGCAATGACGACGTCCGGCGAATGAACCTGGTGAGCGGTCAGCAGATGGTTTGCAGGCACGCCCATCCATTCGGCGACCCGGCGGCGATTCTCGCGCACCAGCGTCTGGTCGTCGTTCGAGCCGGTGCCGATGTTGAGGCCCCGGTAGATGCCGCTGGAAATGCCGCCGACTCGCGTGAAGTAGCCGTGGCGGATGCCTTGCGCCGTTTCCAGCAAGGGCGACCGAACGGGATCCGGTTTGGTCTGATTCAGCATGGCGGCTTTGTTGTCCGTATGGGCGATTTCGTCAAGCGAGTTGAAGGGGCGCAGTTGAAGGCTGGTCAGTTGAAGGCTGGTCAGTTGAAGGCTGGCGCAGTTGATGTCGGGCGCTAGTCGGAGACGGGAGAGTGAGAGAGGCGGCAGCGAAAAGTCAATCCGTGCTTGGAAACGGCGGAACGGCAATGCCGGCAGGGAGGACGGCAAGCACCTTGAAGAGTTCGCCCATGGCCAGCGGGCCGGCGAGGCGCTCGACGTCGGCCGCGATCTTTTCGCGAGCTGCCTCATCGGCATTGGCGCCGAGCCGGCCAGCTCGTTCGAGAAGCCCCATCTTGAGCAGGAATTCACCTTGCGTTGAGAGGTGGGCATCGAGGCTGTGTGCCCGAACGGTTGCCGCGAGGGCAGCGAAATCGACATGGGCTGTGAGATCGGCCTGCCCCGGATTGGCCAGCACGTCCTCATGACCATGCTTGCGCAAGGCCTGCAAGGTGTCGCCGATCCCGGGCTGGAGGTGACCATAGTCGAGAAACAGGCCGGCCCCGCCAAATCCGGCAAGTCGCCCGGCGATGGCCGCCATCAGGGCGGCGCGGGCTGGCGCCACCTCGACGATGGCACCTTGCGGCGCATTCTCGGCACCCTCCGGCAGCAGCATCGGGTCAAGCGAGCCGGCGCCGACGAAAAAGCGCAGCCGGTTCGCATCGTCGAGACCGATCATCCGCTCGCGCCAGCCGGCCCCAGCGCGGACGAACTGGCGGATGGGCACCGCGTCAAACAGCTCGTTACCAACAATCAGAAGCGGCCCCTGCGGTAGTGTGTCGACGGCCTCATGCCAGGCGATGGTGGCCGACGTCCCGGCAAGCGTTCGTTTCTGGACCTCGGTCAACCGCAGACTGGTCTCGATCAAGGCGAACGATGCGCTGGCGGTAAGCGTCGGATCGAGCCGCGAAAGCGTGCGCAGCATATCTCTCATCAGCGTGCCGCGGCCGGGGCCTATTTCGGCGATGGCGACCGGCGTCGGCCGGTCGATCGCCAGCCACGCCTGATAGAGCCAGATGGCGACCAGCTCGCCAAACATCTGGCTGACCTCCGGCGCGGTGACGAAGTCGCCGGCGGCGCCGAACGGCTCACGTGTCGTATAATAGCCGTCCTGCGGATCGAACAGGCAGAGCGCCATGTATTCGCTGATGGGGATCGGTCCCACGGCACCGATCAGCTCGGCGATGCGGGTCTTCAGCCGCGTCATGCCGGCTGCGGTTTTGTCACCGGCTTGGCTGTAGCCATCGCCCAGATGCCGGCCAGCACCATCGGCAGTGACAGCACCATTCCCATGGTCAGCCAGCTCGTGCCAAGCAGGTAGCCAAGCTGCTGGTCGGGCTCGCGAAAGAATTCGACGAAGATGCGCGAGGCGCCATAGCCGGCGATGAAGGCGCCGCCGACGAAGCGCGGCGCCTTCAGCTTGAGCCGCGAATGGGTGAGGAAGCGCAGGACAAGGAACAACACCAGCCCTTCGAGCAGCGCCTCGTAGATCTGGCTCGGATGGCGTGCAAATGGGCCGCCATTGGGGAATTCGAATGCCCATGGAACGTCGGTCGGCCGGCCCCATAGTTCGGAATTGATGAAGTTTGCCAGGCGAACGAGGCCAAGCCCCACCGGCACGCCGGCGGCAACCACGTCGAACAGCGACCATGTGCGGATGCCACGAGACCGGGAAAACAGCGTCATGGCGAGAATGACGCCGATCAGGCCGCCATGAAACGACATCCCGCCCTGCCAGACGGCGACGATATCGAGCGGATTGGCAATGTAGCGCGGCAGGTCGTAGAACAGCACGTAGCCGGTGCGTCCGCCGAGCACCACACCGATGGCTGCCCAGACGATGAAGTCATCGAGGTCGACGGGCTTCATCGGCAGGGTGCCGTCGGGCCACAGTTTTGGGTTGGTGACGAGGCGCTTGGCATACCACCAGGCGAACAGAATGCCGACGATGTAGCCGACGCCGTACCAATGCACCGCCAGCGGTCCGATCCGGACGATGACCGGGTCGATGTTGGGAAAGGGCAGGGCGGCCAGCGGCAGCAAATATTCGCTCAACAGGGTCTCCGGGTTCCCAATCAGGTTCGGGCGCGGACCATGCGGCAGGCTTTTGGCGCGGTCAAGGCAAGCATATGCTTGCATTCCGAATCGTGCGCCACTACGTCAATTCGACCAAGCGAGGATTTGCCATGGCGACCGGACCGAACCGCATTCTCGATGAATTCGCCAAGCTGATGACCGATGCAGCCGGTGCCGCGCAAGGCGTGCGGCGCGAGGTGGAGACCGCCTTCAGGGGCCAGGCCGAGCGCATACTCAACTCCATGGACGTGGTGCAGCGCGAGGAATTCGAGGCCGCTCGCGACATGGCGGCGAAGGCCAGGGAAGAAAACACCCGCCTCGCCGCTCGCATCGAGGCGCTCGAGGCCAGGCTTGCCGAATTGACCGGTCAAGCAGCGCCTGCGGCTGCGGCAAAGCCGCGTGCAAAAAAATAACAAGAAATAAATCGTTAAACTTTTCCACAAAGCCGGATCGCAAAAAGCGCTTTGTCGTGAATCGCTTACCGGTACTGCGTGAATCTTTGTGACAGCGCCTTTCCACATGCGAATGACGCAGTGCGAAAAATTTGGCTGGTCACGCGACTCCCGATCAATAGACTGAATTTGTTGCATGATTCGGAGCAGGGTCATGCGCCGGGCGGTGGGGTCCGGTCCAGGGTCTTTGCGTTGACGAAGTCCTGGCCGTCCGAGTTCTAGGCAGAATTGTTCGAGTGTGCCTCTCCCGCGGAGCGTGTGGTGGCGCTCCCAGAACGACAGGAAGCATTTCATGGAACTTCTCGAACTCGAATTCTCCCGCGAAATCCATCCGGTGGATGTTATCGAGCAGGTGGCGCACAACAACGATTGGTCCTTCGAGCGGGCCGGCGACGACGAGATCTCGATCTCGGTTGCCGGAAGCTGGACCGACTACCACGTTTCATTCTCCTGGATGGAGGACTACGAGGCGCTGCACCTGGCCTGCGCCTTCGACATCAAGGTCCCGGAGGCGCGCGCGCTCGAGGTGATGCGGCTGCTTTCGCTGATCAACGAGCAGATGCTATTTGGCCATTTCGACCTCTGGGAGCAGGAAGGCGCCATCATGTTCCGCCAGTCGCTGCTGCTGGCCGGTGGGGTCGAGCCGTCGAGCCAGCAGGTCGAGGTGCTGCTGTCGTCGGCGCTGGAAGCCTGCGAATGCTATTTTCAGGCGTTCCAGTTCGTCGTCTGGTCGGGAACTTCGGCCAAGGATGCGTTGGCCGGCGTGCTGTTCGAAACCTACGGAAACGCCTGACCGTCGATGGTTTCGAGCAACGCGCGAAAACCCGAGATCAGCTTTGCCGATTTCGACCGCATCGACATCCGCGCCGGCACGATCGTCGAGGCCGAGCCTTTTCCCGAGGCGCGCAAGCCGGCGATCAAATTGAAAATCGATTTCGGTCCCGTGATCGGGGTGAAGAAATCCTCGGCCCAGATCACGAAATACTATACGCCCGAAACCCTGATCGGCCGGCAGGTGTTCGCTGTGGTCAATTTCCCGCCGCGTCAGATCGGGCCATTCATGTCGGAAGTGCTGACGCTCGGCTTTCCTGACGAGGAGGGCGCCGTCGTCCTTGGCGCGATCGAGCGCAAGGTGCCGGACGGCGGCAGGTTGTTCTAGCTGCGCTGTTGTTCACGCAGCCAGTTTACGCCTGGTACCCAGCGCCTCTTCGACCGTTTCCATGAACATTTCCGCGCAGGCCTTCCAGCTGTAGCGCATCGCGCGTTGCCGCGCCTCGGCGCGGTCGACGTGAAGGGCGGCGAGCGCTGCTTGCCGCAGGTCGTCCGACACCGCGCCGCTGATGCCGTCACCCACAATATCGATCGGTCCGGTGACGGGATAGGCTGCGACCGGCGTGCCGCTGGCCAGCGCCTCGATGATGACGTTGCCGAACGTGTCGGTACGGCTGGGGAAGACGAAAACGTCGGCCGAGGCGTAGATCTCGGCCAGTTCGTCGTTCGGACGATGGCCAAGGAAATGGGCATCGGGATATCTGGCCTTCAGCCTCGCCAATTCCGGCCCTTCGCCTACGACCAACTTGCTGCCGGGCAGGTCGAGGTCTAGGAAGGCCGGCAGGTTCTTTTCGATCGCGACGCGGCCGACGCAGAGAAAGATCGGTCCGGGAAATCCCAGGTCCTTTCTTTTATCCGGCCGAAAATGATCGGTGTCGACGCCGCGCGTCCACGGCCGGAGCTTGGTGAAGCCGCGCGCCGCAAGATCGTCGGCAAGCGACTGGGTGGCAACCAGCGTGCCCTGTCCTGAATTGTGGAAATCACGCAGCCAGCGATAGGCCCATGCTTCAGGCACCGGCAGGCGCGCGCTCAGATATTCCGGAAAACGTGTGTGATAGCTGGTCGTGAACGGGCGGCCGGCATTGCGGCAGTAGCGCCGGGCCATAATGCCGAGCGGTCCTTCGGTGACGATATGGATGTGGTCCACCTTGCGTGCCTCGATCAGCTGCGCAACGCGGTGCGGCGTCGTCAGCGCCAGCCTGATATCGGGATAGGTCGGCAGAGGCAGGGTGCGAAAGATATTCGGCGTCAGGAAGTCCGTCTCGATATCGAAGGATTTCAGGGTCTCCGAGAGGCGCTCCAGCGTGTGGACGACGCCGTTGACTTGCGGGCGCCAGGCGTCGGTGACCATCAGGATGCGCATGGCGGTCCCTTGGCGGCAAGCTTGATTGCCTCGCCGCGACGCCTGAGCGGCGGCCACGCCGCAGCCGGGGCGGCGCACCGGCGCACCCGGGCAGGCGCGGGGTCGAAATGAGGCCGCAGGGCCGAATCAATCAGGATCGCGCGCTTCATTGGCGCTCTTCACCATGGTTTCATGACGGGCCGATGAAGGCCGGGTGTCGCTGCTGTCAAGCGGGGACCTTGATCACCGCCCGAAGGCCGCCGAGCGGGCTGCGTTCGAGGACGATGTCGCCGCCATGGCTGCGGGCAATGTCACGTGCGATGGAGAGGCCAAGGCCGGTGCCGCTGGCGTCGAGGTTGCGGGCCTCGTCCAGCCGCACGAACGGCTTGAATACATCCTCTCGCTTTTCGGCCGGAATTCCCGGGCCGTCATCGTCGATGGTGACGAGCAGCGAACCGCGCCCATGATTGGCATTGATCTCCACCGTCTTGGCATAGCGGAATGCATTGCCGACGACGTTGGACAGCAGCCGGGCAAAGGCATTGGGGCGCACGTGCACATGCGGATCGCCGACAAGCACGGTCGACAACTTGCGCTTGCGCAGCGCGGCTTCCTCGCGAAGCTTGTCGAAGAAGGCTTCGAGATCGAACTGACCGGCGTCTTCCGAAGCTTCGCCGCGTGCAAAGGCAAGGTAGCCTTCCAGCATCGACTGCATGTCATCGATGTCCTGGTCGAGTGCCTGGGTATCGGCTGCCTTGGTCCCGGCAAGCGCCAATTGCAGCTTGAAGCGGGTGAGGATGGTCCTCAGATCGTGGCTGACGCCACTCAGCATGGCGGTGCGCTGCTCGAGCTGGCGTTCGATGCGTTCGCGCATCTGGATGAAGGCAAAGCCGGCGCGGCGGACCTCCTCGGCTCCGCGCGGGCGAAAATCGCGCGGCATCGGCCGGCCCTTGCCGAAGCTCTCGGCCGCCTCGGCCAGCGTCAGAATCGGCCGGATCTGGTTGCGCAGGAAGGGAATGGCGATCATCAGCAGCACCAGCGAGGTGCCGACCATCCAGATCAGGAAAATATGGGTGTTCGATGCATAGGCCTGGCTGCGGCGCACGAAGACGCGCAGCACCTTGTTCTCGAGCTGGACGCGGACCTCGACGATATTGGAATTGCCGACCGTATCGATCCAGAACGGACGGTTGATCTGGCGGGTGATCTCGGACGAAAGGATCTCGTCGAGGATCGAGAAGAACGGCTTTGGCCCGGGAGGCGGCAGCGGGTCGGGCGGTAGGAGGTCGACTTTCAGCTGCATGCGATCCTGGGCGATGCGGATGACGTTGGCGTAGTCAGCGTCGTGCGGATAGGTCTCTATCAGGTCGATGATGGCGGCGATGTCGCGCACCGTGGCCTGCGACAGGCGCTGCGTCACGGTCTGCCAGTGGCGCTCCATGAAGACAAAGGCGACGACCGACTGCAGCATGATCATCGGCGCGATGACGATGATCAGCGAGCGGGCATAGAGCCGCTTCGGCATGTAAAGCGACACCAGGCGCCAGAAACGGTTCCAGGCGCGCGGCACGGCCTTGAGCGCCCGCGTCGCGCGAGCGCTCAAGCCGCCATCTCCCGGCCGTTCGAGTTGCGTGGTCGCCATTCGTCTTTTCGCTCACCGGCGGCCTGGCAAAGGACCGCTGTCGGCGACATTCTATTCCACGCTGAGCCGATACCCAATACCGCGCACTGTCTGCAGCCAGACCGGATTGGACGGATCGCGTTCGATCTTGCGGCGGAGCCGATTGATCTGGACGTCGATCGTGCGCTCGCCGACCTCGGATTCATCGCCGACAAGCTCATGCCGCGGTATCGTTTCGCCGGCACGCGCAGCGAAGATCGCCAGGATTTCCTGCTCGCGGTCGGTCAGCTTGAGCGCCTCGCCGCCGCGCTTCAGCTCACGCCTGGCGATCTGGAACGTATAGGGGCCAAAGACCAGCTGTTCGACCTTAGGCGTTGTCGCGGGGCCGCCGCGGCGCAGGATATTGTTGATACGCAGGATCAGCTCGCGCGGGTCGAACGGTTTAGGCAGATAGTCGTCGGCGCCGGCCTCGAGCCCGGTGATCCGGCTGTCGGTTTCGGACAGTGCGGTGAGCATCAGGATCGGCACGTTTTTCTCCGCCCGCAGCGCCTTGGTGAGGTCGACGCCACTTTCACCCGGCATCATGACGTCGAGCACGATCAGATCGAAGTCGAGGCCGGCGAGCTTGCGCCGCGCCTCGCCGGAATTTCCGGCGACGGTGACGCGAAAGCCGTTTTCGGTCAGATACTGTTTCAGAAGATTGCGGATACGGGTGTCGTCGTCGACCACCAGCAGATGCGGCGCGTCGTCTTCCGGTGCTGTCGGATGATCAACCCTCTCAATGGTCTCCATGGTTTTTCCCTGACATCTTTGCGGCCACAATGTCGATCTGCGCCCTTAGTTCCGGATTGACCATCGCTTCAAGGAACCGTTCGATAACGGCGCGTTCGGTGGCTCCGGAATCTTCCAATGCAGCATGGATGCGGCGCGACTGTGGCCGCGCCAGCGCCAGCGCCAGGGCACGGCCCTTGGCCGTCGGGTAGAGTTCGCGCTGGCGGCGGTCGCGAGGGCCCTGCAATTGCACGATATGGTCGGTGTCGATCAGTTGCTTGAGCACGCGCGCCAGGCTCTGCTTGGTGATCTTGAGCACGTCGAGGAGCTCGGCGACCGTCAGCCCGGGCCGGCGATTGACGAAATGCAGAACCCGGTGATGGGCACGGCCAAAACCGTATTCGGCCAGGATCTGGTCCGGATCGGAGGTAAAGTCGCGATAGGCGAAGAAAAACAACTCGATGATGGCGAAATCGATGCCGTCCTCGTCGGTGATCGCCGTCCTGATCGGTTCTGCGGCTGCGTGGCTCGTCATCTTTTCTCCGTGTGAAGCAGGAAATTATGTCAGCACTATTGACGTATTTTCCGCGCGATGGTAATTTTTGGCAAGCTTTTCGGCGGATTGCGAACGAAAAGGCAAGCGAAGCCGTTTTTTCCGGAACTTCCTGAGTTTGCCAGACCTTAAATATCCGCCTACGCTTTGACACAATGGCCGCCCGCAGCGGCCGAGGCGAAACACGCAACGACACAATGATGTGCGGGCTGCCGCCCGCGGGAGGTTACCATGGCATCCGTTCCCTTCGACCAACTGGACGGCTTTATCTGGATGAACGGCGAGTTCGTCAAATGGGCCGACGCCAAGATCCACGTCTTGACCCACGGGCTGCACTACGCCAGCGCGGTATTCGAGGGCGAGCGCGCTTATGGCGGCGAAATTTTCAAGCTGACCGACCACACCGAACGCCTGCATGAATCGGCGCGCCTGCTTGGCTTCAAGATACCCTACTCGGTCGCCGAGATCGACGACGCCTGCCGCACGCTGTTGAAGAAGCAAGGTTTCCAGGACGCCTATGTCCGGCCGATCGCGTGGCGCGGCAGTGAACAGATGGGCGTTTCCGCACAGAACAGCCGGATCAACTGCGCCATCGCCATCTGGCAGTGGCCAAGCTATTTCGACCCGGCGCAGAAGCTCAAGGGCATCCGGCTCGACATGGCCGAATGGCGCCGCCCCGACCCGCGCACCGCACCGTCGAAATCGAAGGCGGCCGGCCTCTACATGATCTGCACCATGTCCAAGCATGCCGCCGAGGCCAAGGGCTATGCCGACGCCATGATGCTCGACTGGCGTGGCCAGGTGGCGGAAGCGACAGGCGCCAACATCTTCTTCGTCAAGGACGGCAAGATCCATACGCCCAAGCCTGATTGCTTCCTCGACGGCATCACCCGCCGCACGGTCATCGACCTTGCCAAGGACCGCGGTTTGGAGGTGATCGAGCGCGCCATCATGCCGGAGGAGCTTGAAGGCTTCCACCAGTGCTTCCTCACCGGCACGGCGGCCGAGGTGACACCGGTTTCGGAGATCGGTCCGTACCGATTCGAGGTCGGCGATATCGCCAAGACATTGATGAACGACTATTCTGCGGCGGTTCAACCCAACCACGCGATTGCTGCAGAATAACGAAAGTCACAGGTTTTTTATCAAGTAGGGGCGGTTTTCGGGCCGCCCCTTTTATTTAAGCGTTTGCGCATTTGACTTTCATTCAATTCGGCGTCTCATGATGGCGTCGGCCTGGGAGGCTGGCAGCTATGGAGGGACTGGAAATATGGATATGAACACGCTTCTTCCGATCATTATTCAGGTGATTACGGGCATCATCGGTGGCCAGGCGGTGGGTGCGGCTATCAAGAGTGCGGCGATGGGGCAGCTTACCAAAATCCTGGGTGGCGCTGTCGGCGGCGTCGGCGGTGCGGCCATCCTCAACAGTCTGCTGGGTGGCGCGGTCGATCCGGCAGCAGCCGCCACGGCGGCAGGGGCCGGCAGCGCGTTGAACATTTCAAATATCGTTGGCGGTGCCGGCGGCGGCGCCATCCTGACCGGCATCATCGGTGCGGTCATGAACGCGATGAAGAAATAAGCTTCGACGTTTCAGGTTTTCAAATGGGCGGCTTCGGCCGCCCATTTCGTTTGCCGTTTGTGGGAGCGGTGGACGCCGTTCGCGTGTGTCTCTACATCAGGGCCTGGTTCAAGGTTGGAGCTCTCCTGACGCGTTCGAGGGGACGCGCAGCACTCCGACAGCGTGAAAGGACGAATATGGGTCAGCTCAACGCCGGCATCGTGCCGGTCACGCCGTTCCAGCAGAACTGCACCATCCTCTTCGACATGGACGACAGACAAGGCGTTGTCGTCGATCCGGGCGGTGACATCGACAAGGTGCTGGCGGCGCTCGAGGACAATGCGATCACTGCCGGCGCGATCTGGATTACCCATGGCCATATCGACCATGCCGGCGGGGCCATGGAACTGAAGGAGGCGCTCGGTATCGAGATCATCGGTCCGCATGCCGCCGACCGGCCGCTGCTCGCCAATCTCGAGAACCAGGCAAAGCGCTACGGCATCACCGATCCCGTGCGCAACTGTGTCCCCGACCGGTTCCTTGCCGAAGGCGAGACCGTTTCGTTCGGCTCACACGAGTTCGAGGTGCTCCATTGTCCGGGCCACGCACCCGGCCACGTCGTCTACTATAACCGGGCGGCGAAGTTCGCGCATGTCGGCGACGTGCTGTTCCGCGGTTCGGTCGGCCGCACCGACCTGCCGGGCGGCGACCACGCCGCGCTGATCGCCTCGATCAAGGAGAAGCTTTTGCCGTTGGGCGACGACATCGGCTTTATCTGCGGCCATGGTCCCGGCGGCCGTTTTGGTGAGGAGCGGCGGAGCAATCCTTTTCTGGTCTGAAACCGCTTGCCGGAAACAAAAAGCGCGGCCTGTGCGACCGCGCTTTTTTCCGACGGGAAACTGCCTCCGCTAATTGGCGGTGCAGAAATGCTGTTCGCCGTCATAGCCGGTGAACGTGCCGGTACGGGCGTTGAAGCTCCGGTAGCGGTCCGAGCAGTATTCGTACCAGCCGCGGGTCCACGGCTCCGCATAGCTTTCGGCATAGGCCACTCGCGGCTGCACGTAATAACGGCGTACCGGGGCAGGCCTGTAGTATTCATCATCATAGGCCGGGTCGTAATAGCGGGGCTGCGGGTTGGCGAGAGCACCGCCGATCAGGGCACCGGCCGCAAGGCCGGGCACGCCGGCCGCAACGGCGTCGCCGTGGCCGTGGTGGCGGCGGTGATGGCGCCATTCGTCGGCATTGGCCGCGGGCAAGGTCGCAAGCGTGGTCGCAACGACCGCGGCGGACAGGATGGCAGTCTTGAAAATTCGGTTCATGTCGGTCTCCTTCGTGCCGGCCCGGGTCGTTTTCGGGGGATGCGGTCCGGCTTTAACGAAGATTAATATGCGACCGTGGCTGAACGGGGGCTGAACGAAATTTGACCAGGCGGTTCATCTAACTGGGCGGTTCAAGCGTGCGGCAAACACCGCAGGCCAGACCGGCCCACGTCCATTCTGTCCGGGGGTGGTTCAGCCGATCGACAGGTTGACGGCTTTCGGACCCTTGCCGCGCTTGTCCGGCTCGGTGTCGAATGTCACTTTCTGCCCATCCTCAAGACCGGGAAGACCCGACGCCTGCACGGCCGAAATATGGACGAAGACATCCTTTGCCCCGTCGTCCGGCGTGATGAAGCCGAAGCCCTTGGCGTGATTGAAGAATTTGACGGTGCCGGTCTGCGGCATGGGAAGCTCCTTTGATCCCACAAGTCCAGTCTCGGGCCGGCAAATGCCCGGACGGAAATTTGTCCTTTATTTTAGTGCCATCGGCAAGAGAAAGTTTTGCGGGTGCGGGCAAGCATCCCGGAACACAAAAGGCGCGACGAAAACCGCCGCGCCTTTACAGAATTCAAGTTCACTCCAAAAGCCTTGCAGCATCCTCACACCCCGAAAGGACGCGCGGCACGCTGTGGTTTCAGGCAGCGCGGAGATTGACCGCTTTCGGACCCTTGCCCATACGGTCGGGCTCGACATCGAAGGTGACCTTCTGACCGTCGACAAGCGTGCGCAGCCCGGAAGCCTCGATCGCCGAGATGTGGACGAACACATCCTTGGCGCCGCCATCGGGCGTGATGAAGCCGAAGCCTTTGGTAGCGTTGAAGAATTTAACGGTGCCGGTCTGGGCCATTGGGGAAACTCCTTCACCCGTGTCAGTCTTGGTGGTTCCGCCCGCCGCCTGGCGCCGTGGGCAAGTCCCGGTGGTTGCTTCGGCAGTCATGCATTGGCGCATGGGTAAAACCCCCCGCCGAAAACGGGGCTGTCAGAGATTCACAGTATCGGGGAAAGGTCGTCCAAAACGTTCCGCTCTCCGGGTCGCAAATGCCCGAACACAAAATTTATCGCACGGAAACGTGATGCTTGCAAGACACAGCCGCGGGCGGCCCCAACAGGCGCATCCCGACGCATCGCACCGATAGTCCCGGTTCTCTGCGCGGTCATCGGCCAGACTTCACCCAGGCATGGTCCAGCCAACGGGGCAGGTGCTGTCTTGGCTTGCGCCGGCATACCGCCCTGGCTCGCCAGTTGCAAACAGGGGTTGCATCTGGCAGCGGAATGACGAGGATCGGCCTGACCCAGGCACCATTTGTGCAGGCAGGAGTTTCGAGGGAGGGAACATTCATGCGGTTTCTTGCGGCAATCTTTCCGCGGCAGGTTTTTTCCATCCTGTTCCTGTCGGCAATTCTCGCAGCCTGCACCGTCGTGGTGGATGATGAGGGGCCGGGGCCGCGCCCGCCACGGCCGGGGCCGCAATTCTGCACTAGGCAATATGACCCGGTCTGTGCCCGGCGCGGCGGCGACCGCCAGACCTTCGCCAATGCCTGCCTTGCCGAACGGGCCGGATACCGCATCATTCGCGAGGGCGAGTGCCGCGGCGGTGGTGGTGGCGGTGAGGAGCAGACATTCTGCACCCGCGAATACCGCCCGGTCTGTGCCCGTCGCCATGGCGAACTGCGCACATTCCCCAACGAATGCGAAGCCCGCGCGGCGGATTATCGCGTCGTCGATGACGGGCCCTGCTAGCGCACCGACCTACAGCCTGGCCGGATAAGCACCATCTGGGGGCCGGCGTAGAGCTCAGCGCCGTTCCCGTTGGAGATGCGCAGGCGACGCAGATCTGCGGCACCATCAGCATGTGAAGCAGCGTTGCGGCGCGTCGGCTCAGTTGGCCGGGTTGTCGACCGGTTCGAGATTGTCTTCCGTGGTGACCCGCTCATAGGTCTCCTGATCGCTGCGGATGCGATATTGCGGCGAGCCGTCCTTGACCGGCAGCCGGCTCTTGATCTGGAACAGCTCCGCGGTCTTTTGGGCAAGGCCGGTGCGGCTCTTCATGCGGACGGTCTGGCCGACGGTGAAGATATGCGCCGGCGTGTCCGTGCGCCGCGCATTCTGCTGGAAGCGGATCATGTGACATTCTCCTGGTCGTGCCGAAGCGCTGCGTCGAGCTCGGCATGGTCAATGGCGACAAGCTGGCTGGTCGCGCTTTTCACTGTCCTTGCCGGCAGATGGATGAAAGTGGCGACGCGGCGCCAGGCAGGCCAGGACATGCCGTCGATCAGTTCTTCGTCGTGGTCGATGTCATAGTCGCCGGCCGGCTGCACGCCATCCAGCCCGCCAAGCACGAAAGGTGCCGCGAAATGCGCTATGGAATGGGTGGTGCGAGCAGACATTCTTGTGCCTCGAAGTTCTCGCTTGTGCCTTGAAGTTCTCGTGCCTTGAAGTTTCTTTCCGGCCTGCCCCGGAAGCGGAGCCTGCATTGCGGTACCAGGTGTCGGCGATTTGGATAAGTTTGGCGGGCCGAGAATCCCTGACACCGCGGGGCCAAGCATGGCCCAAAACGGTTTCATACCAATAGTCTGAAAATACGGCTTATTCAAGAAGTTTTCGGCCTCTTACCCCTACCAACGTCAAATTACTTTTCTATAGTTATCCGCAGAACGATGATACGGTCCCGGTGCACCTCAAAAATTGTTTGAAGAACTTCCGAAAAAATTCCTCCGGCATTTGTATTTATCTAGCAATGGAAGGAAGAGAGTCATGAACTCCGCAAGAACACCGGATGTCCCGACAGTTGCAGTCAGTCCTGTCGCAAAGCCGATAAAGGTCTTGTCGCCGCGTCTCACGATAAGAAGCGACGAGGCGGCAAGGCGAAGGATTGCCGACACCGACGGCACGGCGCGGCGGGCGCGCCAGCTTGCCGAAAGCAACCGCCTGATTTGACGCGCAAGCCATGACGCTCAATTTTCCCAATCCCAGCCGCTCCTATGACGCGGCGGCCAAGCGCATTCGTTTCGTCGGCCATGACGGCATGCTCGAAGTCCCGTTCTTTGTCGAGGTCGCGGCACTTTCGGCGGCAAACCCGGCAGCAAGCGGAGCCGAGGCCGAATTTCTCAGCGCCTTCGACGCCAAGCGTTCGTCGATCCACGAGATTGCGCGCCAAGCCTACTCGCACGGCCGCAGGAACATGTATGTGCTGACGCCGGCCGACTTTCGGTAGGCTCCCCCCGGGTTCGAAGGTTTGCTTCGCAGCGACCGCCGTCTGCTCTTGCACGCGCCGCAGCGATGGCCTAGATCGCGGCAGGCGGACAACACGGCAGGTTTCCCATCAACAGAGATCCGAGACAACCGGCAGGCGCACGTTACGGCTCAGGCGGACAGCCGCCGCTGGGGCTCGACCAGCACGTGCAGCAGGCGCTGCAGCTGCACCAGGCCGGGCGCCGGCAGGAAGCCGAGGCGCTTTACCGACAGGTGCTGGCGCAAAAGGCCAACCACCCGGCTGCTGCGCATTTCCTCGGGCTTCTGCTGCACCAGACCGGGCGCAGCGCCGAGGGGCTGGCGCTGATCGAACAATCGGTGCGTCTGCAACCGAACAATCCGGATTTCCTCAACAATCTCGGCACCGTGCTGCGCGACCTCGGCCGGGTCGCGGCCGCCGCCGATCTCTTCCGCAAGGTGGTGGCGATTCGGCCGGACCAGCTGGCGGCGCGTGACAATCTCGGCTCGTCGCTGAAGCAGCTCGGCCAATTCGAAGGCGCCGAGGATATTTATCGCGGCACGATCGGCCGCAACCCGTTCCATGTCCGCGCCCGCGTCGGGCTTGCCGAAACGCTGCAGGAAGCGGGCCGGCTGGATGAGGCACTGGCTGTCTTTCGCGAGGCGCTGACGATCCGGCCGAAGGATGCCGATCTTTTACACGGCCTGGGTGTCGGGCTGATGGAAAAGGGCAATCTCGACGAGGCTGCGGATCTTTTCAGGCAGGCGCTGGCTGTGGACCCCGGCATGGCGAGGGCCTGGCTGATGCTTACCCAGGTCAAGCGCCAGAAGGAGCGCGACGCCGAGCTTGCCCGCATGGAGGCGGAGCACGCCAAGGCGCCGCAAGGCAGCCTGGCGCGCATGCAGCTTTCCTTCGGTCTCGGCAAGGCCAATGACGACCTCAGGCAGTATGGCCGCGCCTTCGACTATTTCGCCGAAGGCAACGCGATCCGCCGCCAGGGCATCGACTACGACGCCGGCAAGACGCGCGGCGAGTTCGAGGCGATGAAGGCGGTGTTCGACAAGGCCTTTTTTGAAAGGCACAGGCCGAGCGAGATAGCCGACGACACGCCGATCTTCGTCGTCGGCATGCCGCGTTCCGGCACCACGCTGGTCGAGCAGATCATCGCCAGCCATCCGCAGGTCTATGGCGCCGGCGAGCTCAGCATATTGAAGACGGCGGTCGGCAAGCAGTTTCCGCTCAGCATGAAGGGCGGCTTTCCCTGGGGCATCGCCGACATGCCCGACAAGGCCTATGCCGAGGCCGGCCAGGCCTATCTCGACATGCTGCACGCCCGCTATCCGGGTTCTCGGCACGTCACCGACAAGATGCCCGGCAATTTCCTCTTGGTGGGCTTCATCCATTTGATGCTGCCGAAGGCCAAGATCATCCATTGCTCGCGCGATGCGGCGGCGACCTGCCTGTCGATCTACAAGGTGCACTTCCGAGGCGAAAGCCATCGCTACGGCTACGATCTCGACGAGCTCGCCGATTTCCACAATCTGTACACCGACATCATGGCGCACTGGCACGCCGTGCTGCCTGATGTCGTGCACGACGTTCGCTACGAGGATTTCGTCGCCGACCAGGAAGGCCAGTCGCGGGCGCTGATCGCCCATCTCGGCCTGCCGTGGGACGACGCCGTGCTGTCGTTCCACCAGACCGACCGGCCGGTGCGAACGGCGTCGGCTGCTCAAGTGCGCCAGCCGATGTATCAGGGCTCGGTCGACCTGTGGAAGCGCTATGGCGACCGGCTGAAGCCGCTGCACGACAAACTTGATCGAGGGGCGCCTACAGCTCGATGAAGGGCTGAAAACCGCCAAAGATCATGCGCTTGCCGTCGAACGGCATGGTCTCCCAGTCCGACTTGAGGCGCGGGTCGGCCATCACCTTGGCCATCGCCGCGTCGCGGCTCTGGCGCGATTCGTAGACCACCCATGAGAAGATGACGACCTCGTCGTCCTTGGCCTGTACGGCGCGCGGGAACGAGGTGAGCTCGCCATAAGGGACGTCGTCGCCGACGCATTCGACGTAGGCAAGAGCACCGTGCTCCTTCCAGACGGCGCCGCCGGTTTCCGCCAGCTTCTTGTAAGCATCGAGCTTTGCCTTCGGTACGGCAAGTACGAAACCGTCGACATAGGACATCTGATTTCCTCCATGCGATCGTTTTCCTCTCCCTCTGGAGCGGGAGAGGTGATTTCAGACACAGCCTGTGTGGAATGCTAAGCTGCTTTCACCGGTGCGTTCATTGCCCATTCGACGCCGAACGGATCACGCATATTGCCCCAGCGATCGCCCCAGAACATCACCTGCAACGGCACGACTTCCTTGCAGCCCGCCTCGACGGCTCGCTGCCACCAGGCGTCGATGTCGTCGCTGCCGAGGTGGAGCTGCATGGTGTAGCCCTGCGGCTTCACAGCGGCCATTCCATGCTCGGGATAGAAGTCGGAAAGCATCAGGGTCGAACCGTTGATATGGAGATGGATATGCATGGTACGGCCCTGTTCGTCCGGCGGATAGGCAAAGACCTGCTCGGCACCGAAGGCCTTTTGGTAAAATTCTGCGGCTTTGAAAGCGCCGTCCAGCTGAAGGTAGGGCGTCAATCCGCCAAGCACTTTGGCGGCGGGCTGGGTCTGCGGCTGGTCATTCATGTCATGCTCCTCTTTGCGTCTGGTTTGCCTTTGCGAACCACAGGACGAACGGAACGGCGACGATCCTACACGGCCGATGGTTTTTTGGATTCGAAATGGCGCCTGCCGCGACGGCCAACTGCCACCTTTCAACCTTCGATGCGAATCCGCGGGCTGTTTTGCGCGTCGACGACGATTTCCGGCCAGCCAATATCTTTGCGCAGCTCGATCGGCAATGAAAGGATGGCGCGTTCGCTGCGATAACGGGCGCGAGCCGCCGAGTAACGCGTCACGGCGTGACCTATGGATGACAGAATAGACATGATGCTTTCTCCTCAATTGGCGCCGGCATCACCGTGTCGGCAACCCAAGGACGTGGCATGCGATCATCATCCGACAGAGCGCCGGATTTTTTTCCGCAAGCCTTCAGCCGCCGGCTTCGGCAACCTCCCGGAAGAACACCTCCGGGCTGTCGATCTCGGTCAATCGCCGTTTCTCGATCAGCCAGATGCGGTTGCCAACCGCGCGGATGAAGGAGCGGTCGTGCGAGGCAAGCAGGCAGCTCGCCTGATGTTCCAGCGATTCCGCTTCCAGTGCTTCCTGACCATCGATATCGAGGTGGTTGGTCGGCTCGTCGAGCAAATAGAAGTTGGGGTTGGCGAGCCTCAGCGCCAGCATCATCAGACGCGCCTTCTGTCCGCCCGACAGCACGCCGATCCGACGCTCCTGCATGTCGACGAGCATTATGCAGTCAACGATGAATGGTACCTGAGAAGCCGACGTCCTCTTGCACCCATTGGGGTGTTCGGCAAAAATACTGCCGGACCAGCGTGGTGTTACGCGGCTGCGGATCTTCTGGATGCGACACAGAGAACCACTCTACCGACGGGAAAACACGCGAACCCACGGCGTTCGCCATGGCGGCGGCGACTACAAATTTTCCCGGCATATCAAGAAAGAGGACAAGACGAGCCGCGGCTCCATGCATGGCGAAAAACAATGGGGCCGCGACTACACGCCGTTGTTCAGATTCCTGCTTTCGAAAGTTGGACAGGATTGGTCCGATGTTCACAGTCAGGCAGTGGCGCGACTGGATCGACCGGACCCGATTTTCTGGATCGTTGCACTCAACGATGCCGACAAGCACTCGTTCGTCCGAGTGGGAGAAAATTCATATTACAGTGGCCTGTACTTGGATCAGGACAATCGCCTGGCGCTGGTCGATCCCGAACTCAGGTTGGAAGACATGAAGCCAAGCTGTTCCTGTTGTACACAAACGTTCAATGGTGTTCCATTCATCCGAAAATACGAAGCAGGTTAGGGCAGAGCCTCGCCGCGCCTTTCAGCCTCACCTGATCCCTGCGGCCCAAGCCACAGGTCGTCCTCGCCGCTGCGCAGTCGCTTCATCACGCGTTGCATGGGCCAGCAGGTAACGCCGCTTCCAACTTCGAGAGCCGCGTTGATTTCCCCTTCGGGATCATCATCATTCGTCAGCCAATGCCCACCAAGTTCCCTGCGGAGCACCTCGCCGCAATAGCTGCCCAACGCAAACAAGCGCGGCCCGATATCTTGCGACATCAAACCGGCGGAGATGGGCTCCCCGTCCTTCGTCTGCTCGCGAAAGAAGCGCTCCACCTCCGATATGCTCCGTGGTGTGAAATTCGCGTCATAGCCCGAACTTTGCAGTGCTTTGGATATCCACTGCGCGGCTATCGGAATGTCATCCTGCAAGCGCCGCGGCGCGTTCGTCGTTTGAGACGCCGCGCGGGGCGGCAGGAAAGCTGCGGCGACGGCTGCGAGAAGTCCAAAGAAACGACGCGTCATCATCTGCACCCACCCAAGCGATGGCATGAGAATAGCTGTGGCTTCAAAGGAGCGCCACGGCGGATTGCCGGAGGCAATGGCAATGACGGTTGGCATTCGGCAGGACTGTCACACGGACCTCAAGTGGCCACCGCTTACTCCGTATTCCTTGTTCAAATCCAGCAGGAAATGTCCGAACACCGAGCTTCTGCTGAGATCGACAACGATCACAAGAAGGGCGTTGAACCTGCCGGTGCCAATCAAAACCTGATCAAATCGGTTTTGGGCGTCTCGGTAGACATAGTGGACGTCGTTCAAATATGGCAGCCCGATCTCATCCAGATCCAGCGCCTCGACATATGGCCATATGTCTACTGCAGCCTCTGCCGTGGCGGTGACGTTCGTCATAGGCTCCGCGAAGCAAGCCTTGAATTCGTCTTCCTGAAGTCTGCGAGTGACGACCATCAAGCATTCTAGACACCGGTTGAGAATGCTCGCAACAGGTATGCAGCCCGTTTACCGCCCCGGCCGACCCGTCTTGCCGGGCCGGCGCTTTTCACGGCGGGCGTCGGCGGGGTCTTCGTAGGAGCCGATGCCGGCGCGCTGGCGGACAATGGGTTTTGCAAAATCGCCGTGTTCCTTCGCGCCCCCCTCTGTCCTGCCGGGCATCTCCCCCACTTGGGGGGAGATCGGCTGCGGCTTCGCCGGCACTTTTCCCTCGACCGGCTTCTCGGTCCGCCGCACGGTCATCTCATCGAGCGAGTTCTTCTTGAACAGCGGCTTGGTCGGTTCACCCGGGATGCCGAAGTCGGAGCCGTGCGCTTCTTGCGCCGACTGTTTCTTGAACAGCGAACGCGACACCGCGCCTGACGGCGTCGGCATGTCGGTGCCTGGTCCCATATCGTCCAGCGACGGCTTGGCAAACAACCGCTTCTTCACCGGCACGGCGCCGTCGGCGCCCATTTCGTCGAGCGCCGGCTTGTGGAAGAGGTTGGACCGGGTAGCCTTGGTCGCCTCTTCGGCGGCACGTGCCTCGTCGAGCTTGCGGAAACGCTCCTGTTCCTCTGATGTACGATGTTTGGCCACGCCCTTGTTGTGCTTGCCCTTTTCGCGGCCCGAGACTGGGCTTTCCATGTCGGCATATTTGGCCAGCGGATCGTCGGAGATGGACAGCTCCATCTCGCGCAGCCGCTTGATCTCGTCGCGGATGCGGGCTGCCTTCTCGAAATCGAGGTTGGCGGCGGCGTCGCGCATCTGCTTGTCCAGGGCGTCGAGATGCGCCTTCAGATTGTTGCCCATCATCGCGCCGGCGCTGTCGGTGAACTGCGAGATATCGGCGCGGACATGATCTTTTTCGTAGACCGAGTCCAGGATGTCCGAAATGCGCGACTTGACCGATTCCGGGGTGATGCCGTTGGCCGCGTTCCACTCCATCTGCTTTTCGCGACGGCGATTGGTCTCGGCCATTGCCCGCTCCATCGAGCCGGTGATCTGGTCGGCATAGAGGATGACCTTGCCGTCGACGTTTCTGGCGGCACGGCCGATGGTCTGGATCAGCGATGTCTCGGAGCGCAGGAAACCTTCCTTGTCGGCATCGAGAATGGCGACGAAACCGCATTCGGGAATGTCGAGGCCTTCGCGCAACAGGTTGATACCGACGAGCACGTCGAAGGCGCCGAGGCGCAGGTCGCGCAGGATCTCGATACGCTCCAGCGTGTCGATGTCTGAGTGCATGTAGCGCACGCGAATGCCTTGCTCATGCAGGTATTCGGTCAGGTCCTCGGCCATGCGTTTGGTCAGCACGGTGACCAGCGTTCGATAGCCGGCCCTGGTGGTCTCGCGGATTTCGCCGACAACGTCGTCGACCTGGCTCTTGGCCGGGCGCACTTCGACCGGCGGATCGATCAGGCCGGTCGGGCGGATGACCTGTTCGGCAAAGACACCGCCGGACTGCTCCATCTCCCAACCGCCGGGCGTTGCGGAAACCGCAACGGAAAGTGGGCGCATGGCGTCCCACTCCTCGAAGCGCAGCGGCCGGTTGTCCATGCAGGACGGCAGGCGGAACCCATACTCGGCCAGCGTCGCCTTGCGGCGAAAGTCGCCGCGATACATGCCGCCGATCTGCGGTATGGTGACGTGACTTTCGTCGACAAAGACCAACGCATTGTCGGGGATGTATTCGAACAAGGTCGGCGGCGGATCGCCCGGCTGGCGGCCGGTCAGATAGCGCGAGTAATTCTCGATGCCGGCGCAGGAGCCCGTCGCTTCCAGCATCTCCAGGTCGAAGCGGGTGCGCTGCTCAAGCCGCTGCGCCTCGAGCAACCGACCGGCCCGTTCGAGTTCGACCAGCCTGTGCTTGAGCTCTTCCTTGATCGATTTGATGGCCTGATTGAGGGTCGGACGCGGCGTCACATAGTGCGAATTGGCGTAGATCTTGACGCTCTTCAGCTCGCCGGTCTTCTGTCCCGTCAGCGGGTCGAATTCGGTAATCGCCTCGATCTCGTCGCCGAACAGCGAGATGCGCCAGGCGCGGTCCTCGAGGTGGGCCGGGAAGATCTCGATCGTGTCGCCGCGCACCCGGAACGAGCCGCGGACGAAGTTGATGTCCTGGCGCTTGTACTGCTGGGCGACGAGGTCAGCGAGCAACGCGCGCTGGTCGAGCCGGTCGCCGATCTGCATCTGGAAGGTCATCGCCGTGTAGGTCTCGACCGAGCCGATACCGTAGATGCAGGACACCGAGGCGACGATGATGACGTCGTCGCGCTCGAGCAGCGAGCGCGTCGCCGAATGGCGCATGCGGTCGATCTGCTCGTTGATCGAGGATTCCTTCTCGATGTAGGTGTCGGTCCGGGGCACATAGGCCTCAGGCTGGTAATAGTCGTAGTAGCTGACGAAATACTCGACGGCGTTTTCCGGGAAGAATTTCTTGAATTCGGAATAGAGCTGCGCGGCCAACGTCTTGTTGGGCGCCAGGATCAGAGCGGGGCGCTGCGTCTCCTCGATCACCTTGGCCATGGTGAAGGTCTTGCCCGAGCCCGTGACGCCGAGCAGAACCTGGGTGCGGTCGTTGCTGCTGACGCCCTCGACGAGATCCTTGATCGCCGTCGGCTGGTCGCCGGCGGGCTCGAAATCCGAGACCATCTTGATGGCGATGCCGCCTTCGGATTTTTCCGGCCGGGCGGGACGGTGCGGCGTCCACAGCACGCCGTCCTTATGCAACGGATTGCCGGATTCAATCAGCGCCGACAGCGCCGCGACGGTGGCGGTGACGCCGCCCGAGGCCATTGTCTCGGCCTCTTCCAGTGAGACATCGAGGCCGGCGACAGGGTTGAGACCGGCCGCAGTGCGCTCCCGCGCCGAAGCCGCGCCGCCCATCGAGGTACCGCGTGCCGTACGGCCGGGGGAAGAGGAGCGCTCGGGGATTTTCTTGGCAGACTTGGCGCCTTCCCTCCCCCTCGAGGGGAGGGTGGCGGCGGAGCCGCCGGGTGGGGTCGGTGCGGCAGTACTCGACGTTCCTTTGCGTCCCGCGCTGCCTCCGGCGACCCCCTCTGTCGCCTTCGGCGACATCTCCCCCTCGAGGGGGGAGATTTGGCGCCCTTCCTTCTCGGCTTCCTGCTCTATCTGCTCGGCCCAGTCGGCGATCGAGCCGGTCAGCGGGGCGCCGGTGAACTCGGTCTGCGGCGCCTCGGCAAAGCCGCCCTTGTACAGGGGCTCCGACGCATCGAGGAAATCGGTCAGCGGACTGCGCCGCTTGGGCGGTGAAGCGCGCTCGTCATTCGCCGGCGGAGGCGTTTTCTTGTCGGACAGTCTGGCCATGGCCCGAATATGGGAGGTATCGGCCAAAATGGAAAGAGCGGAGTGGCGGGTGGCGCGAGGCGCAATCCAGCTGCTGACAGAAGGGTGTCAGGAGCACCCTCCACGTTTCCCGCTCAATTAAACCAAAGCGCGAACGTCAGAAACCCGGCGCCGCCGAATTGGCGTTGGATCTGATCGAACTCCTCGCTGGTGAGAATCTTCCCGCGTTCGAGATAGGGCGCGATGGCCGGGCCGGTGATCGACAGCACCAGGTCGAAGGGCTTCGGCTCGTCGAAGAAGCGCTTCATGTTGATGCCTTTGTCGGCGATGCGGAAATGCGGCAGCAAGGTGCGGCCTTCCAGCAGATCCTCGGCCATGGCCAAGGCGGCGAGCCAGGCCTGCACCTGCTGCTCGCCGACTTCGAGGCCGGTCAGCGGGCTGGCGCCTTTTTGCTGCGGGCCGGGCAGCCATTCACGGTCATTGTCGGTTTCGGCTCGGATGGCTTTCCAGTCCTCGCGCGACAGCCGGATCATTTCCATGAGATGGCGGCGCGCCGCTTGCCGGCGCTCCGGCTCGACCACTTGCCAGTTGATGAGATGGACCAGCGAGATGAAATCGGCGATGCGCCATTCGGACGACAGAATGCCGCCGCTCATGCCGCCGTCCGGCGGAACGAGCGTGTCCTGCAGCGGTAGTTTGGCGCGCGGGAACAGCATGTGGAAGGAGCCGTCGAACGTGTCCCTGAAATCATGCGCCAGCCAGAAGTCGGCCTGCGCCATCAGGAACTCGGCATAGCCCTGCAGCCAGTAGCCGTCGGCGCGGTCGAAGCGGAAGATGAGGGCGGGTGCGGCCGCGTCTGGCGCACCGCCGCCGCGTGACAGAGACGCCATGATCGCCGCGGCGCTTTCGTCCGGCGCGATCGTACCGTCCTCGTTGAGGTCGATGCCGAGGCGGGTGAGGTCGATGACCATGCCGATGTCCGCGTCGGCGGGTACCGAACCCAGCGTGGCTGCGGATTTCTCCAGCCGGTCGCGGAAGGCGACGAGAATGGCGCGGAATTGTTCGTAGGTCAGCGGCTCGGGATTGGCATTGTCCGGCACCGGCAGCCGCATCAGCGGCAGCATGAAGGATTGCGGGCTGTCGAAACCGTGGCGGTGCAGACCGCCGGCCAGGATCTCCAGCGCTGTGAAGAATTCGCCGGCGCCGGCGGCGTAGGCGGCTGCCGGATCGCCTGGCGCGGCGGCTTCCAGAGCGGCAAGAGCGCTGTCGCGTTCGGCTACGATTTTTGCCTCAAACAGGGCCGCCGCTTCGGGAGCCGCGGCGCTGGGTAAAGCCAGCGGCAGGAGAAGAATGATGGCGCACGCCACCAGCCTGGAAAAACGCTTCATCGTGATCGCCCCTTTTGTCGCTCCGCAGTGGATCATACACGCATTTGGTTCGCTGCGCCTGTGGCCCTGTGGTTCACCCACAACAGTCGACGCTTCAATCAATCCGGCGGACGGTCTACACAAGGCAAACGATTGGGCGTCGCGTGTCGAACTATCCGCTTTCCTACAAACTGTCGTGGCTGCCACGCTTCCTCCGGCCTTCGCTCGATGGCGACGCGCGCGGCTTTGCTCCGGCGGCCGCAGCCGTGCTCGAACCACTGCCGGCGCGGACGGTGCGGCTGGTTTTCGTCGGCGATATCTCGGCGGTGGCCAATCGCCGCGCGCCGGACTGCGATCCGGCGATTGCGGCACTGCTTGCCTCGGCCGATCTGGTGGTCGGCAATTGCGAAAGCCCGGTGGTGGAGCGGCCGAGCGCTGTTTTGGGCACCAGGCTTGGCACGCACCACGCGATGAGCGAGCGGTTCCTTGCCGAGGCGCTGGCCGCCGCCGGCATTTCGCGTGAAAAACTGGTGCTGTCGCTGGCCAACAACCATGTGCTCGACCAGGGTATTGCCGGCTTCGACGAGACCGTCGCCGCGCTGGAGCAATTAGGCATCCGCACGATCGGCACTGCGGCTCCGGTCGAGCGGTTTGCGGTTGGTTCGCTGACCATAGGCCTTGCCGCCTTTACCTTGTGGCGCAATACCGACGAGGCTCAGTTCGCGGGCCGAGTCTCGATGCAAGCCGATCCGACGCAATGGCCGCACGCTGCCGCTTTGGGTGTCGACCTCCTCTGCGCGGTGCCGCATTGGGATTGGGAATTCCGGCATTTTCCACGTGCGAAGACGCGGGCAATGGCGCGACTTCTGGCCGAACATGGCGTCGGCCTGATCGCCGGACATCATGCCCATGTCGTGCAGCCGATCGAGCGGATCGGCAAGACGCTCGTTGCCTATGGGCTCGGCGATTTCATCGGCACCGCCTTCGCGCGGCAGCCATGGCCCGGCCGCATCGGCGCCATTCTCGTCGTCGAGATCAGCGACGATCCCGGCACGCGCGGGGCCATCGCCGCCTACCGGCTGCATGCCTTCATGCGGTTGCGCGCCGGCGATCACGAGCGGCTGGTCCCGCTTGAAACGCTGGCGGGAAAATCCAGGCAAAGGGTTCTAGCCCGCCTCGATGCGGTCTTCGGTGCCGTGCGCTGACGCAGTCCACCAAACCGGCTATCATGCCCAGCGCGGGCAGGCTTGTGGCGGCGGGTGGGTGATGGAAACTGCGGATTTCATGCCGAACGAAGCGGTGATCGCCGGCCTCAGGAAGAACATCGAGGCCTATGAGGCGCAACGAGCTTCGGCCCATCGCCGGACGCGCTGGCGGGTGCCACTTTTCATCGGGCTGGTGCTGGTGTTCGTGGCGCTTGTGGCCTGGCTCTTCAACGGGGTTGCCGACCCCAACGAGCAGTGGTTCTCGACCCCGCATGTGTTCCTCTATATCGGCGGATTCCTGGCCGCGATCCTGCTCTATTTCCAGGCGATCAAGCCGGCGAGCAAATTGCAGCAGTCGTTTCGCAGCACGCTGTTGCCGATCATCTTCGGCTTCATCGACGACATGCGGTACCGGCACAACATCAAGCCGAATTCGTTCGACCGGTTGCCGCGCGAGACGGTTGGTCCGTTCAACCGGCAATCTTTCGATGATGTTTTTTCCGGCCGTTATGAGGGGTTTCCGTTCGAGCTTTACGAAGCAGATCTCCGGGAAGGGACGGGCAAGAGCACGACGGCAGTGTTCAAGGGCGTCATCGTCGCCTTCGAGACGATCGTGCCGTTCCCCGGCACATTGGTGGCCGCGCGCCGGACCAACAAGGTCGTCGGCTTCTTCCGCGGCATCTTAGGCAGCAAGATGCAGGAACTGTCCAGCGGCGTGCCGGAGCTCGATGCCGCCTACGAGTTCCGCACCGACAATATCGAGGCGGCGCGGCCGCTGGTGACCGGCCGGCTGGCGCAGGCACTCGAATGGCTTGGCGAAACATGGCCGAAGGAACCGGCACGCGTCGCGCTCAACGGCAGCGACGGCTTTCTGCTGCTTCCGCAGACGAAGAACTTCTTCGAGCTGCCGGACATCTCTGTGCCGCTCGACTATGTCAAGCATGTTGCGCCGATCATCGCCGACATGGCCACGATCCTGGCGACCGCGGCGCTGGTGCGCAAGATCGGGGCGCAGGACGAGGAGGCGGGGTAGCGGCTAAAGCGCCTCGCGCTCGGACATCAGCAGTCGAAGCCGTAATTGTCGCGGAGATAGTCCGCGTCTTCCTTCGACATCTTCTTGAGCATCACACAGACGGTAAAGCTGCCCACCTGATGGCCGTTCTTGGTGTATCCCCAGTCCGAAATTTCGTCCCGGGTGAATTCGATCTCCTGGCCGGCGACGACGTTGTGCACTGCCTGCGGCTCGTTTGCTAAAATTCCGGCAAATCCGCTCGCCGTTCGGTGAAAGGGAATGATCCAGAAATGTTCCGTCGCGGTTCCGTCTTCGATCCTTACCTTCAATTTGAACGTGGCTGTTCCGGACGGCGGCGCCTCGGACAGGATCAGGAAGTCATCCAGGCTGGCGCGGGCCTGCTCAATCGCCGCCGCCATCTCCGGATCGTCCCTTGCCACACCGAGGACTCCCTTTTCACCGCTTTGGGCGTCGGCTGAGACCGGAGCAAACGCGAGTACCAGGGCAATCGTGGCACGGACGGCAAGCTTCATGGTGCGGCTGCTTTCGACGCTTTCGCCAGAACGACTGTGATCATCATTTGCCGAACGTCTGATGGCAACTGGTTTTTGTCTCCATCTGGCGCTATTCCTGGGACAGTGGGGTGGGGCTATGATCGAGGAACGCAAGGGGTTTCGCCTGTCGCGGCGGCTGCTGCTGGGTGCGGCGGTGGTCGGCGGCGCGATGCTCTGGGGCGGGACGACCGTGGCGCGGCTGGCGCGCGGTCCGTCGGGGCAGAAGAATTCCGGGCGCATCGCCGACATTGACGGGATCGACCTGGCGCAGAAGCCGCTGGAGGGCCCGCCAGCCTACGATCCGGCGCTGCCATGGCTGACCAAGGGCGGCAACATCAACGATGCCAGCGGCCTGTCGATGACACCGGTCTACGGCGTTATCGAAGTCAGCGAGGAAGACCACATCGCGAGCGCGCTGGCCCTTGCCCGCGCCAATAGCCTGAAGGTCTCGGTCGCGGCGGTGCGCCATTCGATGGGCGGCCACGCCTTCGACGACAACGCGCTGGTCCTCGACATGCGCAAATTCAACAAGGTCAGTGTCGACCCGACGGCGAAGACGATCACCTTGCAGCCGGGCGCGCGCTGGCACGACATCCAGAACCTTTTGCACCCGCGCTTTGCGGTGAAGGCGATGCAGTCGACCGACATCTTTTCGGTCGGCGGCTCGCTGTCGGTCAACGCGCATGGCATGGACCACCAGGCCGGCTCGGTCGCCGGCTCGATCCGATCGATGCGGGTGATGCTGGCGGACGGTTCGGTGACGACCTGCTCACCGGCCGAAAATACCGAGCTGTTCCGCCACGTCGTCGGCGGCTACGGCCTGTTCGGCGTGGTGCTGGAGGCGACACTCGACATCGTCGACAACGCCGTCTACCGGACCTCGCGCGAGATCATCAAATCGGACGATTTCCCGACGTTCTTCGCCGAGGTTCTGGAGCCAAACAGGGCGATCGGTCTGTTTTATGGGCATCTGTCGACTGCGCCGGGCAATTTCCTCGAGGATATGATCGTCTACCGCTATGACAAGGTGGCCGACCAGCCGCCGGCCGACCAGCCGGCAATCGGTGAACCGGGTTCGGTCGGGCTCAAGCGGGTGATCATCAACCTGGCGAAATGGGGCAGCCTGTTCCAGGAGCTGAAATGGTTCACCGAAAAGACGCTGGAGCCGCAATTCGAGAACTGCACGGTGGCGCGGACGACGGCAATGGCCGAGGGCGAGGTCTGCCTCGTCACGCGCAACAATCCGATGCACGATTCAGTGCCCTATCTGTTCAACGATCTGCTCGATGAGACCGACATCCTGCACGAGTATTTCATCCCGCGGGCGGCCTATAACCCGTTCATCGCGGAAGCGCGCGAGATCCTGCGCAACCAGACCCTGCCGGTGCTCAACGCGTCGGTACGCATCGTCCACAAGGAGGATGTGGCGCTGAATTATGCGCCGGAGCCGGCCTATTCGCTGGTGCTCTACATCAATCAGCCGACAGACGCCGACGGCAATGCCAGGATGCGGGCGCTGACAAGGGCGCTGATCGACGTGACGATCAAGCATGGCGGGCGTTTTTTCCTGCCCTACCAGCTCCACTACACAGGCAAGGAACTGCTTGCCTCCTATCCGGAACTGCCGTCCTTCCTGGCGAAGAAGCTGCAATACGATCCGGGCGAGCTGTTTTCGTCGATTTTTTATCGCGCCGTCAAGGCACTGATCGGCACGGCCTGAAGCGGCGGCTACAGACCGTCAGGCAGCTTCGCCGCCAGCCAGTTCGCCGAACGCCTGGCGATGCCGATCGTTGCCGATGCGGCGCGGCCGAGATCGGTCTTGACCACGGCGTAGCCGGCCTTCGTGCGGTAGAGCAGGGCGCTGCCGCCATCGACCGCCGCTTCATAGGCGACCGGCCGGACGGCTTCCGTTTCCGTCGCCGTGGCCTGCGTTCCGACCGCAGCACTGGGCCGATGGCTCAGTTCCGGTGGCAGCGGGTCTGTCGCTGCGGTGCTGGCCGTCGTCAATTCAGGCTCGGAAGCGGTCGCAGCGAGCTGCGATGACGAAGACGAGTTCTGTGTCCGGCAGATGCCGGAGACCAGCGGATAGTCGAAATTGCGCTCGTGCAGCATCTGGCTTTTCATCGCCGCTTCGCATTCGGCGATGGTCGACCATTTGGCGGGCGTCTCGCCGATATATTCGCAAAGCCTGGCGTCGCAATCGCAGCCGACGATGGTCATGGCGACAAGGGCGGTCTTGATCACGGTCTTGTCCCTCCGAGTTGCCTGGCACATGTGCGCAAGACAACGTGTCTACGGCATCATCAATCGTTGCGGAACAAGGCGGGATTTGGCCGCGATTGTGGAATGAGCGTGGCGGAGCATCACGCAACGTCTTGCCGAGGCCGGCTGTGACCGAAAGGCCTCAGTAATCGTAGACATGCTCGAGCCTGGCGCCCGCCGTCATCAGCGCCGGCAGCACGATGTGCAGCTTGCGCACGGCGACAGTCAGGCCAGTGCGGCGCGTGGAGGGTTCCGCCGGAAGCGGGTAGCTGAACAAGGTGCGTGCACCTTCGGGAACATTGATCTCGTCATTGGAAAGCATGGTGACCATGATCTCGTCATTGCCGCCGATCTCGACGAAGGAGACGCCCTTGTCGATCAGGCGCGGGATCATGTCGGTGAACACCTGATAGCGCCTGGTGACGAAGACCGTGCCGTCGGCGCCGAGATCGCGCTCCAGCAAGGTGTCGGGTTCGTTGCGCGTCACCTCGCTGACCGGACCCTTGGCCCAGACGTGAATGTCGAGCAGGGCCGGGTCGGTGGTGGCGGCGAGCGCCGACTTGATCAGATCGGCGTAGCCCTGCTTGATGGTGTCGGCGAGGCCGAAGGCGAGCTTGCGTTCGCTGGTGCGGACGGCGCTGTCGTCCGTTGCCGGCTGGACGGCAAACAGGCCGGCACGCTTTTCGGCATAGGGAAACTGGTACCACGGCACCTGGTCGAGAAAACCGGCATAATCGGCCGCCACCTTGGCCCTGTAGATGTCGACGGCGGTGCGCTTGCCGGCTGTCGCTTCGGTGACGCGGCCGATCGTATTTTCATAGGCCCACTGGATGGCGTGCTCGATCGTGTGGCTGGTGCCGATGACCACCAGCATCTGGTGATTGTCGAGGTTGAATTTGTAGGCGGAGCTGGCGCGGGTGACCATCGCGTAATCCTGCCAGAAGCGGCCGATATAGGAGAGATAAGGGAAGCCGCTCGGCTGGTTCTTGTCGACAAAGCCGGCATATTCGCGGGCGGCGTAGACGATGGCCCATTCCGGATAGGTGAGAAAGGTCGATTCCTCCGGCCGTTGGTAGCCGGGGATCTCGGCACGGACCTTGTCGGCCAGCGCCTTTGGCGGAGCACCCTCGGCGATGCCCGGCAATGGTGTTGTGTCCAGCGACGGCGTGGTGAGAAAGCCGTAGGCCAGCCCGGCGATCGGGATCAACACGACAATGACGACGAGCCAGAGGATCGCCTTGATGATGCGCTTCAGCCAGCGGAACAGGAACATGGCCGGTCAGGCCGTGGCGAAATGGTCGTACACACGTTTCGACAACCAGAACCCGACATAGACGGCGAAGCCGCCGATGACGATGTGCGGCAGGTTGGCGAAGAAGCGGGCCGGGAATTCGATGTCGTTCAGGGAGCGGAAGCCGTTGATGAAGATGCCGCCATCGAGGCAGCCGGAACCGGTGACCAGGCCGAGCACGCCGTCGAACAGATAGACCGAGCCGAACAGCTTGAAATAGAACACCGCCTGGCGGTGCGAGATGAAGGCGGCGGCCAGCGCCCAGACGCCGGAGAAGGCGTGCAGCAAATCGTCGTACCATTGCAGCGAGAACAGGCCGAACAGATTGCCGCCGGCGTCATTGAAAGCCGGCACATAGCCGATGGCAACAACGCCGAAGAACAGGAAAGCATAGGCAACAGCAAGCTTCTGGATGAGCGTCATGAAATGTCCCCCTGCCGTCAGCCCTTTTAAACGGCCCCTGACGGCAAATGGATAGTAGCTGATTTTGGCGCAGCGTGAAGCGTCGCCGGCAAAATCGTCAGGCGAGGCCACAAAGACAGTCGGCGCCGGGATTTCTCCCAGCGCCTCCCTGTCAGATCAGGACACGGTCGCGGCAGCAACTCCCGAAAGATGTCGCGCCATGCCGGCCTTGATTTTGACGGTCCTGCCAGTCGCCGCCCGAAGGCAGCGTCCGTTCCGGACCACGCCGGTCTCCACTCTTGCGAGCTTTGCCCAGCGCGCCATCGAAGGTTTTTGCCGTCCTTCATGGCAGCATCGGTCCGCCGTCGGCGTTCGCACGCTTTCCGCGGCCCCGTAGGTCTCGGCTTCCATCCCTCCAACAAGCAAGCCTGTTCTCGTTCAGGGCCGTACGGGCCTCAGGAAATCCGCCGTTCCGCTTTGCCTTTCGGCGTGGCGATCGGTAGCCGCCTGAGATGGGTTTAATGTACGGCGGATAAGCGTTTGGCGAAACTGCCGCGAGCCTGTGGATAGCGGGATTATCGGGGACTGACCCTGCCAAAATAGCGACTTTCCAATCTCTGCCGCCGCCGGCCGGGATTTGCCGCCTCGATACAGAAGCCGCATTGTCGGACATTCGATCTTGCCCCGCGGCCCGGCGCGGGCTTCAATGCCGGCAAATGATTGGAAGGCGTGTTCGATGGCCTTGGGGAGGCAGGCTTGAAGGTCGCGGTGGTTCTCAATCCGATCGCCGGCGGCGGCAGGCTCAAGCGGCATTGGCCCGAGGTTGCGGCTTCGCTGAAAAGACATTTCGGCGATTTCGAGCTCCGTGAAACGCAGGCCGAGGGCGATGCCGAACGGCTGGCGCTCGACCTTGCCGCCATCGGCTTCGAGCTGGTGATCGCGGCCGGCGGCGACGGCACCGCCAGCGAAGTCGCCGACGGGCTGCTGAAGGCTTTCCGGGAAAGCGGCCGGACGGCCGAACTCGGGCTGCTGCCTTGCGGCACCGGCATCGACTTCGCGCGCGGGCTCGGCCTGTCGAATAATGTCGATCTGACGCTGAAGCGGATTGCCGAGGCCAAGCCGCGCAAGGTCGATGCCGGGTGCATCAGCTATGTCGACGACCATGGCGCACTGGCCAGCCGCCATTTCATCAACATCGCCAGTCTCGGGCTTTCCGGCGCCACCGACCGCGCGGTCAACGCCGACAAGCGCAAGGGCAAGGTTTCGGCCAAGGCGCTGTTCTATTGGCGCACGGTCTGGGAATTCCTCCGTTACCGCTTCCAGGACGTTGCGATCACCATCGACGACGGTGCCCCGGTCGAGGCGCGCATGGCATTGGTGGCGGTGGCCAACGGAAAATTCTTCGGCGGCGGCATGATGATCGCGCCCGACGCCGAGCTTAACGACGGCGAGTTCGACATCGTCATCCTGCGCGCCGCCGGCAAGCTGAAGCTGATCTGGGACATCCGCCTGCTCTATGGCGGGCGGCACCGCAACCATCCGGCGATCACCATCCTGCGCGGCAAGAAAGTGGTTGTCGAGCCGCTCGGCGATGTGCAAAAGAACGCCGCGCTGATCGACATAGACGGCGAATCGCCAGGTCGCATACCGGCGACCTTCGAAATCCTGCCCGGCGCATTGACGCTGAGATATTGAATCAAGCCGTTGAGGGATTGATTCAAATCCTTTCGGCGGTGATTCCGATCCTGCGTCCAACACGTTGAAATCGCGTGATATTGTCTGTCGATCCCGCTCGACAGGTCACGGCATCAACGGCGTCTGCATCATCTGCAAATGCAGGTCCTTGCCGGTCCAGGGATGCGCCTCGCAGACGGCTTCGTCGAGTTCGACGCCGAGGCCCGGCTCCTTTGACGGGATGACGTTGCCGTCCTGCCATTCGATCTTTTTCTTGAGCAGCTTCGCGTGAAAACCGCCCCACTGTTTCAGCGATTCCAGAATGAGGAAATTGGGCAGCGTCACCGCAAGCTGAATGTTGGCGGCGCCGACGATCGGTCCGCAATAGCAGTGCGGCGCGACCTGGATGTGGTAGGCTTCGGCCATGGCGGCGATCTTCTTGGTTTCGAGAATGCCGCCGGAGCGGCCAAGGTCGGGCTGAAGAATGGTCGCCGCACGGTTCTCGATGACGCGGGCGAACTCAAATTTGGTTGTTAGCCGCTCGCCGGTGGCAATCGGGATCGAGGTCGCGCGGGCGACCTGCGCCATCACCTCGGGCATGTCGGGCGGCACCGGCTCCTCGAACCACAGCGGATCATAGGGCTCGATGGCGCGGGCGAGGCGCAGCGCGCCCGATGCGGTGAACTGGCCGTGCGTACCGAACAGGATGTCGGCTCTTGTGCCGACCGCCTCGCGGATCGCCTTGACCATGCGGGCGGAGAGGTCGATGTCGACGAGGCGCGGCTGGTGGCCGTCGAAGGCGGTGTAGGGGCCGGCTGGGTCGAGCTTGACCGCGTTAAAACCCTGCTCGACATATTCGAGCGCGCAGGCGGCGGCCAGATCGGGGTCGTTGTAGACGTTCTTGCCGCGGGCGTCCTCCGAATGGACGCTGCCGCTGTGCGGGTAGAGGTAGGTATAGGAACGCAGCGTTTCGTGCACCTGGCCGCCAAGCAGCTTGTAGACCGGCTTGCCGGCCTCCTTGCCGATAATGTCCCAGCAGGCGATTTCGAGCGCCGAGAAACAGCCCATGCCCGACACGTCGGGGCGCTGGGTGAAGCCGGATGAATAGGCGCGGCGGAAGAAGTTTTCGACGTCGTGCGGATCGCGGCCGACGAGATAGCGCTCTGCCATGTCCTCGACCATTTTTGCGGTGACATGTGCCGAGAAGGTGGCGTTGTAGGCCTCCCCATAGCCGACGACGCCGCCATCGGTGGTGAGCTTGACGAAGATGAAATACTTGCCGCCGATGCCGGGCGGCGGATTGCCGACCACCCAGGTCTTGACGTCGGTGATTTTCATTTCTGATCCTCCAGAACCAGTTCGGCGCCCTTCCATCCGGTCATGATCGCGGCGGCGTTGGTGTTGCCGGTTATGTTGTCGGGAAAGATCGAGGCGTCGATGACGCGCAACGCCTGGATGCCGTGTACCTTGAGGCGCGGATCGACGACGGCGTGCGCCGCGTCCGGCCCCATGCGGCAGGTCGAGACCGGGTGATAGACGGTGCCCGAGCGCTTCCTGAAATCCTGAATGAGATCGGCGTCGGAGGTGATCGAGGGACCAGGCAAAACCTCTTCCTCGATGATCTCGGCCATCGCCGGCATCGAGGCGATCTTCCTGACGAATTTCACCGCCGCCAGCATTTCAGCGACGTCCGCCTCGGTCGAAAAGGCATTGGCGACGATTTTGGGATAATCGCGCGGATTGGCGGAACGGATCATGATTTCGCCGCGGCTTGACGGACGGCAGTTGGACAGCCCGATGGAAAAGCCCGGCCATGGATCGGGTGTCAGGATCGGGCGTTCGCCGCTCTTCGGAATGACGGTTGAAAACGCCTGGAAATAGAGCTGCATGTTGGGCCGTGCCGTGGCCGGATCGGTGCGAAAGAAGCCGCCGGCATTGTTCATCGACAGCGACAGCGGGCCTGAGCGCAAAAACACGTATTGCATGCCGACCAGCAGCTTGCCCCACCACGGGCGCAGGATCTGGTTGAGCGTCGGCAGCCTGCCCTTGAACGTGTAGTTGATGCCGACATGGTCCTGCAGGTTTGCCCCGACATTCTCGTTGGCGTGAACGACGGGAATGCCGAGCGCGCCAAGAAGCGCCGACGGGCCGACACCGGAAAGCTGGAGAAGTTGAGGCGAATTGACCGAACCGCCCGACAGGATGATCTCGCGGCCGGCGCGGGCGGTTTTCGTCGCGCCATTCTGGAGATATTCGATGCCGACGGCGCGTTTGCCCTCGAACAGGATTTTTGTCGCTAGGGCGTTGATCTCGACGCGGACGTTTTTGCGCTTCATCGCCGGGCGCAGGAAGGCGCGCGCCGCCGACATGCGGCGGCCGTTCCTGGTGGTGATCTGGTAGGCGCCGACGCCTTCCTGCGAGGCGCCGTTGAAATCCGGGTTGAGCGGCAGGCCGGCCTGGTTGGCGGCGGCGAGATAGCGCTTGGTGAGCGGATGGACGGAGGTCGAGCAGTCGGTGACATGCAGCGGCCCGCCGACGCCGCGCCATTGGTCGGCGCCGGCCTGGTTATCCTCCAGCGCCTTGAACGCAGGCAGCAGGTCGTCGAAGCCCCAGCCGGGATTGCCGGCCGCTGCCCAAGCGTCGAAATCCTCGCGCGCGCCCCTGATCCAGACCATGGCGTTGATCGAGCTCGAGCCGCCGAGCAGCTTGCCGCGCGGCCAGTGGTCGACATTGCCGGCCAGGCCCGAATCCGGCTCGGCCTTGTAGTTCCAGTTGACCGCCGGGTCGAAGAAGGTCTTGCCGTAGCCGAGCGGCATCTGCACGTAGAAGCGACGGTCGCTGCCGCCGGCCTCGAGCACCAGCGCCGAGAAGCGGCCGGAAGCCGACAGTCTCTCGGCCAGGACCGAGCCGGCCGAACCGGAGCCGACGATGATGAAATCATAGGTCTGCATGATGGATGCGGCTGGCTCCGAATTTCAGGCTGCAGCCTAGACGCCGCAAGCCGCCGTCATCACCGGAGCTTCCGGCATCGCTTGTGAAAAAAGCGACTGGCGATACCCGGTTTGGATTTCGGCGTGTTGCCGGAGCTGGTTTGGAAGCTCAGCTATCAGAATCGCATCTGCGCCCATCCGGGTCGAACAAGGCCGCAACCTCATTGGCTTCTTCCAGCAGGAAGGTGAACACGCTTGAGTAGGAGTTGATCGAACCCAACAGAGGATCATCACTCTCCCAGCGAAAGACCCTCCCGTCCGGATTCATGGCAATTAAATTCCTATTATCCCCGAGTGAACCAATAAAGAGAACATCGTCTGGTGCATTGCCTGGCCGTCTCTGTACATTCGGTTCCAGTATGGAGAAGGGTTGTTGACCCGCCTCCACTAAATTTGTGCGTGACCAGCTGCGTCGCAGCCCATAGACGTTTATATAATTCGCAAACAGACCTATCCCGTTGTGGAGCATGAGAAAGCAACGGAAATTATCTGGGAGTCGACGCGAAATTTCAGACTCCATCTGCCCAATTCCGATGGCGTCAAGCGGCGCATACAGTTGATGCAAATACGCTTCAGGCGCTCGATCAGGAGTATGCCCGATCCACTCTGTTCCATCCGGATATGTCTTCGTCCCGAGGCGTTTCCATTTATCGACTAGGGTTCGGAGCTCTCTGTATGCACGAGCGTCTTCATTGCTTGACCATTCTTCCTGCGAACGCATTGTCCCTAATAGCTCCATTTACCCACTTTTGACGGGTTCTAGGGTCTACCTTGTCAACCTGATCTATCACATCGAAAACAACGGGCGAACATCACAGAGTTGGTAATCACGCCCGACGGTGACTTTCGCGCCTACAACCTAAGGTCGCCAGCCAGTTCGTTCGGCCGGAGACGTGAGACTTGCCAAGCTGCGATCCGCTGCGGAAGTCTAGTCTTGCTGTTGCAATGTCGGTGAGCCTCGCTACGGCTTTGATTAATCTGTTTGCGTTCAGTAATGTTCGCCGGTGACAGCGAAGCGGGCGCAATAGCGGCTGGATGGCAACTTTCCACCCATAGCCGAAACTTCAAGCTGCGATTACAGGCGATGATCGGCAATCTGCTTGAAATCATAGCGCATGATCGGGCGGGCCGGCGTTCTGCGAGCGACGACCCGGAACCCGGCGCGCGCGAAGGTGGAGGCATATCCGCTGCCGGAAGCACTCGGCGATACGTCGGCCTCGAAAGGATAGGCTTCGAGTGCCGGAGCATTTGCGCGCCTTGCGACTTCCAGTGCTTCCGCAATCAGCTGGAATGTTACGCCCCGCCTGCGGTATCGTTTTCGCACGTAGAGGCAGGACAGGGACCAGACCGGCCTGTCGTCCACGCGCTTGAGCTGCCATAGCCGATCGAGCCAGGGCAGGGCATCTCGCGGCGTCAACTGGCACCAGCTGACAGCGGTATCGCCGTCGAAGGCGAGGATGCCCGGAGGCGGACCATGCTGGACGGCCTGCCGGAACGCGGCCTTGTTTTCCTCGCCGGGTCGCTTTCGATAAGAACTGCCGATCCGTCCGTACATACACCAACAGCGACTGCAGACGGCGCTGTCACCGAACAGGTCCTCGAGCGCCGGCCACAGATCGGGCGTTAATGGGCGAAAGCCAAGTTCCATGTTAGCCGTCATCCGCTATCGATATTGCCCAGTCTAGCCTGAGCTACGCGTTAGTGCATCATAGGTTGCGGTCCATGCGGGTGATGTTCGAAACGGGGTTCACTCAGCATCCCCGTCGTGCTCCGGCTCAGCGCAGAAAACCGAGCACGGCCTGCATGAACTCGGCAGGATACTCGACATTCGACAAGTGGACCGCGGGCAGGACAACCAGTTTCGCGCCGGGCACCGTCGCCGCGATCAGCTCGCTATGGCTGGCGGCTGTCACAGTGTCGTGCCGGCCGGCGATCACCAGCGTTGGCCTGGAAATCAGCGCTACGGTTCGGCGAAGGTCCGCATCGCGAACCGCCGCGAACAAGCCAGCCAAGCCTTGCCGGTCGATGGCCAGCAGCATGGTGCGAAATTCTTCGATGACGGGCTCGTTGGCCGCCAGCATACGCGCAGGAAACCAGTTGCCCAGGAACATCTCGGCGGTTTCGGACATATCCGGCGCCTGCAGCACGGCGGCAATCCGCTCGTCAAACTGCTTTGCCGGTCCGAGGTAGGATGAGGTGTTGCTCAGGATCAAGCGCTCGATCCGCTCGGGCGCGTGGATGCCGAGCCACTGCCCGACGAAGCCGCCCAACGACAGACCGAGGAAGTGTACGCGTTCAATGCCCAGGGCGTCGAGCAACTCGATCACGTCGCGGCCAAGCCGGTCGAGCGAATAAGCGCCGGCCGGAACGCTCGACCCTCCGTGGCCACGAAAGTCATAGCGCAGAACACGGAAATGCTTCGACAGTTCGTTGACCTGCATTTCCCACATCCGCAGTGTGGTGGCGATTGAATTCGACAGCATCAGCACGGGCTTCCCGGCGTCGCCGTCGATGCGGTAGGCGATGCGGGTACCATCGCCGACGGTCACGAAATCCAGCTCATTCATGGTGAATACACCTTCCTTCTTGGAGCGTTGAGTGTGGCAAAGCCTAGCTGCGGCGCGCTTTTGATGATATTACAAAGATAGGACTATCTCTGTAATAGAAGCTGACATGGCCGAATTCACCCTGCACGACCTGCAATGCTTCGATGCCGTGGTCCGCTGCGGCGGCTTTCAGCCTGCGGCGGCCATGCTGCATCGCTCGCACCCGGCGGTGTTCGCAGCCGTTGCAAAGCTGGAGCGGCAACTCGACCTCGTTCTCTTGGATCGCAGCGGCTATCGCGTGCGCCCCACCGAGGCAGGGCTGTCGTTCCATCACAGGGCACAATCGCTGCTGCGCGAGCTGGAAGGCTTGCGGCTTCATGCTGCTCAGCTGTCAATGGGCGAAGAAAGCGAGATCCATGTGGTGATCGGCGACCTGTGCCCGCGCCCACAGGCACTGGGCATGCTCGGACGGTTCTTCGCCCAGTGTCCGGGCACACGCCTGCATCTGCATTTCGAGGCGGTGGGCGGCCCGTGGGAGCGCCTCTTCGACGACGAAGCCGATTTGATCCTGCACTGGATCGACAAGAGCGATCCGCGGGTGGAATGGATCGATCTGTGCAAGGTGCCCTTCGTCCCAGTAGTGGCGTCGGGCTTTCTGCCGGAGCGCATCAAGCACCCCATCACGCCGGATCAGATGCACGCGTTCACCCAATGTGTCATGCGCGACACGGCCCGCCATTCACCGCAACAAGACTACTTCATGATCGAGGGTGCGCCTCAATGCATGGTGGCCGATCAGGGCATGAAGAAGGAAATCATCCTGCAGGGCCTCGGATGGGGCCACATGCCCCGCTTCCTGATCGAGGAGGAACTGCGCGACGGACGCCTGCAATCCATGGCCGGCCGTCATCTGCCAGGCCGTACCGAGGAGTTGGTGGTGGCGCGCCGCCGCGACCGGCCGCACGGGCCGATCTCGAACCGTCTGTGGGATTATATCGAGCAAGAGGCGCCGACGTTGCGCCGAGCGCTCGAGCCCCGGCAACCTGTCCAGTAGGTGAAGCCGGGGCTCAGCGAGGCCGTTCGGAGGGCCGAACCAGCGGCCTTACTCGCTTAAGTTCACTGCTGCATAATCTGCAGCAGTGAACTGCATCCCATCGCTATTCCCGCAGTTTGTGAGGCGGATTATTGATGTCGCAAGGAGTTGGCCATGAACCGCGCCGACCCCCGCCCAAGAGCGGTCCGAGCGGTCGGCATCCGCCCCGGCAGCGACGACGTAGTCTGGGACTAGCTTCATCTGCAATTCGAAGGACAAGACCATGAATATCGACCGTCGAACCTTCGGCATCGGCACCTTTAGTGCCGGTGCCCTGCTACTTTCCCCGATCAGCCTCTTTGGGAGCAACGCTGCGGCTATCGCCGCCCGGTCTCCGGCTTCGCTTGCGAGCGCCCACAGGTTCATGCTCGGCGACCTCGAGATCACAGCACTGAGCGACGGCTACCTCAATCTCGGCCTCGAACTCTTCCCTTCCGCAGATACGGCTGCCGCCGAAGCGCTGCTGGCAAAGGCATTCCTGCCAAAACCACTCCCGACCTCGGTCAATGCTTACCTTGTCACCAAAGGCGACAGACGGGTGCTGATCGATACCGGCACGGCATCGGCGATGGGGCCTATACTGGGACATATACCCGAGGCGCTCGCCGCCGCTGGCGTCAGGCCGGAAGAAATCGACACGGTAATCATCACCCACCTCCATCCCGACCATGCCAACGGCCTTGTCGGTATTGGAGGCAAGGCCGCCTTCCCGGCAGCGGAGGTCGTGGTTGCCGCGCCGGAATTCGCTTTCTGGCACGATGACGGGATCCGGTCCAAGGCGCCCGACCAGATGAAACCGTACTTCGAAATAGCGCGCAAATCGCTGGTGCCTTACCATGGCAAGGTCCGGAAGATCGAAGGCGAGGTCGAGATCGCGCCCGGGATCAGGGCATTGCCTGCGCCCGGACACACGCCGGGGCATCTCGCGCTTCGAATTGGCTCTGGTGACGCCAACCTGCTGCTCTTCACTGACGTAATCCACGCCTCCGCGCTGCAATTTGCGCATCCGGAATGGGCAATCGCCTTCGACGTGGACCAGCAGGCCGCAATCGCCACACGCAAGAAGGTGCTCGACATGGTGTCGGCGGATGGCCTGCTCGTCGCAGGCATGCACCTGCCCTTTCCAGGCATCGGTCATGTTATTCGCGAGGGCAACGCCTACGCCTACGTCCCAACGCCCTGGCCCGCTTTGTGAAGCACGCCTATTGGTAAGCTTTCTTACCTCGGCCATGGAATGCAATCCTGCTGGTGCGCTCGTCTAGCTCCGCACAGCATCTTTTCAACACTGTCGACCGATAGCCGAACCTCAGGCCGCGACCTGTTCAGTGGCGCGTTGACCTGTCCGTGCCATGACGATACGGGATCGGGACAATCGGCTTCGAGAGGATTGGCCAAATGGTGCATTACGCGGACGGGCGGCCGATCGGCGATCTGACGCTCAGGACGCTGGCCATGCCTTCCGACGCCAATGCGGCAGGCGACATTTTTGGCGGCTGGGTGATGGCGCAGATGGATCTCGCCTGCGGCATCCGCGCCGCCGAGCGCGCCAAGGGCCGCGTGGTGACGGCGGCGGTGAAGGAAATGTCCTTCGCCAAACCGATGAAGATCGGCGACACGCTGTGCATCTATACGCATGTCGAACGCGTCGGCCGCACCTCGATGACGCTCAAGGTCGAGGCCTGGGCGCAGCGCTATCTCTCCGACCTGATGGAGAAGGTCACCCATGCCGACTTCGTCATGGTGGCGCTGGACGGCGAAGGCAAGCCGAAGGCGGTTCCGGCCGAAGGCTGACCCGGCCTGATTCCAGAAGACGGATTTAAACAGCCGTCTCTCCCGCGCGGGGGATGCGGACAGCGATCCCGCGTGGTCTTTGGCTAACGGGTTCCCGCATGCGCGCCTGCAGCGCGACCGACGGGATCTTGGGAGGAAAGACAATGCGTCAACACATGCTGAACGCTGCCCTGGCGGGTGCCTTTGCAGCCTTGCTCTGCCTGTCGTCAGCAAGCGCTTTGGCCGAGGTCAAAAAAGGCGATCCAGGCGCCACCTGCACGTCGGAAAACCGCACCATCAACGGGCAAGCGGCCAAGTGCGAGATCTGCTCGGCGACGAAATGCGACACCAGCGGCACGACGGTGAGCAATTGCCGCAAGGAGACGACCACGACCTGCACGATTGGCGGCAGGGTGGTCAGTCCCAACCCGAAATGGAACCGGATCGAGAAGCTGCCGAAGAGCAAGATGCAGTTACAGCAGTAGCGCTCATCCGAGGCTCCCCGACAGGTTCAAACCCTTGCAGCACAAGGGTTCAGCTGTGCATGGCGTCGAACTTCTCGCGCGCCGCCTTGACGCGCTCGGTGTTCTTGCGTGCCCATTCGCCGAGCGCATCGACCGGCACCAGCAGTTCGTAGCCAAGATCGGTCAATTCGTAGTCGACCCGCGGCGGGATGGTCGGGAACACGGTGCGCGTAACGAAGCCGTCGCGCTCGAGCCCGCGCAAGGTCGTGGTCAGCATCTTTTGCGAAATGCCGCCGACGGCGCTGCGCAACTCGTTGAAACGCAGCGGCCCGTTGCCAAGCTTGCCGACCACGAGCACCGTCCATTTGTCGCCGACGCGCTGCAGGATTTCCGAGATGGCGCGGCAGTCCTCGGTGCGGTGCGGGTGCCTTGGTAACAAAAAAGTGCCTCCTTGCACATTGAGCGGCCAGTTACTCATATAGCTCAGGTATCCAAACGATACCAGTATTCCCGTAAGGAGAGCCCCCTCTATGTCAAAACCCAAAATCGCCATCATCATTGGTTCAACCCGCGCGGCCCGCTTTGCCGACGTCCCGACCCAATGGATTGCCAAGATAGCCAAGTCGCACGCCGACATCGACGTTGAAGTCGTCGACCTGCGCGATTTCCCGCTGCCGTTCTTCGATGAGGTCGCATCCTCCGCCTGGGTGCCGTCGCAGAACGAAGTGGCGCAGCGCTGGCAAAAGAAGGTCGCCGGATTCGACGGCTTCATCTTCACCGCCGCGGAATACAATCATGGCCCGACGGCCGTGCTGAAGAACGCCATCGACTACGCCGCCAACGAGTGGAACAAGAAGCCGGCCGGCTTCGTCGGCTATGGCAGCGTCGGTGGCGCGCGCGCGGTCGAGCAGCTGAGGCTGCATGCGGTCGAGTTGCAGATGGCGCCGGTGAAGTCCGCCGTACACATCGCCTGGGCCGATTTCCTTGCCGTCAAGCAAGGCGACAAGAAGCTCGATGAGTTCGAGCACCTCAACCAGGCGGCAACCGCGCTGGTCAACGACATTGCATGGTGGGCCAGGGTGCTGAAGACGGCGCGTCAGGCCGATGCCGTCGCCGAGGAAGTCAAGGCGGCCTGAGCACAGGTTCGAGCAGTCCTCCCAAGGATTAATTCTCCCAAGCATTGGGGCGGCGCATGCGCCGCCCTTTTTGTTCACACGGCATGGGCGTCCTGCGCTTGCCGTGGTCTGATGATGCAATCGGCAAGGCGGTCCATCTCATTCAGCTCGTCGGCGTGATGCTGGCCCCACTGGCAAAGTGCCAGCAGGATCGGCTCGAGGCTGAGGCCGAGCCGCGTCGCCGAATATTCGACGCGCGAAGGTATCTCGGCAAAGATCTCGCGGCGGACGAGGCCGTGCTCTTCCATTTCGCGAAGTTGCTGGATCAGCACTTTCTGGGTGATATCGGGCATCAGCGCCTGCAGCGCCGACAGCCGCCGGGGGCCGTCGAAGAGATGGTACAGGATGACCGCCTTCCAGCGGCCCGAAATCACTTTCAGCGCGCGCTCCGCCGGCAGCGTCGGCAGTCTCTTGATCAGCTTGGCCATGGTCACCTCCCGGTCAGCAGCGGACAAATCGGTGTGTAGTCGAAGCCAGGCAGATAGTGGCAAACAGCGGCCGATGCCAACAGCGATCGGTGCATGCGATGAGAGCCATTCAACTGAGCCGCTTCGGCGGGCCCGACGTTCTCGACATAGTCGCGGTGCCGAAGCCTGAGCCGCAAGCCGGCGAAGTCTTGGTCCGCGTTCATGCGGCCGGGGTGAATTTCTTCGAAGTGCTGATGCGCGCGGATCGCTATGCGGTGACGCCGCAACTGCCGATGATCCCTGGCGTCGAGGCCGCCGGGATCGTGGAGGCGCTTGGCCAGGGGGCGGACGCTTCCTTGCTCGGCACGCGCGTCGCCGCACCGTTGTTCGCCTCGAGCCGCCCGTTTGGCGGCTATGCCGAGTATGTGACGATCGACGCAAGCCTGACCGTGCCCTTGCCGGATTCGCTCTCGTTCGAAAACGCGACGGCATTGATGGTGCAAGGACTGACGGCATTGTATCTATCGCGGCAAAGCCCGCCGGCCGGCAGATCGGTGCTGGTCGCCGCTGCCGCGGGCGGCGTCGGTTCGTTGCTCGTCCAGCTTGCCAAGCGCGCCGGCGCTAGCCGTGTCATCGCGGCAGCCGGCAGCAAGGCCAAGCTCGACCTTGCTTTGTCGCTGGGATCCGATGCTGCCGTCGACTACAGCAACACGGATTGGCCGGTGCACGTCCGGGCAGCGACAGGTGGCGCTGGCGTCGACATCATCTACGACATTGTCGGCGGCCCGCTGACGGCGGTTGCGCTGGAGGCTCTGGCACCTCGCGGAGAGTTGGTGTTTGCAGCACTTGGCAGATACGCGCTCGGCGCCCCGGAGATGGAGGCGATGATCGGTCGCAACCAGTCGCTGAAGGGTTTTGCCCTGCTGCCGTTGCTGTCTACGGACGGTCTCCGTGACTGCCTTTTGGAGCTTTTCGATCTGGCCGCTGGTGGTCAGCTTATGGTGACCAAAGGTGGCCGCTTCCCGCTCGACCAGGCCAGCCACGCACATCGCCTGCTGGACGAGCGCGGCGCGACCGGCAAAGTTGTCCTGATACCTTAGTAGGTGCTCGGCAAGGAGCCGAGGATCCGGGCTTGTGCCGTTCCGGCCGTCAGCGAACCCGGTAGAACGGATTAGGCAGCAGGAACAGCTTCTCGGCATGCCCACCGAACAGGTCGGATGGCTGGTCACGGACATTGGCAATTATCGTGTAGCCGGCCTTTTCGATTTCGGCCCTTATGGGTGCCTTGAAATCTGCGGCGGAGCCGTATTTGGCCCCAGGCTGGACCATGTAAAGGTGCTCGTAGCCGGCATAGCCGGCCGACTGCAGGTTCTGTTCGGTTGCCTGACGCTGGTCCTCCGGACGTCCGGTGATGAAGAACACCGCGACTTTCGCCGCTCGTGCCTGCCGGAAGACCTCCAGCACGGCGTCGATGGCCGGATCCTTCGCAAGCTGATCCCAGGCGGCCCAGCCACAGGGACCATCGATTGCGATGTCGCAGGCGCCGCCGATCGGGCGGCCGAAATTGTCACGTGTGATCACCTCCCAGTTGGCCAAAGCCGTCTCGTCGATATCGAGCACCAGTGCGGGGCGAGGCACCTCCATTGCGCGCTTGATGACCCAGTCGCCTGCCTGATTCGCCACAGTGGCCAGGTCGCGGTCATAGTCGCCGGAATCATGATAATTGGCAGCCGCCAGCATCGCATCGCCGACATTGGCTGGCTGGGACGGGCTTGTGAGAAGGAGCGAGTCGGAACGCGCCGGCCGAGGAACATTTGTGCCGATCATCAGCACGATTGCACCGGCACGCGCAATTCTATTCCAACCAATCGCCCGCATCACGGGACTTTGCGGTCACGAGAAGTCGGCTGTCAAGCGAGGTCTTCCACAGGTCCTCGAGACCGCGACGCTGAATTGGACATTCCAGATGCCGAATGTCTCTATGGGTTGCTGCACGCTACACGATTTCCGCCGTCGCGGTCTTTGCCTCCGACAGGTGACGCACCGCCGGAACCGTCGGTCGAAATGCGTCACCCGAAAATCATGGCCGTTACGCGCTTTGCCGTGCCCTACGCCGCCTGAACGATCTCGACCAGTTCAACGTCGAACACGAGATCGCGTCCGGCCAACGGATGATTGCCGTCGAGCTTGACGCTGGTGTCGTCCACGCCGACGACTGTTACCGGCATCGGGCGCCCTTCTGAGGTTCTGACCTGCAATCGAGTGCCGATATCGACGTTGATGTTGTCTGGCACGCGGGCGCGATCGACGGTCATGACCGCTTCGGGGCGGTGGGGGCCATAGGCGGCCTCGGCGGGAACAGTCACGGTGCTTTTCGCGCCCACCTCCATGCCCTCGACATGGGTTTCAAGACCAGGGATCACTTGTCCTTCACCCAGCGTGAATTGCAGCGGTTCGTTGCCGGAAGAATCGAATTGGGTGCCGTCTGCCAGGCGTCCATTGTAATTGATGCGCACGGTGTCGCCATTCTTGGCCTGTGTCATGATAGCCATCCTTTGAAAGTTTCGAGGGGCCGGCCAAAGCTCACGGTCCCGTCCTCGATCATCCACGCACTTAGGTGCGCGGCGCGAAACGCTAAAACTAGGGACCTGGCTGCCGATGTAAACCCCGATTGAGCGACGCCGGCATGACCCGCCGGCGTTCGTCGCCTTCGGCAGCAGTGCACCGGACTAGCGGTCATGCCGGCTCAACCCATTCAGGCGGCGTGCAAATGGCGGCTAGATCAGGTTATGGCCGCCATCGATGCGGATCGTCTCGCCGGTGGTGAAGTCGCTTTCCATGAGGTAGAGGTAGGCGGCGGCGACGTCCGCTGCGGTCGGAATTTTTCTCGATGGCAACCGGGCAGCCATGTCGGCAAAGAAGCTGGATTTGGCTTCTCCAACAATGTCCCACATCGGTGTATCGACCCATCCGGGCGACACGACATTGACGCGCGTCGGGGCCAGTTCGAGCGCCAGGGCGCGGGCGAAGTAGCTGAATGAACCGGCAATCGCGGAGACGACCGAGCCTCCCGGCACCGGCGGCCGATCCTTATTTATTCCCGAGGTGAAGGTCATCGAGCCGCCGGCTTTCAGGGTGCGCACAGCGTGCTTGGAGAGCAAGACGGCGCCAATCAGCTTGTTATCGACGAAGCCTCGCACAGCCTCCATGTCGGTACTGCCGATGGGATCGCCGGGCGGCAGTGTTCCGGCGGTCGATACGAGGTGATCGAAGGGACCGACCTCGTCGAACAGGCGGGCGACGTCCGCTTCGTCGGTCATGTCGGCGACCACGCTTGTCACGCGGCCCGCATTGAGCGTCCGTTCGGCAGCCAGCAGTTTCTCGGGCGAGCGTCCGACGATCACGACCTTCGCTCCGCCGTTGAGAGCAGCTTCCGCGACGCCGAGACCGATGCCGGAACTACCGCCGACGACGATGACTTTCCTGTCCACGAGCGATGTCATGAGGGTTCTCCGTTCGTTGCGATTGCGGTGGGAGAGTCAGGCCTTGCCGGCGTAGGCGGCTTCGAGCTCGGCGATGATGATCTTGCGCATCCCATACATCGCCTGCCGGACGCGGTTGGCCTTTTCGCGGTCCGGATCGGCACTGAGCCGCGGCAGGATTTCCGGGATGACCTGCCAGTAGACGCCGTATCTGTCGGTGAGCCAGCCGCAGGGTTGTTCCCTGCCGCCGCCGGCGGTGAGCGCCTCATAGTAGTAGTCGGTCTCGGCCTGGTCCTTGGTCTCGATGTAGAGCGAGAGCCGCTCGTTGAAGGGCGGCTGCGGCCCGGCATTGAGCGCAGTAAGGTGCAGTCCTTCGAGCTCGAAATCGAAGGTGGCATGCGGGACCGTCTTGTTGGTTCCGGACACCCAGTCGGTGTATTCGATGGTCTGGAGCGCTTTGCTGTTCTTGAAGACCGAGAGATAGAAGTCGCGGGCTTGCTCCGCATCGGTGTTGAACCAGAGGAATGGGTGGATGGTGGCCATGTCCGTTCTCCGTTAATTCCTTGCGACAGCGATCTTTTGCGAAGAGCCTGTCCGCTGTTGCTTTCGTTCAGGCTAGCGGTAGTCCGACGGCCGATGGACCGAGCCGTCCCAGTCGCGGGCAAATCCGAGGTCTTCGAGCCGGCGGGTCGAGAAGCGTGCAATCTGCCGCCCGGTCCGGCGCCGGCTGCTCGAGGCGAGGATGCGGCCGGCCATGCCGGTCAGGACGTCGACGATGGGTTCAACTCGTTTGGCGTTCATGGTGCTCTCCTGGAGTGGCGGCAGTTTTGGTTTCAGCAGTTGCCCCGCGACTTTCGTCAGCGAGAGTATCAGTCACATCAAACTCTCCTTTTTGCAGCGGCGGTGAATGACTGATTACGCGAGCAAATATGCCGGCTTCTGGCCTGGACGACAAACGACTTATCGGCGACAATTTGTGAGCATCACTCACACGTACAGGTATCGATCCATGCCCCGGAAGCTGCCTCCCCTCACCACCTTGCCAAGTTTCGAGGCCGCGGCGCGCCTGTTGAGTTTCTCCAAGGCGGCAGAGGAACTTCATGTCACCCACGGTGCGATCAGCCGGGCGATCAAGAATCTTGAGGATCAGCTCGGTGTGCAGCTGTTCGAGCGCGGTACGCGTTCGGTGAGTCTGACAGCCGTTGGCGAGCCCTATGCGCGGGCGGTGCGCGAGGCGCTCGCCCAGTTGGCCACCGCCACCGCTGCAGCAACAGCCCGCTATTCAAGCTCGACATTGAACGTCAGCACCTCCGATGGCTTTGCGGGGAGATGGCTGGTGCCGCGCCTCTATCGCTTTCACCGTGCGCATGGCGACGTCGATGTGCGGGTTTCGACAAGCGGGAAGCTGACCAACTTCCTCGGCGACGGCATCGATGTCGCCGTCCGTTATGGCAGCGGAAACTATCCGGGGCTCACGTCGGAATTCCTCACCGGCGAGGAGGTGTTTCCAGTGTGCAGCCCAAAGCTTCTTGAGGGTGCACATCCGCTCCGCACGCCTCAGGACCTCAAACACCACACGCTGATCCGTGACAGCTTTCCGATCGACTGGGCGACCTGGCTGGCAAGCGCCGGGGTCGAGGGCGTGGACCCGCAGAGCGGGATTACCTTTGACTCTGCCACCTTTGCCATGGAGTCGGCCGCACAGGGCGAGGGGGTGGTGCTCGGCCGGACCATGCTCGTTGCGGCCGACCTTGCCGCCGGGCGACTCGTCCGCCCCTTCGGCCACGCCCTGAAATCCCCCTCCAGCTTCTATTTCGTCTACCCGCCAGAGGCGATCCGTCAGCGCAAAGTCAAGGCTTTTCGGGATTGGCTGCTCTCAGAAGTCGCGCCGCAAATGGACTGACGGAAAGGCCGAGAGAACAGGATCGTCTACATCGCGCAGTCACCATCGGCTCGCCCGAAACGCGGTGACGATCCAGGCACGCGAGTCGAAAAGCACACCGTCCGCGGTCAAATGCGTGTCGAGCAGATCGCGCAACCGCCGCAGCGCCGCGTCGACATCCACATCTGCGCGGGCGAGCGGATCCTTGACCAGTTGCAGGCCAAGCAAAGCGTCATAGGCCGCATCGACGTCCTGGCCGTAGAAGACCGGCTCATGCACTTCGGCATAGTCGACCGAAACAAAACCGGATGCACGCAAGATCTCCGCGGTGATGGCGGGGTCGCCAAGCGAAAACGGGGTGGCGGCGCCCCCCGATATGGCGGTCGCCGGCGCAATTGCCCGCTGAATGGCAGTTGCCCACTCGTTACGGTCCTGGCATTGCCATACCATCCACACAAGACGTGCCCCTGGTCGCATCGCCCGGGCGATATTGGCGAACGCCGCCGCCGGATCGGCAAAGAACATCACTCCAAATCGACTAATGCACAGATCGAAGCCGGCAGGCGGAAATACCAGCAATTGCGCATCGCCGCGCTCAAAGGCGACGTTTCGCAATCCCTCTTTCGCGCTACACTTCCGGGCGATCTCGAGCATCTCGGCCGATACGTCCACGCCGAGCACGCTGCCTTCCACCGCGACACGGGCAGCATCACGAGAGGATTGTCCCGAACCGCATCCGATATCGAGCACGCGATCGCGCGTTCCCACCTTGACCGCAGCCCTGAAGACCTCGTTGTGCCGTCGCAGTTCGGCGTCGTAAAACGCAGCGCAGTTCAGCACCATCGCACGCCTGCCTGGAGATGATGGGCCGGCAGCATTTCCGGCCGCTCTGCCCTGATCTTTTCGCGTCGGGCCACCCCCGAACTGTCAGCCGCGCCGCGCCGCCTCGATCGCTGCAACGTCGATTTTCTTCATCTCCATCATCGCCTCGAATGCGCGCTTTGCTTCATCGCCGCCGGCGGCCATCGCTTCGGTCAGCACGCGCGGCGTGATTTGCCAGGAGATGCCCCATTTGTCCTTGCACCAGCCGCAGGCACTTTCCTGGCCGCCATTGCCGACGATGGCGTTCCAATAGCGGTCGGTCTCCTGCTGATCGTCGGTGGCGATCTGGAAGGAGAAGGCTTCGTTGTGTTTAAACGCGGGCCCGCCATTGAGGCCGAGACAGGGGATGCCGGCGACCGTGAACTCGACCGTCAGCACGTCGCCTGCCTTGCCGGACGGGTAGTCGCTGGGAGCGCGGTGGACGGATTTCACCGAACTGTCGGGAAAAATCTCGGAATAGAAGCGGGCCGCAGCCTCGGCGTCCTTGTCGTACCAAAGGCAGATCGTGTTCTTGGCGATTGTCATTGCTGGTCCCTTTGCTTTCGAAATCAATCTGCGCTTTTGAAATCAACCCGGGTTTTTACAGCTGGCCTCGGCGTTGCACCGGACATGGAAATGCGCTCGTGCCATCGACGTTCCGACAGCAGCAGCTGCCCGGAATCAAGGTACCACGGCTGGTGCTTTCAGGACCAGATGCGGGCAGTGACTCGAACCGGCGATGGTCCGCCTAGTCCGACCGGCGGCCTCACTCTTTGCGTAGGGCAGCGCCGCTTTGCTCAAGGTCGCGCTGGCTTTCCGTTGGCGCGCCGTTGCCTCAGAAGGCGCATGAGCAAGTTCCGTCTGTCCTTGCGCGGGACGAGTTCGATATCGCTGACAAGTTTTGCGCCGCCCTTGTGCCGCTCCAATGTGATCTTGCGGCTGTGGAACGCCTCCAGCTCGGCGCGGTGCGCTACGCTTATGATGGTGACCTTCGGCAATTCGCGAATAATCATCTCCATCATCTTGTCCTGGCTCTTCTCATCGAGTGCCGACGTTGCCTCGTCCAGCACGATGATATCGGGGCGGTGCAGCAGAAGACGCGCGAAGGCGAGGCGCTGCTTTTCGCCACCCGACAAGGTCTGGTCCCATGGCGCGTCCTCCTCGATCCGGTCGTTGAGGTAGTCGAGTCCCACCTTGTCGAGGGCAGCCTTGATCTTATCCAGCGTCCAGTTGTCGGCGGCGCCTGGATAGGCGACAGCGCGGCGAAGCGTCCCGGTCGGGATGTAGGGCCGTTGCGGCAACATGAACAACCGTCTGTCGGCGCGGATGTTGACGCTGCCGCTACCCCATGGCCACAGACCCGCGACGGCCCGCACCAGCGTACTCTTGCCCGAGCCGGATTCGCCGGCGACGAGCACCCGCTCGCCTGGTTCGATCACGACCTCGGTTTCCTTGACCACGGCGGTGCCGTCGTCGAGCGACACGGAGAGATTGTTCAGGCTGAGCATCGCATTGCCGCCGGTCTCGCCGCGCTTTATGCGTCCCAGCGTGTTGCTCTGTTCCGCCCGCTCGAGCCCGTCGAGCGACATCATCAGCGAGGCGATGCGCCGTGCACAGGCGTTCCAATCGGCGAGACGGGGATAGTTGTCGACCAGCCATCCGAACGCGCCCTGCACGATGGCAAAGGCCGAGGCAGCCTGCATGACCTGTCCAAGTGTCATGCTGCCTTCGAGGAACTTTGGAGCGCAAAGCAAGACCGGCACGACAGGCGCAAACAGGCTCGACCCCTGAGACACCAGCGCCGTGCGCATGTGCTGGCCTGCAAGGAGCGCCCATTGCCTGAGCACATGGGCAAATGTCTTGTCCATGCCGCTGCGCTCCTCCTCCTCGCCGCCGAGCAATGCGATGCTCTCGCCGTTTTCCCGCACGCGCGTCAGCGTGTAGCGGAACTCGGCTTCCGCCTGATTTTTTCCCTCGGAGAGGTGGACGAAATGGCGGCCAATGACCGCCATCGAAGTGGACGTGATCGCGGAATAGAGCACTGCGGTGATGACCAGGAAGCCGGGAACGGTGACGGTCGAACCTGCAATCGTCAGGGTCAGGGCGCCGCCGATCGTCCAGAGCACCACGATGAAGGTCGAGGCCGACAGAAATGCGACGATGACACCGGCGATGAAATCGACGGGCGATTCGGTGGCAATCCGCAAATCCTCGGCGATGCGGGCTTCGGGGTTGCTATGATCGCCGCCGACGAGGTTCAGCTGATAGTAGCGGCCGCTTGCGAGCCAGCGCGCGATGACCGCAGTGGTGAGCCAGGAACGCCAGCGGCGCTGTATCCTCATGCGAAAGAAGACTTGCGCCACCACAAGGCTGGCGCTTCCGAGCACGAGTGGCACGAAAACGGCGCTCAGCCAATATACGGTATGGGCATTGCGTTGCTCAATGGCGTCGAAAATTGCGCGATTCCAGACATTGATCCCATACTGGAAGCCGACATTGGTGACGATCAGAACCAACAGCCCGATCGTCAACGGCCAAGCCACCCTGTCGCCACTGCCGCCCCAGTAACCGCGCGCGCTGATCCAGAAGCGCTTAAGCAGGTATCTCTTGCGCGCCCGCTCGGCCTCTTCAGGTGTCAGCTCCGGACCGGGTTCGGTGACATCCGGCGGCGGCGCGGGCTCGCCGACGACCTCGGACGCGACTTCGACAGTCGATTGTTTCTCGTGGCGCGGCTTCTCGGCATAGCGCGATTGGGCGCCGTCAACCGATTTCAGCTTAAATTTAGCCTCGGGCATCCGGCGATAACGGCTTAAAAATCAGAAGGTTTCATAGCGTCCGCTCGAGATCCCAGATGCCAACAACGCCAAGGCTTCTCAGCTGTTCCGGTGCTCGCAGCAGCCTATGGTCGTTCTCGATGACAGGCTTTGATCGTTGCGGGGCAGAATTCGCTTCAGGCTCTCAAGATTTGTCCGCATGCTGCATTCGAAGAGGCTGGACGCAAGCGGCGCGAGAAGTGCCATCGGCCCGAGTCAACAGGATCGAGGAGGAGAGATCATCTCGATTGCGATTGCGAGCATCTGCTGCCCAGCCGGACCGCGCCAGCCCCGAGTTCCGGAACAAGGGTGCGATTTTGCCGTTGAGCCAGAAACTGGAAGCGACCCGCATGTCCGAATTGCCGAATGAAGAGATCGAAGGGCGGCTGAACGCCCAGCGCGAGACTCTGGCGCTGGTCGTTGCGCTGCTTGCCAGCAAGGATACGGCACCCGAGCGAATATGGGCCGAACTGGAGGCCCGTTTTCAGTTTCAGAACAGTCAGGAGGACCCTGGCGTCCTGCCAAGCCGCGCATTCGCCATCGAAGCTGCGAAGATGCGGGAGTTCAAGCTGATCGCCGAAGAGGCGCGGGCGCGCAATGCGGAATGGAACGGCAGGGACAAGCCACAGGGCGCCAGCTGAAACCCCGGAGAGTGGATGCAGGACCAGCTATTTTATGATGACTGAGCAAGCGTCAGCTTTGCTGCAAAAGTGTACGTGCCAACTCTTGCCATTCCTCGTCAAGCGTTAAGGTCGACGGCGCCGCGTTGCTGCGGCGATACCAATATTCCGCATTCGACTGGTCGCCTTCCTTGCGGTGGAGATAGGCATGCACGTGCATGCCCGCCGTATCGTCGCGCTGCTGCGCGCACTCGTGCGCCTTAGCCCAATCGCCCTTTGCATCCCACCACAGCGCCTGCAGGGCAGGGCTCAAGCCGGCTGGCGGCTGTGGTTTCGCAATCGATTCCCTGAAGGCTTGCAGATCCATTTTCCACCTTAGCGACGGTGCAGGCGCCGATAATAACCGCGCCGGCAGCCGACCGCTAGCGCGCATCGGGCGGTATGACCGGAATGGGTGTCGGGAGCGCTGAGCGCGGACGTCCGATAACCGCGTGGCCGGAGGCTTGATTCGATGACGTGCATGAAATAGTGCGCGCCACGACACCATGATGCCTGAGACAACGAGGATGAGTAGCGAGCCGATGACAGCCTCCGACCAGCCGCGCCAATTCTACCACGGCACCCGGGCCGACATTAAACCGGGAGACCTGATCGAAGCCGGTTACAACTCCAATTACGGGGCGCGAAAGCAGGCAGCCTGGGTCCATCTAACCGGCACTCTGGATGCAGCTATCTGGGGTGCAGAACTGGCCGCCGGTGACGGACGCGAAAGGATCTACATCGTGGAACCAACCGGCCCGGTCATGGACGACCCCAATCTTACGGACAAGAAATTTCCCGGCAATCCGACGCCGTCCTATCGCCGCCGCGAGCCGCTCAGGATCACGGGCGAGGTCACCGAGTGGCAGGGCCACTCCCCCGAGCGGCTGAAAGAGATGAAGGACCATCTCGAACGGCTGAAGGCACAAGGCATCGAGGCAATCGATTGATCGCTGAGCCCTGCGATTGCCAAGCTTGGCTCTGACCTACGGTCGGCGGCAGTCCCCGCGAAATACGGCTCCACGTCCGCAATGGGTCCGCGAGTTGTCGTTGCTTGCAGGGCTGGAGAGCGGATGCTCCTTTTCATCTCGTCGCGAACGTGATGATCTCTGGGCTCGAAGGGCCAAGTGGGCTGCCGTCAAAGCCGCCGAATTGCTGTTCGATCCGTAGCCCCGCGTTCCCCAGCAGGCTCGATAAGGCGTCCGTCTCGAGGAATCGCAAGGTGCTGCGACTAACTTGCGGAAGGCTCGGATGCTTTCCGCCGAACCTGTGGGTGAATGTCACCGTCTGTCCATCGAACGGCATGATCACCTCTGTTGTGATCTGCACCAGCGACCCGTCAGGCAGCTCAACGACGACCGCATTTTCGGGTGTCCAGTGCTCCCACGCCCGCACCGAAGGGTTCCGCGTTTCGAACGCGAAGCATCCGCCTGGCACAAGGGCGTGTCGGACAGCCGCCATGAAATCCCTCAGGTCTTCGTCGCTGACAAGGGCCTGGAATGCGTGCCCCGTCATCACAATGAGATCAAACTCGGCTGTCCAGCCGGCCGATTGGAGATCGCCGAGAACCCATTCGATATCCGCGCGCGTTCGTGCGCGATTCAACACGCCGGGTGCTGGGTCGATGCCGCAGAGCCGCCCTGAATGTCCGGCCAGGCGTGCCTCGTGAAGGAGGGTGCCCGTTCCACATCCGACATCAAGCACCGCGTCTGCTGTTAGAATGCGGGGCAGGTAGAAATCATAGTCGTCGCGCGCAGATCTCGGGTGCCAGGCGTCGTAGACGGCAGCGAGATATGGGTCGGCGAAAAGGTGGTCGACCATAGGCGGTATTCCCAATCAACTTTGACTGTGCGAGCGGTGTCGCCGCGAGCATATAGCCCATAAGTCGCGTCGATCGTTACCGCACGACCTCGCGGTGGCGGCCGGGCAGGCGGGTGGCGATGAGCTTGTCGATGCGGCGGCCGTCGAGGTCGACGACCTCGAAACGCCAGCCTTGCGCGTCGACACATTCGCCGGTCGCCGGCAGATGGTGCAAATGCGACAGCACATAGCCGGCGACGGTTTCGTAGTCGCGGCTCTCAGGCAGGTCGATGCCGAGGACCTCTGCCATCTCGTCGGCCTGCATGTAGCCGGCGAGCAGCCATGAGCCGTCCTCGCGCTTGACGGCGTTTTCCTCTTCGCCGGCGTCGAGATCCGAACGGAAGACGCCGGTGATCGCCTCCAGAATGTCGGCCGGGGTGACGATGCCTTCGAAATGGCCGTATTCGTCATGCACCAGCGCCATCGGCACGTCGGATTCCTTCAGTGTCGCAAGCACGTCCAGCGCGTCGGCCTGGTCATGCACGATCGGCGCGGCCCGCACGTGCCGGCGCGGGTCGAGAGCGCGGCCGCCGAGCATTGCGGCCAGCACGTCGCGGGTCTGGACGACGCCGATCATGGCGTCGACGCCGCCGTCGCCGGCCGGCAGGCGCGAATGCTGGGTGTCCATCAGCAGCCTCCTGATGGCCGCCTCGTCGGATTGCAGATTGATCCAGTCGACCTCGGTGCGCGGCGTCATCACCGCGCGCACGGCACGGTCGCCGAGCCGCATGACGCCGGCGATCATCCGCCGTTCGTCGGATTCGATGGTGCCGTGGTGCTCGGCTTCGGCGACCAGCATCTTGATCTCCTCGTCGGTGACCTTATCCTCGCTCTGACCGCGCTGGCCAAGCAGCCACAGGAGGGCGCGGCCGGAAAAATCGAGCAGGAAGACCAGCGGCGCCGAGACGCTGGCGAGGATGGTCATTGCCGGGGCGACCCTGACGGCTACCCGTTCGGGGTCGCGCAATGCGATCTGCTTGGGCACCAGTTCGCCGATGATCAGCGAGCCATAGGTGATGAGGGCAACGACGATGCCGACGCCGAGCGGATCGGCGAGGCTTTCGCGGATGCCGGCCGACGCCAGGGAGGTGGCCAGCCGCTCGCCGAGCGTGGCGCCGGAAAAGGCACCGGACAAGACGCCGACCAAAGTGATGCCGATCTGCACCGAGGACAGGAATTTTCCCGGATTGGCGCCGAGCGCCAGGGCCCGGCCGGCGCCCTTGACGTTGCGGTCGATCATCGTCTTGAGGCGCGCCGGCCGCGACGAGACGATGGCGAGTTCGGACATCGACAGAAGGCCGTTCACGCAGATGAGGACGACCACGATGGCAATTTCAGCATAAAGCATGCCGGGTCCATAGCATTGCCGCGCGGTTTTCGAAAATAGGACGGTCGCGCTTTTTAAATTTAGCGAGCCGGGCAATCAGGCGGCACCCATACCGCATCCCAGGGCGGCGCGGAAAAATGCTCGATCAGGGCGTCGACGACGACGCGCACCTTTGGCGCGAGATTGCGTGTTACCGGCCAGATGGCATGCACCACGGTGTTTTCGACAAGACAGTCCGACAGAACCATTTCGAGCTCGCCGCGCCTGATGCTGTCGGCCGTCAGCCATGTCGGCAGATAGACGATGCCGCAGCCGGCCAGTACCGCATCGAGCATCGGTTCGCCGTGGCCGAGCACCAGCCGCGCCTTGGGCGCGAATTTTTCGAGACGGCCGTCGACATGCCTGACGGTCCAGGGATGGACCGTGCCGTCGCGGCCGTAGCCGATGAGGCTGTGCCTGGCCAGGTCCTCGATCGATAGCGGCCTGCCATGGGCGTCGAGATAGGCGGGGGCGGCGCAGATGGCCGAACGTTGGGCATAGATGCGGCGCGCGGCGATCGACAAGCTGTCGTCGAGGTCGCCCATACGCACCGCCAGGTCGATGCCTTCCTCGATCAGGTCGACGCGCCGGTCGTTGAACGAGATTTCCATCGTCAGGTCCGGGAATTTTTTGGAAATGTCGAACAGCAGCGGGGCGACGCATCGCCGGCCGAAGGCCAAAGGCAGGTCGACGCGCAGCCGCCCGGAAGGCACCTGCTTGCGGGAAGCGAGTAGTGACTGGGCGGCTTCGATTTCGGCCAGTGCCCTGACGCAGGCTTCGTAATAGCTCAGGCCCTCGCTGGTCGGGCTGAGGCTGCGGGTGGTGCGGTTGAGCAGGCGGACGCCCAATCGCTGTTCCAGCTGCGCGATCGACTTGCCGACCGCCGATTTGGTGACATGCAGCCGTGCGCCAGCGCCGGTGAAGCTGCCGGCCTCCACCGCGTGAACGAATGCGACGATGCCTTGCAAATTGGCCGATTCCAATGAAGCGCTCCTATTGTAGAGTTTTGCTCCTTAATCTGTCGCAGAACATGCCACATGGAAGCACTTTTCTCCATAGTGAAACGGCGTAAATGTCTCGCGCAATCATCAACCACGGAGCGCGAACCAAATGAGCACCGAAAACAGATCCTGGCAGATGAACGGTTTCGGCCTGGCCAGGTTGAAGCCGGCTGATGGAAAGCTGCCCCAACCCGGGCCGCATAATCTTCTGGTACGCGTCACAGCGGTATCGCTGAATTACAAGGACAGGATGATCGTCGATGGCGTGCTGATACCGGACCTCAGCTTTCCGTTCGTGCCGACATCGGACGCGGTAGGCGAAGTAGTCGCCACCGGCAGCGAAGTCAGCCGCTTCGGCATCGGGCAGCGCGTGCTCGGCCAGGTGATCGCCGACTGGCCGGACGGCGACGCCCCGCCGGTGCTGCACAAGCATACGCTTGGTTCGTCGCTGCCCGGCACGCTGTCCGAGCATGTGCTTTTTCACGAGGATGCCGTCGTGGCGGCGCCGCCGTCGCTCAGCGACGTCGAGGCATCGACGCTGCCGATTGCGGCGCTGACGGCGTGGTTCGCGCTGGTCGAGGCGGCCAAGCCGATCCCGGGCGAAACCGTTCTCATCCAGGGCACCGGCGGCGTGTCGCTGTTTGCGCTGCAATTTGCCGCCGCCTTCGGCCTGCGCACCATCATCACCTCGAGCAGCGACGAGAAGCTCGAGCGGGCGAAGGCGCTCGGCGCCTGGAAGGCGATCAATTATCGCAGCCGGCCGGCGTGGGACGAGGCGGCGCGCGAGCTGACAAACGGCGCCGGCGTCAGGCATGTGCTGGAAATGGTCGGCGGCGACAATGCGCGGCGCTCCCTCAATGCGCTGGGCGCCGACGGCCGGCTGTCGCTCATCGGCCTTCTCGGCAGCATGGAGCTCAGTTTCCCGATCATTCCGTTCTTGCGCAACCGGATCGTCGTACAAGGCATTTCGATCGGCCACCGCCGCGCTTTCGAGCGAATGAACCAGGCGATCGAGACGCTTGCCATCAAGCCGGTAATCGACAAGGTGTTTGGCTTCGACGAGGTGCCGCAGGCATTTGAGCGTCTGGAGACGGGACCGTTCGGCAAGATCGTGATCACCATGCCCTGACCCGTCGGGACGAAATGGCTGTCAGACGGGAAGGCTGATCGCGCGCCTACGGCAGTTGCAGCAGGACGCCGACGATGGCCTTGCCGTCGGTGAAATAGGGATCGCCTTCGCCGTTGCGCCCGGCCTTTGTGGCGCCGACGCCTGGTATCTCGCTGGTCGAGATCAGCATGCCGGCGGCGGAGAGGTCGCGCATCAGCCCGTCGCGCTCGGCGTCGATGTTGGCGCCGATATGATGAGTGATCGCGCCGGTGTCATGGCTGAGGCCGACGCCGCGGTCAAAGCTTGCCGAGCCAAGCCAAAGCGGCCGGCCGTCGTCTCCGGTCGCATCGGTCTGCCAGAAGCGGACGTGGTGGCGCCGGTCGGCGCTGTCGCCGACCGGCTTTTCGAAGGCGAGGTCCTGGGCGCGGCCTTCGAACAGCAGCCGGCTGACCGGCGCGTCGGGATAGGGGCGGTTAAACAGCACGCTTTCGCCGATCTCGATGGCAGTCTTCAGCGTGATGGCGTCTGCCGTATCCCAGCCGGCGACGGCAAAAGCATGGACAAGCTCCTTCTTGGTGCCGACAAGGCCGACATTGATCGGATCGCCCGGAATGCCTTGCGGCGTGTGCGTCACCATCTCGAATTGCTGATTGCGAAAATTGCGGTCCCGTAACGTCCAGAACTCAGGCGCGGCGAAATAGGCGAGCGAAAGATAAGCGGCACAGCATGCCACCAGCCAGGTCGTTGCACGTCGTCGAAGGCTTCGTTGGCTCAAGAGGCACCACCCAAGCGTCTGCGCACCATCTTAACCGGCACAGCAAGTCTTGGGCAGGGGCTGCAATCAGCGGCAGGCGCGATAGCCGTTCTTGCGGTTCTTGATGTCGAAATGGAAATGGTTGCGGTGATCGTAATTGTAGCCGGGGCCGAGCACGGTGGTGAAATACTGGCAGCCGTCGGCGCGGACATTGTTGAGGAAGCCGCGCGTCCGGAAGGCGAACAGGCCGGGCTTGCGGACGTCGATGTCGTCGCCATTGTTGAGCTCGATGCTCATCACGTCGAGCGCATTGCCCTTGCCGTGTTCCGACAAAACACCTTCGCCGGCAATCCTGCGGCAGGAATAGCTCGAGCCCTGGTGGATGGTCTTGACGCCCGAGAAATAGCGCCAGCGGGCCGACGGCACGAGTTCGTTCCTGGTCCAGCCGGCAAAGGTGGCGGCCATGTCGCAGGTCAGCGTCGCGGCCGGCTTCATCTCGACACTGCCGATGGCCGAGACCTTGACCGGATAGTCGATGCCGCACTGGCCTTCATGGATCGGCGCAACGTCGGTGTAGACGACGCCGAGGCGTTTTAGCTCTTTACGGCAATCGATCTCTGTGGCCGGCATCTGTTCGGCCGGCGACATCGGGTTGTCCAGGCGCGGATAGGCGGCGGTCATAAAGGGATTGGACGGGACGAGGCGCTGCATACCCGAATATTGCGGCCCGGAATCTTGCGCGCCGGAATATTGCGGGTCGGAATTGGGCGGGACGGCAGCGGTCTGGCTGCCGACATCGACGGCCGGCTGCAGCGACAGCACGCTGCCGGTATTGCAGGCTGAGACCGCCGCCACGGCAAGTAGGGCGGCAAGCCTGCCGGCTATGCGCGCGCATCCTGTGTGCCGCGCAGCGGCAAGCGCAGCGCGAAATAGCCCGGCCATCGGAAGGGTTCCTGTCCCCAGATGGCACAGACTCTAAACCTGAAGAGTAAAGGAAAAATCAGCGGCGCCGTTCACGCCTGCGGCCAAATTGCGGCGCCCCATTACCGGCGGCCGGCGTCATTGGCAAAACGTGCCGCCGTTGCGGCGCGGTTCGAGGTCGAAGTGGAGATGCTGCGAATGATCGGCGTCGCTGCCGGGGCCAAGCACGGTCTTGAACGGTCCGCAGGCTGCCTTGCGCACTGCGTTCAGGAATTTCGCGTCCTTTTCCGGCGGCGCCGGGCCGACATCGATCTCCTTCCCGTCCGAAAGCTTGAAGCTGGCGATATCGAGCGCGTTGCCGAAGGCGTGCTCCGACAATTTGCCGCCGCCATTGCGCGACCGGCAGACAAAGGCGGAGGCCTGGCCGATCGATTTAATATCCGCGCCGAACTCGGCCTTTGCGGCAGGCTGGATGACGGACGCAGCAAAGCGGGCGGCCGCTTCCGCCATCTGGCAATTCAGCTCGGGCTCCGGGCCGATGGCGATGGATTTGCCGAGCGTCTTCAGCGCGATCGGGTAGGGGATCGAGCAACCGACTGACGTATCATGCTCTGGCTTGCGCTCCTCGAAATCGACGCCCATCGACTTCAGCCGCCTGCGGCAGGCCAATTCCTCGGCCGGCATTTCTCTCCCGGCAATGGCGGCCGATCGAGGATCAGGAAGGATTTTTTGCTCCGCCTTCTCGTCTGCCTCGGCCGGGTTTGGTGGCGCGCCTGGTGGGCCTGCCGGCGGCTCAGCCCGTGCCGGCTTTTCGGGCGGCTGCGGTGCAATCGCCGGCGGCTCCGGAGCATCCTCCGGGCGCGGTTCGGGGACCGGGATCTCGGTTGGTGGCGGCGGAGTGACTTGCTGGTTGAGCTGCGGAACTGGTGCAGTTTGCGGTAGGTCGGGTGCCTTGGCTAAAACGGGTCCCGCCAGCGGCGTAGCCGCAACGGCCAGCAGCAATCTGCCCAATCTGAAAAAGCCAAACGCCGCCATTACGTCGCAACGGCCAGAATGCAGGGAAGTTGCCTTGAGCGAAGGGGGCGGCCGATCACAATCGGTAACCGCGCCGTCACGCGCCGATCGCTTCCAAGCCTTCCTCGAGCCAGTCCGCCAGCAGCGGCATGCCGAGCAGATATTTTGCCGTGCGCTTGTTGGCGCGCTCGCGGGCGGCGGACAGCGCGTCCGTCCATTCCGTCGCGTCATAGTCGCCGCGGCCGACCCAGGCCAACGCAATCAGTTCGGCCGCTTCGTCGACATTGAGATCGTCGATCAGCTCGCGCAGTTCTTCTTCGGTGAGATCTTCGGAGCTTTCCTCGGCAAGGCCGTCATGATGGTGGTTGTCGTGCGCGTTGCCGTCGAGCTCTACCTCGTGCTCGGCGCCGTCGGCATAGTCTTCGTTGACGGCGGCGCTGAGCGCCTTCGCCTTCAGGATGAACAGGCGCACGGTGTCGGGACCGATCGAAAGCTCCCAGTCTCGTTCAACGCGTTGCTGCACCGGCCGTCTCCCTGCTTCGTGCTCGGTCGGCCCGATGATAGCGGATTTGCAGCGCTCGTCACATTATCTTGCGCGGCGGCGTTGATCGTGAAGCATGATTTCGATGCCCTCTCTTCCCGGATAAGATGGCCTTGCTGGGAGAGATCGCGGTTTTGAGATAGGATGACATTTTCCGGGACGAAACGGCGTTGGGCCGGCGTTAGTGTTGCATTGTCAGGTTCAAAGGAGAATTCGATGCGCAGACGATTGCTGATTTACGCCATGGCCATCGCCGCCCTGCCGCTGATTGCGGCTCCGGCGTTTTCGGCTGGTGAAGGCGGGGGAGGTGGCGGTGGCGGCGGCAATGGCGGCGGCCAGTCCCAGTGCAAGAAGGGGGAGGCGTGGGACAAGAAACAGAAGAAATGCGTCTCCCCGAAGCAAGGCATGCTGGACGACGACAGCATCTACGATGCCGGTCGCGCGCTGGCGATGGATGGACGCTACGACGAGGCGATCGGCGTGCTCAGCCTCGCCGCCAACAAGCAGGATCCGCGCATCCTCAATTATCTCGGCTATTCGCACCGCCATTCCGGCCGCGTCACCGTCGGCCTCGGCTATTACGAGGAAGCGCTGCGCATCGACCCGAATTACACGCTGGTGCGCGAATATCTCGGCGAGGCGCACCTGCAGATCGGCGATCTTGCCGGCGCCCAGGAACAGCTCCGCGAGATCGAGAAGCGCACGGGCAAGGGGTCTCGCGAATACGGCATGCTGTCGGAGCAGATCGATCATTTCATGAGGAGCTGATCCTCCGGAACGCTCCTCATAACCGGCTGTGAGCGATCGCAGCCGGTTTTTTGCTGTGCTGCACATGTTGGCCACAACCGAGATTTGGCATCACGGTACACGATACGATCTTGGAAACCGCCGCTTGACGTGGGGTCAGCCGTGCAATCGGTGGATGATTTTTCAAAAACCGACTTTTTGGACGTGAAAAACCCGCGAAGATTGCTATATCTTGCGAAATTGTGGTGAGACGGTTCCGTTAGCCCGAGGCTGCCGGACCGTTTTCTTTTTGTACCATCGACAAGGTCGCTCCCGATTGCGGGGGCGGCGGCAGGAAAGGTCAGGCATTATGAACAAGGTCCCGATGACAGGCGAGGGGTTCGCGTCATTGAAGGAAGAACTGCGCTGGCGCCAGCAACAGGAGCGGCCGCGTATCATCGAGGCGATTTCCGAAGCGCGCTCGCATGGCGACCTATCCGAAAATGCCGAATATCACGCGGCAAAAGAGGCACAGAGCCTCAATGAGGGCCGGGTCAACGAACTCGAGGACCTGATCGCGCGGGCCGAGGTGATCGACGTCACCAAGCTCAGCGGCGACAAGGTCAAGTTCGGCGCCACCGTGGTGCTGGTCGACGAGGATACCGAGGAGAAAAAGACCTACCAGATCGTCGGCGACCAGGAAGCGGACGTGAAGTCCGGCCGCATCTCGATCTCCTCGCCGATCGCCCGCGCCCTGATCGGCAAGGAAGTCGGCGACGCCATTGAGGTCAATGCGCCAGGCGGCGCCAGGGGCTACGAGATCGTCCAGGTGCAGTTCATCTGAGGAATCTGAGGCGAGCCCTAATCCCGTCAGGTAGCGCCGCCCCTCATCGCCCTGCCGGGCACTTCTCCCCGTATAGTGACGGGGAGAAGGGGCCGTCCGGAACCTCGGCGCCGTTTCCTGCAACGCCACCGATTGGCGAAATCTTCGGTGAAGGCGTCCTTCTCCCCGTCCCTATACGGGGAGAAGATGGCGGTAGCCAGATGAGGGGCAGCGCCAACTTTCAGGACTATCCCCTACCGACTTTGACCTGACCGGTCTCCCGAAGCGCCAGCAATCTCTCGGCTTCCGCAATCACCTCCGGCGGCGTGACGCTGCGGCCAGGCGCGGCCAGTAGCGTCGATGAGAGCGGCCCGCGCGGGCCGGTCAGGCCGGGCTCGGTGGCGATGAATACGGCCACCGTCGGCACGCCGAAAGCGCTGGCGAGATGGGTGAGGCCGGTGTCGGCGCCGATGACCAGCGTCGAGCTGCCGATGACGGCGGCGATCTCGGCAAGCGGCGATCTGGGAAACACAACGGTTTGCGAAATGGCGCGGGCGATCGCCTCGGCAACCGCCTGTTCCCGGTCGTTCGACCAGGTGGTGACCGGCGTCATTCCCATGTTCACCAGCAGGCGGGCGGTTTCGATCCAGTCCGCGACCGGCCATTTCTTGTCCTCGCGGCTGGTGCCGTGCAGCAGGAAGGCGGTCTTTTCACCGGCAAAAGTCGATCTTCCGGCTGGCGGCGCGATACCCGATTCAAGCCTGGAAAAATCCGGCTCGTAGCCGAGCGCCAGCCCGAACAGGCGTTTCGTGCGCTCGATGGCATGCAGGCCGCGCGGCACGGCATAGCGATGGCCATGAAACAGGCTTGCCGAAGGCTCGCGGGCGCTCGACCGATCGAACCCGGCGACCGGGGCTGCCGCCAGCCGCGCCACCAGCGCCGATTTCAGCAAGCCTTGTGCATCGAGGACGAGGTCGTAGCGGCAATCGCGCAAGGCGCGGCGCAAGCCGACCACTTCCCGCCATGTGCCGGGCTCGAGCAGCTTCCTGCGCCAGCGCCGGATCGCCACGCTGTGGATGGTTTGGATGGCTGGATGCAGCGCCACGATGCCGGCAAATGCCTCTTCGACACACCAGTCGAAGGAGATATCCGGCCGAGCGCGGCGCGCGTCCTCGATCGCCGGGAAGGTGTGGATGACGTCGCCCATGGACGATGTCTTGACGATCAGCACTTTCATGCGGCGGCCGGCATTTCCAGCAGCCGCTCCGCCGCCGCCACGACGCGTTCGACCTCCAGCGTGTTCAGGCAGTTGAGATGACCGAGCGGGCAGATTTTTTTGTGGCAGGGCGAACAGGACAGGCCGAGCCAGAGCAGTTCGCGGCGCTCGGCGAGCGGCGACGTGTTCTGCGGCGAGGTCGAGCCGTAAACGGCGACTACCGGCGTGCCGACGGCGGCGGCGACATGCATCAGCCCGCTGTCGTTGGAGACGGCGAGCCTCGCCGCCGCGATCAGGTCGATGGCATCCTCGAGCCGCGTCTGGCCGGCAAGATCGACGGCGCCCGGAGCCAGCGCGGCGATTTCAGCCGTCACCCCAGCGTCGTTCTTCGACCCGAACAGCGCGACGCCAAACCCTTTCGCCATCATCTCACGGGCAAGGCCGGCATAGTGTTCGCTCGGCCAGCGCTTGGCCGGGCCGAATTCTGCGCCGGGCATGACTGCCACGAATTTCCCCGCTGTCAGCCCGAAACGGCTGAGCAGTGCCGCCTGGCTGGCTTGATCGACGGCGAGCTTCGGCGCCTGGAAGGCGCCACCACGGGCAAGGCTGAAATAGGCCTGCGCGGTGCGCCGTTTCAGGCGATCGGGCAAGGGCACGATGTCGGTCAGTAGCCCGTAGCGCATTTCCTTGAGATGGCCGACACGGCGCGGAATGCCGGCAAAGAACGGGATCAGCGCCGACTTCCAGCTTCCCGGCAGGACAAAGGCCATGTCGTAGCGGCCGCGCAGCAGGCGGCCGAAGCGCCTTCGGGTGCGGAATTCGAACGTGCCGGATTGCAGCGGCAGGTCGATCTGCTGGCGGATTTCGGGCATGCGCTTGACCAGCGGTGCTGCCCACGCCGGCGCCAGCACGTCGATGGCGGCGTTCGGATGAAGCTCCCTCAGCGCCTGGAACAGGCACTGCGCCATCACCATGTCGCCCACCCAGCGTGGGCCGATCACGAGGATCGTTGGGCTTTCAGCCATTCGACATAGTCTCTGACGCCGGTTTCCACTGTGCGGAACTGGCCATTGTAACCGGCTGCGCGCAAGCGGGACATATCAGCTTGCGTAAAGCTCTGGTAGCTGCCCTTGAGGTGGTCGGGAAACTCGATGAACTCGATCTGGCCTTGGCCGAGCGTATCGATCACCGTTTCGGCAATGGCGCGGAACGGCTGAGCCTTGCCTGTGCCGCAGTTGAAGATGCCGCTCGAGCCGCGTTTCCACAGCCACAGATTGACGTCGGCGACATCGCCGACATGGATGAAGTCGCGGCTCTGCTCGCCGGGCCCGAAACCACCATAGGCGCCGAACAGCTTCGGGTTCTGCCCTTGCTCGACTTGGTTGAACAGATGGAAGGCGACAGAGGCCATGGCGCCCTTATGCGCCTCGCGCGGTCCGTAGACGTTGAAATAACGCAGGCCCGCCACCGGCGAATGGTCGGTATCGAACACGGTACGGCGGACATAGTCGTCGAACAGCTTTTTCGAATAGGCATAGACGTTGAGCGGGCGTTCGTATTGCGGCTCCTCGCGGAACTCGGCGCCGCCGCCATAGACGGAAGCGGAGGAGGCATAGAGAAACGGCACGCGCAGGGCCAGGCAGGCGTGCAGCAGGCGCTTCGAATAGGTGTAGTTGACCTCCATCATGAACTTGCCGTTCCATTCGGTGGTGGTCGAGCAGGCACCCTGGTGGAAAACCGCCTCGATGCGGCCGAGGTCGCCGGCCTCCATCCGCGCCAGAAAATCGTCCTTGTCGAGATAATCGGCGATCTCGAGATCGGCGAGGTTGGCGATCTTGTGGCCGTCGGTGAGGTCGTCGACGACGAGGATGTCGCTGAAACCGTCGGCGTTGAGCGCGGCGACGATGTTGGAACCGATCATGCCGGCGCCGCCCGTGACGATGATCATGAAAGCCTCTGGTACCTTGTGCCGGTTGTAGCCCTTGTGGGATTCTGGCCTTATAGGGGAGGCGGGCCGGGCTGTCGACAAAGCAGGTGGCGGGGCGGCCGGATGAGCGCCACAGTGCCGCCGCAAAGCTCTCGCTTCAGTCGGTGACCACCGGCGAAGCGTGACAGGAGCAAGGTAATGCCGTCAACCGAACTGCTTGTCGCCTTTTTCGCCACCACGGCGATCTTCGCCTATATCCCCGGTCCCGCCATGCTCTATGCCGCCGCGCAAACCATGGCGCGCGGCCGCTGGTCCGGGCTGATGGCGGCGCTCGGCATCCATCTCGGCGGTTACGTTCATGTCTTCGCCGCCGCCGTCGGCCTGTCGGTGCTTTTCCATGCCGTGCCGGTGCTTTACATGGCGGTCAAGCTGGTCGGTGCGCTGTATCTGATCTGGCTCGGTGTTTCTTTGTTTCGCGCCAAGGCGCAAGGCGACGTTGTCTTGCCGGGAATTCAGCCGAAATCCGCCCGCCGCGCGTTTTTCGAGAGCGTTGCCGTCGAGGTGCTCAACCCGAAAACGGCGATTTTCTTCATGGCGTTCCTGCCGCAATTCATCGATGCCTCGGCAGCGTTTCCGGTCTGGCTGCAGTTCGTCGTGCTTGGAACGATCGTCAATTTGATGTTCTCGTCGGCCGACATTGTTTGCGTGGTGCTGGCCGGCGCGGTGATCGCCAGGCTGCGGCAGTCGAGCCGGGCGCAGCGCCTGATGCGGCGCGCCGGCGGTACGATGCTTGTTGGGCTGGGCGTGCATGTCGCGTTGCAGAAAAGCTGACGCACTGTCTCGCCGCGGCGATCGCTCGAAGGCCTGCCGTTGCGTCGGCTGAAATTGCGGTATATCGGCATCGCCATGAACGGCCGGCCCTGCCAATCGAATCCCCCGCCACTGAAAATCGGCTCTCCCACGCGTTGACATGATCAAGCTGCCCTCTCCCGAACCTCTTCACCGCGCCATTTCGCGCTTCGGTGGCGCCACCGTGCTGGTGGTCGGCGATTTCATCCTCGACCGTTTCGTCAACGGCGTGATCGAGCGCATTTCGCCGGAAGCGCCGATCCCCGTGCTGCACGGGCGCGGCGAAACGCTGGCGATGGGCGGCGCCGGCAATGTCGTCGCCAACATCGTTTCGCTCGGCGCTGCCGTGATACCGGTCTCGGTGATCGGCGCTGACGAGGCCGGCAAGAACCTCATGCGCATGCTCGGCGACTTTGGCGTCGACACCGGCGGGCTGGCGCAGGATGCCGATCGCATGACGTCGTCCAAAAGCCGCTTCAGCGCGCTCAACCAGCAGGTGCTGCGTTTCGACGAAGAGGAAATCAAGCCGCTGGGCGATGCCGAGCGCGCGGCATTGGTCGGGCATTTTCGCGAAGCGCTGGCGCGGGCCGACATCGTCATCCTGTCCGACTATGGCAAGGGCGTGCTGCTCGACGGTGTCGCCGGCGAACTGATCTCGATCTGCCGGCAAGCGGGCAAGCCGGTGCTGATCGATCCGAAGGGCCGCGACTATGCGCGTTATGCCGGCGCGACGGCAATCACGCCCAACCGCAAGGAACTCGGCGAGGCGGTCGGCCGCGCAGTGTTTGCCGACGACGAGATCGAGGCGGCGGCACGCCAGCTGATTTCGACGCACGGTTTCGATTTCGTCGTCGCGACGCGCAGCGAAAAGGGCATGAGCGTCATCGGTGCGGACGACGCCCGCCATATCGCCACGCAGGCGCGCGAAGTGTTCGACGTTTCGGGCGCCGGCGACACGGTGATCGCGACGTTTGCACTGGGACTTGCAGCAGGCGCCGACCGCGTCATGGCAGGATCAATCGCCAACGCCGCCGGCGGTGTTGTCGTCGGCAAGCGCGGCACGGCGCGGCTGACGATCGAGGAACTCACGGGTGCGCTGTTTCGCTCGCATGGTCCGGTCGCCCACTTGGATGCGATCCTCGATGCCGCCGCCGCCGCGCGGCTGGTGGCGGGCTGGAAAGACGAGGGCTTGAGCGTCGGCTTCACCAATGGCTGTTTCGATATCCTGCATGCCGGCCATGTCAGCCTGTTGCATGCGGCCCGCAGCCAGTGCGACCGGCTGGTGCTCGGCCTCAACAGCGATGCCTCGGTGCGCCGGCTGAAAGGGCCGGGGCGCCCGGTCAACGACCAGCATGACCGGGCCTGCGTGCTGGCAGCACTTGCCTCGGTCGACGCCGTCGTCATCTTCGAGGAGGATACGCCGCTTTCGCTGATCGAGGCGCTGAGCCCCGACATACTGGTCAAGGGCGCCGACTATACGGTCGATCAGGTGGTTGGCGCCGATGTCGTGCAGAAGGCCGGCGGGCGCGTCGTGCTGGTCGACCTCGTCGCCGGCAAGAGCACGACCGGCACCATCGGCAGATTGCGCGCCGGGAACTGAGGGTTTCATGTCCGAACTGAACGATTACCTGGCCCGCTCGGCGGCCGCGATTTCGGCGATGGTCGAGCGTGACCTGACCAGCGAGATGGAGCGGGCGGTCAGCGCCGTCGTCGCCGCGCTTTCGCAGGGCAAGGCGCTGCTGATAGCAGGCAATGGCGGTTCGGCCAGCGACGCCATCCATATCGCCGGCGAGCTGGTCGGCCGCTTCCTCAGGGAGCGCAAGGCCTACAACGTCATCGCGCTGCCGGCCAACGCGGCGGTGCTGACCGCCTGGGGCAATGATTACGGCTTCGACACGGTGTTTGCGCGCCAGGTCGAGGCGCATGGTTCGGCGGGCGCCGTGCTGCTCGCCATCTCGACCAGCGGCAATTCGCCAAGCATCCTCGCCGCCGCCCAGCAAGCGCGCATGATGGGCATGACGGTGATCAGCCTGACCGGCGATACCGGCGGCAAGCTGAAGCCGCTCTCCGACATCCTGCTCAACGTACCCTCGACCTCGACGCCGATCATCCAGCAGGGGCATTTGTGCCTCTACCACCATTTGTGCGAAATGGTCGAAACGCGCCTCTGCGACGCGGGGTGATCCTCGAACTCTCAGGACCTGGGTTCCTCGCCCACCGCGAAGCGGGGGAGAGGTGGCCGCGAAGCGGCCGGGGAGGGGCCGTAGTTGAGCGCGGTTACCCCTCTCCGTGGTGG